>JAJTEN010000069.1 GCA_021298155.1 Sphingobacteriales bacterium | reverse complement strand
CAGGTATAACTCGGGTACTTCCGTAAAATATTCATGTGCATCAAATACCAATTTTTTAGATTTAATTTTAGCTACAATTGTATTGGGCAAAATCGTATCATAATCAACAGCAAGTAATATGTCGCACGGCTCAAAAAGCAGATAGAAAAAGAGCCTTAGATTAAATTCTATGTAGAATAATTTACCTTTTTCAAAGAAACAAGAGAGTCTTTTTTGCTCAAAAACTTCCTCCTTTAGAGGCAAGGAAAGCCCGCGTTTTCGTCCAATCAAACACACCTCATATCCTGCCTCGCGCAAAACTTTGCAATGGCGCTGCATACGTTGATCGTAGGTTAAATCATTACTTACGCTTACAATTATTTTCTTTACTTCACCCACGTTATTTGTTGCGCTGAATTAAGTTGCAATATACCTTTATCTAATAAAATCCTGCATGCTGCAGCCAATTCAAAATCCCTATAATTTTTACAAATTGAAGCCAATTCTTTAATTGAATATGCCTTCTTCCAATCTATTACGCGCAACTGTTCAACCAATTGCACTAACTTTTCTTCCGTCCAATATCTGCCAATTTTTTCTTTACAAATATCACATACTCCGCAATCCATTGCATCAAACTCATCAAAATATTGCAGCAAAACCCTACTTCTACATAAGTTTGTATTTTCTGCATACTGAATCATTGCCTCCAATTTTTCAAACTCCATTTGTTTTCTGAATCTTATATACGATGAATTAACGGGTAAATATTGTTTAGCCATTCGTGGACCAATAAAACGAAGCGTAGGTTGATTATGCTGTTCTGAATAGGTTAAAATCCCTAATTCCTGCAATTTCTGTAAATTTTCACGCAATTTTGCTTCAGAAATATTTAACTGCATTGCCAAATTTCCTTCTGCAATTACAACCTCATAGTCAAATATACCGCCATAAGTTCTCAATAGCAATTGCAATAAATCGGCATACAAAATATGTGTGTTTTGAAACTGAAAAAGTTCATTCCCTTTCAAATGTAATTTTATGCGCGAAGGAAGATTAAGCGCCTCATTTACCTGAATTAATTCTAATTGCGACAATAATTTTACAGCATTAAAAACAGATACCGTATTTAGTTTTACATGCGCTGAAAAAGCTTGGATATTGAACAGGTAATCATGCTCTGATTCTTGTCCAACTGGTACTTGAAAATAGTCTGATAAATGTGCATAAACCGAAGCAAGAAATGCCGGTTCTGGAAATTGTTTAGCTAAATTAGCTCTCATTACATGTGCATCGGAGGTATGGTATAATAATAAGCAATATGCAGCCTCTCCATTTCTACCAGCCCTCCCCGCTTCCTGATAATATGCTTCCAAGCAATCTGGAATTTGGTAATGAACAACCAACCTGCAATCTGGCTTGTCTATGCCCATACCAAAAGCATTCGTACAAACCATAATTCTGGTTTTATTTTTGATCCAATTATCCTGCCTAATCTGCCTTTCCTCGGCTTTTAACCCGGCATGATAATAGGAAGCATTCATCCCATTTTCAACTAAATAAGCGGCCAAGTCTTCTGCTAATTTCCGATTACGTACATATACCAACCCACTGCCTCTCATCATTTGAAAGGCATTTAACATTTTATCTAATTTATTTTCATGGTATCTTACAATATAGTGTAGGTTCAGCCTTTCAAAACTTTTACGAAAAACTAATTTAGACTTAAAACCCAATTGATCTTGGATATCGTTTACCACACTTTCTGTTGCAGAAGCTGTTAGCGCTAGAACTGGAACATCAGGAAAAAGTTCACGAACCTCTTTTATCTTTCTATACTCTGGTCTAAAGTCATATCCCCACTGACTTATACAATGCGCTTCATCAATTGCCAACAAGCAAATATTCATTTGCAAGAGCTGACTTTTCACGTATTCCGAACCAAGGCGCTCTGGAGATAGGTATAAAAATTTAACCCCACCATGCACACAATTGTTTAATATTAATTGGATTTCTGATGGGTTCAAACCAGAATAAATGGCTTGTGCGCTAATACCTTTGCTATGCAGATTGGCTACCTGATCTTTCATGAGCGCAATTAAGGGCGAAACCACCAAGCAAACTCCGCTCATAACCATGGCTGGCACCTGAAAACAAATAGATTTACCACCACCTGTTGGCAATAGCGCCAATGTATCATTGCCGACTAAAACAGATTCAATAATATCTTGTTGTAGGGGCCTAAATTCAGTATGACCCCAGTATGATTTTAATACTTCATGAATGGCCACGGCTACTGTAAAATAATGCCATCTTTAATGGTTAATTGTCTATCGCTTTGTGCAGCTAAACTTTGGTTATGGGTAACAATAACAAAAGTTTGACCCAAATCTGATCTCAATTGAAAAAACAATGAATGCAAATCCTCAGCCGATTTTGAGTCGAGGTTCCCACTGGGTTCGTCTGCTAAAATAATTGAAGGTTTATTCATAAGCGCCCTTGCTACAGCAACACGTTGTTGTTCGCCACCGCTTAAAGCGCTTGGTTTATGAGTTTCACGCGCAGATATACCTAGGTAATGAAGTAACTCTTTGGCGCGAACCTCCGCAATGGAAGGCTTCACACCAGCAATAAATGCTGGCATACACACATTTTCTAAGGCTGTAAATTCGGGCAACAATTGATGAAATTGAAAAACAAAGCCAATTTCTTTATTTCTAAATTGCGCTAATTTAGCACCTTTTAAGCCAGAAACATCCTGGTTATTAATGATAAGTTCACCGCCGTCTGCCTTATCTAAGGTTCCCAAAATTTGAAGCAAAGTAGTTTTTCCTGCCCCAGATGCCCCAACTATTGAAACAATTTCTCCAGCTTGAATATGCAAATTTATCCCTTTTAAAATGGGCAATTCGCCGTATGATTTGAAAAGATTTATTGCCTTGATCATGCTTTTCAAACATAATAGAATTTATTTTACAATGCTTGAAAAGTTTGAATCTAAATACCCAAGAAATATCTTTAGACGGAAAGCATCAATCCAATTTCAATTAATACTACTCAAAAAAAATCCATACAACCCTAAAAGTTTTTCAATATGTTCGCAAAACAAAATCGTTAGTATTATGAAAAACATTGTTCCTAAAATGATTTGCTGTACTGGAATTTTTCTGGGATTAGCATTTGTTCAAAACACCAAGCAAAAGGGTATAGATGTAGCCGCTATTGACAGAGCTGTTCAACCGGGTGCCGATTTTTACCGTTTTGCCAATGGTACTTGGCTTAAAGAAAACCCTATTCCTGCCAGCGAAAGCAGATGGGGAAGCTTTAACATTGTAGCCGAAAGAAACAACTTGGTATTAAGAGAAATCTTAGAGTCGGTTGCCAATGATAAAACCGCCACAAAAGGTTCGGCCAAAGATAAAGTGGGTACTTTTTATCGTTTATTTTTAGACGAAGCCAAAAGAGAAAAACAAGGTGTTAGTCCGGCAAAAGCCGATTTAGACGACATCAATAACTTAAAAAACAAAAATGAAATTATTCCACTTATTGCCAAATTTCACAGAAAAGGCATTCGCAGTTTCTTTGGTTTTTATATAGGTCAGGATTTAAAAAATAGCACCGCTTATATTCCTTACATCTCACAAGGAGGCTTGGGTTTACCCGATCGCGACTATTATTTCAAAACAGATGCAAAGTCGCAAAAAATTAGGGAAGAGTACGTTAAACATGTTTGGCTTTTGAAACGGCTTTGGCTAAGCCATCGATGAACAGAACAGAAAGAAGAAATCAAGAAAAGCAGTATAATAAAAGAAGCTATAATCAATTGGTTCAGGCCTACCCTGCTATTGATTTTAAAACCTATTTCTCTGAGATCAAACTTAGTAAATTTGATAGTTTAATTGTTTCTCAGCCAGCATTTTTTGAGGCCCTGAACCAATTGTTAACCACACAGTCGCTCGAATCTATTAAAGCCTATCTAAATTGGAATGTAATGAATACCAGCGCTGGGTACTTAAATAGCGCTTTGGAAAAACAAAATTTCTATTTTTATAGCACTGTATTAACTGGTACAACTGAACAAAAACCACTTTGGAAACGCGGAATTGCTGCTGCTAATAGTATTGTTGGCGAATTATTGGGTCAGCTTTTTGTAGAGAAAACATTTACACCAGAATCTAAAAAGCGCGTAAATGCAATGGTTGATGATATTGTAGCTGCTTTTAAAGTAAGAATAAACGGTCTTACTTGGATGAGCAATGAAACAAAAGAAAAAGCTTTAATAAAATTAGCCTCGTTTAATAGGAAGTTTGGATACCCAGATAAATGGAAAGATTACTCAAAATTAGAGATTAAAGACGATTCGTATTTAGCTAATCAATACAGAGCATCTGAATTTGGATTTCAAGATATGATCAACAACCTCGGCAAACCCATTGATAGAGGACGTTGGGGCATGTTACCGCAAACAGTAAATGCGTATTATAGTCCAACCTTAAACGAAATTGTATTTCCAGCAGCCATTATGCAACCGCCATTTTTTGATGCCGATGCAGACGATGCAGTAAATTATGGCAGTATTGGCGCGGTAATTGGTCACGAATTAACCCATGGATTTGATGACCAAGGCGCCAAATATGGTGCAGATGGTAATTTAAAGAGTTGGTGGACAGAGGAGGATAAGAAGTTATTTGAAGGAAAAACCAAAGTATTGGTAAATCAGTTTAACAATTATTACGTAAGCGATAGTTTGCATATCAATGGTGAGTTAACCTTAGGTGAAAACATAGCCGATTTAGGCGGATTAACCATTGCTTTTGAGGCATATCAAATGCGATTAAAGAAAAACCCAGGTGAAGTAATCAATGGATTTACCCCTGAACAAAGGTTCTTCATTGGTTTTGCGCAGATTTGGAAAAATAATGTTCGTCCAGAAGCATTGCGTCAATTAATTTTAACCGACCCACATTCTCCAGGTGAGTTTAGGGTATTAGGCACACTATCAAACATGCCTCAATTTTATCAGGCATTTGGGATAAAAGAAGGCGATAAAATGTATAGAAAAACAGAAGATAGAGCAAATATTTGGTAATGAAAAAAATAGGACTCGGATTTTTATTAATTGTAATGCTTAGCTCCTGCGGTAATGAATGGATACCGCATGAAATTGATGTGAAATTAGGAAATCAAAGCAAGGCATTTATTGATGAGAATCCGAGTCAATTTAAGATTTTAGACCGAGAAAAGGCCTCATTTGCCTATACCCGCATTGAGGCAATTAGAGACGAAATTTTAGCCAGCGGCCTGGTAAAAAACAAAGAAAATTTCAATTGGGAACTCCATATTGTTCAGGATGATTCAGTTCTAAATGCTTTTTGTTTACCCGGTGGATATATTTATGTATATACTGGTTTAATTAAATACCTGAAATCTGAAGCCGCCTTGGCTGGGGTAATTGGTCATGAAATGGCACACGCAGACGAGCGCCATAGTGTGCAGCAAATGGTTAAAAATATGGGAATTGGGATTCTACTTCAGTTTATTTTTGGAGTAGATAATGCAGGCCTAGTAAATATGGGTGCAAATTTACTGAGTTTATCGTTTAGTAGAAGCGATGAAAGCGAGGCAGATGCCCTTTCGGTAAAGTACCTTTACCCTACTTCATATGACGCCAAAGGCGCTGCTCATTTCTTTGAGCAACTTGAAAAGGACAAACAAACAGAAAAAATACTCGAATTTATAAGTACTCATCCAAATCCAGATAACCGCGTGAGAGAAATCGAAAAGGTTTGGGAGAATTTGGGCGCTAAAAAAGGAAAGCTTTTTACAGAGCGCTATCAGAAAATCATTAAAGACCTTCCTTAATTCAATTTACGAACTGACATTCTGCCAGAATAGTAGTTAATGATTATTTTTTTAGACTTATTTTTTAAATCATATACCACTATCAATCAATTAAAAACAATAATTAATCTATTTATTTAATTTAGATTCTAAAGCTTGTGTTAGACTCCCTAGGTTTTGATTAATATATTGAGCATTATTCTGAATTGCCAATAAATAAGGTTTAAGCTCTTGCAAATAGCTAATTTCTTTTAGTAATATTTGGTGATAATTTAAAATTTGGGCTGCATTTTGTTCAAAATCGGGCATTTTTTTCCTCAATTCTGCAATTTCTTCTAATTCTTTAGTAATATTTGGCACTTCTACTTCCTTTCTATACATGCCTCCATTTCCTAAAATTAACCAATCTGGTGAGATATCAGGAAAATGAGTTAAAATCTTTGCAATCATTTCTAAACCAGGCTTATTCCTTCCTGAACCGATATGCGTAAGCACAGGCAGCGAGATGTCGATTAGCGCAGCAAATGCGCTTTTGCTCATTGATTTAGATTCCATTACACTTAACACGCGTTTATTTAACTCATCCATATAATATATTGATTATTAGCTGTATTTAACTTTTGTAAAAGCGCAAGTATACAAATGTAAATCAACACAAACAAATGTTAAGTATCAATAAAACA
>JAJTEN010000011.1 GCA_021298155.1 Sphingobacteriales bacterium | reverse complement strand
AATTTAACCACGGTTCGACCCCAATTAAGTTTTTACTCCTATTCATGGGCCAGTTCGCATGTTATGGAAATCGATACTGGAATAGTGTGGCCAGCTAATCCCTCTTCTTATTACATCAGGATAGACACTTTTATGAAGTCTGGAACAATGTTCTATGCTGATACAACGCTACTGTATGGACAGAAATATATTTGGCGTGTTTATGCTATGAAAGGGCAGGAGCAGGCTGAACCAACTTCTCGTTTGTTCACTACGCCTTCGGCACCAACGCTTTATTTTCCACCAAATAATTTTATTGGTACCGGACCACAAACCAATGGATTAGTGACAGGAATAACGGGTTCAACTCGTCTACAGTGGGAAATTGATACCACCAATTTGTTCAACTCCAATCAATATGCAAGTGGGGTAGACCCGCATGTTCCAGATGATTTTGATCCCAAATATATTGTAGCAAACATGCCTGGCGATTTGTTATTTCATACTAAATACTTTTGGCGCACACGGTGCATAAATAGCGTAGATACCAGCAATTGGTCGGCAACATTTAATTTTGTTACTACGCAAAATGTATGGTTAACTTCTCCTGCTAATGCAGCGGTAAATATACCCGTTAGTACTAAACTAGATTGGGGTTTACAGGGCAGTAATTTTGATTCTAGGTATCAATATCAAATTGCTACTGATAGTTTATTTGATACCAAACCTATTGTTACCTTGCCTAAAGATGCCATTTCAGAAATTACCGTAAATTTGGTTCATGGTACCCGTTACTTCTGGCGTGCAAGGGTTTTTCATGCGAAAGATACCAGCCGTTGGTCGCCTATTCAATATTTTAACACCATACCGCCTCCAGTAATTGGTGTTCCTGTATTGGTTTCACCGGCACAAGGGGCTAAGAATATACCTTTAACGCCACTTTTATTAAGCTGGAATTTTTCTTCTAATGCCTTGAGTTTCGATGTTCAAGTTTCTCAAAACGAAGATTTTAGTACCATCATTGCCAGCGGAAATGCGCTTGGAAATGCCTCTCAGTTTTCTGGTATGCAAGGCAATACCCGCTATTATTGGCGTGTAAGAGGCAGAAACGGCAACTTCACTAGTGCTTGGGCTACACGTTGGTTCGAAACTGCGCCACCAACCTCATTAGTAGAAAATGCAATTGAGAAAGAAATTCAGGTTTATCCCAACCCAGCAAGTTCTTTTATTTCGGTTCAAACCAAGGGAACTTTCGAGGTGCAAGTGCAAGATCTGAAAGGTAAAAATATGTTTATACAAGCCGACAATATGAATGAATTAAACATCCAAACCCAAGACTGGCCGGCAGGTTTATACCTAGTGCATATCAAACAAAATGAGCGTAAGGTAATGTACAAGATTTTGGTTCAGCCCTAGTATTTTAGAATAAATTCCTATTTTAATCTACAACTATAAGTTTTTGAGTGCCCGTTGAATGGCCACTTTCGATGCTTAAAAAGTATATACCCTCAGGAATTAAACGGCGTTCTATTCGGATACTTGTGCCAGAAATTTGTTTTAAGGTTAACATGTTTTCTCCCAATACATTCCTAAGCAAAAGAGTAGCGTTTGTTATTGGCTTTTCAAATCTTATTTCTGTATCATTTTGCATGGGATTTGGCCAGATTTCGAATGGTAAATAATTGCTTTCATTGTCAGGTAGTCCAACAGCTTGTGCTTCAAACCGCAATATTCTTGGGGTGCTTGTTCCTTGGTAATTGCCAAAATAGCCACTCACCAATATTTTTCCATCTGGCTGATCCAACACATCAGTAATGGATCCATATTCAAAAAATGTTTCTTGCCAGAGTGTCGTATCTTTCGATCCGTTTTGATTTAACACGAGCCAATTGGAGCTATTTAAAATTCTACCATCAGGCAATGATTTATGTTTCATAACACAAAAATTACCGCATTGGGTAATATCGGGAACAAAACTTGTATCTAATACTCCGCTTGAATGTAATCTGGCCATGCTAGTTCTTTTCTTACCATCAAAACTATCAAACCAACCCGACAATAAAATTTTTCCGTCCTTTTGTAGGGTAACTGATTGAATGATTTGGTTGGCACCAGAACCTTTGTTAAAACTAGAATCTATTGTTCCATCTGCATTTAGCCTAATCAAGTGATTTACGGTGAGTAGATTGTATTTTGTAAAATTCCCTACCAAAATGATTTTCCCATCTTCTTGAATGGCCAAATCAGTAACGTTCGCTGAACCATTATTTATTTTTACGGCGGCAGGAGCGTGACTCCCACCTATTAAGGAAAATGTTTTATCGAGTGTGCCATCAGCGTTAAAACGCACCAGGTTCCAACTTTCAAATTTGTCTGAAATAGCAAAATTACCACCAGCAATAATTTTTCCATCAGGTTGGGTTTTTATACAATATACATTGCCTTTTCCATCATTAAATCCTGATACTTGGGTTGCATTGAAACTAGTATCTGTGGATCCATCTTGGTTCAGCCTAACGATATTTATGGCATAAGAGGTATTGTAGCTATTAAACCTACCACCAATTAAAATTTTTCCATTGTTTTGAATATGAATGGTATGTGGTAAATGATTTATACCTACCATAAATCCTAGTCCAGTTTTAAAGCTAGTATCTATTCTTCCATTGCTATGAATACGAGCGATACCTTTGGCCTCAATACCGTCATATTGAGTAAAGTTTCCTATTATAATGATCTTTCCATCTGCTTGCAAAGCCATTTGGGTAATCGAACCTACGGTTAGTCCATTAGGTTTAAAAGTTGGATCTAATGCGATATGTTGGGCATGAACGCTTGAAAGAAAAACTAAGCACAATAGGGCAGTTTGTAGGTAATGTTTCATGGTTATATTCATTGCAATGTATTGACTTTCACACAATGATACTAAAAAAATCAAAAAAAAATCCCCCTTTGTTTGCACAAAGGAGGATTTTTTTTAATCGTATTAGCCTTAATTGCCTTCCATTTTGGCTTTTAACTCGGCTAATCCACCAATATCACCAAAAGTTGATTTTTCATTCGACTCATTGATTTTCTTAGCGGCTTTAGCTACTTTTTCTTTTTCTACTTCTTTGGTTTTTACTTCTGCGTCTTTCTTCACAATTTCTTCTTCTTTCCAAAGGGCAGTATGAGATAATACTATACGACGGTTGTCTTTATTAAACTCAGTTACTTTAAAAGTAAGTACCTCATCTTCTTTAGCGGTTTTCTTATCTTCTTTTTGTAATTGTTTTAATGGAGCGTAACCTTCTACACCGTATGGTAATGCAACAATAGCACTCTTATCTTCAATTTTTAAGATGGTACCTTCATGCTCTGAACCTACAGAGAATAAAGTTTCAAAAGCTTCCCAAGGATTTTCGTCTAATTGTTTGTGGCCTAGGCTCAAACGACGATTTTCTAAGTCAACTTCCAATACCAATACTTCCAATTCTTGATTTACTTTTACAAACTCATTTGGATGCTTAATTTTCTTAGTCCAGCTTAAATCTGAAACGTGAACTAATCCATCAACTCCTTCTTCAAGTTCAACAAATAAACCGTAGTTTGTCATATTGCGAACAATACCTTTTTGACGCGAGTTCAAAGGATATCTTTCTTGGATATTTACCCAAGGATCAGCCTTTAATTGCTTAACGCCTAAAGACATTTTACGTTCGTCTTTGTCTAATGTTAAGATTACAGCTTCTAAATCGTCACCCATTTTCAAGAAATCTTGCGGTGAGCGCAAGTGCTGACTCCAGCTCATTTCACTTACGTGAATTAAACCTTCTACGCCTGGAGCAATTTCTAAGAATGCACCGTAATCTGCGATATTTACAATTTTACCAGTTACTTTAGCACCCATTACTAAGTTTTCTGCTAAAGAATCCCATGGATGAGCACCTAATTGCTTTAATCCAAGAGAGATACGCTTCTTCTCATCATCAAAATCCAATACTACCACATTAATCTTCTGATCTAATTGTAGTACCTCTTCTGGATGATTGATACGTCCCCAAGAAATATCGGTAATATGTAACAAGCCATCAACACCACCTAAATCGATGAATACACCGAAAGAAGTCATGTTTTTAACTGTTCCTTCTAAAACTTGACCTTTCTCAAGTTTAGATAAGATATCTGACTTTTGTTTTTCAATATCTTCTTCAATCAATACTTTGTGAGAAATAACTACATTCTTAAAAGCATGATTTACCTTAACTACTTTGAATGGCATGGTTTGACCCACGTATACATCGTAATCTTTAATTGGCTTAGTGTCTATTTGAGAACCTGGTAAGAAAGTATCAATACCAAATACTTCAACAACTAAACCGCCTTTGGTGCGCGTTTTAACGTAACCGTTAACAATCACATCATTTTCCTGAGCCTGCAGGATGTTTTCCCATGCTCTTTCGCTCATCGCTTTTTTGCGACTCAAAATAAGCTGTCCGTTGGGATCTTCTTTGGTTTCTAACAAAACTTCGATTACATCCCCAACTTTTAAATCTGGCATGTCACGAAACTCTGTTTTGGCAATTAAGCCATCAGATTTAAAGCCGATGTTTAATACAACTTCTTTTTCTGTGAAACCTACTACTGCACCTTTTACGATTTCTTTTTCGTTGAAAGCGTTTAAAGTGTTTTCATAGAGAGAGGCTAACGTTTGGTGTTCCTCTTTCGAGTAGCCGCCAAATCCGGCTTTGTCCATACTCCAATCGAAATCTGCATCGGGAGTTGGTGTGTTTTGGTTAATAATGTTTGACAATAAAATAATCTCCTTTCGCTTAAAAAAGCCTGCAAATATAATTCTAAATTATTGAATGGCAAGTTACTTAAAGGTTTTTTTTCGTCTTTTCTGAACCTTTTTAATTTTCTTGGGTTCATAGTGTAAGTAATTGCAACAAAATGAATATCAATAATTTTTACGACTTATCAGCTAAATCAATACAAAATCATAAAATTAGCATGAAAGAATATGCTGGCAAAACAATCTTGGTTGTAAATACTGCGAGCAAATGCGGACTCACCCCGCAATACACAGGATTAGAACAATTGTATCAAAAATATAAGGATAAGGGATTCGTAATTTTAGGATTCCCTTGCAATCAATTTGGGAATCAAGAGCCAGGTGACGAACATTCGATAGTAAATACCTGTTTAAGGAATTATGGTGTAACATTCCCCATGTTTGCTAAGATAATGGTGAATGGGAGTGGAACTCATCCCGTTTTTGCCTATTTAAAAGCTAAAAAAGGTGGCTTATTGGGTTCAGCCATTAAATGGAATTTTACTAAATTTTTAATAGATAAAGAGGGTAAAGTGGTAGAACGTTTTTCTCCCACAACAAAGCCAGAAACGATTGAAAAACGCATTCAGGCCATGCTTGCCTAGACTTAATGGCTGACAAAGTTAGTGGCTTACATTGTTTTTGTTTACTAAGTAGCCAAAAATAGCAGCTGTAAAGAACATAATCAAACTATAAATTGCTGCTGGAATACTCATTACAAAACGGCCGCCACAATTATTAAAACCAAAAAAAGTGCAGATAAAATCCTAACCGGTTTATCCATCTTTTCCGAAATTTTTGGTCTATTCGCTTTAATCAACATCCCTATAATTACAGGAATTAATACAATCAAAAAGACCTCAATAATCTTTTTAAATTGCATTGGTATAGCTTGTTCACTAGCCAAAAAATATTGAATTGAAAAATTTACAATTAATGGAAGACTTATTAAGGTAAGTAAGCTGTTAATGGCCGTTAAACTAATGTTTAATGCCACATCACCTTTGGCAAGGTGGCTATATAAATTAGCCGTAGGGCCTCCTGGCGATGCTGATAACAACATTAAACCCACAGCTAATTCTGCTGGTAACTGCAATGTAATCGCAATGCCAAAACAGATAATAGGTAATACTATCATCTGACAGAATAAACCAATGATGATTGCTTTGGGATATAATGCCACTCTCTTAAAATCATCTAGGCTGAGTCCGAGTCCCAAGCCAAGCATAATAATTCCAAGTGCAACAGGTAGAATAATTGTTGTAAGTATATTAGCTTCCATTATGTTAAATTTAAATGTGAAATTATATAAATTGAAATGAAAATCAAATGCTTTCTGTTTATTTTTTTACTGTTTTTTGATTTTTTATTTTCAATCTTTCTTCTCCAAAGCTCAGGATTTGGTCTATAAACTCGTAAGGTTTATATTGGTTTAAAGCGCATTGGTGAAAAATAGCCGTTGCAGGTGTCATACCAGGTAAAGAATTGGCTTCAATAATGATTACCTCAATCTTTGAAGTGCTGTAAATACGAACGAATGCATCAATGCGACAATACCCTTCAATACCCAATACTTTGGCAGCGTTTTTTAACTGTTCTTGAACCAAAGCGCTAATTTTTTTATTTGCAAGTGGACTAGCGGAGTATCTTGCTGGTGTAATATTCTGACCCTGGCCAGCGAGGAATTTTTCCTCTAAACTTAGAATTTCACTTTCAGCTAAAGTTTCACTTGGTTCAAAAGTTTCATAAAAAAGTTTTCCTTTTTTAAAATGTGTTACCATTCCACCAGTAACTTCTAAAAAATGTTTTGCTTTGCCTTTTTCAATAAACTTTTCAACCAAGAAAAAAGATTTTTTAGGAAATTCTTCTTTGGCACCAAGTTCTAAAGCATTGCGCATTGGTATACTAAGTTCAGGATTTGGTCTAAAAACACCTTCGGTATATGCAGCAAGTTGAGCCCTGGTTTTAATTTTTTTAACTGCAGAACTGCAACCATCATCGGCAGGTTTGGCAATGAGTGGGTAACCAATCTTTTCAATTTTCTTGTACAGCGCTTCTGCATCAGTTAGGAAATCATTTTCTCTAACTAAAAAGTGGTCTGCAACCAAAAAACCTTTCTTTTTTAATAGGGTATTGGTATCATATTTATTAATGGTAATTTGTGAACTTTCCACATCCGATCCATTAAATGGCAGTTTTATTTTATTCAATTCTTTTTGAACCGTGCCATCTTCACCTGGTCTACCATGTAAGGCAATAAAAACGCTATCGCTTATTGTTTTTAACTCTTTATACGTTATCTTCTTAGGTTCAAATAGATTATTTTTACTATATTTTATTAGGATTTCTTCACATTCTTTGGCAATGCTATTCATAATTTTAGGTCTATGGAAATGCATTACTTTTTCTTTAATGTCATCTGCATTGTCTTTAAGCATTACCTGTATGGGCAGTAAATAGAGTTCATGATGCGTATCATCACCGGTAACAAAAACAGGAAAAGGTTCATATTTTTCTGATGATGCTAATTTCTCATAAATATTTCTGCCACTTTCTACTGAAATATGCCGTTCTGTGCTATAGCCACCCATAAATACGGCCACTCTTTTTTTCTTTCCTGTAGCAACTTTATTCTGTTTAATTGAGTGATCTAGTTTGTTTAATAAGGCATTAAATTGATGGTTAACAGATAAACTACTTATTCTTTCTTGTATAGAAGTTCTAATGATATAGGTTAAAAATTGTGATGGGTTTAGGCCAATTTCTGCAGCTTGGTGAAAAAAGAAAGAAGATGGCATCATTCCTGAAGTTGTATTTGGGTCGTTCAGAAAAATTTCACCTTTTTTATCAATAAATCCATCTATGCGGGCATATACATGGAAGTTGAAAAAACTAAATAATTTACTACAAGCCTTTCTAATTTCTTCAATTTTAGTGTCTGAGATATTAATTGGAGTAATTTTTCTGCTAAGTCCGGGTAAGTATTTACTTTTATAATCGTAAACTTCATCGCCTTTTACAATTTCTGTAGGCGGTAAAGCAACTGCAGAGCCATTCTCATTTCTGAGAACAATGCATGAAAATTCTCTACCATCGATAAATGCTTCAATTAAGCATTCTGATTCACTATACACACTTGCAATGCTTATAAAATCTTTACTTTTAAACTCCTTATCAAAGTAACTCCAGAGTTCATCTGGATGATAAATAATTTGTTCATTTACCCTAACTGGTAGGCCAATACCTTCCTTAACATCTGTAATCTTTTGAATAAACTGGGTACGTTCACTTTTACTTTTTCCGAGCCAATCTGCGGCAATTACCTTTTGAATGAAGAATGCTTTTTCAACGGCTTGTTCAAAAGATTTAAAATGATCCAATTTAATAACACTTACACCAACAGAACTACCTTGGTTAGCCGGTTTAATTACCATTGGAAATCCTACTTTTTCTATGGCATTTTTGTAATGCTGTTTGATTTGGTTCAGACTATCTTTTGTGAAACTGTAATAAGCAGGTACAGGCAAGCCCGCAGCTTGCATAAAATCTTTCTGAATACGTTTATTCATGCCAATGGCGGAAGGCATTATTCCAGAGCCAGAGTAGGGAATACCATGCCATTCTAATAAACCTTGGATTGTGCCATCTTCTCCATAATTACCATGTAACGCTAAAAATGCAAAATCAATAAGGGATTTTAGCTCAGAAGATTGAACCAATCGGCCAATTTTTTTTGCCATGCCTTTACCCTGGTCTTTATAAGCATTTTTTAAGTTTTCTGCATAAACTTGTACTTCGTGTTTAGCGCCCCTTAGAAAGCTAACATCCGGATAAAAATCTCGAATAGAACCTTTATAAATATATTTCCAATCGAGTAAAATGAAATTATTAAAGCTATCCACAAATATGGGTATAGCCTCAAAAATTGATTTGTCTAAATTATCATAAACCGTTCTGCCACCGGCAAAAGATACTTCTCTTTCTCTGCTGCATCCGCCGAAGAAAATACCAATTTTTATTCGATTACTCATGTTTCGAACTTAGTATTATTGAATAACATTTCATAATAAGAAACCCACCGGATTTTGGTTGCTTGTCTACATTATAGGATGCGCAGTTTGAAATTTTCTTTTACCTGTTCTTTTCTAAAGAAAACCAATCCAATAAAGAATAAATCAATGCTCACTGTAACAATCGGATCAGCTTTAATTTCTTTCCATGCTTGGGTCATTCCTTTGCTCCAATAAATATCATCGAATACAATTAAGCTTTGATTGTGCAGATAAGGTTTACACATTTCAAAATAGCGCATAGTAGCATCGTAACTATGATTTCCATCTATAAAAAGCATATCTAGGGTTTTAATCTTTTCTAACACCTCGGGTAATACCTGATCAAATGTACCTAAATGAGATGTGATGGAATGAGTATTTTTAAAACCTTCAAGCGCAATTTCACGCACTTTCTGACTGGCTTCTATGGTATGAATGGTCTTTTTATCAAGTGAACCAAGGGCTAAATATTGCGTAGTAATACCCAATGATGTGCCTAGTTCTATGCTGTTTTTATAAGCTAAATATCTGTTGATTCTACTTAATACTTGAGCTATACGAGCGGGTTTTAGATGTTGCTTTGCTAATGTTTTAACAAATAAATTTCTACTTTTAGCTGAAGCGCCAAAATCATCATAAAAAAGAGCGCGTTTATCTTTCAATAAATGCGCTCTTTGAAGTTCGATGTTTGCATAAGCCGATAAATCATTTTCTCTTTTGATACATGTTTGATACAAATTAAATACAAAAGGAGAGTGCAAAACATCTATCCATTTTGCAGTTAAATAATGCAAACAAAAATGTTTGATATAATGAATGTTCAAAATTTTACTATTCTTCTGCCGGTTTATTTTTCAATGCTTTAAGGGCTTTTAGCTTATCTTCAAGTCCACCAATATGCTTGTGGGCAATTTCAATTTTAGATTGAATTTGTTCTGCTAATGGATTTTTACTATTTCCGCTTTTAAAGAAACCTAAGTTGTTTTCCCAAGTTTCAATATCTTTTTTCATGCCTCTAATGCGTTCTAATAAAATCTTTTCTTCGCGTTGTAGTTTTTGTAAACCATTTGGCGAACTGGCTAACAGTTCAAAATTTTGTTTGTCGCGATCTTCACGCATCTCCTTGTTAAGCTGCTTATGCTTGCTGTATAACTTATCTAATAAATCGTTGTACTGCTTGTTTATTGCCTCTTTTTTTGCAGCTGGAACAAAGCCAATGGCATTCCAATCTGTTTGAATTTGCTTTAATTCAGCAAAAATATTGCCGCTATTTTCAGCGCTATTTAATGCTTCTAATTTATTGATTAAGGCAAGCTTTTGATTTAAGTTTTCCGTTTGTTCAGTAATCTGACTCGCATACCTTTCAGATTTTTTCGCAAAGAAACTGTCGCATGCAGTTCTAAACCTGCGCCATACGGCATCATTTACTTTATCAGGAGCATGACCTATTTTTTTCCATGCTTCTTGTAATTTCTTTAACTCATCGGTTTGCTTGTTCCAATCTATTGGATTCGCTGCAATTGATTCTGCTTTTTCGCACAAGTCTTCTTTCGCTTTTAGGTTTGCATTCCTTTCGGCATGCATTGATTTAAAAAATACATTTTTATTCACATAGAATGTATTTCTTGCCTCTCTAAACTCATTCCATACCTCTTCTCTATGGGCTATTGGCACATGTCCAATTTTCTTCCAAGCCTCCATTAATTCATTTAATGTAACGCTGTTTTCCATCCATTCTTTAATTCGAATGGTTTTAGTTTGAGCTAATTCTTTTGCTTTTGCTAATAATTCTTGTTTTGCTAATAGGTTTTGTTTACGAACTTCTTCTAGTTCCTCTGTTTTAGCCTTTACTTTTTCATATACCTTATCCACTTCGGCTTTAAACCTATTCCAAATATCATCTGAGGCTTCGCGCGCAACTGGACCTATAAAACGCCATTCTTCCTGATATTTTTTTACATTAATCAGTGCCTTTTTGATGTTGTCTTCCTGCAATAAATCACTCACCTTCGAAATCAATTCAATTTTATGGTCTAGATTTTTACTGCGGTCCAAATCCTTTAATTCGTTATTTATTGACAGGCGGTCATAAAATATTTCATTTAGAACGCGGTAACTTTCCCATAAATTATCTATATGTTCTTTGGGAACATTTTTGATTGTTTTCCATTCAGATTGTAATTCTTTTAAACGCTTTAAGCTATTTGCTGTTTCTTCGCTTTCGTTTAATTTTTTAATTTCCTCTAAGATGGCTTCCTTTTTTAATAGGTTATCTTGTTTTTCAGCTTCTTGTCTTTTGCGTGCATCCTCTTTTCGCTGTTTTAAGGCAATAAATGCGCTATTAAATTCGTCTTTTGTATGATCACCTTTAAACTCAAAAGCGTCTTTGTCTCCGCCTTCCTCTAAAAATTTGGCTAGCGCTTCCGACTTTTCTTCTGCAATTAAATGATCCAAATAAGGTTTAATTGCTTTAAAGATATTCAATGCTTCACCCAATTCTTTGTCGTTACTCGCTTTTAATGCGGTTTGTAACAATTCAGCTTTTGATAAGTGGGTGTAATCTGGCAATTCTTCTACTGATTCTAAAATAGAATCTTCATCAACAATTGATTCAATTGTTTTAGTGGGAGCAGTTGACGTTACTACAGGTGCATTCATAGAAACTATTTCTTCTGAGTTAGTTTCTGATAGGTTAACCACTGGAGTTGATTCCTCCGCAGGTTCATTGGTTACATTTTCCAAGTCTTGATTCATGGTGTTGTTTTACATTCAAATAAAAATGAGGTCAAAAATAAGTTTAAATCCGATATTTTTGTACTTGTATTTATTAAAAATTATCCGTTTATGCAGGTCAAACTCATTGAATGTCCGAGAGATGCTATGCAAGGCATTCATCAATTTATAAAAACCCCACAAAAAGCAGCATATTTAAATCAATTATTAAAGGTTGGATTTGATACTTTAGATTTTGGTAGTTTTGTTTCACCAAAGGCTATTCCGCAAATGCAAGATACAGCAGAAGTCTTAGGAATGCTTCATTTAGAATCGGTTCGAACCAAATTATTAGCCATTATTGCGAATACAAGAGGTGCTGAAGAGGCATGTAAATACCCAGAAATTAAATACCTTGGATTTCCTTTTTCCATTTCAGAAACATTTCAACAACGCAATACCAATAGCACTATTAAAGAAAGTTTGAGAACGGTAGAAGCTATTCAAAATTTATGCAACAAACACGAAAAAGAAATGGTTGTATACATAAGTATGGGTTTTGGTAATCCATATGGTGATGAATGGAATGCAGATTTGGTTGCACATTGGGTTGAACAAATGAACAATATGGGTATTCGAATATTATCACTTAGTGATACAATTGGGATGGCCACGCCAACAAGTATATCCTACTTATTTAAAGCGCTAATCCAACAATTACCGCATATCGAATTTGGGGCACATTTGCATACCACACCTTTTAATTGGCAAGAAAAAATGGAAGCAGCATGGGAGGGAGGTTGCAGGAGATTTGACGGAGCCATCATGGGACTTGGAGGGTGTCCAATGGCCACAGATCAACTTACCGGAAATATGGCTACTGAAAATATTGTTTCGTTTTTGGAAGCGAAATCTGTGTCAACAGGTTTGAACTCAAAAGAACTCGAAAACAGTATTTTATTGGCGAAAAATGTTTTTCCAGTTGCTTAGAAATTTTGAACTACTAAAAAATACAATGGCATTCCAACAGTAATATTCACCGGAAAGGTAAGCGCCAAAGCCATCGGTAAAAACAATCCCGGATTGGCTTTTGGAACAGATATTTTCATGGTGGCTGGGACTGCTATATATGAAGCACTTGCAGCTAAAATCGCAAACATAAATCGGTTACTTATATCGCTGGTTACATACTGGCTAAAAAACGCCACCAAACAACCATTAATGAGTGGCATAAACACAGCAAAAATTACTGGAAACCATCCAAATGCGAAAAAAGATTTTAGTTTTTTACCACTACTAATTCCCATGTCTAACAGGAATATAGCCAAGAAACCTTTAAATAAATCATTGGTAAATGGTTTAATACCCTCCGCTTGCTTGGCATTTGCAACATAACCAATAATTAAACTTCCAATAATTAATAACACACTACCGTTGGTGAAGGAATGACGAATTACATTTCCTTTTTTTAGGTTTTCTTTACTATCCTTATTTGCCACAGAGATAAGTACCAATGAAATTATAATTGCTGGAGATTCCATTAACGCCATGATGGCTACCATGTGACCATGCAAGTTCAGCTGTTGTGATTCTAGATACGAAGCCGCTGTAACAAAGGTAACAGCGCTAACAGAACCGTATGCTGCAGCTATGGCGCCTGAATCAAAGATGTTAAGCTTACGCCGCAATATGAAAAAAGAGTAGAGTGGAATAATCATTGAAATATTTATTCCAAATAGGATTGACAAAATGATTTCACTGTTGATATCTTGGTGCGATAATTCCTGACCACCTTTAAATCCAATTGCAAAGAGTAAGTATAAGGAAATGAATTTTGAAGAGTTGGGCGGAATTTCTAAATCACTTTTTAGATACACAGCTAAAATTCCAAGTGCAAAAAATAGTAAAGCTGGGTTGGTTAAATTTTCTATGAGTAGATTTAAATTCATTATAAATATGTGATAAGTCGAGAGAAAATTATTGAATCTTGTATAATTTATATTAATGATTAAAAACTTTAATATAAATAAATAGTTTGATAATACAAAGAAACTTCTTAACTTTAATTAATATTTATTTGAAATATTCATAATAAACATAAATAAAATTAATGAACTATACCCTAAACCAATTGCAGATATTTTTAAAAGTTGTGCAATTAAAAAGCGTTACAAAAGCTTCTGAAGCAATGAATTTAACCCAACCAGCTGTTTCAATTCAATTAAAAAACTTTCAAGATCAATTTGATATTCCACTTACAGAGATAATTGGAAGAAAAATTTATATTACTGAATTTGGAAAGGAAATTGCTCTAGCTGCTGAAAATATCCTGAATCAAGTTAGTGCCATAAACTATAAAACCCAAGCATTTAAAGGTAAATTAACCGGTAGATTGAAAATATCTGTGGTTTCAACAGGAAAATATGTATTACCTTATTTTTTATCCAAATTTATAGCAGAAAATGATGGGATAGAACTAAATGTTGAGGTAACAAATAAACAAATGGTTGCCGAGAGTTTAGAAAACAATGAAATTGATTTTGCCTTGGTATCTATTTTACCAGCAAATATGCAAATTGAAAAACTAAACTTGTTGTATAATAAATTGTATTTAGTTGGCAGTAAAATACCAGAGGAAAAAATTGGAGGCTCACCAAAGGATGTGTTTAAAGATTTGCCGCTTATTTTTAGAGAAAAAGGTTCAGGTACCAGGCAAATCATGGAGCGTTATTTTCAACAAAAACAAATTTCGGTTTTAAAGAAATTGGAGTTGTCTTCTAATGAAGCTGTGAAACAAGCATTAATGGCCGGATTGGGTTATTCTATAATGCCTTTAATCGGAATTAAAAATGAACTCCATAACAAAGAATTACATATTATTCCAACTCCAGGCTTACCAATAAAATCTAATTGGAGTATGATTTGGCTAAAGAATAAAAAACTATCACCCGTAGCCTCGGCTTTTTTAGCACATTTGAAAAAAGAAAAGACGTCTATTGTTGAAGAAAAATTTAGTTGGTACGAAGAATATTAAGCACTAAGTTCTTTAAGGGCTAAATAGGTCATTAGTCCCGTTCCAATCTCTAAGGCGTTTTCATCAATATCAAAGCTTGGTGTGTGAACACCTGATGTAATACCTTTTGCTTCATTTCTGGTTCCAAGCCTGTAAAAACAAGCCGTAGTTTCCTGAGAGTAATAGGCAAAGTCCTCTGCAGCCATCCAGATATCTAAATCTATAATATTTTCAGATCCCATGTACTCAATTGCTGCTGCCTTGCTGCGAGCTGTTAACTCGGGATTATTGTGAAGGCAAGGATACCCTCTTTTGATTTCAAAATTTACCTCCGCCCCCATGCCTTCAGCAATAGATTTTGCTGTTCTGAGCATTAATTCATGAGCTCTTTTACGCCATAACTCGTCTAAAGTTCTAAAGGTGCCCTCCAGATAAACTTCATTTGGAATCACATTAGTAGCTCCATTAGCTATTACCTTACCAAAGCTTAATACACTTGGTAATATTGGATTTGCTTGTCTGCTTACCAATTGTTGCAAAGCAATAATCATCTGTGCAGAAATTACAACAGGGTCTATGCACAAGTGGGGCATAGCTCCGTGTCCACCTTTACCTTTAATGGTTACATACAACTCATCGGTGCTGGCCATATACAAACCACTTCTAAAGCCAATTTTACCAACAGGTATTAAAGGCATCACATGTTGTCCAATAATGGCATTCACGTTAGGATTTTCTAAAACGCCCTCTGCAATCATAACTGAGGCGCCGCCGGGTAACTTTTCTTCACCGGGTTGAAAAATTAATTTTACAGTACCTTCAAATTGATCGGTAATAGTATTCAAAATTTTGGCAACACCCAATAAACATGCGGTGTGCACGTCGTGACCACATGCATGCATTACGCCAATATTCTTAGATTTATACGTTACCTCGTTAGCCTCCAAAATAGGTAATGCATCCATATCGGCTCTTAAGGCTACAACTTTTTTATGCGGGTTTATGCCTTCAATTAACACTTCTAATCCGGTTTGAGCTAAACTTTTTATTCGGGTTATCCCCATACTTTCAAGCTGCGCTTTAACATAAGCCACCGTATTGTATTCTTGAAAAGACAATTCTGGATGACTATGTAAATGCCTCCTTATGGCTACTAATTCTTCGGCTATATCGGTCGCCGCCGCTTTAATTTTTAATGCTAATTCCATATCAATAGCAAACTAAAACATATTCGTTCATTAAACCAAAATATAAAATATCATTTCATTTCTTTACTTTTACCAAGTGAAAGATTTCAAAAAATATTACATCATCCCGGCCCCTCCAGAAGATGTATACTTAGCACTAACCCAGGAGCCAACCATCATGTTGTGGACAGGCGATCAAGCAACTTTTGTGGCTGAACCCAATACCGAGTTTTCGCTTTGGGATGGAAGCATCATTGGCAAAAATTTAGAATTTGAGCCCAATAAAAAATTGGTTCAGCAATGGTATTTTGGAGATGAAGAAGCAGAAGCCCCAAGTATAGTAACGCTTAAATTGCATGCACACAATCAAGGAACATCACTAGAGGTAAGGCAAACAAATATTCCAGATGAAGAATATAATGACTTAATTGAAGGTTGGACGAATGAGTATGTTGGTTCTTTGATTGATTTTTATACAGAATAAAACCAAACTACCAAACGATGGCTTGTTGCTCATTTGCCAATAGATATTCATTGGCTTTTGAAAAGTGTTTGCAATTTATAAACCCTTTATGAGCAGATAATGGAGATGGATGTGGCGCCTCTAAAACAAGGTGTTTAGAACTATTAATTAAATCCTTCTTCTTGATGGCTGCATTGCCCCATAATAAAAAAACTACATGTTCTTTTTGTTTACTTATTTGTTCAATAACTGTATCGGTAAATAATTCCCATCCTTTATTTTGGTGAGATCCTGCCATGTTTTCTCTCACTGTTAATACCGAATTTAATAGTAATACACCTTGTTTTGCCCAATGTGTTAAATTACCATGATTTGGCGTTTGGTAGCCCGGAAAATCATATGCTAGGGCTTTGAAAATATTTCTTAAAGAAGGTGGGGTTTTTACACCAGTATGAACAGAAAAGCATAATCCATGAGCTTGGTTCGAACCGTGGTAGGGATCTTGACCAATAATAACAAGCTTAACTTGTTGAAAGGGTGTAAGCTCAAAGCAAGCAAAAACCTCAGAAATTGGAGGAAGTATAGGGATTTTACCCTGATATTCACCTTCAAGAAATGCCATCAATTGCGCATAACTTTCTTGGGCAAATGCATCCTTTAAAATGTTATTCCAATCTGTATCCGCTGTTTGGTTCAGCATGCTATTTTTTTCTTGCAATTTAAGCTTTTGAAGTTCACATTTGCCACATGAATTTACAACACATTATTGAAGCAGCGTGGGAAGATCGTTCTCTTTTATCAGCAATTGATACACAAGATGCCATAAACGAAGTAATTGAGTTATTAGATAAAGGTAAATTGCGCGTAGCAGAGCCAACACCAGCAGGTTGGAAGGTGAACGATTGGGTGAAAAAAGCAGTTATTTTATACTTTCCAATTCGCAAAATGGAAACAATTGAGATAGGACCCATGGAGTTTCATGATAAAATGGCATTGAAGAAAAATTATGCAGCTTTAGGTGTTAGGGTAGTGCCACATGCAATTGCAAGATATGGCGCTTATTTAAGTAAGGGGACTATTTTAATGCCAAGTTATGTAAATATTGGGGCATACGTTGATGAAGGAACAATGGTTGATACTTGGGCTACTGTGGGTAGTTGCGCACAAATTGGAAAACATGTTCACTTATCTGGTGGCGTTGGTATTGGAGGTGTATTAGAACCTGTTCAGGCCGCTCCAGTCATTATTGAAGACAATTGTTTTATTGGCTCTCGATGTATCGTAGTAGAGGGTGTTCACGTAGAAAAAGAAGCCGTTTTAGGGGCTGGCGTTACCCTTACCATGAGCACAAAAATTATTGATGTAACAGGTGAAGAGCCTATTACCTATCAAGGTAAAGTACCAGCAAGGTCTGTGGTTATTCCAGGTTCTTATACCAAACAATTTCCTTCAGGCTCATACCAAGTACCTTGTGCATTAATTATTGGTAAACGTAAAGAGAGTACCGACTTAAAAACATCATTAAATCAAGCCCTTCGTGATCATGAGGTAGCCGTTTAATGAATTTTCATAGGTATCATTAAAAATACAAACAAGATTGCAGCGCACTAGCTGTTAGCGCCCATTTTTGAAATTCTTGAAATTTCTGTTCTTGTTTTTATTGAATTTATTGCGATTCTGATTATTGTTATTATTTCTATGATTGGTAAATTTATCCTCACCAATCGCTGTCACTTTTCGTTGTTGCATGTTTTTAAATTGCAAATCATCGCTTTCGTTAACACTAATTTTACCCTGACTTAAGCTTTCAAGATGATTCATTACTTCTTCATCGTTAAGCATCTCTAGGTTCCATGCCTTAGAACTCATTTTCATAAATGATCCAATGGCATTAATATAGGCTGTTCTTGAAGGACCTTCCTCAAAATCGGAAATTTTTTCAATCATTTTAGGAACTATTTTTCCATAGAATCTAAATTTGATCTTTGATTGAGGGTAGGCTAGTGGACTCGGTTTAGATTTAATGGTTTCCGGACTCGGTTTTGGGTAGGGTGAGTCAACGTCTAGCTTAAAATCACTCATTACAAATAGGTGATCCCATAATTTATGCTTGTAGTCTGCAACATCTCGCAAATGTGGATTGAGTTGCCCCATAAGTTTGATGATATCATTTGCAATTATTTGGCGGCGTTCGCGGCTTGGCTCGCTTACGGCAAATGCAATTAATCGCTGAATAATTCTTCCATATTCAGAAATATGTAATTTGCCTCTTTCTGTGTTGTATTCTAAACTTAATGTCATCTTATGTTTGGCAATATAATTTTAATTATCAGAAATCCCAATTAGCTCGCTAGCGGCGGCTAAAACCTTCTCAGAAGGGTTTTCTCCACTCAGCATTCTAGCAATCTCTTGGATGCGTTCTGTTGTATTCAATTGTTTAATGGCGGTTTGTGTATGCGAGCCATCCGAACTTTTATATACATACAAGTGTTCGTCTGCTTTTGCAGCAATTTGTGGCAAGTGTGAAATCGCAATTACTTGATGTGATTGCGCATATTTTCGCATAACATTTGCAACTTTCTGAGCTGCTTCTCCTGAAATTCCCGTGTCTATTTCATCAAATACCATACTTGGCAATTCCATTTTGTTAGCCATGAGTGATTGAATGCAAAGCATAAGTCGGCTTAATTCTCCTCCACTTGCTACCTTGTTAATTGGTTGCGGCTTAAATCCTTTATTGGCACTAAATAGAAAAACTATTTCATCTATGCCATGAATACTCGCTTGGTTAAAATTTAACTCATGAAATTCTATTTCAAAATGCGCGTTCATGAGCGCCACTTCTTCTAGCAAAGCGTTAACGCTTTTTTCTATTTCAGGAATTGTATGCTTGCGTTTCACTCTAAGTTGATGAGCCAATTCTTCTGTTTCAATGGCTAACTTTTGCAACATAGCAGAAATTTCTGCAATACGAGATTCTAGTGAGCTTAAATCATGCAGTTGTTTTTCAAACTTTTCTTTTAATTCAATAATTTCTAAATTGCTTTGAACCCGATGCTTTTTTTGTAATGCATAAATACTTTGCAACCTATGTTCAACAGCATTTAAGGCATTTGGATCTGAGACTGTCTTTTCTACTATTTGAGATAATTCTTGCGAAATATCTTTTAGGTCTACCCAATTACTCTCAATCCTTGGCAGCAAATTCTGAATGCCTAAATGGTGCTTAGCTGCACCTGTTAAAATCTGTTTTACGTTTTTAAGCTGATCCAATATTGCTGACTCTGAACCCTCAAAGGCATGACTTGCATGTATACAAGCTTGTTGTATAGTTTCTGCGTGACTTAATTCATCTAGTTTTTTTTCTAATTCCTCTTGTTCATTTTCAAGGGGATTTAGGTCTACAATCTCATTCAATACAAAACGGAGGTAATCTTCATCCTGTTTCGCCTTTGCTTCTTTTTTGATGAGCTCGTCTAATTCTTGCTGTTTAGATTTATATTCCTTAAAGCTCGATTTGTAGGCGGTTTTCAACTGCAACACATCTGCCATTGCATCTAAAACGCTTAATTGAAATTGTCCTTCATTTAACTCAAGTGTTTCATGTTGAGAAACAATATCTATCAGTTTATAGCCAAGTTGCTTTAGAACGGGTAAGTTTACTGGCGTATCATTAATAAATGCGCGAGATTTCCCACTGCTTGTAAGTTCCCTTCTGATCACGCAAACTGCTTCATAATCTAACTCATGTTGCTCAAAAAAATCTTGGAGTTTGCAGGTTTCAATGGCAAAGGTTGCCTCAACTATACATTTGTCTGTTCCTTCTAAAATCACTTTAGAATCTGCTCTATCACCCAAAATTAACCCAAGTGCACCCATTAATATTGATTTTCCTGCACCGGTTTCACCTGTTATAATGCTTAATCCTTCATGAAACTTTATTTCAGTTTCACGAATGATAGCATAATTTCTAATTTTTAATTCCCTTAACATGATTTGGCAACAAATATATAGAAAGCGCTTCAGCGTTTTTCAACAGAGTTGTCTAATTTTATCTCAAAATGAGTCGATCTATACCGCTGTGTTTGCCTTGAACCAATTCTATAAAATAAATACCTTTCGGTAAATGTTCGATATTAATTTCTTTATCACTTTCATTTGCAATACGTTTGCTAATCACAGTATGTCCTAATATGTCAGTTATTTTTACCTGTATTGGTTCAGCATTATTTGATTTTATATGAATTGAATTAAATGCAGGATTTGGGAAAAAAGATAATATGCTTTCATTTTTTAGCTCCGCTTCTCCTGTAGGCCAAACCTGCACATAATCGTTTTTTCTAAGTGTGTTTGCACCAGCAACATTAGTAACCCTTAATTGTATGGCATAAGTTCCAGTTTGTGTGAATTTAAAGACTGGATTTTTACTAATACTGCTCGTTCCGTCCAAATACGTAATTCCTGTATTCGGCGTAAATGTCCATTGCCAGGTTAAAATATCACCCGTACTTTCATCTTGAATGGATACTGTTTCATTTAATTTGGGAAAGTTATTACTAATCGTAAAGGCAGCTTTGGCTGCTTGTCTAATTTTAATATAGTTCACTTTTACAGTATCATCACCCCCTCCAAAATAGGTAACTCTCAATTTAACAGTATAATTTCCGGTGTCTGTGAAAAGTAAACGCGGACTAGCACTAGATGCATTTGTACCCGAAACATAATTAAATTTATTGGGAGTTATTTCCCAAAAATAATTTGTTGGATTACCTAATGAAGTACTTGTAAGTGTAATTGTATCAGCGGTTGAGGCTATTGTTCTGTTTGCAGTAAAGTTTGCGTTATTCAGATACGCTTCGGGCCTATATCTGTCTTTAAATCGAATACTGGTAATTTGATTGGTTAAATTATTCACAATCACTTCTAGAATTGGGTACTTTTCTCCTTTCGCTAACCAAATATATTCTGTTCTGTCATTTGGAATTGGAATTCCGAAACCGCCAAATACAATAGAGTCTGAACCAATTACCCTTGATTTTATACGTAAACAGTTAAACGTACCAAATGGTGTTGAAATATTGCCCCATCCATCAACAACCGTATTTCTGCTTCCTATTTGTTTCAATGTTCCAAGTGCTTGAAAACTGGCCTCACCGCTATAATTTCCATTTAATGTATCACCAAAATCAAGTGGAAATTTATAGATGGTATCGCGTTGTGTATACACAATTCCTAATGGCAAATTTTGAATGGTTGCACCTCTGCCAACTTGCACCAGCGACTGATTATTGGTTCTATAGAAACTAAAGGCATTACTCGCAGTGCCACCACCAACCGGACCTAAATTAAGATTACCCTCGGGTATTCCGTAGGAGGCGCTAAAAAACTGAATGAGATAAGGGGTTGCAGTAGGAGGGAAATATCGCTGAACTTCCTGATTTTGAATAGTTAAATTAGTAAAATCCCAAGTGTAATTTGCTCCAGAACCTACAAAAGTATTTGGTAGCAAGTTATTGCTTGCATTGCTGTATCTTAGGGTATCATTTACTTTTGGCATATCTGCATTTAAAATGCTAATTTGCCCCCAAGTTAAATTGGATAATAAAATTAAATGTAGAATAAGTAGTTTTATTTTCATGAGAAAGCGATATAGATGTATTTAAAGTCAAATATAATTTAATTGTTTTATTAACAAGTAAATTCTTTTTTGTGGAAAGCTTGTGGAAATAAACAGGCGTTTACCAACTTACTTTGTAAATATAGGTACTGAAATTTTGGAAATCAAAGAGCAACATATTTGGCGTATAATTACACATTACTTGCATAAAAACAAGGAGTTGTGTTTGTATGGTTTGGGTAGATTTGCTGCTCAATCCAATGCGTTTTTTGTGGATCCAATGGCAAAAAAAATAATACCTGCTCACAAAAAAATACATTTCCAACCAGGTAATTTTGAACATTCACCCGAATTTCTCACTTTCTGTGCCCATCTCTTAACTTGTGATGAAGTAGAAATTGTTCATAACTTAGAAAACTTCATCAATCGTTTTAACAAATTACTGCAGGTTAATAAACGCATTGAAATTGAAAATCTTGGTGTTTTTAAATACAACGTAATTGAAGAAATAGAATTTGAATCTACCCATCAAGATTTGTTTTTTGATAATACATTTGGACTCAAGCCAGTGCATTTTGCGGCTAATCTATTAAAAACCAAACGCATTGTTGTTGAAACGCCAGAGGAGGAGGATCTTGCTTTGGTTGAAATGCGTGAGAGCGCACTTAAAGAATTAAAAGTTTTATTAGACAATGCACGCATTTCAGAAAGTATTCAACCTCAAAAAAATAGTAAAGCATTCCCAATAATAGCCTCAGTTTTAACGCTTATATTATTGGTAAACCTAGCCTTGTTTTTGTATAAAGGGCCAGTAAATGGCCTGAAACAGCAAATCTCGGAAATGAATATTGCTGGAAATGCTACAGCGCTAATTGATTCGCAACAAACCGCAACCACAACAAATTTGGTGCAACAACCTAAAACAGAAACAGCGGATTTGACCCCTGCTGTGAAAAAGGATTCAATTATTCCCGAACTTACTGTAAACGATGATACAAGAGCCACTATTGGTTCATTTATGAATAGGGGTAATTTTGAGTTTGATAGTATGTTGTATACACCTGTTATTGAGCAAGTTTCGGAAATAATACCACCGACAGAGGTGTCGCAAGCGCAGGAAATTGAAGAGGAATTAGCACGCTTGCCCAAAGAACCTGAACCCAATAAACTTGTTATCAATGGTTCAAAATCTAAACAAGTTACTGAACCAACTATAGCTGAAAAATCTGATCTACCCTACATGGTTAATGTTGAGGCAAACCTAAATAATATTGAAGAAGGATATTATGTTGTAGCCGGAGCGTTTAAAGTGGCTGAAAATGCAAAAAAATACAGAGATCAATTATATAACTCAGGTAATACATCTGCCTTGGTTTTCAAGCCAAGTAAATATCCTTACTATTTGGTTAGTTTCAAGAAAAACAATAACTTAACCAATGCACTTGAGCAATTAAAAAGTAAAGAATCAGATTATCCATCAATTTGGATTTACGCAGCTCAATAACCTTTTATAATCTTGGTCGCCAAGCCACTTCAATACCATTGTGGTTAAATACTATAAACCTGGCTAATACAAATAAGTAATCACTTAAACGATTTAGATAGCGTATAATTAATTCTGGTACAGGGGCGTTCTGAGCCAACAATACAACCAGTCTTTCAGCCCTTCTGCAAATACACCTTGCCACGTGACAATGAGAAGCTAAAATATTTCCGCCAGGCAAAACGAAGTTCTTTAATTCGGGAAGTACTTCATTCATTTGATCAATTGCATGTTCTAAAACAATTACATCCTCTTCATGTAAATCTGGAATTTTCATTTTTGATTTTTCAGGATCTGATGCCAGCACAGAGCCGATCGTAAATAATCTATCCTGAATCTCATAAATAAGTTCTGATAATTCTGTTGAATTGAGTTGATCTTTAATTAAACCCAAGTATGAATTAAGCTCATCTACTGTTCCATATGATTCAATTCTAATATGTGATTTAGAAACACGAACTCCACCAATTAAAGATGTTTCGCCTGTATCACCTGTTTTTGTATAAATTTTGTATGTCATAATTTTAAAGCTTGCTTATAATTTTGCAAGTAACTAATTTAACAAGACTCTTTCTAAATAGTTTGTGTTTTATTGTCTAGATAAAGAATAAGTCATTCCCAATGATAAGATTTGAGACCATTGAATATCGGTATCTTGATCAAAATCCTTTATCATATTGATTTGAAAATTAGTACTTATATATTTTGTTGCTTTTAATGTAAGGTTGGCATTGAGTATATGAACAAAAGCGCTTGGGTCACCAGATTTAAAATAATCAAAATTAACCATATATCTCGTTTTAAAATTTATGTTCTGAACCAAATCTTTATCAAAGTTAACCACACACTGTAATACAAATTGATTTCTGATATTGTCACCGGGTTTTTCGAGTCCGTATAGCTGAGCATTTGAAATCGATTTATCTAAAACTATTGTTTGTCGCAGTGTCCCAATTCCCAGTCGCATCCACAGGTAGGAGAGTGGTTTATATTCCATACCAATAGAGCTTGTTAGGTACGCTGGAGAAAATAGTTTTGAAATCAAAGAGTCTTTACTAGGTTCAATTTTACTCTTTGTTTTTGCATCAAATCCATCTGTAAATTGTGATAAAAAGTTTATTGAACCAAAAACATTCAACTTTTTATGAAGCATGTATCCTGCTTTCAAATCATAAAAAATCCGATCGGCATTCTTTCTCCTTACATCACCTTTATTTTCTTGATATCCCAACTGAAGTTGTAAATCACTGTTGAAATCCCAATGTGGTGTTTTATGCTTAACAGTATAATTGAGAAACCATCCAAATGCAAAACTACTCACGCCACCTGCTTTCCAATTATCACTAAAGGTAGATTGATTTATGCTTATTCCCGTTTGAAAATTATGCTTGAATTTTATTGGTTTGGGTGCATCTAAAAGGCTGTCAGTTTGTGCTGAACATATTGAAAAACTTAATAAAAATAAGTTTAACAAGAATCCTGTCTTCATTTAAATTAGCTATTCGACGCACCAACAAACATTTCTTTCAGTTTACCTATTACATAATCAATTTCTTCTTTGGTGTTTTGTCTGCCAAAAGAGAAGCGAACATTTGCCCTAGTTGGATCAGATTTTAACGCCGCCAAAACATGTGATCCAATACTAGATCCTGAAGAGCATGCGCTGCCTCCTGAAGCCGAAATGCCGGAAATATCTAGTTTAAATAGAAGCATTTCTGAGAACGGACTTGGTGGAAAACTCACATTTAACACAGTGTAGAGTGATGATTCAAAAGCATCACCATTAAACTTTACTCCAGGAATGTGCTCAACTAGTTGTTCAATCATGTACGATTTGATACCTTGAATTTGATTTTTTTCATGCGCTAAATGATCATAAGCAAGCGATAATGCTTTTGCCATTCCCACAATTCCATATACATTTTCTGTTCCACCACGCATATTTCTCTCTTGTGAACCGCCCGTTAGGTATGGTGTTATTTTAGTTTTGTGATTAATATAAATAAAGCCAACACCTTTTGGTCCATTAAATTTGTGTGCGCCGCAAGCCAAAAAAGTAATGTTCGTTTTGTTTAAATCAATGGGCAGATGACCCATGGTTTGAACCGTGTCGCAATGGAATAAAGCACTATATTTTTCGCATAGTTCACCAACTTTGTCGATATCTAGTAAGTTCCCAATTTCATTATTGGCATGCATTAAACTAACTAGTGCATTCGGGTGTTGTTTAAGTAGATCTTCTAAATGATTTAAGTTGATATGTCCGTTAGGTAATAAATCTACATGGTGACTCACTACTAATCCCTCATGAACCAATTCTTCTATGGTATGTGTTACCGCATGGTGTTCAATCACAGAACTAATTATGTTTTTTACACCACAATCGCTTACAGATTTTCTAATAGCCATGTTATCAGCCTCTGTTCCGCCGCTCGTAAAAAATATTTCTCCTGGTGTACAATTTAAATACGATGCAATTTTTTTTCGAGCTTCTTCAATTCTAGTTCTTACAACTCTTCCGTGAGAATGAGTTGAAGAAGGATTGCCATATTCTTCTTGCATCATTTGAGTTATTTCTTTTATAACTTCAGGGTGCATAGGCGTAGTAGCTGCGTTATCTAAATAGATGCTCATTTATTTATTTTTAATTGTGTTAAAAAATAGATGCTGGAATTTCAAATTCATTGTCAATGTCTGTTAGAACAAAGGGTTTTCCCGATGTAATACAAATGGTATGTTCAAATTGAGCAGATAATTTACCATCTATGGTTCTGGCAGTCCAACCATCCTTTTTATCTACTTTGGCTCTTGCTTTTCCAGCATTAATCATGGGTTCAATGGTGAAAATCATTCCAGGTGCTAAAATCGGACCTGTATTTTTATCGGCAATGTGACAAACTTCTGGTTCTTCATGAAATCGAATGCCTACTCCATGACCACAAAACTCGTAAACCGTGGTGTAACCATGACTTACTGCATGTTTATTAATGTGGTAACCTATGTTATTTAGGTAATTACCAGAAAAACACTGATCTATACCTAGTTTCAAACATTCTTTGGTAACGGATACTAATTTTTTTGCATGTTCACTCACTTCACCAACAAAATAGGTTTTTGAAGTATCTCCAAAATATCCTTTATAGATTGTGGTTACATCGATATTAACAATATCTCCATCTCTTAATTCAAGTGGCCCTGGTATACCGTGGCAAATTACATCATTCACTGAAATGCAAGATTCTTTTGGATATCCATGGTATCCGAGCGTAGCTGGCTGTGCATGGTTAGATAGCATAAAGTCTGCACAAACTTTATTTAAAAATTGGGTAGTGGTGCCAGGTTTTACAAAAGGTTCAACTGCTTTTAGTGTTTGGGCTGCCAAAATGCTGCTAGCCCTTATGCCTTCGATTTGTTCAGGCGTTTTGATAATAATTTTACTTTTCGTGTCGCGAAATGCCAATGTTTTATAATTTTGACAAAAATAAACTTTTTTGCATGAACTTTAACCTAACTTGTAAATAATGTTACAGTATGTTCTCTCGAAATATGCATGAAAATTAAGTCGAGTTAAAGTAAATGCTACTCTGTAGAGGAAAAATTTAAATCATACCCAAATAGTAGGTATACTAATAACTATTTAATATGCTTCTTACCTCCTGGGCCGACTCAAGCGTAAGTGCTATGGCGGTTTGAATATTTTTGTGCAAAAACTCTAGATGAATTCCCGTTTTACAACTCTCTTCAATCCCTTTAATAATGTTGTAAAGCTCGGTAATTCCAAGCATCTGAATGGGTGCCTTTAGTTTATGTGCCAGCTGGCCAATGGCTATAATATCTTTCTTATCAAATAATTCATTTAACTCAGATACTTCAGTAGCTGTGGTTGAAAGATACAATTCCAACATTTCTTTTATGAATTTTGTATCACCGCCTGATATATCTTCTAAATAAGTAAGTTTGATAATTTTTGACATATGGCTAAATTATACCACAACTATACATAATTTTATTTTAATTGCATAAAATTTTACTGTTTATGCCAAAAGGTATTTGCAAATTAAGTGTTATTCCAATACGATCTGAACCAAGCAGCAGGAGTGAAATGGTAACACAGCTTTTATTTGGTGAAACGTATTCAGTTCTTGAATCGCGTGAAGATTGGGTTAAAATCAAAACTGACGCCGACCAATATGAAGCCTGGATGAGTTATAATCAATTTGAGTCATGGGATGAAATTTCTGCTAATCAATTGGTTTTAGATACTTTTCCTTTTTCTATTGCTATGGATTTGGAAACTAATCAACAGGTAAACTTGCTTTCTGGGAGTATTTTGCATGAACCAACACATACTGATTCGCATACTTTTTTCAAAATAAATAATACCTCATATCAAATGCTGTTGAACCGTAGCGTTGTTTCTAAGGTAAATAACATGGGTGTTTTAAATACGTCAAAATTATTATTGAATTCACCTTATTTGTGGGGAGGTAGAACTTTTTTAGGTATTGATTGCTCTGGATTTACGCAACTTGTATATAAGCTAAATGGTGTTCAACTACCAAGGGATGCCTATCAACAAGCCGAATTGGGGGAATTTGTTGTATTTTTGGATCAAGCTAAGGTTGGTGACCTAGCTTTTTTTGTTAATGATGCAGATAAAGTAACCCATGTTGGACTTCTACTAGGGGATGGTAAAGTGATACATGCGAGTGGAAAAGTAAGAATAGACAAGATAGATAGTCATGGAATTTTTGATGAAAAGCAAGGTAAGCATACCCACATACTAAAATGTATTAAGCGTATTTTAAAAGAAACAAATCTTTAAAAAATCTGTTCTACTATAATTAAATCAATACTCAATCATTATATATCTAAACTAAAAATTAAAACTATGACTTTAAAAGCAGGAGATAAAGCTCCATTATTCAAATTAATTGATTCAGACAAAAAAGAAGTGTCTTCAGAAGATTTTAAAGGAAAAAATCTAATTGTACATTTTTTTCCAGCTGCATTTACGGGTGTATGTACTACTCAATTGTGTACTGTAAGAGACGCTATTGGAATGTATCATAATGATTCTTGCGATGTAGTAGCTATCTCAGTAGATCTTCCTTTCACATTAGGTAAGTTTAAAGAATTGGAAAATTTAAACTTTACTTTACTTTCAGATTTTAACAAAGATGCTTCACATGCATATGGCGCTATTTACGAAAATTGGATATTGGGTTTAAAGGGAGTAAGTAAACGTGCTGCATTTGTAATCGATGCACATGGAATTATCCAATATGCCGAAGTATTAGAAAGCGCTGGTGATTTACCTAATTTTGCGGCAATTAACGATACAATAGCTCGTTTAAATTAAAATTTGTAGCTGGAATACAGATAGCTTGGTTTTTTTTATGAAACCCGTTTGTATTTAAAGATAGTTTGGTTACATTTGCAGCCCACTAAGGGTTTCGTAGCTCAACTGAATAGAGCATCTGACTACGGATCAGAAGGTTACAGGTTTGAATCCTGTCGAGACCACAAAAGCCACTTAGCCTAACAGCTAGTGGCTTTTTTGCCCAGATGGCGGAATTGGTAGACGCGCTGGTCTCAAACACCAGTGAGCTCACCCTCGTGCCGGTTCGACCCCGGCTCTGGGTACACAAAAAAAACTCCACATTTACGTGGAGTTTTTTTTGCCTAAAAAGTAATGTAAAAAAAAAGCCCTCGATAAATCGAGAGCTTTATAAGATGGGTGGAATATCGGGCTCGAACCGACGACCTCCTGAACCACAATCAGGCGCTCTAACCAACTGAGCTAAAACCACCATTTTTAGGGACTGCAAATGTAAGAAAGGTTCTTATATATGCAAAAATATTTTTCAAATACTATAGAAGTGTCTCAATTTCATCCCAATTAACCACATTCCAAAATGAACTAACATAATCTGCTCTCTTGTTTTTGTGTTTTAAGTAATACGCATGCTCCCACACATCAATTCCTAATATTACTTTAGGCATTCTCTTTGGTTCTTTGCCGGCATCCATCAACGGGTTGTCTTGATTTGCACTCGTTACCATTTTTAGTTGCCCGTCTTGCACAATTAACCAGGCCCATCCAGAACCAAAAATACCAAGTGACAATTTTTCAAAATTGGCTTTACATTGTTCGATACTGCCAAACGACTTGGATGCTAAATCAGTGAACTTTGGCCCCATTTTAGTGCCCACTTTTAGACTTTTCCAAAAGAAGGTATGATTCCAATGACCACCTCCGTGATTTCTTACAGTATTTCGGATATTTTCTGGTAAATCTGAAATATTAACTAACAAGTTTTCCAAAGATTTATTCTGTAAACTAGGCATTAATACCAGGGCGTCATTCAATTTATTTACATAAGCTTGATGGTGCTTGCCGTGATGTATCTCCATGGTTTGGGTGTCAATAAATGGCTCTAAGGCGTTGGCTGGATAGGGTAAGGGGGCAAGCTCAAATTTTCCATTTATTGGCAGTATATCACTTGCCTGATTTTCGCGTGTAGGTTTATTATTTCCTTTTGCCTCAATGCCGAAGGCAAATGTTCCTAAACCCACTAAGGCAGAAGCTTTAATGAAATTTTTTCTGCTGGTTTTAAAATCTTTCATAAGTATGTTACTATTGTTTGTATTGAACCAAAGTTAACTATAATTTGTTAACTAGTTATATAATCTGAGTCGTAAGCCTAATCTAAATACACGAACTGGTAGCGGATAATGAGGCGTATTGTAAAATCCTGTGCGCATCCAGTCCATATTAGCATGCTCATATTTGGCGTAAATTATAGCTGTCATAACTTTTCCGGTGACAAAAAAATCAAGCATGGGATAATTGCCAATTTGGGTATTGTTTTGCAAATAAAATACACGCGCAGATGGGTGATATGCATTTCCATTAAAGGCAGTATTGTAGAATGCTTCTGCTCCAACTTGTATTTCAAGTACTTTTTTGAAAATTTTTCCCGACAAATAATACCGAGCAAATCCACCAAATGTAGGGAGTCTAACTAAATCTAAATTAGCTTGTTGAACCCAAATTCTATGTTCAAAATACGCAATACTGGCCTGAAATGTTTTACTGGCCTCTAAGGTGTTAATAACTAAAATTTTATTGCTTTGCTCGGGTGAAACTTGGGTGCCATTATACACCCAATTAGCAATAAGATATTGATTTAAGGAAATAAATAGATTATGTCTAAACGCTTTTGTTTGCAATGAAGCTCTCCAGTGAGTAACATTTATTTTTGAAAAGTTATTATTCCAACTAAATGGAGCGGAACGATAATGCACTTGGGTGTAATCTGGGGTAAAAAGTTGGTTATTAAATGCCCCACTTATATTAAATTTCTTAGTAGCAAATAATAATTCACCTTGTATGTTAAAGTCGTTTTGGTTATAACCTGTAAAACAATAGTTACCGGCTAATTTAAGGCCAATATTATAATCGTTTTTTGGAATTCTTTCCATTTTAGCTTCTGTCCACACATTATGAAAATTACGCCTTTCTTCTAGTTGTTGAACCTCAATATACTTGTGTGAAATAGCAAACTCTATATAGCTTTGTTGGCGTTCATTGCTTTTGGTCCAATAGGCGTATGATAAGCGATTCATGATGGAATAACTACTGATAGAATCATAAAAAATTCCTGAACTGTCTATGCTGCTATTGCTCGGAAACAACAAGCTACTTGTATCTCCTTCCGGATTATCAAAGTAAAAATTATCTTTTTCAGATTTAAAGGTATGTGCAATAAAGCCAGCTTTACTCATTCTGTAGCTGGTATCGTCATCTTTTATTTGCGCTTGCATTTTACCTAAATAAAAATACTGCTTCGCATAGATAACACTGTTTCTAAACCTACTCTGACTGTTACTTAAATGCACAGGAACAGCTTTATTTGCGCCTTTTAAAGTTTCGAATAATGAATCACTTCTTATTCCTCCGCTTTCATCTAATATGCCTCGATTCCAAATGATATTGCCGAGTAGGGTGTATCTGTTATTTTTACTGTGATAGCTGCCAAAAATTTTGGTAAAATACAGACTTGTATACTGTCTCGGGTAAAATCCTTCAGAAGTTACGCGGTTATAGTCTACTCCCAGATTTAGCCTTGGGCTAAAATTGTAAGAAAATTTTGCGGCTAATAACAATAACTCTTTTTGGCCTTGAGTATAATTAAAATCTGTGTAGGGTAGTTTCGTTTTATAATACTTCGTATCCTCCGCTCTTTTATAAAAAACCTGATATGGATTAAAGCCAAGCACAAAATCGTTTGGGCGGTTAAAACTAAAAAACTGACTTCTACCTGGGGTTCCAATATTGCCTAAATCTTGAAAAATGCCAAAGTTTCTATAATATGGGTGATATATTTCATTGTGATTAATAGCAGTATCTTCTAGCTGCTCTGGTAAGTTTCTATCTATCGCCTGTTCACTTAAATAGCTTGTAGGAAACTTGCGCTTAGGCAAGCTATCTATTTGCCCGAAGGTAAAGATTGGCAGCAGGTTTAAGCTTAACCAAATCCAATTTATGCGAATAGTTTTTTGTATCAAAATTACCTATTGTTTGACTATTTTTCGGATCCAAATTTTATCGTCAGTACTTGCCTGTAAGATATATACTCCAGCAGGCCAATTTTGGGTCTCGGTTTCAAAGGTAGGTTCAAGGCTTATCTTTTGCAAAAGCAATTCTCCATCTAAGTTGTAGATTTTTACTTCAATGGTTTTATTTCCGTAGTTCTGATTTTCAATATTGATTAAATCTCTGAACGGATTTGGGAAAATCCGGATGGGTTCAAATTCTATTTTAGGCTTTAATCCAGTTATTTTTGGATCTGGTTTTAAAACAAAAATTCCTTCTGTCATATCAGTTGCCACTAAATGTCCGGATGGAAGAAAAGGATTAACTCCCCAGCAGCCTTTAAATCCCTCATAACTAGTGGGTGGCCAAACAGAAGGTGTATGATAATAACCCACAACAAATGGATTTGAAGGCTTACTCAAATCAAAAACATAAACTCCGTCATGGTAATAGGAGACATATGCAAAATTACCTAGCCAATGCGCATTATGGGCTGTTGCACCTGGATTTGATCTGAACATACTTACCAGTTTGGGATCGAATATGTTATTGATATCGAATATCTTAATCGACATCCCATTAGGAATTTCATCTGTAAACATCAAATACTTTCCCGTAGGGTCAAGACAGCTACTGTGATTATAGCCATTTTCTGGGTAATCTCTAATGGCTGTAAGCCAACGTTGGTTATTCAAATCGCTCAAATCAAAAATCCAAATACCATGAAATTCAACTGAACAATATGCGGTATCATTTTTTACAAATACTTCATGAACATTTCTGAAAAATGGGGCGCCATCTCCAAAAGTTGGAACTTTTAGTCTCCCTGCCCAAGTTGGGTTTTCAGGATTCTCTAAACTTAAAATGTCCATTCCAACAACCCCACCTGCGCTCAGTCTATTAATACACATGTATAAACGTTTGCTTTTGGCTTCTATAAAAATACTGTGTGTATTAAAAGCAAGTGTATCGCTGTCGTATACTTTTTGAACCGAATCTGGAAGATTTTTTAAGTTGAAAACCTGGAGACTTCCTCTTGCTTTATTATCACTCACACAATACACATAGTGACTATAACATTCAAAATCTCTGTTCACAACTCCTTTTGAATTCCCACTTTTTACTGCGCATAAAATAATATTTGCGGGATTAGTAATATCGAAAAAATAAATACTGTCTGTGCTACCTGCAATTACATATTCTCTTTTGCTTGCACTATCATAATAGGTTGTTAAATCACTCCATATTTGGTAGCCATTTAACTTGGGTAAATTCGGATTATTCCACTTGCCTAGTAATTCAATATTTTTTGATTTTTGCGCATAAACAAAATTATTGCTAGATGCAAGCAAGACTACTAAAACAATATTTAGAATGAATCTCATTGCTTAATAAATTTCTTAAAACTGTTGCCTGTTGAAGTGCTAACTTTAATTGCATATTGGCCTGAAGGCAAATGCGACACATCTATCGTAAACTTATTATTGTTGAAGCTTTGTTTTATTTCTAACGACCCAAGCCAATTAAAAACCTCATATTGTCCGGTTGCTTGACCAGAAAAATGCAAATTGATTTGGCTAACGCTTGGATTAGGAAATAAACTAAAATAAGTTGGTTCTGCTACTTTTTCTTCATTACCCACTAAATTAGAATCTACCTCAAATACAAATATTCCTGCGGTTAAATCGCTTGCGATAATTTTTTTACTTGGTAAAAATGGATACACGCCCCAACAACCTCTATACCCCCCATATTGTTCTGGAACAACAGGGTGAGTGTCGTACCAAGCTACCTCCTCTGGTTTATAAGGATTTTTTAGGTTATAGATGCGTAACCCATCATGATAAGCGGAAACATAAGCTAAATCTCCAACCCAAAAGGCATTGTGAGGTGTTGCATCGGGGTGACTATTAAACTGACTTACAAATTTTGGATCGCCTAAATTTTCAAGGTCGAATATCTTCATATCTAAACCCTTGTTTTCATCTGTAAATAAAATAAATCTACCGCTTTCATTTAACCAACTACTATGATTAAATCCTTGATCAGGATAACTAGTAATTGAACCTAAAAAAATGTGATTAGCAGAATCTTTAAGGTTAAAAATATATAACCCACTTTGCTCACAACTTAAATATACTGTATCTTTCCTTGCATACATTTCATGAACCCTATTGAACAAAGGGAATCCACCCGGTTTAATTGGAACTTTAAGCCTTGTATGTAATATTGGATTAACCGGATCTGCTAGTGAGATAACATCCATAGCTGAAATACCAAACTGACCCAAATTGGTACACATATACATTTTAGCAAGCACAGAATCTATGAAAATGGTATGGGTAAAAGTTCCTAGGACATTACTTTCATATACCTTATGAACTGAATCTGGTAAATACTGCAAATCAAATATTTGAAGTGCACCTATGCCACTTGCTTGATCTGAGACACAATAGGCATAATGCTTATATATTTCGAAATCCCTATTTCTAGCAAATATTGATTTACCATGCTCAACATCTACTAATTTTAGCTTATTGGCATCTCCAATTTCAAAAAAATATATACTATCAGTGCTCCCGCAAATAATATATTCTTTGTTATTTATAGGATTGTAATAGCCCGTTAAATCGTTCCAAATATCTGTGCCATCTACTTTTGGTAAATTTGGATTATTATAATTGGCTAACAATTTGATTTTGTATGCATCTTGTGCGTATGTATAATTACAAACGAATAATAGGCTGAACCAATATTGTATAAATAGTTTCATAGGTTGTACTTCCGGTATTAGACACTAGCAGCAGTAAAATTGAATCTGTAAGTATAATGAATTTTGGTGGTTTTAGCACCCAATGCTTCAAAAAGACTGTGCATTTTCGGATTAAAGTCGCCAATCCAAGAAAGCTCCGCTTGGGTAAATTGCGGGTAGGATTTCCGCATTGCTTCATAAAATTTAATGATGAGTCCCGTTTCTAATCCTAGATTTTGGTATTGTGGTATTACTCCAAAGACTATTCCACGTACCCTGTTTATTTTACTAAAATGCCTATGATATAAAAACCTTAGTTTATTGAACCAATTCATTTTTCCGTTCAAGTGTTTAAATATTTGGTTTACATCTAACACGTTAACGTAAAAGCCTGCAGGTTCATTATTTGCGTATACGAACCAAATGGCTTCTTCAATCATAATTGGTTTCAAAGATTGCAATGTGCTTTCAATTTTGATTTTGGTAAGTGGAATAAAATCTGTTCTATGTGCCCATGCTTTATTATAAATATGGATAAAATCATCTGAAAATCGACTAATTTCAGCCATTTTAAAGTGCTTATATTGGTATTGGGTATTTCTAAAAACGCGTTCTGATAGTTTATAAAAACGTTCAAATTTAAAGTCGGATGAATTTATTTCTGAGGTAGTTTGCTCAAATATCTTTGTAAAGCCATATTGTTCAAAAAGTATTTGATAGTAGGGGAAATTATAATTTTCTTGATAAGATGGGTTTTTAAATCCCTGGATCATCAGTCCCCAGTACTTATCTTTTTCACCAAAGTTGATTGGCCCTTCCATAAAGTTGCAATGTTTAGATTGTAACCACTTTTTGGCTGTATCAAACATAACATTAGCCACACTTTGATCATGAATACATTCAAAAAAACCAATTCCGCCTTTCATTTGATCGCCTTCTTTCTTATAAAAAGCGGCTATCCTACCAACAATGGTATTGTTTCGTTTTACAATCCATCTTATTGCATCACCGCTTAAGAAATAATTGTTTGTTTTTGCATTAAATACCGATTTAATGTCCTCATCTAAAGGTGCAATCCATTCTAAATCATCTTTATAAAGTGATTTTGGGAATTGAATAAATTCGTTTTCAATAATTTTGTTAGTAACTTCTACAACTTGCATATTCAGCGAATTTCTAAATAGATTTTGAAATTGACAAATAAGTATTTTTACATTGGTTCGAATTCATTAATTTGCGGCATTAAATGAATCAAATATGTTGCAAATAGGAGATAAATTACCAGAGTTTAAATTAAAAGGATCAGACGGAAACTTTTATACAAATTTTGATCATGCAGATAAATATGCCTTGGCGGTAGTCTTTACAAGTAATAGTTCACCAATTTCAAAAGCATACAGTAAACGCTTAATGAAATTATTTGAAAAGTATGAAGAGGATAGTATTGGAATGATTGGGATTTATTCCAATGATGTAGTCCAATCTCCGGAAGATGATTTTGCCCACATGGTTCAATCAGCAGAAAATTTAAAATTAAACGAAAGACATTTTATACATTTATACGACGAAACGCAATCGTTAGCCAAATTATTTGGCGCGCGTGTAAATCCTGAGGTTTTTCTATTCAACAGAACCCGAGAGTTGGTATACAAAGGAGCAATTGATGATTGTTGGGAAAATGAAGCAATGGTAACCACTGTTCACCTAGAAGATGCCATTGAAGAAACATTAGATGGAATGGAGATAGATTTTCCTGAAACTGAAGCGATCGGGAGTCCAATAATTTGGAAAAAATAACGAGGCTTTATTGTAAATTTTAGTTTAGTCATACGCATCGTTTTCTAGCCCTAAAAAATGTTGCTTGTAAATAAAGTTGTAATAATTACTGGAGCTTCCTCTGGAATAGGTGAGGCTTGTGCATATGAATTTTCAAAAGCTGGTGCTAAAGTTGTGTTAGCAGCCAGAAATACAGAAAAACTGCAAAGTATTGCGAATACTATTTCAAAAAGTGGTCAGGAAATCATGGTAAAAACCTGTGATGTGAGTCGAATAGATGAATGTAGATCATTAATTGATAGCACTGTTCAGCGATTTGGTAAAATTGACGTGTTAGTTAATAATGCAGGTATTAGTATGCGTGCTTTGTTCAGGGACACAGATTTGGTAGTGCTTCAAAAGTTAATGGATACGAATTTTTGGGGAACAGTTTATTGTACAAAACTAGCACTGCCTTTTTTGATTGAACAAAAAGGTAGTGTTATAGCGGTTAATTCATGGGCAGGATTTACAGGTTTGCCTGCTAGAACCGGGTATACAGCATCTAAATTTGCCATGCTAGGTTTCATGGAGTCGTTGCGGGTTGAAAATTTAAAAACCGGTTTACATGTTGGATCCATTTTTCCAGGGTATACGCAATCAAATATTAGAAATACTGCACTTAATTCACAAGCACAAGCCCAAGAGGAAAGTCCGCTCAATGAATCAAAACTAATGCCAGCTGAAACTGTTGCTAAATTTATTGTTAAGATGGTAATTACGCGGCGAAAGTATCATGTAATTACATTTACTGGGAAGTTAATGTATTGGATTAATAAACTTTTCCCAAGTTTTGTCGATAGATTGGTTTATCGGGTTGTTTCAAGAGAAAAAAATTCACCATTTCAATAAAAAGAAAGTCCCACATTTTACAATGTAGGACTTTTATTTATAAACAACCTAGAAGGTTATTTCCTTCCCCCATCGTGCGTGGGGGTACACAGGAAATTTAGGTATTAGGCGTCAATACGAGCATATTTAGCGTTAGCTTCAATAAATTCTCTTCTTGGTGGCACTTCATCTCCCATTAACATACTGAAGATATGATCTGCTTCAGCGGCAGAGTCTAAACTTACGCGCTTCAGGGTTCTGGTATCTGGATTCATGGTAGTAGACCATAATTGTTCTGCATTCATTTCACCCAAACCTTTGTATCTTTGAATACCAACTGAATCTGGATTTCCACCTTTTGCTAAGCGCATTACTGCTTCTTCTCTTTGTGCTTCAGTCCAGCAATATTCTTCGTCTTTTCCTTTCTTTACTAAGTAAAGTGGTGGTTGTGCGATATAGATGTAACCAAACTCAATAAGTTCCTTCATATATCTGAAGAATAAGGTTAGAATTAGGGTGCGAATATGAGATCCATCTACGTCTGCATCCGTCATGATAATGATTTTATGATAACGCAGTTTCGCAATATTTAAGGCTTTGGCATCTTCTTGAGTTCCGATGGTTACGCCTAGAGCTGTGAACATATTTCGAATTTCTTCGTTTTCGTAAATTTTATGTTCCATGGCTTTTTCCACATTTAAGATTTTACCTCTTAATGGAAGAATCGCTTGATTGGCTCGATTTCTACCTTGTTTAGCTGTACCACCCGCAGAATCGCCCTCTACAAGATAAATTTCACACAAACTTGGATCACTTTCCTGGCAATCTGCAAGCTTTCCTGGCAAGCCACTTCCGGTAAGTGCGCCTTTTCGTTGCACCATTTCACGCGCTTTTCTTGCAGCTGCGCGCGCAGTAGCTGCTAATACTACTTTTTGAACGATGAGTTTTGCTTCTTTGGGATTCTCTTCTAGGTAATGGGTAAGCATTTCTCCAACGCATTGGTCTACAGCTCCCGTTACATCACTATTTCCAAGCTTAGTTTTGGTTTGTCCCTCAAATTGTGGTTCTTGAACTTTCACGGAAATAACGCCTGTTAATCCTTCTCTAAAATCATCACCCGTAATTTCTAGTTTTACATTTTTTAATAAACCCTCTTTATCTGCATAGGCTTTTAATGTTCTAGTTAATGCTCTTCTAAATCCGGCAACATGCGTTCCACCCTCGATCGTATTAATATTGTTTACGTAGGAATGCAAGTTTTCTGTATATCCACTATTGTAAATCATTGCCACTTCAACGGGAACACCACCTTTTTCGCCCTCCACATAGATAGGTTCAGGCAATAATTTTTCTCTAGTACCATCCAGGTAATTTACAAATTCACGCAATCCACCCTCGCTGTAGAAAGTTTCTTCACGCAAATTGCCAGCCTCATCAGGGCGATTGTCTTTCAGTGTAATTCGGATACCACGGTTAAGATAAGATAATTCGCGCATGCGCGCTGCGAGTGTTTCATATTTGTACTCAGAGGCTGTAAAAATGCTTGTATCTGGTTCAAAATAGACAGTAGTACCTGTTTTGGTGGTTTCACCAACCACTTTTACATCGTATAATGGCTTGCCACAAGAATATTCTTGTTGGAAAATTTTACCCTCGCGATGCACAGTTGCGCGTAACAAGGTTGATAATGCGTTAACACAACTCACGCCCACACCGTGTAGACCACCTGAAACTTTGTATGTATCTTTATCAAATTTTCCACCTGCGTGTAAAACAGTCATAACAACCTCAAGGGCTGATCGACCTTCCTTGGCATGAATTCCGGTTGGAATTCCTCTACCATCATCTTCTACAGTAATAGAATTATTGGTATTAATATGTACAAAGATGTTTTTACAATACCCTGCAAGCGCCTCGTCAATCGAGTTATCTACAACTTCATAAACTAAGTGGTGCAAACCTCTAACACCAACATCGCCAATGTACATGGCTGGTCTTTTTCTAACGGCTTCTAATCCCTCTAATACCTGAATATTATCGGCACCATAATTTTGTCTGTTTTCCATTGCTTCGTCGCTCATCTTTTTTTAGCTTATTTCAAAGCGTAAAAATAGTTTATAACTTGGTCTGAACCAAATTATGCAAGGCGATTTAGCTTTTCTTTATCCACAAATTTTCCCCTCTTAAAATAGCTGGGAAAAACGGGTGAAGAGCGTTGTATCTACAGTGGTTTCACCGCACACCAAATGATTAAAGTTCTTGATATCTTTTTTTGCATACTTATGAATGGGTGCTAATTGCGCTGGTGCAAATATTCCGCTTGCTTCCACTAGGGCCTGGGCAACTTGGTATTGCGGCAACATTTTACCATCGTCTATTTTAATGCAAACCCCTAATTTCTGTTCTGTAAAACTCATGCAAAAAACGCCTTCAGCCCCTGTTTTACCTATTACTTTTGGCGCTGTTATTTCCATCATTTCAGTGCAATACCGACCATTTCCGGCAATCATATATGGTTCTTCTGCAATTGTATCAACAATAATTTTACAGGCCTTTTGTAATTCAGGTCTAAACCGACTGGGTTCAACCAAATTTTTGTAGGCAATGGCTTGATTGTATATCGGAATACTATAGATTGGTGCTGTGCATCCATCTAATGCACAAACCATTTTAGATGCAGGATATTCATACAATTCCTCCACATAACTTAATATCAGTTTTTGAATAGGATGGGAGGGATTTAAATAGTTTTCAATAGGGTGATTTAGGAGTATGCACAGGGCTAACATGCCAGCATGTTTTCCACTACAATTGTTGTGAATAGCACTGGGCTTTGTGTTTGTTTTTATAAATGTCTCACTCGATGCCTTGTCTGTTGGATATTGTGTTCCGCAACTTAAATGGGTTTGGTTCAGGCCAATTTTTTGGAGTATGCTTTGAACCACCGTAACATGTATTTCTTCGCCATTATGAGAACCACAAGTAATGGCAATTTCTTCCGCAGTTAATCCAAATTTTTCTATGCCACCCAACTCAATTAAAGGTAAGGCCTGAATTAATTTTAAGGCTGAACGGGGATAGCAAATTTGTTGCGAATTACCCAATTGAAATACAATTTCATTTTGTGCATTCACAACACAAACGCTTCCACGGTGATAACTTTCTAATACACCTCCTCTAAAAATTTGAACCAATATTGGATTTTCCATGTTTACAAATATCTTATTTTTTATTTTTTAGTTGTTAATTTTAAAAATCTATAGACAGTACTATTCGTTTGAATATTTTAAATTAATTGATATATTCGTAGTCCTATGATTAAAAACATACTAAAATTTGTTGCTTTATTTGCTCTGCTATCTTCATGTAGCAGTGGTTACGATTATTACGATTATAATTATTACAATTACAGCTATAGACAAGTTATTCGATTTAGCGATACTAATCGGGTCATCAAGCAAATAAATTATTTCGATGGTTTAAAAATAGACTATCCCAATTCAAGCGCAGCCAATTTAAAAATTTCCCCTAATGAAAATACGCGGTTTGAGCTCAGTGATGGCACATCAAAGTATACTTTTGAAATAAAAATGAAGTTCAAAATGGATGATGAATCGGATGAGTATAATGATGAAATATTTGTTAAAAAATTAGATAAAATTGAGGTAGTACAAAGCAGTGCAAAAAAAATCAGGCAAGCTAAGAGTGAAATAAACATCATTGGTGTGCCTTATTCTTACAGTAGAACCATTGAATTTATTGATAGCCTAATCATAGAATGAGAAAGTATTTTTGTTGTCTAATTTTACTTGCACTTGGGGGTAATATAGTTGCTCAAATAGTAAAGAGCAATCAACCCAAGAATTTGTTTGGTATTCATATTCAAAACTCTTTGAATGCGCCTGTATTCATTTCCTACTATCAATTAAATAAAGAAAATAAGGGTTGGGGCTTGAAAGCTGGTGTTGGAAGAGAAATAGAAAATGGTTTGATATATCTCAAAGGGCAAAGATTTTCAAGTCCATTGCTTGGCTCCACAGAGTATGAGCGAAAGGCTGAGTATTTTTACATTATTCCTCAATTTGTTGCTTATACCAAGGAAAATAAAAGGTCTACCTTTGTTATCTCTTTTGGGTTGCCTATAGGCTATTCAGAGGATTGGCTTAACCAACTACATTTAAATGACCCTATTAGAGGAGATTACAATTCTTATTCAAGAGAAGAGAATAGCTATGCCGGCCTAGAGGTAGAACTTTCGTATTTAGTAAATGTGGGTAAAACTATGGCCTTTAAATATGGCTTTACAACAGGAATGAAGTTAATTGGCGATGCACCATTTCAAGATGTTTTTGAAAATTATAATTACAATAAGGTGTATTACCCAGGAATGTATAAAAACAACTATTTTAATTTTCAAATCGGATTGTTATTCTCCCAATTTGCAATTAAATAATTCTTGCTGTTTAACTTTAAAAATTAACTAGGCCTTTACCTTCTCTTACAATTTCTGGATCATCGGCCGTGCAATCAATTATGGTTGACGGAATATTACCACCCGCACCACCATCTATTACTAAGTCGACTTGGTGCTCAAATTTTTCATAAATTTCCTGGGGATCTGTCATATACTCAATAATTTCATCGTCATGATGAATTGTACTAGCCACCAAGGGTGTTCCTAGCTCTTGAATAATGGCTTGAGTTATGTTATTATCCGGAACTCTAATACCAATGGTTTTTCTGTTTCCAATAAAATATTTACTCACTTGCGCATTTGCTTTTAAGATAAAAGTAAACGGACCAGGGAGATTGTTTTTTAACATCCTAAAAATATTTTTATCAATAGGTGCTGTTACTTCAGATATGTTTGATAAGTCGGAGCAAAGGATCGAGTAGAACACTTTTTCAGGTTTTTTACCCATTATTTTACTCATTCTTTCGATACCTTTTTTTGAATCCATCTTACAAACCATGGCATAAATGGTGTCTGTAGGCACAATAATAACCCCATCATTATCCAATGATAATATGACTTTCTTTAAGTCTCTTGGGTTTGGATTTTTAGCATGTAAAGGTAATAACATGTTGGTTATAAATAAATAAGGTCGCAAGATACAAAAAATATCAAGCGACCTTACTAACTATTGTTGGTAAATGAATTTACAATTTTCCTGCAACGGCTTGTTGAACCAAATCAGCAGCTTCCTTAAGAACAATAGCTGAATAAACTTTTAGTCCTGATTCGTCTATTAAAGTTTTTGCAAGCTCTGCATTTGTACCTTGTAAGCGCACTATAATTGGAACTGGAATATTGCCAATGTTTTTGTATGCATCAACAACACCTTGCGCCACACGGTCGCATCTAACGATACCACCAAAAATATTAATTAATATAGCTTTTACGTTAGGATCTTTCAAGATAATTCTAAATCCAGCTTCAACGGTTTTTGCATTAGCAGAACCACCTACGTCTAAAAAATTTGCAGGATCACCACCAGATAACTTGATAATATCCATAGTAGCCATTGCTAAACCGGCACCATTTACCATACAACCCACGTTTCCATCTAACTTTACGAAGTTTAGGTTGAAGGCTGCAGCTTCAACCTCTGTTGGGTCTTCTTCTGAGGTATCACGCATGGCTTCATAGTCTGGATGACGATACAAAGCATTATCATCAATATTTACTTTACCATCTACTGCAATGATTTTATTATCTGAGGTGCGCAATACTGGATTAATCTCAAACATAGCTGAATCAGATTTAACGTATGCTGTATATAATGCACTTACAAACTTCACCATTTGTTTAAATGCATCGCCTTCGCAACCTAAATTAAATGCAATTTTACGAGCTTGAAAGCCTTGTAAACCTACTTTTGGGTCAATTGTTTCTTTATGAATCAAATGAGGAGTATGCTCCGCAACATGTTCAATATCCATTCCACCCTCAGTAGAATATACGATAATATTTTTACCTTGACCACGATCAAGCATCACACTCATGTAATACTCTTTAGGTTCAGCAACGCCAGGGTAATATACATCTTGTGCAACCAATACTTTACTTACTAGTTTACCTTTTGGCCCGGTTTGAATAGTAACCAAAGTGCCTCCAAGAATATTCCCAGCAATTTCTTTAGCTTTTTCAGCATTCTTAGCAACAGCAACACCTCTTTGCTCTTTGCCAATAATGCTACCTTTTCCGCGACCACCCGCGTGGATTTGAGCCTTTACAACCACAAAGTCGCTTCCAAATTGTTCTTTAAGTTTTAAAGCAGCCGCATGGGCTTCGTCAGCAGTTTCGGCAACTATGCCTTCCTGAACGGCAACGCCAAATGATTTCAAAATCTGCTTGGCTTGGTATTCATGAATATTCATTATTATGTAAAATTTTGTTGCGAAAATACGCAATCAATCCACATTTGAAAGTATTTTAAACGGATTGTGTAAATTTAATCGTTAAGTTGAGCTTGTGATTTTTTGGAACGATGCCGTTTTTTCTCTGAATTTTCTTCAAGCTCCTCTTTTTCAGCAGCGTATTTTTCTGTATTTGAAAATCCACCAAAAAATAAAATGAGCCACGCGGAAATAAATGACAATCCACCAATTGGAGTTATTGCTCCAACGAAGGCATACGATTCGCTTGTCCATATTGCTCTTGTTGCCAAAAAATATAAACTACCTGAGAAAATAATAACACCGGCTATCATGAGTCGCAATGCTATATTCAACTTGGTTTCGCTAAATTTCCTATGGTTTAAACCCAGAATGATTAATGCCAAAGCATGAAACATTTGATATCGTATTCCAATTTCAAAGGTATTTAAGGCTGTTTCATCTATTCTACTTTTTAGTATATGTGAACCGAAAGCTCCAAATACTACGCTCAATCCTGCCAGAAAAAAACCAGTTTTTACATATTTTCGATGTGTATGCTTCATTAGATTATTTTAAAACTTGTGAACAAATAACGGCTTAGAATTAAAATTGTCAAATTAATTTTGAAGGTGTATTATGAATAAGCAATTTTTAAGTATTTTAAGTCTCATCTTCTCTTTAGTATTAGCATTGGCAATATATTTATATTTCGACCAAATAGAAGATAAAAATTTGCGCCCTGTAAGCATTGTTCCTGACAACTACGCCCTAATTTTAGAATCAAATTCGAGCAGAGACCATTTAAAAAAGGTTAAGTCATTAGACTTTATGGCAAAATTGATGACTCATGAAAAATTAGCAAAATTCATGAATGAGTTATATTATTTTGATAGTCTCATAAAAACGAATGAAACCATTTATAATTGGTTTGATCAGGGACAAGCAGTATATTCATTTCATAAGTTACCAAACAATGATTTGGCTTTTTTTATGGCTGTTCAAACGCTAAGAGAGGTTAATGAGATGGATGCCCTAGCGTTTTTTCAGACCAATTTCCCTGGCAGATACAACTTTGTTAAGCGAAAATTCTTGCAAGAAAATGTGTATGACTTTACCGACTTTAAAACCAAATTGAAATTTACATTGGCCTTTAAAAGTAAATTGATGCTCTTTTCGGTACATGGAAATTTAGTAGAAAGCGCTTTGGTGAAAATTAATAAGGTAAATAATGAGCCCTTAGGGGAAGACAAGCTAACGTTTGTCAAAAATAGTGGTATCGGACTTAATTTTCATATACATTATGCTCATTTTGCCCAATTATTAAATACAGTACTTCCGTCTGATAGTGCAGCTAAATTTGAAATTTTGGAAAATTTTGCTCAAAGGGCAGTGCATAATATTTCTCTGGAAGATGAAGGTATTTTGATGAAAGGTGCCGCGCAAACACACGAAACAAATTTTGAATTCTTAGATTTATTGCATGCGCAGGCTCCAATTGAAAACTCATTGAGAAATTTATTACCAGAAAAAATTCACTTTGCATACACGCTAGGATTTAATGGATATGCCTCTTTCGCAAAAAATGTAAAGGAATACTTAATTAATAAAAACTTACAATTGGCTTATCAAAGCTACGTTGATAGCATGGAGAAGTCTCTGAATATGTTATTCATACAGCAATTCAAAGAAAATTTGGGTAATCATGCGGGTATATTTATGTTAGATGAACCTGGTCTTGGGAAAGATAGTTGTTTTGTAATTGCTGTGGAATCAGTAAACGAAACAAATTTGGCTGAGCTATTAAAGCAAATGCAAGCAAGATATGAAACTGTTGATAGCTTAAATCCACATAAAGACTCTACACATACAACATTTTTGCAAGCACCCGTAGTAGGTATATTTAAATATTTATATACAGATCTTTTTAGTAAATATCAGGCCAAATATTATATACAACAAGGGAAATACTTTTTCTTCACAAATAATACAAGAGCGCTTTCAAGTCTGAAAAATAGCTGGACAAATGAAAAATATTTATATAAAAATGAAGGATATAAATCATTTGAAAAAAAACTAGCACCAAACAGTAATTTAGAAATATACATACACCCATCTCATGCTACTAAATATGCTTTACATTTTGTAAACAATGAATGGTTTAGCCTGTTAAATCAAAATCTAGGTTTAATTAAAAAAGTAGATCATATAGGCATTCAGTTTGCAGGAAGTAATGATAAAATTTTTGCTACTCAAATTTATGCGCAGTTTAACCTAGCAAAAACAGAGAAAACAGAGCAGGTTTGGGCAATTCAATTAGACTCAGCTTTATTAAGTGAGCCTCAGGTAGTAATGAATTACAGTCTTGGTGCTCAGATTATCTTGGCTCAGGATAAGACAAATAAATTATATGCCATTGATAGGGATGGTGCTATACTTTGGAAAAAAGAAATAGATGGCGCTATCATTTCACCCATTTCAGAAATAGATTTGTTTAAAAATGGAAAAAGACAATGGATTTTTAATACTGCGCATCAGATTTATGTAATACATGATAACGGAAATAATTGCCAAGGTTGGCCTGCATGGATACCAACCGGAACAAAATATCCTGTAAGTGTATTTGATCCATATGAGGATAACAATTTTCAAATTTTTGTATCTGGTCAATACTTTAAAATTACCGCATTTAATGGTCTAGGAAGGCCTTTGTCGTATTGGAACCCAAAAGAGGTTTGGCCAAATATCAAATCAAGTATAGGTAGTTTCTTTTATAAAGGGAGCCAGGTTTATTGGTATCTTAATGATGCGGGTATCATTCAATTTATGAACAAAGAAGCCAAGAAACACACACAAATTTTACTCGACAGTATATATAAATTTAATACAATGAGTATTTCATTAATAGATACAACTTCATTTGTAATTAGCGGATTAGATTCAAATAATTTCACCAAAATCACCTATACATCCGGAAAAAAACCAATCATTAGTAAAATACCTGCAAAAGGATTTGGGCATTATAAAGTGGTATCAAATTCAAGTTACAAACCAGAATATTTCTTTTATAATGATTCGCAAATGGTAGTAAAAAATGAGATGGGCGATATATTATTCAAAAAGGATGTATTTGATTTTAAAATTGCAAAAGCAGACTATTTGCCATTGGGCGAAGGTGCTAAAATAACGTATCAGGAAAAATATACTAACAACTTACATGTTTTACAAATGAATGGAGAGGCCTATTCACCCTTTCCAATGCAAACATCAGGAAAGTATACAATAGGAAATTTATTTAATGAAGGAGATCATTGGCTAATATTTTCAGATAAGGAGCACAAATTAAACCTATACAAAATAAAGTAAAATGAGGCCTAAAAGCATAGTTTTACAATCGATCTTGTTTGGATGTATCGGTGTAGTTTTGATTTATCTAAGTTTTCAAAAGCTTGATTTATTATCACTAATTAATACCCTAAAAAGAGGGGATTATTATGTTGTTGTTCCTGTATTTCTTGTATCGTTATTGGTGTATTTCTCTCGTGTAAAAAGGTGGCAAATTTTGTTTGAAGCAACAGGAGAGAAGCTTCCTGCCAATTTTCTTTTTGCGTCGCTAGCAAGTGGCTACTTAGTTAACTTTGTTGTGCCCAGGTTGGGTGAATTTAGTAGGGCTATAGTATTAAAAAAATGGCTAAACATCCCCATACACCAAAGTTTGTCAACTATTATTTTTGAACGAATAACAGATGTATTATGTTTGGTAGTAATCTTAATTTCAGCATTTTTATTAGAGTTATTATCTCATGGGTCGTTTTTAAACGAATTTACAGATGGGGTAACTTTTTTTAGCAAGAATAAATTATTGGTTGCACTGATTATCATGGCGTTTGGGGTAGGATATTATTATTGGATAAAAAAAAGAAAAGATAAGGTAAGTATTTGGGTGAAGCAGTTTATTGAGGTATTTACAAAGATAGTGTATATGAGGAATAGAGGCTGGTTTCTATTTCATACAGTAATAATTTGGATAGGCTTTTATTTAATGACATACTTATGGTTTTTCTTATTTAAAGAATCAAGTGGATTAAGTATGTATCAGGCTTTTTTGGTGATGGTATTGGGTGTAATTGCAAGAACTTTGCCTATTCAGGCGGGGTCAGCTGGTGCATATCATTTTATAGTAGGGAAGGCACTTATGATATTAGGTATCGGAAATGTTGTAGCTAGCGCATTAGCCTTATTAATTCATGGATTTCAAACTGTATTTACATTGTTATTTGGAATAATAGCATATGTTTGGTTGCTGGGTAAAAATAAAATTAATGCTTAGGTTAAAATGCAAAAAAATAAAAACAAATTATACAATAATAAAGCACTTGCCATAGTCGCAATTATTGTACTAGCGCTCACGCAGCGTATATCTGCACAGAATTTTCCAAAATTAGGTAATGATACTTTATTAGATATTGCTACCTGGAATGTAGAATGGCTGGGTAGTACAACTAATGGACCAACAGATGAAACTGTGCAATACAATAACGTACTAGCATTGATGAATAAAACAGAGTTAGATGTTCTTGCGCTACAAGAGGTAAGCAATCCGAGTACTTTTAATAGTCTTGGTTTAGCACTAACAAACAAGTATGATGCCTTTATTTCTGATTTTTCACAAACGCAAAAAACTGCGCTGTTTTGGCGAAAAAGCATGTTCGAACTCGTGTCTGATTTTACATTAAATATACCACTAAACTCTTCTGACAACTACGCATTTGCTTCTCGTCCACCTTTGCAGGTATGTTTAAAAACGCTTGGTGGAACCAAAATAGACACTCTGTACATTTTGGTAATTCACATGAAAGCACAAACAGAAAGCACAGATGCCGGTAGGTTTGAGTCGTACACACGTCGACAAAATGCAGCAAATGCACTGAAATTATATGTAGAAAATAATTTAATCAATAAGAAGTTTATCGTTTTAGGTGATTGGAATGATGATTTAGACGCGTCCATCTATAATGCGCTACCAACTCCTTATTTAGGTTTATTAAATGCCAAGTATACTTTTCCAAGTAAGGAATTAACAGATGCGGGTAAGTCGAGTTACGCATTTAATACTAGCATGATAGACCATATTATGCAAAGTAAAACATTAGATTCTTTTTACGTAAAGGGGAGTGCCAAAGTATTTGATGATGCAAGCACTTATGTCAGTAATTTTAGCAATAATACCTCAGATCATTTTCCTGTATATGCGTTTTATAATTGGAAGAAATTAACAACTAGAATAATTCCAGCTACTGTGTATGAGTCAACTGTTAATTTGAATATAAATATGTATCCAAACCCAGCGAATCATCTTGTGTTAATAGAAAGCAATGAAATTTTAGAGCGTGTTGAAATATACCATTTAAATGGTCAGAAGGTTTGCGAGCAAGTGCTCAACTCGAATACTGCAGAAATTAGTACTGGTTTGTTATCGCCAGGTATATATACATTGCGTGCTTTAAGTAAGCATGCTGTTTATACAAATAGATTAATGATAAGCAGGTAGTAAATACAAAAGGCAGCTTTAGGGCTGCCTTTTTGCTGTAATCAATCAGATTGAATGTTCAATCCAATGTTTTGCTGTGATCCATCACGTATTTCCAAATTTCTAGCACATCTTCAATTTTTACTTCATAAGGCTTGTATATAGGGTTATTTGATACCAAAGCTAAGGTTTTGTTTTTAGCAATATCATTATAGACGCGTTTAAATACAATACCATCTTCTTTAGTTAAAATAACATAACACAAGCCATCTTTTAAGCTTGTCCAATCTTCAACATATTCGCAGGTAACATAGGTTTTGTCTTGAATAGGTAACATAGAATCTCCACTAATTTGAAAACTACGATACTTTTTGCGTCTATCTAAAAAAGGTAAACTAAACTGTGGTAATTCTGAAATAAATTGAATGTCGCTATATCCAGAAGTGTAGCCTGCACGCGCTTTTTCAGAAACCATCTCGATATTATCTATGTTTTCGTGATTGGTGGTGGTGGCAATTACACGAAGGTATTTACCTTTCATATAATCTTCTAGTCCACGCTCTAGTTCACCCACTTTATATTCGGGTAATCTAACTAAATCTATGCGTAATAATGTATCTAAGCTTATTCGAAAATAGTCTGAAATACGCATAGCCATTTCTAGTGGAGGAGAAGCTATATTGTTTTCATAGCTATTCAAAACAGAGCGTTTAGAGTCTATGGCAATAGCCATTTCTTCCTGACTTAAATTCTTTCGTTTACGAAGAAATTTGATGTTACTGGATAAATACATAATAAGCTTGTTTAACTAATTATTTTAAATCTAATTATTCACGCAATATAGTAAATGATATTTTAAATGTCAAGTATTAGTTAATAAAATTATCTTAATAATAAGATTTTATATGAAATATTTGCTTGTATATATTGAATAGGTTATTTTAACTAACTTTTATATGTTAATTTAATTAACTCATGGAAAAGATAATAGCACACATGGATTTAGATACTTTTTTTGTATCGGCAGAGCGTTTAGAGAATTCATCTTTATTAGGAAAACCAGTTATTATTGGTGGTTTTTCAGACAGGGGTGTGGTGGCTAGTTGTAGCTATGAGGCGAGAAAGTTTGGTGTTCATGCTGCTATGCCCGGTAAATTAGCTCGAAGAATTTGCCCACAAGCCATTTGGATCAGGGGTGATATGGATAAATACAGCAGACTTTCTCATTTGGTAACAGAGCTTATAACATCCGAAGCACCTTTGGTAGAGAAGGCTTCTATAGATGAGCATTATTTAGATGTGACGGGTATGGATCGGTTCTTTGGTACAAAAAAATGGATGCACGAGTTGCGCATGCGTATTATAAAAGAAACGGGCCTACCTATTTCATTTGGCTTATCTGTTAATAAAACAGTTTCTAAAATTGCAACAGGGGAGGCTAAGCCCAATGGTGAAAAAGAAGTTGTTGCTCCGCTGGTAAGGCCTTTTTTGAATCCGCTTTCTATTAAAAAAATTCCAGGTATTGGAGATAAATCTTATCATACACTAAGAGATATGGGGATTGTATACATTGAAACCTTATCCAATATGCCACCCGAACTCTTAGTAAGAGTAATGGGTGAAAACGGTAAACAAATATGGGAAAAGGCAAACGGAATTGATAATCGTCCAGTACAACCATACCACGAACAAAAGTCTATTGGTTCAGAACGAACCTTTGAAACAGATACTACTGATATTAAATTTTTACATGAAGTGCTCTCTAAAATGGTGCAGGACATATGTTTTGATATGCGAAAACAGAATCGCTTATGTGCCACAATAACGCTTAAGTTGCGTTACTCAGATTTTCAAACACATACTGCTCAAGTACGTGTGGCTTACACCTCATACGACCATGTGATTCTTACTAAAGCAAAAGAGCTGCTTACTAAGTTGTATGACAGGAGATTGCTCATTCGCTTAATTGGCGTTAAAGTGAGTAATCTAGTCTATGGCGCACAGCAAATAAACTTATTTGAAGACAGCGTAGAAATGATAAAACTATACCAAGCTTTAGATCAAATAAAACATTGGTACGGAAAAAAGGCAATAAGAAAAGGAGGTTAAATATTTTACCCTTTTAAATCAGTGCTTTATTGTTTTATTGGTATTTATTCTTGACAACTTGTTTTTAAATTGCTATTATTATTAACATATAAAAGATAATTTAATTAACAAAATAAACGCTTTGATCTGGAATACACATACTTATTACAGTTTACGTTACGGCACCATGTCGGTACAAGAACTGGTTAAGCAAGCTCAAATGCTTGGCTTAAGTTCGCTGGGAATTACAGATATAAACTGTTCAACAGGTATTTTTGAGTTTGTAAAATGCTGTGAACAGCATGGTATAAAACCTTTAGCAGGAATTGAGTTTCGAGAAAATAATTACCTACTTTTTACAGCTGTTGCCAAAAACGCAAGTGGCATAGCAGAAATTAATAAACTTCTGTCTGATCACAATTTATACGGAGCAACGTATGCCGATAAAATTAAGTATCTGCAACATACCTATATTGTTTATCCTTTAAGTAATTATCCGCCAATTTTAAATGATTATGAGCTTATTGGGGTACGCTTGTCTGAGCTCAATAAATTAGCTCGTTTAGATAGTAGCAAAATTAAAAATAAGCTTATTTTACAGCAGCCTGTTACCTACAAAAATGCAGGTAGCTACACCTTGCATACTCATTTAAGAGCCATTGATGCCAATGTACTATTAAGCAGGCTTGATGCGCAAAGTGTAGCGGGGTATGATGAATATTTAATGAGCGAGCCAGACATTATACATGCCTGTCGTTATCATCATTATATAATAAGCAATACCATTGCTTTTATAGACAGGTGCAGTGTGTGTGTTGATTTTAAAACACATAAAAATAAAAAAGTGTATTCGTCATCTGCTTATGATGATAAGCAATTGTTGCAAACCTTAGCATACGATGGTTTGGTATATAGATATGGTAGCAATAATGAAGTAGCCAAACAGCGGGTTCAAAAAGAGTTAGATATTATAGATAGATTAGGGTTCTCTGCTTATTTTTTAATCACGTGGGATATTATAAGATATTCTATGTCGCGCGGATTTTACCACGTAGGTAGAGGAAGCGGCGCCAATAGTGTAGTGGCTTATTGTTTGCGCATTACCGATGTAGATCCTATAGAATTGAATCTATATTTTGAACGATTTTTAAATCCTAAACGTAGCTCTCCTCCAGATTTTGATATAGATTACAGTTGGAAAGAAAGGCCACAAGTACACGATTATATCTTCAAACGCTATGGCAAAGACCATACGGCCTTGTTAGGTACTATATCTACATTTAAGCGAAATTCAATTTATAGAGAATTAGGTAAGGTATATGGTTTACCTAAAAGAGAAATTGATATTTTAGCTGATTATCCAGATAAAGCAGATAGGAATGCCCATCTCATTGCTCGCATTTTAGAAGTGGGAGAGCAATTGAAAGACTTCCCCAATCATAGATCTATACATGCAGGTGGAGTACTTATTTCAGAAGAGCCTATTGTGCAATATTCAGCACTTGATTTACCTCCAGTTGGCTTACCCACGGTACAATGGGATATGTATATGGCGGAGGAGATTGGCTTTGAAAAATTTGACATTTTGTCGCAACGTGGAATTGGACATATAAAAGATGCTGCCGACCTTGTATGGAAAAATAAGCGCATTCGTGTTGATGTGCATGATGTGCAAAATTTTAAAACTGACCCGCTCATAAAAGAGCAACTTAAGCAAGCAAACTCTATTGGTTGTTTTTATATTGAGAGTCCTGCTATGCGTGGACTCTTAAAAAAGCTCCATTGCGACACCTATATTCATTTGGTTGCAGCCAGCTCTATTATTCGTCCGGGAGTAGCTAAATCTGGAATGATGCGCGCGTATATCGAAAGGTTTCACAAGCCAGATGCCATTAATTATTTGCATCCAGTTATGAAGGAGCAGCTCGAAGAAACGTTCGGGGTAATGGTTTTTCAAGAAGATGTACTGAAAGTTTGTCATCATTTTGCTGATTTAGATTTAGCCGATGCAGATGTGTTGAGGCGAGCCATGAGTGGTAAGTTCAGATCTAAAGCAGAGTTTCAAAAAATAATAGATAAGTTTTTTGATAATTGTAGCGCTAAAGGGTATTCAGATGAACTTACTAAAGAAGTGTGGCGACAAATAGAAAGCTTTGCAGGTTACTCATTTAGTAAAGCACATTCTGCTTCATTTGCTGTTGAGAGTTTTCAAAGTTTATTTCTTAAAACATATTATCCGATGGAATTTATGGTTGGAGTGATCAATAATTTCGGTGGATTTTATCAAACTTGGGTTTATATAAGAGAGCTCCAAAAAACGGGGGCAAAAGTACATTTACCATGTGTAAATAATTCAGATTTGCAAACTAATATCTGTAATCAAGATGTGTTTTTAGGTTTTACTCATATAGAAAGTTTAACTCAAAAATCTATTCAAGCTATATTAGATGAGCGTACACAAAATGGACCATTTTTAAGCTTATTCGATTTTATAGAGCGGGTTTCCATAGGTGTATTGCAAATAAAAATACTTATTAAAGTTGGTGCATTTAGGTTTTGCAATGTGGGTAAAAAACACTTAATGTGGCAGGCATATTCTTTTGAACGAAACTTAGGTTCAGGCCAAATAGTCATGAACAGTAATTGTGGCAAGCACGCAAAAGCAAATCCAACTCCCATACAAGAAACAATCGAGTTGTTTCTTGATACCAAAAAGCATTCAGCATTTAGCTTGCCTGCTCTTACACATCATGCTATTGAAGATGCTTATGATGAAATTGAATTGCTTGGCTTTCCAATAAGTATAAGTGATTTCGACTTATTACAAAGTGAGTATAGGGGAGATATTCTAGCTGCAGATATGAGCAAGTATTTAGGGCAAACTGTTAAGATGGTAGGACTTTACGTAACTACAAAAGGCGTTAAAACAAGTAAAGGTGATTATATGGCTTTTGGAACTTTTTACGATGCAGCTTTTACTTTTTTTGATACAACACACTTTGCGCAATCGTTCTCTAAATACCCGTTTACAGGAAGGGGAGTCTACTTGTTATTAGGAAAAGTAGTGCAAGAGTTTAATTTTTACTCATTAGAAATAGAAAAAATGGCTAAACTACCTACTAAGTCGGACCCCAGATACTAGCTAAAAGAGCTCGTCTGATTGCTTTTATATAAAGAAATTGTTGTTGCTTTACTTAGACGGATACATATCTTGAATACAACATGATTGATTGTAAATTTTACCTAATATTATTCGCATATTTCAATAATATTTCTGTTATTGCCTTAAAATTAATTAAAATATGAATAAAATTCTACTTGCTGGGATTTCAATTTCCTTGCTTTTTGGGGCATGTGCCGGATCAAAAACAAAGAAAAAACCTGCAGCAGCAGCTTCAACTACAAGTGCCGCGGCGAAAACAGCTACGATCAAAGATAAAGTTAAATCGAGCAAAAAACTGAGCGGCTTATTTCCATTATATCAAGATACTGCAACAGGTAGTGTACTTATGTTGCTTAAAAAAGAGCAACTAGAGAAAGATTATATCTACTTCTCGTATACAGTAGATGGCGTAGTAGCTGCGGGTCATTTCAGAGGAAGTTTCAGAGATAACAAGGTGTTTACTATAAAGCGACATTTTGATAAAATTGAGTTTGTTGTGTTAAATACCAATTTTTATTTCGACCCCAATAACCCTGTAAGCAAAGCCGCTAAAGCGAATATCAGTGATGCTATTTTAAGTAGTCAGAAAATTATTGCTGAAGACGCTAAAACTGGAGAGATTTTAATTGATGCAAGCGCCATTTTCTTAAGCGAGTCTTTGCAACAAATTAAACCTTCTGCTCGTCCGGGTTCTATGGGCTTTCAATTAGGCGCTTTAAGTAAAGATAAAACAAAGTTTGTAAGCCTTAGGAATTATGAGAAAAATACCGACTTAATTGTAGAATATGTGTACGACAATACTAATCCACTTGGCGGTGGAGGTAAGGAAGTTACCGACGCTCGATCAGTTAGTATAGTGGTGCAACACACGCTGATAGAAGCGCCAAACAATGGGTTTGTTCCGCGCGCAGACGACCCGAGAATTGGTTATTTCTCTGAGCAAGTAGAGGATATGACGAGCACTAATGCAGTGGCATATAAGGATTTAATTCACCGCTGGCACTTAGTAAAAAAAGACCCTAACGCCGCCATTTCTGAACCAGTTGAGCCAATTGTTTGGTGGATAGAAAATACTACTCCACACGAGTTTAGAGCTACTATTAAAGAAGCTGGTGAAAAGTGGAATATTGCTTTTGAAAAAGCAGGCTTCAGGAATGCTGTTGTGGTAAAAGAGCAGCCAGATACTGCCGATTGGGATGCAGGTGACATACGTTATAATGTATTGCGTTGGACAAGCTCGCCTCAGCCTCCTTTTGGTGGATACGGACCAAGTTTTGTAGACCCTAGAACCGGACAAATTCTCGGTGCAGATATTATGTTGGAGTACATTTTTGTTACAAACAGATTGCGCCAAGAAAAGCTATTTGTTTCTGAGGGCATGCAATCTGAACTTGAAAATACACGTTTTAAGAACTTTTGTGATGCACATGACCACCTTCACCAATCTACACTTTTTGGAAATCAAGTGTTAACAGTTCAAGGTTTATCTGAAATTGAAAAGCGTGATTACATGAAGCAATCACTTTATTACTTGGTATTACATGAAATGGGGCACACACTGGGCCTAAACCATAATATGAAAGCCAGTCAGATGCTCAAGCCAACTCAAATTCATAACAAAACCATTACCCGTGAAATTGGATTAATAGCCTCAGTAATGGATTATCCTGCCGCAAACATCGCTAACGACAAAGCTAAGCAAGGCGATTACTTTACTACTCGTCCGGGGCCATACGATTTATGGGCAATAGAATTTGGTTATACTCCTTCTTTGTCTGATCCAAAACTGGAAGCAGAACGCCAGTTGCAATTACTCTCGCGTGCAAATGACACCTTATTGATTTTTGGGAATGATGCAGATGATATGCGTGGTTCAAGCAGTGGTATTGATCCGCGAGTTAATGTGAATGATTTAAGTGGCGATGCTATTACATATGGAATTGAGCGCATGCAATTGAGCTTAGAATTAATGGATAAAATTAAAGATAAGTATACGAAGCCAAACCAAAGCTATCAGGAATTAAAGCAAGCTCATTCTGTTTTATTGAACGAATATTTCCAACAAGCAAATGTAATTGTAAAGTACATTGGTGGTGTGTATGTAAACCGCGCATTTGTTGGACAACCAGGTGCTGGAAAGGCATACATGCCAGTATCTTTAGCCGATCAAAAAAGAGCGATGAATGCTTTAACTCAATATGCTTTCGCCAATAATTCATTTGGCTTTCAAAGCAATTTATATCCTTATTTACAAAGTCAACGTAGAGGATTTGGCTTTTTTAGTAGTACCGAAGACCCAAAAATCAATGAACGTATTTTAGGCTTTCAAAGCATTATACTTTCACATTTGAGTAACCCAACCGTACTCAAAAGAATGAGCAATTCTCGATTATATGGAAATTCTTATTCTGTTTTAGCCATGTTTAACGACCTAACTAATGCTATTGTTAAAGGAGACAATGGCGCAGTTCCAACGCAAAGGTTTAATCTGCAAGATGCATATGTAGATATGCTTCTAGAAATAGTTAATGGTAAAAATTATGATGCCATTTCTCAGGCAGCTGCTTTAACCCAGTTGAAAAACATTCAGAAAATTACTATCTCAGGTGGCGAAGAGGCAAGGGCTCAAACTCAATTGTTACACCAAAAAATAAGCAAAGGCTTAGAAAAATAAGTTTAATGCTACATAAAAAAGCCTCCTGTACGAGAATACAGGAGGCTTTTTTATTTGTATATTTCAGATTTATAAGTATTTAAATAAAAAAATTCTTCGTTCTGTCGGTTTCGGCCAATTCGAGCTTACATTTGCTTCCGTTTTTTTGGTTATTCGTCCTAATTGTGCGCTTTTCATATTTAGGTTCAGACCGAAAATACAATAACAACCTTTACCGATACAATGAAATTATCACAATTTAAATTTGCCTTCAACGAATCATTAATTGCTAAACACCCAACAGACGCTAGAGACGAGTCGAAACTCATGGTTATAAACCGAGCAACTGGGAAAATTGAACATAAGAAATTCTCGGATATTCTTGGAATGTTCAACGATGGAGATGTAATGGTTTTAAATAATACCAAGGTTTTTCCTGCTAGATTATATGGTAGTAAAGAAAAAACGGGTGCTAAAATTGAAGTTTTTCTTTTGAGGGAGCTTAATAAAGAAATGAAGCTCTGGGATGTTTTAGTTGATCCTGCAAGGAAAATTAGGGTTGGTAATAAATTGTATTTTGGCAATG
>JAJTEN010000045.1 GCA_021298155.1 Sphingobacteriales bacterium | reverse complement strand
ATAGTAATTGGTGTAATGGATACATTCTATATGAAAGAAGGAGATCAATTCTCTGATGGTATTTTATGTATTGGACAAACAGTTACATTTATTGATTCAATTAGGTATTGGTATCCAAAATCTGCTGGACCATATAATCCTTCAAGGCCATTAGATATTGGAGAGGAGCCATTATTGAGATTTTCAGATATGCATGGTGTAGGTATGAATGGCTATCCAATAGATACCATTAAAACTGCTGTAAATCCGACCAAATTTTATTCAACATTGGGAACAAGTTGTCCGAATGGTTGGAGTTTCCAGACGCAGGGTGGTTTTAACTTCTGTTATAAAATTGATACCAATTTCTTCGAACGTATTTATTGGGATTTTGAATCGGATGGTATCGTTGATGCAACAGGAAAGAATCCTAAACATAAATTTACTAAGGCAGGTAGGTTTAAAATCTCCATGATTACAAGAGACACCGTTGGATACTTTGATACATGTTTTATGTACCAAGATGTGGTTGAACCGGTTGCTCATTTTAATAGCAAGGGAATATTTGCATGTAGTGATCCTACTGTATTCTTTGATTCTTCTTACATTGTGGATGATTGTTATCTATACACAGGAACAGCTTGCGATCAGATTAAAGAGCGTAGGTGGTGGTTTGGAGATTATGGATATGGTCCAAACGACTTTAGGTCTACCTTAGAAGATCCTTATTATCCTTATCGTAAGAATGGATGGTATCGTGTAATGATGGTGGTTGAAACCAACCAAGGTTGTTTTGATACAAGTAGACAAGACATCTTTATCTCTGGTCCGCGTCCACGTATAAAACTCTTATCTGATACATTAGGTTGTGTACCTTATACTATTAAGGTTGTAAGCTATCCTAATGATTCGGGTAATTTGGCTGCTACAGGATCAACTTTGGTTCGTTCAGGTAGATCAGACGGTGGTTATAATACAGTTTCAGTAAATAATCCTGATACGATTACCATTACCTATGATAAGGAAGGTGTATATTATATAACTGCGATTGGATATGACAAGAATCCACCGGTATTGTCTACTTGTCCGGCTATTTTCATACCAGATACCGTAGATGGTTTAGAGAAGCCAATCAAGATTTATGTGAAAAATCCATATCATGTGGAGATGGCAACAGATAAAGATGTTGTGTGTGTGGGTGAAATATTTAATGTTAAAAACTTATCTGATGGCGATACCATTACTAAGTTTAGAATGTATGCCTATAACGAAGATTTCACCAATATTTCTGACACTGCATTTAAAACTAATTTTGCGCAAGACTCTTCATTCAAATATGTATTCTACCAACCTGGTACGTACAATTTGGTAATGCATAGTACCCGATTTATTCCAAATACACCTGCATGTGAATCATATGATACGGTGTTAGTGGAGGCGGTGAAGGCAAAAGCTGATTTGCAAATCGATAGTTTAGGTTTACCTAAATACCAGGTTTGGAATAAGAGTGATAGCAGTTTATCTTCTAGTTATATTTGGCGTGTATACAGAGCCGATGGTACAGTGTATTCAGAAGTATTGGTGCCAAGTAACGATGATCCAAGATTTAACTTTGGTTTATTAGACCTTAAAAATGACACGGGCTCATTCTTAGTTTGTGTTTGGGCTATGACTGAAGGCTTACAGAATTGTTACGATTCGGCCTGTAAAATGGTAAGCAATAACTTTACCACTGAGGTTGAAATACCAAATGTATTTACACCAGATGGCGACGGTCAGAATGATACCTACAGGGTTAAAATATCTGGTGAGGAATTATTTGAGTTAACCATTTGGAACCGTTGGGGAGGAAAAGTATTTGAAACAACCGATGCAAAAATTGGTTGGAATGGAAAAGTAAATAATACCGGAGAGGATAGTCCAGAAGGTACCTACTACTTCATATTAAAATACAGAATGCGTGGTCAAGTTACCGAGTCTGTTGTGAGAGGAACGATTACCATGATCCGTAAGTAGATTTGAAATACTTACATAAAAAAAGCCATCCGAATTTCGGATGGCTTTTTTTTTAACTAAACCTTCTTTTAATCAATTGCTCTAGTTCATGCACCAATTCATGATGGCTATCCCAACCATGCTGGTTTTTTAGTTCATTGTGAATGTGCAAGGCATCAGCTCTGTCTGTTGCATTATTTAAACGCTCAATGGCTTTGGCATATTCTACCACATTTTCATTGAATAGCATTTTTACAAAGGCAATTTTTTTATTTAAATTAATTGCACCTTTAATATTGTCTATAGGAGCTTCAATGGTTTTGTCTGCTAATGGAACCATTACAGGCGGATTAGTTTGACCCATTTTATCATTATAGCTTGGCAATTTCTCCGTAAAGTTCGTGTTTAGCGGACTTGGTTTTGGTGCCTCAGGCATTACCGTATACTGAATACGTTTGTTTTCGGTTGCCTTATTAATATTCACTTCAGGAACGATAAACGATTTTTCCTCCGCCGGTTCAATCACCTGTATAGGTTCAATGGCACTTACTTTTTCTGCAATTGCATCTAAGCTTTCATCTTGGTTGTCTGACCAATTTAAAACCTCTTGAAAGTTATCTGTTTGAACCAATTGGATTTCAGTTTCAGGTTCAGGTAATACTGGAGCTTTTACCTCTTCCTTAAAAATGGGTAATATATGTTGTGTTGGCTCTTTGGGTTCAGGATTACTTACTACTTCTTCCTTAGCCACTGGTGTATTGAATTTATCTTCAAAGCTTTCTTCTTCACTTTTCAATTTCATTAATAATTCATAAACATCTAAACATTGTTTATGCAGCAAGTCTTTTTGGATTCTATTTAAAGATTGATTGGCATAGAGAAGTTCATTGATATTCTGGTGAAGATCATCTGATTTAGATTTAATTTTGTTGATTAATTGAAGTGAATTCATGTATCTGGAATTATTTTCACAAATTTTAACTTTCTTTGGTAAGATTAATTAACATTTTCGGATATTAGCACCCTATTTAGCATAGAATACCGAACACTAGATGACAGACCAGATGTTTATAGAGCCAAGATTTCATAACCAACAAAAGAAAGGGTGGGTAGAAGTAATTTGTGGCTCTATGTTTTCTGGTAAAACAGAGGAATTGATTCGTAGGGTGACTCGAGCTAAAATTGCCAATCAAAAAGTTGAATTGTTTAAACCAAAGGTAGATGTGCGATACGATGAAACAATGGTAGTTTCGCATAATGAAAATGCCGTACAGGCTACACCCGTTGATGGCTCATTACATATTTTATTGATGGCTAATGATGCTACCGTTGTGGCAATAGATGAAGCCCAGTTTTTTGATGATGAAATTGTTTATGTAGCAGAGAAGTTAGCAGAACAAGGGAAAAGAGTAATCATTGCTGGTTTAGATATGGATTATTTGGGTAAGCCATTTGGATGTATGCCTAAACTTATGGCAGTTGCAGAATATGTAACTAAAGTGCATGCTATATGTATGGTATGTGGCGATTTAGCTAATTTTTCATTTCGAAAAACAAATAATAATTCACTGATTATGTTAGGTGAAATTGAAAGTTATGAAGCAAGATGTCGACATTGTTTCAATAAGGGTATGATTACTCAAAAATGACCTTTTAAATTATTTAATCTTATGGGTGTTATTTTTTTAATTTATTCTTGTGTAATAGCATGAAACATTATATTTTTAACCCAATAAAATAAATTCAAGCTGAATAAAAAATTTGAACCCCATTATTCCATGAGCGAAGAAGAAACATTTGATATTTTCATGTTCGGATTAACTCGATCTGATTATACTTTGTCTTCTGTATCCGTTGCATGGTCTAAAGAATGGGCCAAAACTAGGCGTGTATTTTATTTTGACAGGCCATTTAGTATTAAAGATGTTAAAAGTGATTGGAGTTTTCCTCAGTTTCAACATAGGAAAAAGGCGCTTCTTTTCGGTCTGAACCCATATAAAATAATAAAACTTGGAAATGTTGAGGTTATCCAGGTTACACCGATGATTTCACTGCCACTTAATTTTTTACCTGAAGGGAAATTGTATCATTTTCTGAATAGGTATAATAATTATCTGCTAAAACGGGTAATGAAGAAGGTTATTAAAGATTTTGGGGTTAAAAAATATGTGTATTTCAATTCATTTAATCCGGTTCTATTGCCTCGTATCCCAAAGGATTTTGAACTTCAGCCAATCGCTAATATTTACCAATCTTTAGATGAAATTAGTCAGGAATCCTATATTTCTCGCCACGGAATTGCTGCAGAAGATTACGCCATGCGAAACTGTGATATTGCCATTGGGACGTCTAGTAAGCTATGCCAACGCCACACAGAATCAAGTGGGAAAACAGTTCATTTGTTGGCAAATGCAGCCGATTACGACACCTTTGCCAATGCAATTAATAGGGATTTTGAGCGGCCAAAAGAATTCATTTCATTTACTGAACCAATCATTATTTACACTGGGCACTATAGTGATTTGAGATTAGATCATGTATTGGTTAAGAAACTTGCTCAAGGTTTTTCGCATTGTAGGGTTGTTTTTGTTGGAACCTACGTGCAAGAAGATATAGAAAAGCATGGATTAACTAGCATTCCAAATCTTCATTTTATTGGATCACGCGCTATAGAGTTGCTGCCTGCTTACTTAAAACATGCTAAAGTGGCTATTATACCATATGCTTGCAACGAGTTAACAAAAGGGATTTATCCATTAAAGATAAATGAATATTTGGCTGCCGGCATACCAACTGTTTCCACACATTTTAGTGATGATATAGGTAGCTTTGAAGGTTTAATTTATTTGGCCAACAATGATGAAGATTTTTTAAAAAAAGTACAGATTGCTTTTGAAGAAAATCCGCAATTAATGTTGGGCAAAAGGATGAATCATGCGCGTGAAAATTCTTGGCAAACTAGGGTTAGAGATTTAGAAAAAATAATTTTTGATTTCCAAAGGCAGCATAATCCTTAAATAGACCCCTGCCATTTTCTAATGAACCATTCTGTGCCAAATATCAAAAGTAATAGCACAAACAACATTTTGTATTCTAATATTAATTTGAGTTGTTCTTGTTCGTGAATAACTGTTTTGCTATTTGGGTTTTTTTGTAAATTTTCTTTAAGTGTATTTAGCTCATTTGCATAATAAAATGCGCCGCCACTTTCTTGAGAAATTGCCCGTAAAGTTTCAAAATTTGCACGCGTTTGGAGTGATTCTAGTTGAATATTTTTAATAATTATTTCGCCCTTTTTGTTGGGAAAATTGCCATTAGCTACTTTACCTGTGTAGGTGTATTTACCGGGCTCTAAACTGCCAATTTGCAATTGGTAGTCATTGGCAACTTTGCCAAACTGAAAATTAAATTCTTTTCCCTTTTCACTGCGCAATTGAATAGCGATTTCTGGCGTATTAATTTTTTCAAATAAATCGTTAAAGAGTGTAGCTTCAAATACAATCTTTTCATTTTCGTCGTATACTTTTTTAGTTGGATTCAGCCTAAACTTACTTTTATCGCTTTTTCCAGCGGTCCACTGAATAATTTTTAGCAATAGATTTTCACTGATTTGTTTATTTCCATGTACTAAAAAATCTTGTAGAAACCAACGCCAAATTCCCTCGCCCATGAGGTAGGAATGATTAGCTCCGTTTGCGGAACTAAAAGCCAGTAAGGGAGAATTTGTTTTTACATAACCTATTTGTTGGTATAAAAGTGCTTGCGTTTCTGCAAACAATTGGTAGTTTCCATAGGGCGTATATAATGGATTGAATTTTTGAATAGCAGCGATGCTCGCTTCGTCTATTTGAAAAAGGTTAAATTGGTTATTTACCCATGCCTGTGCCTCATTTAGATTTTGTGCAGAGCCTGCAACCTTGCATCGGCTAAATTGATTAAAGTATGATAGTCCGGTTTGTTTCCCTACAATAAAAAAAACTGGACTATTTTTATCTCTTAATTGTTGTATAATTTGAATGCCCTCGCCCTGATTACCTGGAACTTGATGTAATATATAAAGCGCAGCCTCGGGTAGTTTTTCTGCCTTAATTTGATTAATTGGGTGCGATTCAAAACGATAGTTTGCTTGTTTGGAAAGTGCGCGTTCTATCGCACCAATATCTGGATGAATATTTTGATACACCAATACAATATTTTGTTTATTGCGTAGGCTATTTATTTGCACAATTACTTTATTGTTTACATAACTAGCCTCACCTTGTAAAGGTAGTATGCTTATCTCATAGGTGTGAATACCTTCTGAAGCCTTGTTGAGTGTAAAAATATGTTGGTTGAAATATTTATTTCCTTTGGCAGTTTGTGAGCCGGTGTATATTAGCTTTTCCTTTTCTCTTACCTCAATTTTTAGTTCTTCTTGTGGGCAGTAAAATGCTTGTAAATCGAGTTTTATTTCAAAGCTATTGTCTGCAAAAACCTCATTTGGAGCATATACCTTTTTAACTACTACATCTTTTTTTTGGGTTGTATCACCCATTCCAATGGTATAAATAGGTTGAGCCGCTTTACTCATGGCATAAGCTGGATTACTGCCAGCATTATACATGCCATCACTAATTAATACAGTAGCCGCATGGTTTAACTGAAAATGATTATTTTCTATTTCTTCTAATCCCTCTGATAGGTTACTTAGTTTTTCTGAAAAAGTTAAACTATCTGAGATTTTCACCTCGCTTCCTAAGGTATAATTAACTATGGTGTATTGCTCTGATAAATCACTTTTAAAATCAGCTAAAGCCTGACTAAATTCTGTCTTTAAAAAACGCGCATTATTGCCTAAAAGCATAGACTCGCTATTGTCTACTGCTATTACAAGAATGGGTTTTTCTTTTTGTTGGTTCAGCCATTTGATAATGGGTTCCAGCAATAAAAAACAAATGATAAAAAGACCCATTCCCCTTAATATCATGAGTGCGTAAACCATCCATTTTTTTTGCAGTTTTAGTGGATTGTTTCTATAAACCCAATAGCTTAAACAGCAAGAAATAATGGCACTTACAAAGAGAAAAAGCAGGGAATAATCTGTTTTAAATTGCATGTTTTTTTAGCGCCTACATTACCATACCACCGCACACATTGATGGTTTGTCCGCTGATATAAGCTGAAGCATCACTGGCTAAAAACAAAACACAATTGGCTACATCTTCTGGTTTGCCTCCGCGTTTTAAAGGAATACCTTTTACCCATTCTGCGCGCACTTCTTCGCTCAAACTTTCTGTCATTTCTGTTTCTATAAAGCCAGGTGCTATAGCATTACATCTGATATTTCTTGAACCTAATTCTTTGGCAACAGATTTAGTTAACCCAATCATTCCTGCTTTTGAGGCTGCATAATTTGCCTGTCCAGCATTTCCAGTTATACCCACAATAGAAGTAATATTAATAATTGATCCTGCTTTGGCTTTCATCATTGGTTTCATGGCCGCTTTGGTCATGGCAAAAGCAGATTTCAAATTTGTGTCTAAAACATCATCCCATTGCTGTTCGCTCATGCGCATAAGCAAGGTATCTTTTGTAATGCCAGCATTGTTTACAAGCACATCTAAGCCACCAAAATCAGTTAATATTTGGTCAACTAATTTTTCAGCTTCATCAAACGCTGCCGCGTTACTTTGGTATCCTTTGGCTTTAACCCCAATGGCATTTAATTCTTCCTCAAAAATTTTGGCTTTTTCTACCGAGCTAACAAATGTAAAAGCAATATTGGCACCAGCCTGCGCTAAGGTTAGTGCAATTCCTTTTCCAATGCCACGAGAGGCTCCTGTAACGAGTACGGTTTTTCCGCTTAGGTTCATATTTTTAAATTTTTATGCAGCGAATATACTAATTTTCTTCTTTTCATTTATTTATAGCTGATAGGTAATAAGCCTTTATTTAGAATGTAATTGTTAATTTATGTGTGCCTAGGTGGCAAATTGTTTTTCATATAAATTCTTGTAGTACCCACTATTTTGCAGGAGATTTTGGTGGTTTCCCCGTTCAACAATTTCGCCCTTTTCCATTACCAAAATTTCATCTGCATTTGAAATGGTACTCAACCTGTGAGCAATTACAATACTGCTTCTTCCTGCGCGCATTTTTTCAATGGCATGCTGAATAATTTCCTCCGTTTCATGGTCTATGCTAGAGGTTGCTTCGTCTAATACCAAAATAGCTGGATCTGTTACCATGGCTCTTGTAAAGGAGATTAATTGCCGCTGACCCACAGAAAGGTTAGCGCCGCGTTCTGTAATTATTTGTTGATAGCCATTAGGCATCCGCATAATAAAATCGTGGGCACCCAATAATTTTGCAGTGGCAATAATTTGATCTTCACTTAGGGTATTGTTATACAGTTGAATGTTTTCTAAAATACTTCCATTAAACAAAAATACATCTTGCATAACTACGCTAATCTTACTCCTTAAACTCGCGAGCGTATATTGGTTTATATTAGTTCCGTCTATCAAAATCTCACCCGATTCAATATCATAAAATCTGCTCAATAATTGGATGATAGAAGATTTTCCTGCTCCTGTTTTTCCAACTAGGGCAATTGTTTTACCGGGCTGAACCGAAAAGCTGATGTTTTTTAAAACCGGTTGATTTGGTGTGTAAGCAAAAGATACATTACAAAATTCAATATTCCCACGGGTTTGATGGAGGATTTTATTTCCTTCTGTTTCCTTCGGTGAGATATCTTCAATTAATTGAAAGATTCGCTCGCTTGCAATCATGCCCATTTGCAGGTTATTAAACCTATCTGCCAATTGTCTGATGGGTCTAAAGAATAAATTAATGTAAAGAATGAATGCTACCAAAACACCCAAAGAAATTTCTTCGGCCAATACTTCTTTTGATCCATACCAAACAAGTAAACCAATAGATATAGCAGAAAGTACTTCAACTACTGGGAAAAATACCGAATAATAAAACACACTTTGAATATTGGCATTCCTGTGTTCGGCATTAATTTTTTTGAATTTTTCTAACTCTTCATTTTCACGATTAAATAGTTGCACCAATTGCATGCCGCTTAAATGTTCTTGAACAAAGGTGTTTAAATTTGCCACCTGGGTTCTTACATCTTCAAAGCTGGTTTTAATCTTCTCCTTAAATAAATATCCGCTGTAAAATAATACAGGTAATACAGATAAGCATACCAGAGATAATTTAACGTGTGTACCAAACATGAGTACAAGTAAAACAACAATTTGAATGATATCACCTGCAATGTTTATCATCCCTTCACTAAACACTTCACTAATTGTTTCTATATCGCTAATGCTTCGTGTAACCAATGTTCCAACGGGTGTTTGATCATAATATTTTAGCTTAAGGGATAGCAAATGATTGTAGACTTTGTTTCTCAAATCATAAATAATTTGTTGACCCAAAAAGTTCGCCAATAAAGTGCTCCACCATTGGATGGCAGATTGGAGGAGCAGTAGAAAAAATAACAATAAACTAAAATTTAATAAGCCAACACTGTCGTTTTTTGTAACGTAGGTATCTAGGGTATGCTGAATTAAATACGGACGTAACGGTCCAAGAATAGCAATGCTTATGGTAAGAAATACGGCAGTAAAAAATTTGCCTCGATAGGGCAGGGCAAGTGAAAATATGTTAAATAATAATTCCCAATTAAAAGGGCCCGCTTGTTTTCTTTGTTGCATGTTTTATTTAGAACTTCAGCAATAGTCTTAGATTAATCCTTCTATTTGTTAAATAATTAGGTACTGCATATCTATTGGCACTTACATCTTCAATCCAGATATAACTAATGGTGTTATTTATGCCTAATAAATTGAAAATTTCTATGCCTACCCATGCCGATTTAAAACGTCTTCTCCAAAACGTATCTCTGGTTTTGGTATCTTCAGAAATGAGTACGCGGTTCAAGCCAATATCTACTCGCCTATAACTTGGCATTCTATTGTTATCGTTATATCTATTTCTATCTGGAACGCCAAATGGCAAGCCACTTCCATAAACCAAGTTTAAGTTCATTCTAATTTTAGGATTGTTCCTTAAGTAATCTTGAAAATAGATCGCAAAAGTGAAACGTTGGTCTGTTGGTCTGGCGATATAGCTTGGTTTTATATCATTGCCAAAAACATCTTTAACACCAGTTATTTTTTCCTGTGTTTTCATAAAACTAACAGATGCCCAACTTTCTGCGCCTTTTACAAATTCACCATTTACTCTAAAATCTATGCCGCTTGCATACCCGCTGCTATTATTATTGGCAAAATACCTTATCCTAACATTATCTATCTCATAGGGTATTAAGTTGTCGAGTTGTTTATAATACACCTCTGTCATAAATTTAAATGGTCTATTCCAAGCCACAAAGTTCATGTCGCCACCCACCACGTAATGAATGGCCCTTTGGGCTTTTATAGTTGGGTTTAAGACCCCATCAAAATCCCTTAATTCTCTATAAAAAGGCGGTTGATAATACCAGCCATATGCTGCTTTAATCATCCAGTCTTTCTTAATTTTACCTTCAATAACTTTATCTTTTACCAAACGATTGTGTTTTCTGTTGGGTTCAAAGCCAAATTGAAACCTCGGACTAAATACCAATTGCTGGTTGTAACTCCAGTAGTTTGCTCTTAACCCATAAGTTAAAATAGCATTGTATGTTTTATTTATGGTTTGTGAGTTTTGAATATATCCATGAAGTCTGTAACTCGATAGGTTTAGTCGAGTGCTCAAGAAATTATTTAAAACAAAGTTTCCATTGCTATCTAATTGCGGGCGAGAAAACCCTGAAGAGTCGTCGTATTGCCATTCATGCAATTTGTCTTGAATGTGCTCGGTTTGAAAAAATGCTCCCCATTGCACATTATTTTTACCAATTGTATGATACCCTCTATGTCCGATATTACTTACTTGCGCAATTACCGCATTTCGGGCATTATTAATAAAATACCCAATTCCTCTGAGGTTACGGGCTTGCGCAAAATTGTCTGAACCTAAATCGGTTTCAATATCACTGAGTCTGTATGCCCCTTCCACCGTAAAAATTTCATTTTCATTTGAATAAAAGGTAGACGCGATTAATTTTAATTGGGTAAACGGACTTGGTTTGTAGTTAATGGTAGCCGCTAAGGTTCCGGTTTGATACTCCATTAAATCTGCACCATCAAAATAGATGTTTAACCTATAGGCTCTATTTACGGTACCAAAAGTTGTTTCACGATTTTGAGGAATAAAATTATATCTATTTTGCGCAAAACTACCCAAAACACTAATGCTTAAATTTTCTTTTGGATGGAAGTTTAATAAGGTTTGAACATCATAAAAAGAGGGTTGATAATCTCCTTGAACATCTAATGTTCCCAACACATATTTGTTGCTCCAATACCTTGCACCCAGCAAATAAGTGAATCGAAGGTTTTTACTTGCGCCCTCAATATGTGATTGCACGCCCAGCAAACCTGCATTTACACTTGATGCAAACTTGGTTGGATCTTTGTATTTTATATCTAAAACACTGCTGAGTTTATCTCCATATCTGGCTTCAAATCCTCCTGCCGAAAACTTTACGTTCTGAACCAATTCTGTATGAATAAAACTGAGTCCTTCTTGCTGCCCACTGCGGGGCAAGAACGGACGATATATTTCTATATCATTCACATAAATGAGGTTTTCGTCGTAATTTCCACCCCTCACATTATATTGTGAACTAAGTTCAGAATTGGAAGTAACGCCCGGTAATGTTTTTAAAATGGATTCAAAACTTCCACTTACATTAGGAAGTGCCTCAATTTTTTTTGGATCAATAGATACCATAGAGATTTTTTCTCTATCTCTTTCTTCCGCAATCACAAATGTTTTCAGGGATATGCCATAAGACAATTGGATGGGTATATATTTTCTTTCTCCTGAACCTATTGGGGCAACTTTAATATAAAAAGGATTCCTACCAACATAGGTGAAGATAAGCTCGAGTTCTTTTTCTGCGGGAACTTGAATTTGGTAAGAGCCATCTTCATTGCTACTAGATAAAATATTTTCGTTTCTTACTTGAATATTTACATCTGCAATATGTTGGCCGGTAGAATCTGAAATTTTGCCAAAAATAATAGCATTTTTCTGAGCCAAACTTAGTTTTGGTAGTATGGCTAAACAGCAAATGATGGCAAAAAATAGGAGTTTTAATTTTTTCAACGTATTGTTAACGTAAGAGGCATTTACTTGGTATAGGGAGCTAGTTTTTTAAGTGAGGCAATTGTTTCTATGGGATGGCTAGATCCAAAAACGAAATTCCCAGCAACCAGCACATCGGCACCCGCTTCTAGAAGTTTTGGTGCGGTTTCTGCATTTACGCCACCATCAATTTCAATTAGGCAGGATGCATTTGTGGCTTCAATCATACCTTTTAACTCAGCACATTTTTTGTAAGTTCTCTCAATAAATTTCTGGCCCCCAAATCCCGGGTTTACACTCATCATGCAAACTAAATCGATGTCGTTTAATATATCTTTAAGCAAGTGAACGGGTGTATGCGGATTAATTGCCACTCCCGCTTTCATGCCTTCCTCTTTAATGGCATATATGGTTCTATGTAAATGTGTACAAGCTTCATAATGAACCGAAAGAACTTCAGCGCCAACAGATTTAAAATCCTTGATATATCTTTCTGGTTGCACAATCATTAAATGCACATCGAGTGGTTTCTTGGCTATCCCTTGAATTGATTTGATGACTGGAAATCCAAATGAAATATTGGGTACAAATACGCCATCCATTACATCTATGTGAAACCAATCGGCCTCACTTTCATTTATCATGTGAATATCGTTGCCTAATTGAGCAAAGTCTGCGGATAGCACTGAAGGAGCAATTAAAGGAAAATTCATGCCGCTAAGATAATCATTCAAGAGAATTAGTGCCATTTTTTTTGTCATTCTGTTCCACCTATCCTAGCTGTTTGCCAATTATCACATAGAGGCAGTGAAAATTGCCATTAGGTGGCTATTTTTGAAGAAATTAAACAAGATGAGGAGGATGCGCATAGCTAAAGATTGGTTTAAATTATTTTCTATTGTATGGGTTCTGGGTGCATGCGAATTTGGTTCGAGCCAAATTGACACGCAATCCTTGGTTCTGCCTGTAGCCGATTTTTTCAGAAATCCTGAGAACGCTAATTTTGTGTTATCGCCCAATGGCCAGTATGTTGCCTTTGCAAAGCCCTATGAAAATAGGATGAATTTATTTGTTACGAAAATTGGATCGGGCGATACCACGCAATTAAGTTTTATCAAAGACAGGGATATTACTACTTTTTTTTGGAAGGGTAATAGTCGCCTCATCTATGCACGCGATTTAAACGGCGACGAAAACTTTCATTTTTTTAGTGTTGCCTTGAGTACGGGTACAACCAAAGCCTTAACTCCATTCAAAGGGGTATCAGCCTTATTAATTGATGAATTAAAACAGCGCGATGATGAAATGCTAATTGGGATGAATAAAGACAATACCTCTTTATTTGATGTGTATAGATTAAATTGTGTTTCAGGTAAAATTGAATTGGTTCAAAAAAATCCAGGAGCTGTCTCAGAGTGGATTTGCGATCATAATGGGGTATTGCGAATTGCCATACAATCGGATGGGGTCAATCAACATTTTTTATATCGAAATGGATCTAATCAACCCTTTAAAAAGGTGCTTACTACTTCCTTCAAAGAGAGTTTGCAGCCCATACTGTTTACCTTTGATAATAAATATGTATATGCCAGTTCCAACATAGGTAGAGATAAAGCGGCGTTGGTAATTTACGACATGGAGAATGGGAAGGAATTGGCTGTTTTGTTTGAGCATAATCTCGTAGATATTTCGCAACTGAGCTATTCGCCGAAAAGAAAAAAAATTACTTCCTTATACCTTAGTACGGCTAAAAATGAGCACGTATTTTTAGACACCTTAACAGCTCACTTGTATGCCGATTTAACGAAACAATTGGGGAATTCAAACGAAATTTACCTGTTAAACCATGACCTAAACGAAGAGCGATTTATTGTGAGAACCATCAGTGATAAAAGTTTGGGTTCAACCTATTTGTATGAGGTAACAAACAAAACATTAATAAAAATTTCGGATAGGGCTCCTTGGTTAAATCATGCCCAATTATCTGAGCAAATGCCAATTGCCTTTAAAGCAAAAGATGGATTACTGATACATGGATATCTTACCTTACCTGTAGGAAAGACTGCGCATAATTTGCCCGTTGTTGTAAATCCACATGGTGGACCCTGGGCTAGGGATTATTGGGGATGGAATCCGGAAGTACAGTTTTTGGCCAATAGGGGATATGCTGTTCTGCAAATTAATTTTAGAGGTTCTACCGGATATGGTAGGGATTTTTGGGAAGCTGGATTTAAGCAATGGGGCAGAGCCATGCAACAAGATATTACAGACGGGGTAAATTGGCTCATAAAAGAAGGAATTGCCAATCCTCAAAAAATAGGAATTTACGGAGCAAGTTACGGCGGATACGCTACTTTAGCGGGTTTAACTTTTACTCCCGAATTGTATGCGTGTGGGGTGGATTACGTTGGCGTTTCAAATATGTTTACGTTTATGAAAACTGTTCCTCCTTACTGGAAGCCTTTCATGAATATGATGTACGAGATGGTTGGAGATCCAGTAAAAGATTCACTTATGTTGCGCGATGTTTCGCCTGTTTTTCATGTTCATCAAATAAAAGCACCCTTATTTATTGCACAAGGAGCAAACGACCCAAGGGTGAATAAATCTGAGAGTGATCAAATGGTTGAGGCCTTAAAAAAACGTGGCGTAAGGGTAAGCTATATGGTTAAAGAAAATGAAGGTCACGGCTTTTACAATGAAGAAAACCGTCTTGAATTTTACAAAGAAATGGAGCGCTTTCTCGCTACACATTTAGGGGGTAGTATTTACAGTGTAGAATAGTTTTTGGAAGAAGGCCTAAGCCCTAATTACACCTGGCTTAAATTCTTTGGTAATTGGCGCATGATTGGCTGCTTCAATTCCTAGGCTAATCCATTTACGTGTTTCTGTTGGGTCAATTATTGCATCAACCCAAAGGCGCGCTGCAGCGTAATACGGACTCGTTTGTTTTTCATACCGCTCGGTTATCTGATCGAGTAGTGCTTTTTGTTTAAGCGCATCAATTACCTCGCCTTTTGCTTTTAAACTCGCCTCTTCAATTTGCAATAAAACTTTTGCAGCTTGTGCGCCACCCATTACTGCAATCTTTGCATTGGGCCAGGCAGCAATTAAACGTGGGTCGTATGCCTTACCACACATGGCATAGTTACCGGCACCATAGCTATTCCCGGTGATGATTGTAAATTTAGGTACTACAGAATTGGCTTGTGCATTTACCAATTTGGCACCATCTTTAATAATGCCACCATGTTCGCTCCTAGACCCAACCATAAATCCGGTAACATCTTGTAAAAATACCAATGGAATTTTTTTCTGGTTGCAGTTCATGATAAAGTGAGCAGCTTTATCTGCACTGTCGCTATAAATTACACCGCCAATTTGCATTTCAACCGGATTATCTGCGGCGCTTTGTTTTGGTTTTTTGGCTTTTACCACCAAGCGATTGTTTGCTACTATGCCCACAGCCCAACCATTAATACGCGCGTAACCGCAAACGATGGTTTTACCATAAAGGTCTTTATACGCATCAAAAGAATCTGCATCAACCAAACGTTCAATAATCTCCATGACATCAAATGGTTTTGTAAAATTGGCTACTGCTTCATAAACATCCTCCATCGATTTTTTAGGATCCTTAGGTTCGGCCCTATTAAAGCCGGCTTTTTCAAAATCACCTATTTTATCAAAGATCCGTTTGATCCGATCTAAACAGGCCGCATCATTTTCAAATTTATAGTCGGTTACCCCGCTTATTTCACAATGAGTTGAGGCTCCACCCAAAGTTTCATTGTCAATATCTTCACCAATAGCTGCTTTTACCAAATAAGACCCAGCCAGAAAAATAGAGCCTGTTTTGTCTACTATCATTGCTTCATCGCTCATAATTGGTAAATAGGCTCCACCTGCCACGCAAGAACCCATTACCGCAGCAATCTG
>JAJTEN010000010.1 GCA_021298155.1 Sphingobacteriales bacterium | reverse complement strand
TAAGCCCATTAGCGCAGATGATACTTGTCCGCTAATCAGCGGATGGGAAAGTATGTCGTTGCCAGATTCTTAAAAGCCTTACCACTTGTGGTGAGGCTTTTTTTGCCTTGTGAAAAATGAACAATTATTTTTAAAACCATGGCATTGGATTATTGTATGGATTTTCGTTATTTTGTTTAAAATTACTCACATGAAAATTAAATCATTTTTACTCCTTTTTCTTGCCCTACAACTCAAGGCTTTCTCACAAATTTTACCCGCTTACGTAGATACCAATGGATTAGTTGCCTGGTATGCTTTTAAGGGAAATGCAAATGATATAAGTGGAAAAGGGAATAATGGCTCTTTGTTTGGTAATCCCTCATTTAAAAATGATAGGTTTGGTCAGAGCAATGAAGCCATTTATATGGATGGCGTGAATGATTATGTGTCTATACCAAGAAATGCTAGTCTGGAACCGAGCGCTGGATTAACCATCAATGCCTGGATTTGTCCGGAAAGAATGACCAATGTTGGTTGGAGAACACTCATTTCAAAGCCACATACACCAGGTATTGACCCCTATGTGAGCTTTTCTTTACAAACTTCTAGCAATGCACCAATCAATAATAAATGGCAATTTAATTTGTCTAATGGCAATGCAGGCAGTTTAAAATCTTTACTCGCCAGAGAAACGTATCCGGATAAAGATACCATTATGATTACTGCTGTTTTGGGAGATGGTCAAATGAGATTATATATTAACGGCAGACTCGATACAGCGATGGCATTTACAGGTACTATTGGTTATTCAAACCAAAATTTATTGATTGGATATAGTTTAGGTGGAGCTAATGAATATTTTAAAGGAAGTATTGATGAAATTGGAATTTGGAATAGACGATTAACACCTGGCCAATTGGAATTACTGTATACAAACGCAGGATGTAATCCAAGGTTTCCAATAACGGTTTCAAAACCTATTTATAATGTAGGTGAAAATGCCATTGTAACGGGACCATCATTCTCGAATAGAAACTACCAATGGCAAATTAATCCTTTACAATTAGGCTGGATGAATATACCTGCAAATGCAAGTTATAGCGGCACACAAACGAATGTGCTTAACATTAACCAAGTGAGAGTAGGACATCATAATGTGGCCTTGCGTTTAATCGCAAAAAGTGAATTATGTAATGATACCTCACAGGGAAGAGAATTGCAGGTTCGTTATTGCGATGCCGATACCTTGTATGTGAATGGTAACACCAATTCTGATACTTTATTCATTAGTATTTTAGCGAGTATTCATACCAATGAAAAGAAGATAAATGCTATTAAAGTATTCCCAAATCCTGCTGCTAATGAGTTGAATTTTGTGCTTGAAAAACCTGGAATTTATAAAGCCGAATTAACCGGAATTACTGGATCTATTCAAGTCACCACCAGTGGCAATTCCATGGATATTTCATCATTGCAAGCGGGTATTTACGTGCTAAGAATATTTGATGATAAAAATAGACTAGTAAGCACCAATAAAATATCCATTATTCGATAAGCACCGATTAATTGCGCTTCATTATAAATGTTTGCAATACCTGATTGAAATCTGAGCCTATGATGGCTTGATGGTAGTCGATTTTGTATTGCATACATTTTATTTGTATGGCTTCTTTATAGGCATTATAATTTTGATAATACATTTCTTTTACGGCATTTGGGTGCAATTTTAGCTCTTCACCAGTTTCACTATCTTTGAAAATATACGGCCTATTATCGAATATAAAATCTAGTTCTTGATTCTTGTCTTGAACATCGAATAGTATGACTTCGTGTTTGTTGTATTTTAGGTGCTTTAAAGCTTCAAACATAGCTGCTTGATCGCTTTGAAAAAAATCACTAAACACAATAACCATAGATCGTTTATGTAGTCCTTCGGCCAAGTAATGCAAGGTTTTCGCAATATTACTACCCTTATTTTCTTTGGGTTCGGCCAAGCAAGATTGCAATTTTGAATACAATAACTTCTGATGGGTTACATTTAATTTTGCCTGACTATGAAACCACAATTCATCGTTAAACAATGAAATTCCTGATGCATCTCTTTGCTTTTTCATTAGTTGAATTAGCGAGGCTGCAGCAATAATACTGAACCTAATTTTACTCATAGTATCAATAGGATAATACATAGATCCCGAGGTGTCTATCACTAACTGACACCGTAAATTGGTTTCTTCCTCGAAGCGTTTTACGAACAACTTATCTGTGCGTGCAAATAGTTTCCAATCTATATTTTTGGTGCTTTCTCCATGATTATATTGGCGATGTTCGGCAAATTCAACCGAGAAGCCATGATAGGGACTCTTATGCAAGCCGGTTAGAAACCCCTCAACTACTTGTTTGGCCAGTAATTCTAAGTTTGAAATCTGTAAGAAATCAGATTCCTGTAATGTGTATTTACCCATACTTAATTTGCCTTAGTTAATCCTTCGATTTTTAACTCTTTTATCACAAAATCAATTTCAGCATGTGTATCAATGAACAAGGCTAAATCTGTTTCTTTAAAATGCGCAGGCTTTTCTATGTAAAAACTATATGCATTAAATTCATTGTATTTTACCTGAGGGTAACTTAAACGTATTCGGTTAACTTTTTTCTCGGCATCTGTGCTGATTGCACAATTCAGGTAAGCCCCGCCTAATCCCGATTTTCCTTTTAGTTGCAGACTCACTTTTATAAAAGTAGCATCAGCTATATTAAGCCGCTTTTGATAGAAAGGTGGAATAGAATCTGTGCGCGATTTGAATTCAACAACTTGTGCTTTACTATCGAGTACCCTCTTCGAATAATCGCCTTCATCTGATATCCAATCTGGGTTATCCAATAAACTTTTTTGCAGCGGACTCACATTTGGGTTCAAAAATATTTCTGAATAATAGGCTCGGTTCATATCATAATAATGCAAGACTGTTTTGTTGTATTGATTAATCTGAAATAAATTCAAACCTGTTAAAAAGATCAATAAAACAGCTATTATATATCTGGCTGAACCAAGCCAATAGCGTTGCAATAGGGCTGAGAATGCCAATAGAAACACCGGATAACTTTGCATTAAGGCTCGGGTTGAGTAACTGCCACCGTATTTCCAGTCACTCCAAGAAATGATAATCCAAATATTCAGTAAACAGAACCAAAGAACTGATTTTTTGAAAGGAAATTCTCTCATATAAAAAAAACCGATTACAAAAAATAGGGTAACGGGTGTGTATATAAACCAGCCTTTCTCGAACCCAAATAATACCCTGAAAAAGGGATTTAAAAAGCGCCAAGCACTACCTACATCATAAATAAAAAAACCAGTTACATATTGCCAATAAACCAATTGAGGTAATATTCCAATAATACCGCCGAGAGCTGCCAAATAAACCATAGGCAGATTCATTTTTACCAAATTCCATTTTTCACGTGCTGCTTCTTTGGTATGTGTATTCCATAAAATGGGAATCAAAACCATAATGGCTTCTGTTGGACGAGATATGGTTGCCAATCCAATAATACATCCAGATAGAAATGCGGTTAAGAAACGTGGGTTTTCGTGCCACTTTTGGGTCAGCCATAAAATAATGCAATACAATAAAAAGATGGGTGCATGACTTTGTGCACTATCAATTGAAATGTATTGTATAGCATTGGTAGCTAGAATTACAACACTTAAACTAATGCTTGTAATTGTGTCTGAGAAATAGTTTAACAATACCGATCTTAGGATAAACAAAGCCAGAATGGCATAGATTACTACCCCAAACCCAATGGCATGCTGGTATGGTGGAGAAAATCCATCTGGCAAATAATTACTATTTAGAGCATATGCATGTGCAACAAGAAAGAGGGGTAAATGAATAATGGAAACGCCACTTAGGTATTTGAACACATAATTTCCTGTTTTTTCATGAATGTTTGCTTGGTAAAAATTTCCCCCAGAAAGCTGATATTTTTGGTCGGTACTATCTTGGAAGGAAAGTTTTTTTACATCTTTATAAATAAGTATAGCAGGCAAATGCAAGTAATATCCATAGGCGTCCCAAGTTGTAATTTTAAGAGGTTCACCGCTTTGTTTGTTTGGGTAGGCATCTCGGTAGCCGAGTAAAATAACACCAAGCACCAAACAAGTAAGGAAGGAAATTAGGTTCTTCATAGTATACTGCAAAGTAAAGTAAATTAGCGGCAAACACAAATCTGTAAGGCTCGGTAAAAGGCATAAAAAAAGCCGCTCCCAGGGGAGCGGCTTTTTGTGTTACACTTATAATTGTGCGTTTAATTTATTTGCCAATACATGTTTTGGCACTGCACCAACTTGCTTATCTACTACTTGTCCGTTTTTGAAAAACAACAAGGCAGGGATGCTCATGATGCCAAATTCTGTGGCAACACGTGGGTTATTGTCAACGTCTAATTTTCCGATAACGGCTTTTCCCTCATATTCTTTTGCTAATTCATCTACAACCGGACCAACCATGCGGCAAGGGCCACACCATTCTGCCCAAAAATCTACTAATACAGGTTTGTCTGATTTTAGCACTACTTCCTCGAAGTTGCTATCTGTTATTTCTAATGCCATATTTTTTATTTTATATATTGTTTTGCAAGATAAATGCCAGCCGGCAAATTGCAACAATTTGTCAGCTTGGTTTTTTTAATTGAGTTTATATGAAAGGTTTAATTCATCTAGCCAGCTTAATACTTCATTAGATGGGCTAAATTTAACTTTGGTAGATAACATCCTAAGCGACGTGTTTTCATCCGTATCAATAAAATCGAAATTGAGGATACAATTTCCTGGTTTTTCTTTGGGAAGACTTTGAAATTGTTGCAACATAGCGTTGTTTAATTTGGTGAGCTCTAATTGAACAGTAATTTTAGTAAAGTATTTATCACGCACCTCGTTTAACATTTCTATGCCTTGAACCTTCAATTCAAAATCATTTTCTTTTCCCCAACGGTTATCTACTCTGCCCTTAATGTAAATAAAATAGCCAACTTCCATAAATCGCCTAAAATTGATATAGGCGTCTTGAAACATTACCAATTGGTAATTCCCAGAAAAGTCTTCAATGGTAATGCTTCCATAATTTTTACCTGTTTTGGTAACCCTATGGTCGGCACTAGTTACAACGCCGGCAATTTTAACCTCTTTGCCTTTAAGTGGACTTAAATCGGATAGTTCTGCGATTTTATGTGTGGTTAGTTTATCTATTTCAATTTTATACGGATCTAGTGGATGTCCGGAAAGGTACATGCCCACCATTTCTTTTTCTGCGTTAAGTTGCTGCATCAAATTCCATGGTTCTGCTGCAGGAATTGGCGGTTCTGGTAATATAACACCTGATACTGCACCAAATAGACTCATGGCATTACTTGAGGCATTAGCCTGAACCGAATTTCCATACCGAATGGCTTTTTCGATGGTTGGAATTTCATCGGCACCTGCTGCAAAATATTGTGATCGGGTAATATGTTGAAAGCAATCGAAGCCACCAGCTAAGGCAAGTGCTTCTAATGTTTTCTTATTCACAGCCCTTAGGTTAACTCTTTTGGTTAGATCGAAAATGCTTTCATAAGGGCCCTTGGCTCGTTCTTGAATAATGGCTTCTACGGCCGCTTCACCAACACCTTTAATAGCGTTTAAGCCAAAACGAATTTGTCCGCTTTTATTTACCGAGAAAGTTGCGAATGACTCATTCACATCTGGCCCTAATACGGGCACACCCATTCTTCGACATTCTTCCATAAAGAAAGAAACCTTATCAATATTACCTAAGTTTGTGGTGAGCACAGCCGCCATGTATTCTGCTGGGTAATGCGCCTTTAAATAAGCGGTATGATAGGCTACATAGGCATAACAAGTAGAGTGTGATTTATTAAAAGCATATTGCGCAAAAGCTTCCCAATCTGTCCATATTTTCTCTAAGGTTTCTGCCTTAAATCCTTTTGAAGCTGCCCCAACCATGAACTTACCCTTCATTTTGTCTAGGGTATAGCGGTCTTTTTTACCCATTGCTTTTCGCAAGGTATCTGCATCGCCTTTCGTAAAATTGGCGATTTTTTGCGAAAGCAACATTACTTGCTCCTGATAAACTGTAATACCATAGGTTGGTTCAAGGTATTCCTTCATTTCTTCCAGATCGTAACTGATGGCTTCTCTGCCATGTTTACGGGCAATAAAATTTGGAATGTATTGAATTGGACCTGGCCTATACAAGGCATTCATGGCAATTAAATCGTCGAACTTATCAGGCTTTAAATCTTTGAGGTGTTTTTGCATTCCGGCACTTTCAAATTGGAATGTGCCGTTGGTTTCACCTCTTTGATATAGTTCGTAGGTTTTAACATCATCGAGCGGAATGTCTTCTAATACAATATCAACATTGTGATTTTGCTTTATAAGCACCATGGCATCTTTTAAAATGGTTAAGTTTTTTAAGCCTAGAAAGTCCATTTTAATGACTCCAGCATCCTCAATAACCTTACCTTGAAACTGTGTTACCAATAAATCAGAATCTTTGGCAACCGCTACTGGAATTAAATCTGAGAGGTCTGAAGGTGCGATGATAATTCCAGCGGCATGCACGCCTGTGCCGCGTACAGAACCTTCCAAAATTTCAGCCTCTTTTAGAACACGTGCATTGATATCTGTACCTTTATATAATTCACGTAATTTTTTTACATTTTCTAAATCTTCAGATTGTAAGCCTTCTTTTTCTTTAAGACTTTTATCACCATCCATAGGTGCATTTAGCAAACGGCCCAGTTCTATCCCTGGTTTATCTGGAACTAATTTTACTAGTGCATTGGCTTCTTGTAGCGGTAAATCCAAAACACGCGCTACATCTTTGATACTCATTTTGGCAGCCATGGTGCCATAAGTTACAATTTGCGCTACTTGATTTCTGCCATATTTTTTAACCACATAATCAATTACTTTTTGCCTGCCCGCATCATCAAAATCCGTATCAATATCGGGCATCGATTTACGGTCTGGATTTAAGAAACGTTCGAAAAGTAAATCATATTTAATAGGATCGATATTGGTAATGCCAATGCAATATGCCACGGCAGAACCCGCTGCAGAACCACGTCCCGGACCAATGAACACGCCTAGCTCTCTTCCTGCGCGAATAAAATCCGATACAATTAAAAAGTATCCCGCAAAACCCATCGTTCGGATGGTATGAAGTTCAAAATTTAAACGTTCTTCTACTTCCGGACTAATGTCTTTGTACCGTGCTTTTGCGCCTGTGTAGGTAAGGTGGTGCAAGTAATCATCTTGCGTTAAAAAACCTGGTGGTATTTCATAATTAGGTAATAAAATATCACGTTTTAAATCTAGGGTTTCAATTTTATCTATGACCAAATTGGTATTGTCTATGGCTTGCGGTATATCGCTGAAGACCTTAGACATTTCTTCGGTTGTTTTAAAGAAAAATTGATCATTGTAGAAAGCAAAACGCTTGCCTTTAATACTTACATCATCATCAATTTCTTTTACGGTTGGGGTACTTTGTTTTTCTCCAGTATTAATACACAATAAAATGTCGTGTGCATTTGCATCTTTCTGATCCACATAATGCGAGTCGTTTGAGGCAATGATTGGTACATTGTATTTAAGCGAAAATTTTATGAGGATTTCATTAACCTTGTTTTGGTCAGGGATATCATGACGTTGCAGTTCGATGTAATAATCCTCTCCAAATAAATCTAGCCACCATTTAAATTCGATTTCTCCAGCCTCTTCGCCCTTTTTTAAAATGGTTTTTGGAACAGATGCGCCCAAGCAACAGGTAGTAGCAATTAAACCCTTATGGTATTTTAGAATGAGCTCCTTATCAATTCTAGGATACTTTCCATACATACCTTCCATGTATCCAAGCGAGCAGAGTTTGATTAAATTTTTATAGCCTTCTTCATTTTTGGCCAACATGAGTTGGTGGTAACGAATGTCTTTATCTTCTTTCGTGAACGAGTGTTTGGTTCGATCCGAAACCACATAAAACTCGCAACCTACAATGGGTTTAACCTTAAGGGTTCCATCTGCATTTTTATGTTTGTATGCTTCAGCCACAAATTCAAATGCACCAAACATATTGCCATGGTCGGTAATGGCCAATGCTGGCATATTGTCGTTCAACGCTTTTTTATATAGTTTGCCTATATCTGCGGCGCCATCTAGCAAAGAGAATTGTGTGTGTACGTGTAGGTGTGAAAACTGCATATTAATATCTAGTTAACGAAAGTACGCCATGCGCTATACATTCTGAGTAGGTGTTGAAAAGTAGCTCTCAAAAGCATTTAGAATTGCGGATATTAAAAGTTTTCAACTTTATTTATTTGACTTATGAAGTAATTAAACCTCTTCTTGTAAATTGCATCTAAATACATATGAAAAAATATTTTTACCTAATCTTTTTATTGGCGGGCTTTCAACACGCAAGCGCGCAAAGTTTATACTTTCCGCCACTTATTGGAAATACATGGAACACCACGGCAGCAGCAGATTTGGGTTGGTGTACAGATAAAATAGATAGCTTGTATGATTTTTTAGAAAGTAAAAATACGAAAGGCTTTATTGTTTTAAAAGACGGTAAAATTGTCTTAGAAAAATATTTTTCTAGTTTCACTCAAGATAGCTTCTGGTATTGGGCATCTGCAGGTAAAACCATGACAGCCTTTATGGTTGGAATAGCCCAACAAAATGGCTTGTTAAAATTGAGTGATACCAGTTCAAAATATTTGGGTAAAGGATGGACAAGCTTAGGTTCGGCACAAGAAGATAAGATAAGTATTTATCACCAATTGAGCATGACGAGCGGTTTGGATGATGGGTTAGACAAAGATTGCACGGCAGATTCTTGTTTGCTTTTTAAAGCAGATGCCGGCGCGCGTTGGGCTTATCATAATGCACCCTATACGCTATTAGATAAAGTTGTTGAATCTGCAAGTGGAAGAAGTTTTCAGCAATATTTTAACACCGAGATTCGAAGCAAAACAGGCATAAATGGCATTTGGACAAGTATTGGGTATAATAATGTTTTGATAAGCAATACCCGCAGCATGGCGCGATTTGGTTTATTGTTATTGAACCGAGGCAAATGGGGTCAGACTGGAGTTTTAACAGATACCAATTATTTTAACGCTATGGTACAATCTTCGCAGGCTTTGAACCTGTCTTATGGATATCTAACTTGGTTAAACGGAAAAGGAAAGGCGATGTTTCCGGGTTCGCAGATTGTGTTTAATACAGATTTGGCGCCCAATGCGCCCAAGGATATGTATGCGGCTATGGGTAAAAACGGACAATTAATAAATGTTGTTCCCTCTCAAAATTTGGTGGTAATAAGGGTAGGAGATGCACCGGGCGATAATGGCGAAGTGCCGGTTACCTTTAACAATGATATTTGGAAATATGTAAACAAAGTAATTTGTTCTCCAAGTGCGGGTTTGTCTGCCATTGAACATCTTCAAAATCTAAAACTTTATCCCAACCCAAGCAGCCACGAAATAAACCTAAGCGGCGTTCTAGCGCATGAGTTAAAAGAAGTAACTTTATACAACTTGCAAGGTAAATTAATACAAAGCTTTGAGCCTAATTTAAAATTGAGTATAGAAGGAATTCCATCTGGTATATACTTGTTAAAAGTGAGCACCCAAAACGGTATTGGGTTTGTGAAGTTGGTGAAGGATTGATCATTTTTGAGTTAACCTGGAATTTTTTTAAGAGTAAAAGGTGAAAATGGTGGAAAATTAAAAATTATATGACTATATTTGTCATGAATTAATTTGTCAAAAATGAAAACGCTAATTAAAGATGCTCGTGTAAAAAAAGGTTTGATGATTAGAGAGTTGGCTCAGCTTCTAGGGATAGATCAAGCCTTAATAAGCAAGTTTGAAAGTGGGGCAAGAAAACCAACATTGGCTCAATTGAGGCAGCTTTCAAGCATTTTAGATGTAGATTTTCATACCTTAAAAGTTCAATGGCTAAAAGAAAAAGTGCTTTACGAAATTGGAGACGATGCCCTCGCGCTCGAAGTTTTTAAAGTGGCAGAGCACGAAATAAAATCAAAAATAGATAGCAAAGCATCCATTCCTATTCAAAAATCTTTGAGTAAAACTATAGAAAAGATAGATGCCTTGCATATTTCATTGCAACAATTACGCGCTTTTGATAGTTATAGAATTGCCCAAGCCTTAGACTTAGAATATACCTTCGAAAGTAACCGGATTGAGGGGAATACCCTTAGTTTAAAAGAAACAGATTTAGTTATTAATGAAGGATTAACTATCAGTGGGAAATCTATGCGAGAGCACCTCGAGGCTATTAATCATAAAGATGCCATATTGTTTGTAAAAGAGTTGGCTCAGGCCAATACTACTATTGCACCTAGAGATATTTTGGCTATACACCAATTAGTATTGCGCGGCATTGAAGATGCTTATGCTGGCAAATACAGAAATGTACAAGTGATGATAAAAGGTAGTGCTCATGTGCCACCTGCTCCCTATTTGGTAGAAAAACAAATGGAAGATTTCTTTTATTGGTATCAAGATAATAGAAATGCTATGCATCCTGTTTTATTGGCTGCTGAAATGCATGAGCGGCTTGTTACCATTCACCCGTTTATAGATGGAAATGGCAGAACCTCTAGGCTTTTAATGAATCTTATTTTATTGCAAAGCGGTTATGTTATTGCTAATATAAAGGGAGATACAAAAAGCAGAATGGCTTATTATACTGCCTTAGAAGAAGCTCAAACCAAAGGGAAAAAAGATACATTTTTAAAATTGGTTGCATCCTATGAATTGGCTGCATTAGAACGCTATATAAAAGTTCTTGGTTCTTAATTAAAACCAAGAACTTTTCTTTTTACCTCTCGAACTACCTGTTAATCCAAGTGCTCCCAGCAAACTTCTGGTAATAACATTGGCGGCGGTTCTCGCAATTTGTTTACTTACCGGCGATGATAAAATGTCGTCTAATGAACTGCTTTCTTTTTTGCTAGACGACGCAGGTTTGCTTGTTTTTTCTGGAATTTCGTTGTCTACAAGCTTCGCTTTTTCTAAACGCTCGTGCAGCATTTCATAAGCACTATGACTGTCTATTTCTTGGTTGTATTTTCTTGCAATAGGAGATTTGCTGCAAATTTCATCTAATTCTGCATCGCTTAAAATATTCATGCGACTACTTGGACTGCATAACAAAGTTGCTGCCAAAGGTGTTGGAATTCCTTTTTCGTTTAAGCCTGTAATTAATGCCTCGCCCATACCCAATTGGGTAAGCATTTCATCCACTTTATAGAACTCAGATTCTGGAAAATTTTCGGCACTTTGTTTAATACTTTTTCTATCTGCAGCGGTAAAGGCGCGCAAGGCATGTTGCACTTTTAAGCCTAGCTGACTAAGCACTGCGGCTGGCACATCTGTTGGGTTTTGGGTGATGAAGAAGATGCCTACTCCTTTTGAACGAATGAGTTTTATAACGGTTTCAATTTGGTCTAATAAGGCATTACTGGCCTCATTAAAAATTAGATGTGCTTCATCAATAAACAAGCATAATTTAGGCTGATCCAAATCGCCTTCTTCAGGTAATTTAGCGTAGAGTTCTGCCAATAAACAAAGCATGTAAGTAGAGAATATTTTGGGCTTATCTTGTAAATCATTTACCCGTAAAACAGATACAACTCCTAAGCCTTCCTCATTAATCCTCATCAAGTCTTCTATTTCAAAACTAGGTTCACCAAAGATTACATCTCCGCCTTGTTGCTGTAATTCTATTACTTTTCTGAGAATAGTGCCCGTTGAAGTTGTGCTAATTTTACCGTATTCTTTTTCAATTTCTGCTTTACCCTCATTAGATATAAATTGTACTACTTTTATTAGATCTTTTAAATCTAATAAAGGTAGTTCATGGTCGTCGCAGTATTTAAACAATAAACTTACAAAGCCACTTTGGGTTTCGTTTAGTCCCAATATCTTGCCAAGCAAAACCGGACCAAATTCAGAGACCGTAGCTTTTAATCGGGTACCTTTTGAGTTGTTTAGGGTAAGAAATTCTACCGGAACACCAGCGGCCTCCCATCCTATGCCAAGCTTTTGGTAGCGTTCTGTAATTTTATCATTTAAAGTACCCGGCATGGCTAAACCACTAAGGTCGCCCTTAATATCCATGACCAAAACTGGGACGCTTTTTTTGCTTAATTCTTCTGCAATTAATTGCAGCGTTTTGGTTTTTCCTGTTCCTGTAGCACCTGCAATTAAGCCGTGCCTGTTAAATGTTTTTAAAGGCAGTTTCACCAAACACTCACTGTCGGATTCTCCATTTAACATGGCGGCTCCTAAGATTATGCTCTCACCCTTGTGGGTGTAACCACTTTGCATAGTTTGTTTAAACATAGTTTGATTTATTTTAGGGTCCATCCACCAGCGTGCGTAAAGAATCCAGAATTTTAAGAAACGAGAAACGAGATCCGAGAAGTTTTCTCTTAAATCTCGCCTCTCGCATTTATGCGCCCGCATTTTTAAAACACAAGATATCGCCTTCATGTACTTCATTAATTTTTCTGTCCCATCCAAACGTATCGGTTTCGCAGATATATCCTACAACTGTGTAAATCCTTTGTTTGCCTTCTGGATTTGATAAGTTTACAATGTGGTGATATGAATCGTATAACATGGGTCTAATTAAATGGTTCAGACCAGAATCTACACCCACAAAAACGGTGGCAGTAGTTTGTTTAAGCACATTTACTTTAGCTAAAAAATAGCCCGATTCGCTTACCAAAAACTTGCCTGGTTCGAACCAAAGTTCTAGTTCTCTGCCATATTCTTTGCAAAACTCTTGAAAGCGCTGGGTGATAGCCGAAGCTAATTCTTCGATATCTGTAGTTATATCTCCTTCCTTATACGCAACCTTAAATCCAGAACCAAAATCTACAAACGATAAGTCTGGGAAATCTTTGGCGATATCAAATAAGATTTCTGCACCTTGAAGGAATACACCTGCATCCAAAATATCGGAACCCGTATGCATGTGTAATCCATTTACATGAATATTGCTTGATTTAACTACGCGTGCTACGTGGCGCATTTGATGCACAGAAATTCCAAATTTCGAATCAATATGTCCGGTAGAAATTTTGGCATTACCACCAGCTAAAATATGTGGGTTTACGCGAATGCAGCATGGAACAGTATTTCCATAAATACTGCCAAATTGTTCCAAGATAGATATATTATCAATATTAATATGTACACCAAGTTTTACAGCTTCTTGAATTTCTTCAATACTCACGCAATTAGGTGTAAAAATAATCTCCGTTGGCTGGTAACCAGCTTTTAAACCCAATAACACTTCGTTGATAGAAACGGTATCTAAACCGCAGCCATGCTTTTTGAGTAGTTTAAGGATAGACGTATTATTGAGTGCTTTACAAGCATATTTTACTTTCACGTTTAATGGTTTAAATGCATTCACTAAACGTTCATATTGTGAAACTATTTTTTCTCCGTTGTATACATATACGGGTGCGCCAAATTGAGCAGCAATGTCTTCCAAGTTAACGCCAGCAACGGCGTACTTTCCATTCACTATTTCCATAGGTGGCAAAAGTAGGAAAAAAAGTCGATAGTCCATGGTCCATAGTCCATAGTGGTTTATAGAACGTCAATGGCTTAAATAGAAATCTTTAGGAAAAAAGAATATTCTATCCAGCGCAATTGGCTATCGTCTATGGACAATCGACTATGGACTTTTCTTACAATCCAAATCCGTAATAGCCTTTACTTCCGTCGGGGTTTATCCCTTCGAAGAGCACGCCGCCTTTTCTATCTTCTAAATTAAGTTTGATATCTGTAAAAGTTGATACTAACTTTTTATCAATACTGGTTACAATAAATCCGTTCGGGATACCGGCTTTTTTGAGTGGACTCTTATCACCCACTTTTTTGATTCGCACGCCATTGGCAATTTTTAATTTAAGTCTTTCCTCGCGTGGTATAGATTCGAACTCGCAATCTAATAACTTATTGTTTTCAATTTTTTCTGCTTTAGCTAATTCTGCTTTACCTTCTTTATTGCGCAAGGTAGCGGTAAGCTCTATATTTTTACCCTTGCGTAAAATACCAACCAGTACTTTATCGCCCGGACTCTTCTTACCCACTTTTTCTTGTAATTCATTACTGGTATTTACCGCTTCATTGTCAATACTAATAATTACATCGCCATCTTTCATGCCAGCGGCTTCGGCGGCGCTATTTTCATTTACTTTAGCAACAAACACACCCTTTACTTCTTTGAGGCCTTCTTTTTCAGCCAATTCATTATTTACATCTTGAATTTGAACACCCAATAATCCACGCTGAACCGAACCAAATTTCATCAAATCATCCACCACTTTTTTCATAAGATTTGAAGGAATTGCAAAGGCATAACCTGCATATTGTCCGGTTTCGCTGGCAATGGCAGTATTGATGCCCACCAATTTACCATCTGTTGAAACCAATGCACCTCCGCTATTTCCTGGATTAACAGCAGCATCAGTTTGTATAAAAGCCTCAATGGCATATTGTGTTTCCTGATTTCTTGGATCACGGATTAGGTTTAGTCCGCGCCCTTTTGCACTTACAATACCAGCTGTTACGGTAGAGGTGAGGTTAAACGGATTGCCCACTGCCAAAACCCATTGTCCAACTTTAACCTGATCTGAGTTACCTACCACGGCAAAAGGTAAATTTTTCTCTTCAATGCGCAGTAGGGCTAGATCTGTATTTCTATCTGTTCCAAGAAGTTCTGCATCATATTCACGTTTGTCGTTTAAAATAACCTTTATTTTAGATGCACCATCAATCACGTGGTTATTGGTAACAATATAACCATCTGAGGAGATGATAACGCCCGAACCAGAGCCTCTTCTCTCTCTTTGAGGCATCTCAAATCCGCGGAAAAAACCACCGAATGGATCCATTTCCATTTGGTTTTGACTGGCAGGAACAGTTGTTAGAATATGCACAACACTTGGGGTTACCAATTCTGCCACAGCCACAAAATCAGGGTTATTGCTTTCACTTAAATTGGCAAATTTAGCCACATAATCAGATTCGAACCTAGATTGATTGTCGTGATCAATAAGTTTGTAAAGTCCAACAGCAACTAATCCTCCCAGACTAGCTACTACAAGCATTCCAATATATTTTTTCATTGTGTACATTTTTTTTATTTGTTTTTCAAAAATCATTCCATCATACAAAATGACAGATTTTTAAGGAAAATTTATGACATTTTTTGATTGGGTTCTTAGAAATAAGTCGAAATTTATCAATAATTTAACGAAGTTTGTAAGATCATACTTAGTACACATGCAATTTTCTCACGACAAGCATCAATATTATTTTGAAAAATATCTCCGAAATGAAATGAAGGGAGAGGAGTTAGCATTGTTTGAGAATAAATTACAAACAGACTCATTATTTCAAGAGAGTTTTGAATATTATAAGAAGAATAGAACGGAAATAGTTGCAGAAGAACTGGCAGAATATGATGAGCCAGAAATCATGAAAAAGAAGCCTCAAAGTTGGGGTTGGGTGCTTGCCATTTTTTCTCTGTTTGCTTTAGTTTTAATGGTAGATTATTACGCTAGCAATTTTTATCAAGAACAACAGAAGATTGCGCGTAAGCCGCTTATAGAAAAGATAAATGTATTTAAAAACTTTCCTAAAAAATACTTAGGAGGTTCAGATGAATTGACTTTGAAGGTAGAAAAGTCTAAAAAAATGAATATGGACTTGGATGTGCAACATGAAGATTCTGCATTAAGTAACATAACAGGGAAAATGGAACAGGATCCGTCTTGGATTATTGAAGGCGATTATTTTGTTTTCGATTCTTTGTTCAAAGTGTTAGAAAATATTCAATTAAGTGAGCGAATAAATTTGTTAAAAAATGGTATCGACACCCTGCAAACAGATACCACTTTGGAAGAGCTTGCTCGCATTAGTTTTTTCTCTAATCCACATTTAATTGCCAGACAATTGTTGGTTGAATATTGGGATTCTCCAATACATATAAGAGGGTATATTTTCAATGGAAAAAAGATTTTATTGTATGGATTAGATACCACTGCAAATATCTATCTTACTTATTCTGAGGTTAATAAATCTTATACGATTATCATTAATAAACAGGCCTATTATTTGTTTCCAAACGGGATGTTTCAAAAATTAGCTGAATAATGGAGTTTTATAAATATCAAGGTACAGGAAATGATTTTATTATCATAGACGATAGGCAAAGGCAATTTCCTGCGGAAAACAAGGCCTATATTGAACAGCTTTGTAACCGAAGATTCGGCATTGGTTCAGACGGTTTAATTCTTTTGCAAACCCAAGTTGATGGAAGCTTTTACATGTGCTATTTTAATAGCGATGGGGCAGAGAGCAGCATGTGTGGAAATGGAGGAAGGTGTTTTGCGCAATTTATTTTTGATATGGGTTTGGCTGAGTCGGAAATTAGATTTACTGCGATAGATGGCCTACACCAAGCCCATGTGATGCATTCAAAGTTAGGCGAAAGTTGGATCGCTTTAGAAATGATTCCGGTTAATGAGGTAAAAATAATTGGTGATGAAAAATTTGAACTGAATACAGGTTCGCCCCATTATGTGGCATTTATTGAAGAGTCTGTTTCTGAAATTCCACTGATTTCTTTAGCTAAAACAATTCGATATAATGAAACGTATGCCCAACAAGGCATAAACGTTAATTTCGTCAATATGCAGGGTCTTCATAACCTTTGCATGCGCACTTATGAACGAGGCGTAGAAGATGAGACATATTCTTGTGGAACTGGCGCAACGGCTGCTGCCTTATCTGCCGCAATTTTTGCTAATTTGCCAGCAGGCAAACACACTACACATATTGCAGTGCCGGGAGGCGATTTGGCCATACAATTTACCTTGAATACGAATAAAAGTGCATTTTCTGATATTTGGCTGATGGGACCTGCTCAGTTCGTTTTTAAGGGGCATTTTTAGGATAAAAAAAATGGCTAAAATATTGGTAGCTATTTTTAATTTATCGTATCTTGCCCAACTTAAAGTGTCCTGAAATTGATAGTAGTTAACACACAGCCCTTTGCTTTAATTTATGGTTTGTTTCAACACCCTTATTTGGGCGTGTTGTTGGAACCGCATGTGGTGCAAGTTAATAGTAAGGGCGCTTATACCTTAACCCATCAGCGGGTTTTTAGTAAAACAGCCGACTATTTTGAGAAAGGAATTAGTTCAGAAGATTATGAACTCATAAAAGTATTAGATGAGTTAGATGATGATTTTATTTTCAAACGATTTTACAAAGACCCTAAAAAGAAAATCCGCACTGCCGAATTTTTTTCCAAGCATTGCAGCAAAGAGTTACTTGAGGATAAAATCAGACCATTTATAGAAGAGCGGATGAATAAAGTTTTGTTGCGGTTGCGCGGCAGAACCATTTATAAAAATGGCAACGACAATAATCCAACATCTGTTAAAATTTTAGTGGGAGAGGAGCAGGCGAATATTTGGTTTCATTTTAAAAATAATCCGGAAGGCATCAGGTATTACCCAACGCTAAGATACAAGAATCAAAAGGTAGAATTTATGTATAAAGGTGCGCAAATCATTTCATTGGCACCTGCTTGGTTATTACTGGATAATCAATTGTTTGATTTTGAGAAAAACGTAGACGGCAAAAAGCTAGTGCCGTTTATGAGTAAGCGATTTATTCAAATTCCGAAGAAAACGGAGGAAACCTATTTGAATAAGTTTGTGCTCCAGTTGGTTGAAAAATATGATGTTAAATCAGATTGTTTTAAAATTAATCATTTGCCTTCCTTTGGCTATCCTGTGCTTAATATGCAAGCCTTATTTGAAGATGAGGTAGCCTTAAGGCTTCAATTTAACTATGCAAATATTAGCTTTGATTATGGATCAGACCAAGATGTGCACGCCCAGCTTATTAAACAAGAATCTGATTATGTTTTTAATAGGGTAGCGCGCAATAGAAAATGGGAAGAAGGTAGGGCTAAGTTTATAGAGGGGCTTGGTTTAAAGCATGCCAGAGGCGCATTTTTTGTGCTCCCAAACCAAGAAGTTGCGGCCCCTAAATTAGGAATATTGGGCACGGGTTCTATGAATAAGTATGCCTTTTTAGATTGGCTCAATCAACATTTTGAAACCTTAAAACAACATGGGATTGAACTCAATCAAGACAGTGAACACAATAAGTTTTACATTGGACACAGGGAGCTAAAAATAGAGGTCAATGAACAAAAAGATTGGTTTGATGTAAGGGCTATTGTTCAATTTGGGGAGTTTACCTTTTCATTTCTTGCTCTTCGAGAATACATTATAAAAGGTAAGCGTGAGTTTATTTTACCCAATGGATTAATTGCCATAATCCCGGAGGAATGGTTTGGAAATTTAACAGGCATTTTTGAGTTTAGTACAAGTGAAGATGAAATAAAAATTGAGAAGCACCATATTGGATTATTGGAAGATATCTCGCAAGGTGGCGGAAGGTATGTAAAGATGAGTGATAAACTGAAAAGTTTAATTGAATATGGCGCGTTGAGAGATATGGAATTGCCTCAATTCTTTAAAGGAACTTTACGGCCCTATCAAAAAGCAGGATTTGATTGGTTTTATTTCTTAAAAGACAATCAATTTGGTGGATGTTTGGCAGATGATATGGGATTGGGGAAAACCATACAAACCTTGGCTTTAATTCAGAAAGAAAAAGAATTGTATTTGGCACAACCCAATGTAGTAAAAGCAGATCAAAATTTAGATTTTAGTCCATTTGAAATGGCTGAACCTAAAGCGCATGGTTCGGCAGTGCAACTGAGTATATTTGATCAAAATCCTTTGGTTCAAACCGAGCAACACACGGTTTTATCAAAGAAGGATAAACCGGCCAGCAATGCAGAAGTTTATCTCCAAACAGGAGGGATTTTGCACCACAGCTTAACCCCGCAAGGCAAAGACAATACTGCCTCAAATAATTATATTAGAACCTCATTAATTGTGGTTCCAAATTCATTGATTTATAATTGGTACAATGAGGCAAAAAAGTTTACACCAGGATTAAAGGTATTAATTTATACAGGTATAAATAGAGCCAAAAGTACCAAGTTGTTTACAAAATATGATCTTGTGATTTCAACCTATGGGACGGTGCGAGTGGATATAGATATATTGAAGGAATTTGTTTTTAATTATATTATTTTAGACGAGAGTCAGGCTATTAAAAACGCAAATTCACAAGTTTCAAAAGCCGTAAAAGTTTTAAAGAGTATGCGTAAATTGGTGTTAACAGGAACGCCAATAGAGAATAGTGTGCAAGAGTTATGGAGTCAGCTTTCTTTCGTAAACCCAGGTTTATTGGGGAGTTTAAGTTCATTTCAAGATAGGTTTGTTTCTCCTATTGAAAAGCAGAAAGACCTTCAAAAAATGCGGCAACTCAAAGCGATTATTAATCCATTTATTCTAAGGCGCACCAAAGATCAGGTGGCAACAGATTTGCCAGCAAAAATGGAGCAAGTAGTGTATTGCGAGATGAGCGAAGAGCAGGCAGAGGCGTATGAGAAAGTAAAATCGCATTATAGAAATGAGATTTTGAAAGTTATCAAAGATATGGGAATTGCCAAATCGCAGTTTACCTTGTTGCAAGGATTAACTAAATTGAGACAAATTGCCAATCATCCATTGCTTGTAAATCCCGAATTTGTTGGAGATAGTGGTAAGTTTGTAGAGGTTACCGAGATGGCTCAAACGGCAATGGCTGAAGGCCATAAGGTGCTCATTTTTTCCCAGTTTGTAAGTCAGTTAGCGATTTATAAAAATTGGTTCGATACGCAAAAAATAGCCTATTGTTATTTGGATGGTTCTATGAGCAGTGAGGCAAGGCAGCTAGCGGTTCAGCAATTTCAGGAAGGAGATTTTCCTTTCTTTTTGATATCTTTAAAAGCAGGAGGTTTTGGATTGAACCTAACTAAGGCCGATTATGTTTTTATGATAGATCCTTGGTGGAACCCAGCTATTGAGCGGCAAGCAATTGATAGGGCGCATAGAATTGGGCAAACCCAAAACGTATTTATTTATAAATTTATCAGTAAAGATACCGTTGAAGAAAAGATATTAGCATTACAGGAGAAAAAGAAATTACTTGCAGATTCTATGATAGAAACAGATGAATCTATTTTTAAGCAAATTGATGTAGATGAAATTTTGGAGTTATTAAACTAGAAAGACAATGAAAAATAAAAGAGAAGAACTTTTAGAAATGAGGGCTAAAGCCTTATTGGGAGGAGGAGAAGATCGTATTGTAGCGCAGCACAAAAAAGGGAAATTAACAGCCCGTGAGCGTATTCATTTTTTTATGGACGAGGGGAGTTTTGAAGAGATAGGAGCTTTTGTTCAACACCGTAGCTCAGACTTTGGTATGGAAAAGCAAAAGTTTTTGGGAGATGGAGTGGTTACTGGGTATGGAACTGTTAATGGCAGATTAACCTATGTTTTTTCGCAAGATTTTACCGTTTTTGGAGGCTCTTTGTCTGAAACACATGCAGAGAAAATATGTAAGCTAATGGATTTAGCCATGAAAAATGGTGCTCCAATTATAGGTTTGAATGATAGTGGTGGCGCGCGTATACAAGAAGGCGTGGTAAGTTTGGGTGGATACGCTGATATTTTTTACAGAAACACCTTAGCTTCTGGTGTTATTCCTCAAATTTCTGCAATAATGGGACCTTGCGCCGGTGGAGCGGTTTATAGTCCGGCGATTACAGATTATATTTTGATGGTAGAGAATACCAGTTATATGTTTGTAACCGGACCTAATGTGGTAAAAACAGTTACCCATGAAGAGGTAAGTAGTGAAGATTTAGGTGGCGCCAGTGTGCACAGTACAAAGAGTGGAGTAGCGCATTTTACAGCGTCAAATGAAATTGAAGCGATTCAGAAACTGAAGAAATTGTTAAGTTACATTCCACAAAATTGTGAAGAAAAGGCGCCAGATTTAAGGTATGACCTAACAGATGAATCTAGGCCTAAATTGATAGATATCATTCCAGATAGCGCTAACCAACCCTACGACATCAGAGAAGTTATTTCGGAGGTTGCTGATGAAGGAAGTTTCTTTGAAGTACACAAAGATTTTGCAGAAAATATTGTTGTAGGTTTTGCTCGATTGGCTGGTAAAAGTATTGGTATTGTTGCCAATCAACCTGCTTTTTTGGCCGGTGTATTGGATATACATGCTTCTCAAAAGGCTGCCCGATTTGTAAGATTTTGCGATTGTTTTAATATTCCTTTATTGGTTTTTGAAGATGTTCCCGGATTTTTACCAGGCACAGATCAAGAGTGGAATGCCATTATCACAAATGGTGCAAAATTGTTGTATGCGTTTTGCGAAGCTACTGTTCCGCGTATTACTGTAATTACCCGAAAAGCATATGGAGGAGCCTATGATGTAATGAATAGTAAGCACATTGGCGCAGATATGAATTTTGCTTGGCCAAGTGCAGAAATTGCAGTGATGGGAGCGAAAGGTGCCGCTGAAATTATTTTTAAACGACAAATAGATCAATCAGAAAATAAAGAAGAGGCGCTTAAAGCCAAAGAGCAAGAGTATGCAGATTTGTTTGCAAATCCATATAGAGCGGCAGAGCGCGGTTTTATTGATGCTGTTATTATGCCAGAGGAAACCAGAGAAAAGTTGATAAAAGCGTTTGCTATGCTAGAAAACAAAGTAGTTAATTTACCTAAAAAGAAGCACGGCAATATCCCATTGTAATTATATTTTAGTTTTAGGCATCATATTTGTTTTAGTCATTTTTTAAGTATAAATCATTTGTATTATGAAAAGCTTGTTCTCTGGTTTGTTTGCATTGTCTTTAAGCGTAAATCTGCTTGCACAAACACAAAAAATAGTACCTTCAAAAATAGTTTTTGTAGATGTTTTTAGAAATCAAGCACAGATAAAACGAACGGCTAATTTGGATTTGGAGCAAGGTAATTACACTTTAATTTTTGATAAAATATCTTCAAAATTGATGTTTAATTCCTCAGAAATTATTGCCCCAGAAGGTGTTGAAGTTTTATCCGTTTCAACTAAAAGGCAAAACTATAATCAAGAAGATTTACCCCAAGAAATGAATGTCTTGAATGATTCTTTACAAATTTTGAGAGAGCAGTTAAATGCCTTAAGAATGGAGCGAGAAGCCATGCAAGTTCAAAAAGACTTATTAATGGCTAATAAAAATATTGGTGGTTCATCACAAGGTGTAAAGGCAGATGAATTAGAAGATGTTTTGGGGGTTTTTCAAAGAAAATTTAATGAATTTAAAAACGAACATTTTAGAATAGAAAAACAAGAAAAATACTTAAGACAACAGAGCAATACTGTAGAAAAAATAATCAATGATTATCGGAGTGGCAAACAAGGGTTAAGCAATCAAATTTGGGTTCAGGTTAGAGTTAATAAAGATATAGTTGCTGCAAATTTTACCCTTCAATACCTTGTGAATTCTGTTAGTTGGCAGCCTGCTTACGATATAAGGGTTAAAGATGTTCAATCTCCACTACAAATTGTATTAAAAGCAGGGATTTCACAAAATACCGGCGAAAATTGGGAGCAAGTAAAAATGCGTTTGTCTTCCAATGATCCTCAAATAGGAAATGTTAAGCCAGAACTGAGTACGCAATTTTTGAATTTGAGACAGCCAATTGTTTACCAACAAGATTTGATAGATAAGGGCAATAATAGAATGGATATGGAAGCCATGCCAATGGTAGCTGCTGAATCTGGTTTAAATGGGATGGGAGCAATGCCAGCGCAACAATTGTTACAACTTACCTTTGATGTTCAAGGCTTAGTTTATGTTGTTTCTGAAAATAAAATCCAATACATAGAGCTGAACCAATTTCAATTACCAGCAATATATGGTTTTGCTGCTGTTCCAAAATTAAGTGAAGATGTATTTGTTACGGCCAAGGTTCAAAATAACGAATTAATTAGCCAGTTAAGTGGCGAGGCCAGTATATACTTAAATGGCGTATTTACCGGGAAAATTCAATTAAGTCAGCAGCCTAAAGATTCACTACTGCTTACTTTGGGAAAAGACCGAAGATTGCATGCGCGCAGAGAGATGGTAAAAACATTAAATAGCAAATCGTTTTTTGGCTCGAACAAAAAAGAATTACAAACGTATGAGTTGATTGTTACCAATACGTCTAAGGAGAAAATTACGATGCTTGTGGAAGATCAAATTCCAGTAAGCACGCAAAGTGACTTAGAAGTTAAACTCATTTCATCAGATCAAGCGATACACACTATTGAAACAGGAAAACTGAGTTGGAATATCTCACTTGAACCTAAACAAGTAAAAAATATTAGGTTTAGTTATGAGTTGATTTACCCTAAAGAAAAATTTATACATTCTCATTAATATAGATTATGAAATTCATTTTTTATGTATGCTTGTTGTTAGGTCTTGGAATGGCAAAGGAAGTAGGAGCACAAATAAATTCTGCTCAGATTAGACATATAAACAAACAAGTGAAACAAGTCAATACTGCTGCAAAGCAGGTAGGTTCAGGTTTTATGTTATCACAATTAGATGAACAATTGCGGCAAAAATTTAGATTAGATGCTGTAAAATCTGAATTCTCTGGTGAAACCCTCAGAGTAAAAGCTGCAAGTGCGGCATTTGGAAGATTGCCAGCTGCAGCCCAAAATGCGCATGGAGCTAGAATTTTGGAGGGGGCAGCTAACCTATTGGGTACACAACAAAGTATACCTGTAAAAACGCTAGTAGTAGATTTGGTAAAAGACATAACGGTAGGGAATGCAATTAAAAGTTTTTCAAGGCAAGTGAAATAATAAAAGCAGCATGAGATTAAAATTATGGTTAGCAAATGTTTTTGCTTCATGGGTTACAAAAAAGGTTACAAATGATGCTGATAAGGCAATATATTGGCAAACCTATTGGATGCATAAACTCTTGAAAAGTGCTTCAAATACCAGCTTTGGCAGAGACCATGGTTTTAATTCAATTCAAAATTACGCGCAATTTAAATCGGCGGTTCCCATCAGAGATTATGAAGCTTTACGTGTTTATATGGACAGAATGGTGGCAGGAGAGCGGAATGTTACTTGGCCAGGGAAACCAATCTATTTTGCCAAAACATCGGGTACAACCAGTGGGGTAAAATATATACCTATTAGTAAAGAATCTATATCTTATCATATTAATTCTGCTCGGAATGCATTATTGGCTTATATTCATGAAACAGGAAATGCAAAATTTGTTTCTGGCAAATTGATCTTTTTGTCTGGGAGTCCTACCTTAGATAAAAAAAACGGAATTTTTACAGGCAGACTGAGTGGAATCGTAAACCATCATGTGCCGGCTTATTTGCGAAAAAATCAAATGCCAAGTTATGATACCAATTGTATTGAAGATTGGGAGGAAAAAGTGGCAAAAATAACGGAGGAAACCTTATTAGAAGATATGACTTTAATAAGTGGGATACCACCTTGGGTTCAGATGTATTTTGATTTGGTTCAGGCAAAAACAGGTAAATTAATAAAAGATGTTTTTCCAAATTTCAACTTATTTGTGTACGGCGGGGTAAATGTGGAGCCATACAGAAAGAAATTAGAGGCAAGTATTGGTAAAAAAGTAGACGCTATTGAGACCTACCCTGCCTCGGAAGGATTTATAGCCTATCAAAATTCGCAAACAGATGATGGCTTATTATTGCTCTGTAATAATGGAATTTTCTATGAGTTTATAGAAGCTGATACCTTTTACGATGAGAATCCGAAACGAGTTTCTTTGGCCGAGGTTACTTTGGGTACCAACTATGCAATAATTTTAAACACCAATGCCGGTTTATTTGGATATAACATAGGCGATACCGTGAAATTTGTTTCCTTACATCCATTTAAAATAAAGGTTACCGGTAGGATAAAGCATTTTATTTCTGCATTTGGCGAACATGTAATTGGTGAAGAGGTGGAATACGCGCTTCAATATGCTTGTGATAAAATGGAAGCAAATGTTACAGAGTTTACTGTGGCCCCGCAGGTAAATCCGGTCGAAGGCGGACTCCCATATCATGAATGGTTTATTGCTTTTGAAAAACTGCCAGCAGATATCAATCTTTTTGCAGCATATATAGATGAAGCGATGCAGCAAAAGAATATTTACTATAAAGACCTTATTGCTGGGAGTATTTTACAGACACTAAAAGTGCGTATTTTAGTAGGTGATGCATTCATTCAATACATGAAATTATTGGGTAAATTGGGTGGGCAAAATAAAGTTCCTAGATTAAGTAATGATAGAAAAATTGCCGATGAATTAATTAAATTATTGGCACAGTAGATAGTTTTATGGAAATAGAAAAGAAAAAAATTGCCATACTTGGTAGCACGGGCAGTATTGGTACACAAGCGTTAGACATTATTTCAGCACAATCTGATGTTTTACAAGTTGAAGTGCTTACAGCCAATACCAATGCAGATTTATTGATAGAGCAAGCCATAGCCTTTAAGCCAAACCATGTTGTAATAGCTGATGAGCGTAAATATTTGCAAGTAAAAGAGGCCTTAGATCCATTGGATATTAAAGTATTTGCAGGGAATAAAGCTATAGAAGAATTAATGGCAATTACGGATGCCGATACCGTTTTAACCGCAATGGTTGGGTATAGTGGGTTGCTGCCAACTATAAAAGCAATAGAAAATAAAAAACGCATTGCACTAGCCAACAAAGAAACTTTGGTGGTAGCAGGAGAGATAATTACCAAGTTGTGTGGCGAAAACCATGTAGATATAATACCGGTAGATTCGGAACATTCTGCTATTTTTCAATGTTTGGTTGGCGAGTCGCTTGATGCAATAGACAAGATTATTTTAACAGCCTCTGGAGGTCCGTTTAGAGGCAAAAAGCGCGAGGAGTTACTAGAAGTAACTAAGCTACAAGCACTAAAGCATCCTAATTGGAGTATGGGTGCTAAGATTACGATAGATTCTGCAACATTAATGAATAAAGGTTTGGAGGTAATTGAGGCAAAATGGTTATTTGGTTTGAACCAAAAGCAGATTGAGGTAGTTGTGCATCCACAATCTATTATACATAGTATGGTTGAATTTACAGATGGAAGCATTAAAGCACAAATGGGATTGCCCGATATGAAATTACCCATACATTATGCCTTTTTCTTTCCAGAACGTAAAAAAAGCCACTTTCCGAGAACGCGCTTTTCAGATATCAAACAATTAACCTTTGAAGAGCCTGATGTAAGTACATTTAGAAATTTGGGCTTAGCTTATGAGGCTATGGATAAAGGTGGAAATATGGCATGTATTTTAAATGCAGCCAATGAAGTAGCTGTTGAAGCTTTTTTGAAAGACAAAATTAAGTTTTTGCAAATTGCAGAATTAAATGAAAAATGTATGAACCGAGTAAGTTTTATTCAAAAGCCTACTATTCAAGATTACATTGAAACAGATAGCGAAACAAGGAGAATAGCGCAAGAATTATTGGGTTAATTGATTATTATTGCAAACAATTTAAGGAATTACAATTTAAACTATGCAAACATTTATTATGACTGCTCAATTGATTTTGGGCATTTCTATATTAGTTATTTTACACGAGTTTGGACATTATCTAGCAGCCAGGGCATTTGGAATTAAAGTTGAAAAGTTCTATTTATTTTTTGATGCCTGGGGCGTAAAACTTTTTTCCTTTAAGGTAGGCGACACCGAGTGGGGCATAGGATGGTTACCGTTAGGCGGCTATGTGAAAATAGCGGGTATGATAGATGAAAGCTTGGATAAAGAAGCCATGAAACAGGCTCCACAGCCATGGGAATTTAGAAGTAAACCAGCTTGGCAACGCCTCATTGTAATGATTGGTGGCGTAGTAGTTAACATCATTACTGGTATTGTCATTTTTGCCATGATGAGTTATGCCTACGGCGAAAAATATATCAAAAATGATTCCGTAAAAAATGGAATTGTACCTTCAGAATTAGCCAAAGAATATGGGTTCAAGACTGGGGATAAATTAATTTCTGTAAACGGTCAGGCAATAACACGATTTGAAGATGCCTTAAAAATTGAGCATATATTAGGTGAAGGGGTTACCTATCAAATTGAACGTGATGGTGAAAACATTGAATTGGTATTGCCTGCAGATTTTGTTAAAAAATTTGGAGACGAAAAGAAAGATTTCTTTTTGCCAAGGATGAAGTTTTTTGTTAATGAGCTTACACCAGGATACAATGCGGAAAAGGCAGGATTGATGGTAGGAGACATTATTACCCAGGTAAACGATTCGGCATTTGCATTTTTTGATCAATTTCAGGGGATATTAAAAGCTTCTGCTGGAAAAGAAGTAGTTTTTCACGTTAGCCGAGGCGCTGAAACCCTTCAATTACCGATATTGGTTGATGAAGGCGGAAGGGTTGGTTTTAAGCCAGATTCAAAAGATTTTGATTATGAAGTATTGAATTATTCATTCCTTGCTTCATTTCCTGCTGGCTTGGATAAAGCAATAGAAACAATTGATGCGCAGATAAAAGGTTGGGCAAAGATTTTTAAAGGAGATATTGCTGTAAATAAAGCGGTACAGGGTCCGATTGGAATTGCTAAATTTTATGGTGGTGAGTGGATATGGAGTAGATTTTGGATGTTAACTGCGCTAATTTCTTTGGGTTTAGCTTTCATGAATATTTTGCCCATACCTGCCTTAGATGGAGGTCACGTGATATTTTTATTGGTAGAGATGGTAATAGGAAGGCCATTGAGCGAAAAGTTTTTAGAAACAGTTCAATATATTGGAATGATACTGCTTTTAACGCTCATGGTGCTCATTTTTGGCAACGATATTTGGGGATTGTTGAAATAAGGAAAATTTAATCCTTTTATTTCCTTGCCTCGAAGCTTAAATTTGTTGAAATTTAAATCGATGCAACTTTCATCTCTTACAGCTATTTCTCCCATAGACGGTAGATACCAAAAACAAACTGAAGCACTAGGAAATTACTTTAGCGAATTTGCATTAATTAGGTATCGTGTTTGGGTGGAAGTGCAATATTTTATTGCCCTTGAAGAGCTGCCATTGCCGCAATTAGCCTCTCAAATTTCGCCAGACCAGAAGCAGGCATTGCGGGCTATTTACGAGAATTTTTCCTTGGTTCAAGCCGAGCGTATCAAAGAAATTGAACGCACCACGAATCACGATGTTAAGGCAGTAGAATATTTTTTGAAAGAAGAGATGGATAAGCTTGGTTTGCATACTGCTTCAGAATTTATTCATTTTGGCTTAACCTCTCAAGACATTAATAATACTGCTATACCGATGAGTTTAAGGCACGCAATTTCAAATGAAATATTGCCTGCTTTAACAAAGGTCTTGCATATAATGGAGTCGCAAGTACAGGCTTGGCAACATATTCCAATGCTTGCAAGAACACACGGTCAGCCAGCTTCGCCAACCCGTTTAGGGAAAGAATGGGAAGTATTTATGCATCGAATTAATGTGCAATTGCAGCAGTTGCATTCATTAAGTTACCCAGCAAAATTTGGCGGTGCAACGGGTAATTTTAATGCCCATGCAGTAGCCTATCCCAAAATAGATTGGATTCAATTTGCAAATCAGTTTTGTGATTCACTTGGTCTTAACCGATCGCATCCAACCACTCAAATAGAACACTATGATAATTTAGCCGCTCTATTTGATGCATTCAAACGCATTAATACCATATTGTTAGATTTTTCAAAAGATGTTTGGCAATATGTAGCGATGGATTATTTCAAGCAAAAGTTGAAAGAAGGAGAAGTAGGATCAAGCGCTATGCCGCATAAAGTAAATCCAATTGATTTTGAAAACGCAGAAGGAAATCTGGGCATAGCCAATGCTTTATTAGAACATTTGTCGGCAAAACTTCCTGTATCTCGTTTACAAAGAGATTTAACTGATAGCACTGTTTTACGTAATATTGGTGTGCCATTTGGGCATATGCTCATTGCCTTTAAATCGCTTGAAAAAGGCTTACAAAAATTATTGTTAAACGAAGAGAAATTAGCCTTAGATTTAGAGAATAATTGGGCTGTAGTTGCAGAGGCTATTCAAACTATTTTACGAAGGGAAGGTTTTGAAAAACCATATGAAGCGCTAAAGGCTTTAACAAGGAAAAATGAAGTTATCAGTAAGGCGTCTATTCATTCATTCATAGATACCTTGCCTATTTCAGACGAAGTTAAATCAGAATTGCGATTGATTAGTCCACATAATTATACCGGTTTATGAAAAAGTTTATTGTAGGATTGGCCACTTTGGTTATATGGCTAACAGCCTGTGAAGAACCCATGCCACATGTGTTGATAGATGATTTGGATTCTACCGCCGTAGAAGTTTCCAATAAAACTACCGATAATTACGAGGGAACTATTCCTGGATTGGATGCCAAGGTAATAGATTATACGCTTCCAAATCCCTTTCAACATAAAAAGCAATTATTAAGAGACAGCACAATTGCTTCAAGCTGGGATGATGCTGGTTTCCCTAATGCAAAAGATTTTATTATTTTCTTTAAAAATTTTCAGTGGGAAGTTGGCGACAGAGATAAAGAGAAAATTGCATCATACATTGATTTTCCCATCAGAATTTCAAAAAATAAATCAGATTTTTTAAAAGATTTTGATGCTATTTTCTCAGCTGAGTTTGCCTTAGAAATAGCAGACCAAGATCCTTCAGAAATATATAGGGATGAAAAAGGCGCAATGATTGGCGAAGACGGGCAAATTTGGTTCAAAATGATTAAAGGTCGATATAGAATTATTGAGATTAATCCATAACAGATGAATTTTATTCAGTTTCCTGGCACAGAGGCGGTTAAGGAATTATTGTATCGTTTGGAGCCTGCGGCATCTGCCCGATGGGGCATTATGTCGGCTCAACACATGCTTGAACATCTTATTTTGCCTCTTCACATTTCAAGAGGATTACTTCATGTGCCATTGGCAACACCGTTTGAGAAACTTGAGAAGGTAAAAAGAATAATGCTTTTGAGTGATGCGCCGCTTAAAAAGGATTTTGCGGCACCTTTTTTAGGTTCAGGTTTACAGCCCTTGCAATTTGCCAGTTTTGAATTGGCGCAAATGGGTTTAATGAACGAAATAGATTTGTTTTTAGCGCACATGGAAAAGCATCCTGATGCGGTATTTACACATCCAGTTTTTGGGCCGTTAACCAGAGAAGAATGGTTTTTATTTCATCGGAAGCACTTCACTCATCACTTTTCGCAATTTGGTTTGATCCAAAATTAGACCCAAAAAATTGATAAAGTGCTTGTTTATAAAAAAATAAACAAGATATTTGCAGCCCCGGAAAAGGAGAACCGGGGATTTAAAAACAAAAAAATATGTCAGTAAAAATTAGATTACAACGTCACGGACGTTCAAAATCACCTTTTTACCACGTAGTGGTGGCGGATTCGCGTGCTCCGAGAGATGGTAAGTTTATCGAAAAAATTGGTTCTTATCTTCCTCAAACGCAACCTGCAACCATTGAGCTCGACTTAGACAGAGCTACTTACTGGTTAGAAAATGGTGCTCAACCAACCGACACTTGTCGTGCCATCCTTTCATACAAAGGTGCATTAATGAAGAGTCACTTAGCTGTTGGTGTTAGAAAAGGTGCTTTAACACAAGAACAAGCAGATGCAAAATTTGCTGCTTGGGTAAGTGAGAAAGAAAACAAAGTTAAGACACATGTTGAACGTGTGAAGATGACTGCTGCTCAGATTGCTACAGCTAAATTAGCAGATGAAGCAAAAGTAAACCAAGCTCGTTTAGAGAAAATTGCTGCAAAAGCTGCCGCTGCTGAAGCTGCCGCTAATCCAGCTCCTGAAGAAGTAGCCGTAGAAGAAGCAACTGAGGCTCCTGCCGCAGAAGAAGCTACTGAAACTCCTGCTGAATAATTTTTTGCTTTGAAAACAATCCAAAGAAAAGACTTCCAAGAGGTTGGATCTGCGGTGAAAGTTCATGGCACAAAAGGTGAGCTTAAGTTCTTACTTACGCAATCCTTTACTATTAAAGACTGGGCTTTTCTCGAATTTCGAGGAAAGCCCGTTCCTTTTTATATTGAGTATACAAAAGCCGAATTTGCCGATGAAATTATCATGAAATTGCGTGGCATAGATGGCGTGGAGCAGGCAAGTAATTTTATTGGTAAAGCCCTGTTAATGCCAACTAAACAAGTTAAAAAGGCAAAAAATACAGATGACTGGAACTTAGAAGGATATACCATGATAGACAAACAACATGGCGTTTTAGGAACAATTACTAGCATTTTAGACAATACCTATCAATCCTTAGCTCTCGTAAATTTTAAGGAGCGTGAGCTTATGGTTCCGTTAGTTGAAGAGATTGTTTTAGAGATACGCGATAAAAAACAAGAAGTAATTGTGGATTTGCCTGATGGATTATTAGCGCTTAATTAATCTTTTGGGAACCGTAATTTTTTTAAACTTTTACCGTATTTCTGGGTAAATCCAACCACTCCAAGGGTAATACAAGCCCCAAAAATCACTGAATTTACGGTTCCTAAATACTTAGCCGCTAATCCGCTTTCAAAAGCGCCAATTTCATTAGATGAACCTATGAAAATACTGTTAACTGCCGAAACCCTTCCGCGCATATGATCTGGGGTATGTAACTGTAAAATATTTGATCTTACAACCACACTGATGCTATCAAAAGCACCACTTAAAAACAGTACCAGCAGGGAAATATAAAAGTTGGTAGATAAGCCAAAAAGTAACATGCATAACCCAAATGCGCCAACCGCTCGGATAAGCACAATACCTGCATGGTCAATATTTTTGCGTAAAGATAATACGGTCATCATAATTACTGCTCCAGCAGATGGCGCAGCTCTGAGTAGTCCCAAGCCTTCTGGTCCGGTTTGTAAAATTTCATTCGCAAAAATAGGGAGTAGAGCCGTTGCACCTCCAAATAAAACCGAGAATAAATCTAATGATAAGGCAGTTAAAATAATTTTATTGTTGTAAACAAAAGCCAAGCCTTCCCGTAATCGAGCACTAATTTTTTCAAGTGGCTTAGGTTTTGGTTCGAACCGAATTTGTATTTGAAATAAAGTAATTAAGGCGATAATGGCCAAGCCTATGAGTAGGTAAAAACTATTGTTTAGTCCCAAATACGCGTAAGAAAGGCCACCCAAAGCAGGCCCAACAACGGATGCAAATTGCCAAATCGTGCTATTTAAGGTGCTTGCGTAGGTTAATAATTCTTTTGGTACAATTTGAGAAATACTTGCGAAAGAAGACGGCGAATAAAAGCCCCTTGCAAAGCCACTGAGGCATATAAAGAAATACACCCAGAACAAACTCACTTGATGCGAATCTGATTGATGAAGGGCGTAAAAAATTCCGACAGAACTTAGGATGATTATACCTAAACTTACCAATAAAATTATTTTTCGATTATAGATATCGGCAATATGACCTGCATACAGCGCTATTGAAATTGCAGGTATAGCCTCGGCCAGGCCAACAAGGCCAAGCGATAAGGCACTATTGCTAATTTTATATACTTCCCATCCTATTATAACGGCTTGTATCTGAAGGGCAAGGGTTAGAAATAGGCGTTTGCCTAAAAATAGGCGAAAACTAGGAATGGCAAGTGCAGCACGAGAGGAGGGTGTGGTCATTAGTTTTTACGAAATAACCATTTAACCAATTCCTGATAGCTAGGCTTTTTTCCATAAGTTAATATGCCAATTCTATAAATGCGTCCGGCAAACCAAGTAGTTGCTAGAAATCCCGCAACCATGCATGCCATTGAGGCTAATATTTCAGATGTAGGTACGCCAAATGGGAGACGAATCATCATAATAATGGGTGAGCTAAATGGTATCATAGATAGCCAGAGCGCCAATTGACTGCCTGGTTCGTTTATCACAGATTGGGCAATGGCTATTGAAAATATCAATGGCATCGTTATGGGGAACATAAATTGTTGGGTGTCTGTTTCATTATCTACTGCCGAACCAACAGCAGCAAATAGAGCACCATAAAAGAGGTATCCACCAATAAAATAGAAAATAAATAAGCCAAGAATGAGTGGAATATTAATTTGTGAAAAACCTGCGAGCATATTTAACTTACCGCTTTGCGCGCCTATTTCTTTTCCGCTATTGGCAATGGCACTCGCATCAATATTAGCCAGCTCCATTACCAGACTAGCTACCGGACCACTGAGCAGACCTACCAATATAACCCAAATTGAAAATTGGGTGAAACCAACCATGGCAATGCCTGTTATTTTCCCTAACATAAGTTGAAAGGGTTTAACAGAAGAAATAATGACCTCCACGATACGATTGGTTTTTTCTTCAATAACACCTTTCATAACTTGAACCCCATATAAAAATATAAAGAAATAAATGAGGAAAGCGCCTATAAATCCTATAATGGTGGTAGCGCCTGAATCTCCTTTCTCAATTCCTGATTGCGTGTTTTTTTGTGTGGCAATATGCACAGAAATTGCATTTAGTTCTTTAAGTATGCCTGCATCAATTCCTTTACCTTGAAGATGCTTATCTTTTAATACTTTTTCTATTTTACCCTCTATGGCGGCAAGCGTACTTAAACTGGGTTGTTCATTACTTAACAATTGATAATTAATTACCGAATCTTGTTGGGTAATGCTTAAAATAGCATACTGTTTTTTTGAATTTAACTCACGCTTTGCTGCAGCTAATTCAATGCTTTTGTAATGAAAAACAATAGAGTTGGTCGACTCTAACCTATTTTCAAAAATACCTGTAGCATCATTTACAAGAATAGTTTTTTGAGCATCGCTAATGTCTTTATTAAAAGAAAAGTAAAAGATAATCCCATAAAAAACTACAATGAGAAGGGGAGATAGGAGTGTCATGAGTAAGAAAGATTTTTTCATTACTCTAGATACATATTCGCGTTTACAAATGAGCCAAATTTTGTGCATTGCTTATTTATTTAAATTTTTTTGTTGAACAGCGCTGATAAAAATATCTTCCATACTGGGCAGTTTTTCTTGAAATGAAACAATACCAATCGGTTCTTGCAATAACTGTTGTAAAAACTGATTTGGATTTAAATGTAAACCAATATGAATTAATTGAGAGGTATAGCCATCCTTTTCTTTTGTTTCAATAACCTGCATCCAATCAGTATTGAACAAGGTTTGGCCAGTATACTTAACTTCAAATAGATTTTTTTTGAAAGCCTGTTGAAGTTCTCTCACATTGCCATCCAATATTTTTTCTGATTGATTGATTAGTGCAATATGATCACATAATAACTCCACAGAATCCATTCTGTGTGTTGAAAAAATAATACTTGTACCTTTACTTTTTAGGAGTAAAATTTCATCTACTAACAGTTGCGCATTTATTGGATCAAAACCAGAAAAGGGTTCATCCAAAATAAGAAGTTTAGGCTCATGAATCACTGTGGCAATAAATTGAATTTTTTGCTGCATGCCTTTGGAAAGTTCTTCAACCTTTTTGTTTAGCCAACTTCTAATATCAAACTTATCAACCCAATATTTGAGCTTTTCCTTTGCTTGTTTATTCGATAAACCTTTTAACTCAGCGAAATAGAGCAATTGGTCTTTTACCGTCATTTTTTTGTATAGGCCGCGTTCCTCAGGTAAATAGCCCATTTGATAAATATGACTTGGATTTAATGGCTCACCTTCAAACAAAATTTGACCCGTATCTGCTTCTGTAATTTGTGTTAAAATTCGAATTAAGCTAGTTTTTCCTGCGCCATTTGGACCTAATAACCCAAAAATAGATCCTTCTTTAACAGATAAACTCACCTCTTTTAAGGCTTGATGTTGCTGATATCGTTTATTTAGTTGATCAATTTGTATAATCATATCGCAATTTAGTTAAATTTTGAGCTTGATTTACTTATTTTATATAAAGATACGTTTAAATGGATAGGAGGTAATTTTAGGCCTAAAACATGTATAAAACCAAAGTGATTTTTAATTTTAGGTATAAACAAATTAGCTTTTGTACATTTTAAAAATCTAACTTATTGCATATAAATTTGAATTAATTGATACAAAACTCATTCAAATTATTAATTTTGAAAATATAATTATTTGATATTCTCACTAAAATTATGCTCAAAATAGCGCAGATATTTATTTTTATAGTTGTATTTACTAGCACAAGAAGTTTTGCTAGTAATACGACTGTATTTTCAAATAACTATTTGCCTAAAAAGGTAAAATCTGCTGCAACTTTACCTGCTAAAGAAGACTTTAGATTTGGTGGGGGTGTGGGTTTTGGTTTGTTTGTTACTAACCAAATGGATTATCACGTAACTACTAATTTTGGAGATTACAGAGAACTATTGCCTACCTATTTTGCAGGGGTTTATAAAAAAGTAAACCCGAATTTAGAAATTGGCATGCAGGGTAGGTTTGGCAGTCTTTTCACATTAAAATCTGATAATACGCAAGGTTCTAGATGCGATTTTAATGAATTGCAAGTATCCGCAGTTTATAGTTTTACCAAAGATGTATCCATGGAGTGGGAAAAATTCACTGTAAATGGAATTGTGGGATTTGGTGTTACCAACTTTAGAGCCAAGTATTTTACCGTAAATCCTCGAACCCAAAGAGAGGAGCTTGTAGTTGCCTCGGTAGGTTATGGTAATAAAGATGCAAAAGGCTTTCAAGCCGAGCGCCAAACAGCCTTTATTGGGCATGCCGGATTAGCAATTGGTTACCAATTAAATAACTTGGTTTCTATATACGGTGAAGCCACTTATAATATGTGTGCAAGCAATAAATTAAGCGGTCATTTATTGAAGACCAATTTCTATCCTCAAGATGGGTATTTCTATACCTCTGTTGGGGTATTTATTAGATTTGGAGATAGACGAGGTCAGCTTGGATGTCCGAAATTTTAATTAAAAAACTCCTTCATTCTGTCGAAGAACCCGCTATCTGATTTATCAGGTTTAGGGACAAAATTTTCAGAAACACGTAATTTTTCAAGAATAGCTTTTTCCTCTGCACTCATTTTCTTTGGTGTCCACACATTTACCTGAACCAATTGATCTCCATGGTATCCAGAGTTCACTTCTGGTAGACCTTTACCCCTTAAGCGAAGAATTTTGCCCGCTTGTGTACCAGCATCAATCTTAAGTTTTACTTTGCCACTAACCGTTGGTATTTCTACTTGTGTGCCCAAGGCTGCATCAGCAAAATTTAAATATAAATCGTAGATTATATTATTGCCATCACGTTTTAAAGCTGGGTCTTCAATCTCTTCGATTAGAATGATTAGATCGCCTGGAATACCTCCTCTCTCTGGTGCATTACCTTTTCCGCTCATAGACAGTTGCATGCCATCGGCAACCCCTGCCGGAATGTTTACGGTAATCACTTCTTCACCTTCTGTTCTGCCTGTGCCTCTGCAAGAACCACAGTTACTTGTTACTACAGAACCTTCTCCATTACAAGTAGAACAAGTAGCAGTGGTTGCCATTTGTCCCAAGAAGGTTTGTGTTACCTTTCTTACCTGACCCGAGCCACCACAAGTGCCGCAATTCCTAAAAGATGATTGGTCTTTAGCCCCATTTCCATTACATGTTTTACACGCAACTTGTTTATTTACTTTTAGCTTTTTCTCAACTCCTGTAGCAATTTCTTGTAAGGTTAACTTCACTTTTATGCGTAGGTTCGACCCAACTCTTTGTCTTTTTCCGCCACCTCTTCTTTGACCACCACCAAAAAATGATTCGAACGGATGACCATCTCCAAAAACATCTCCAAATTGGCTAAAGATATCATCCATATTCATCCCGCCACCATAAGCACCGCCACCGCCCATCGCCTGGTGACCAAATCTATCATATTTGGCTTTTTTGTCTGAGTCGCTCAGCACCTCATATGCTTCTGCCGCTTCTTTAAATTTATCTTCTGCTTCTTTGTTACCCGGATTTTTATCTGGGTGAAACTTGATAGCCATTTGCCGATACGCTTTTTTTATTTCGTCGGCACTTGCACTTTTGCTGATACCTAATATTTCGTAATAATCTCTTTTAGCCATTTTTTATTCGCCAATTACAACTTTTGCAAACCTAATTACTTTATCATGGAGTGAGTATCCCTTTTCCAAAACTGCCACAATTTTATCTTTTAAATCATCTGATGGTGCAGGTATTTTCGTGATCGCTTCATGCAAATCAGCATCAAATGCCATTCCCATCGCCTCCATTTCTTTTAACCCTTTCTGCTGCAGCGTATTTTTGAGTTTATTATAAATTAATAGGATGCCTGCTTTAATACTTTCGCTATTTTCTTCATTTGGCATAGCTTCTAAGGCTCTTTCAAAATCATCTAGAATGGGCAACATTGCCAATACCGTTTCTTGATTGGCAGTTTTAAACAAGTCTGCACGTTCCTTGCTTGTTCTACGCTTGTAATTATCAAACTCAGAATATAACCTTAAATATTTATCTTGAACCGAAGCCAATTCTGCTTTAAGTTTCTCTTCCTCGCTGACAATTTCGCCGGTATTGACAGGGTTTTCTTGATTACTCATTTCCTCTGCTGCGGCTTTAAGTTCTTCTTGAATGTTGGTAGTATCGGCTTTAAATTCTATTTCTTCGTGGTTAACTTCTTGTTCGTTCTGCATACGTATTTACTTTTTAATCCTATTAGTCAAATTTTTTGCCATCTCAGCAATTGTGACAATGTGACATTATAAGGCGCGTAGAATTTCCTCTAGTTGGTCTTTTTTTAGGTTCACACCCAAAATCACACCTCTTGTATCTAGCAGGTAATTGCAAGGAATCTGATTTACTTTTGCTTGCTCCAACAGTGGCGATTTCCATCCTTTAAAATCACAATATTTGGTTTTCCATGGAAGGTTATCTTTTTTCAGCGCAAGTTCCAAAATTTCTGGATTATCATCTAATGCTACACTAATAATGTAAAACTTCCTGCCCTGTTTAAATCTGCGGTCTTTGTATCTCGCAAATAGATCTATAAATGAAATTTGTAGTCGCCTGCTTTCTTCATTCCAACTAGCCCAAAAATTCACAAGAACATAGGATCCTTGAAGTTCTTTGAGTTGATAATCTCTCGTAAATTGGCCTTCGTAAGAAAAATTAGGCAATGTATCGCCAATTTTCCATTGTTTGGTTTGACCCAAAGCCCCAAAATTATGTATAATCAGAAAGAAGAAGAGCCCTAGTAATCTCATGATACTCTGGTAATATCAGCTCCAATCGCTTGTAAACGCTTGTCTATAAATTGATACCCTCTGTCAATCTGTTCAATATTATTGATAGTACTTGTTCCTTGCGCGGCTAAAGCAGCTATGAGCATTGAAACACCGGCCCTGATATCTGGAGACGACATGGTAATTCCGCGCAATTTTGTTTCTCGGTTCGAACCAATAACCACAGCTCTGTGTGGATCACATAAAATAATTTTAGCACCCATGTCGATCAGATTATCTACGAAAAATAATCTACTCTCGAACATCCATTGATGGATAAGTACACTGCCTTTGGCTTGAGTGGCTGTTACCAAAGCAATAGAAATTAAATCGGGTGTAAACGCTGGCCAAATGCCATCCTTTATGGTTAAAATTGATCCATCTATAAGGGTTTCAATTTTATAAGAATCTTGTTTTGGGATATGAATATCGTCTCCGATAATCTCCATTTGAATGCCCATACGCTGAAACACTTTTGGAATTAAACCCAAGCTTTGTACGGCACAATTTTTTATCGTAATATCAGAATTGGTTACTGCTGCTAATCCAATAAAACTGCCAATTTCAATCATATCTGGCAACATTCTATGCTTACAACCACCTAACGAATTTACGCCTTCTATATGCAATAGGTTTGAACCTACACCTGTAATTTTAGCACCCATACTATTCAACATTTTACATAATTGTTGGATATACGGTTCACTAGCGGCATTGTATATGCTTGTTTTACCTTTGGCTAAACAGGCAGCCATTAAAATATTTGCTGTTCCAGTTACCGATGCCTCATCGAGTAACATGTATGTTCCTTTTAGCTCCTTTCCGTCGATTTTATAAAATCTTTCATGAGGTAGGTGTTCAAATTTAGCCCCTAAACTTTCAAAACCTCTTAGGTGTGTGTCTACCGGTCTTCTGCCAATTTTGTCTCCACCTGGTTCTGGAATATAAGCCACACCAAAACGTGCTAAAAGCGGACCAATAATCATGATTGATCCACGCAAACTGGCTCCTTTTTGCTTAAATGCATCACTGAGTAAATAATCTAATTGAACATTTTTCGCTTTAAAGGTGTATGTATCTGCATTTATTCTAGTCACTTCTACACCTAAATCCCCTAATAATTCAATCAATTTCATGACATCCCTTATATCTGGAATATTTGAAATTTCAACTTCTTCAGGCGTTAATAAAACAGCAGATAAAATTTGTAATGCTTCGTTTTTTGCGCCTTGCGGAATCAATTCTCCTTTGAGTTGTTTACCGCCATTTATTTTAAAAGTACTCATATTGTTTGTTTAAAAAGTAAAGGTGAAACCGCCAATGATATTAATCCCATAAACTGGGTAATTTACAAACCTATTGTATCGACCGTTTGCCATATTGTTACACTGAATAAATGCAGAGAAATTTTTACTATATCTATAATCAATTCCCAGGTTTAAGTCTACAAATGGGTCTAGTTTTTTTACTTCTATATTTCTACTTAAGTCTTGATTTTCTGTGAGAATGGCTCCACTTCTTTCTCCCCAATAAAATAGGTCGAGTTGAATGAGAAATTTCTCGCCAATATTATATCCGATATTGATTTTACTTTCTAGTTGAGGTAATGAAAATGCTTTTGCAATTTTACTGGTTGAGTAGGAGTGAAATTGTGTATGTAATCCCAATCTAAATTTATCGGCTAGTTGATGTTGAATGCCTACTGCAAGCGATGTTCGTTTTGTATTTCCTTCATCAAACAATAATACTTGAGCCGCATTTTTACTTAGTGTAGCAAAGGTAACTAGATTTTCGATCGAGGTAGATGAACTCGTTAAAAAGAAGCTTGTTTGCGGACCAATTTCGCCTTTTGCGCCGCCATAAATTTCAATTTTATGTATGGTATTTCTAAGAGGGATTTCTGTAACAAACGGATTTAATCCGATGGTGTTCCTGAATGTATTTGGGGCAAGTCCACCTGTTAAACCTGCAAATACAATAAGTTTTTTGGGTATTATAGCGTATCCTCCTTCTGCTTTTGGAAAGAAATGGAACTTGCCTCCTGCAGAATCGCTGCTTATGGTAGAATTAAAGCCACCTTGTAAATAAAAATCAGGACCAATCATGAACAATTGTGGATTTAAGTCGAAGAAAATGCGCTGATAATTGTTGATAGAACCATCTAATTGTGTTAAGCTATTGTTATTTAGTCGGAAGTTAGTTTGCAGCTCAAAGGGGATGTTTGCATTCAATTGCGCAATTCGTGCTTTGGCTTGAAAATCATTTTCTTTAAATGCATTATCTCTACTAAAGTGGTAATAATTGGCCTCAATTTTATACGCTAAATCTTTACTGTCTTTTGCATGGTTTTGGAAATTGGTTTTTCCATCAATTAAATGGTAGGCAAGTTTTGGATCGGCAGCTAAAGTTATATTATCATTTGGCGATCCGTATAAATTGACCACATTTCTGTGGTAATACCACTCTGTTCCCAAGGTACCTTTAGCGTTAAACTTATTTACATAGCCATGTATGGTATTATTGGAGAAGTTGTTGTAATTCTGATCTCCATTTCCAGATAGGTGCTTAACGAAAAAGCCTGCTTGATAATCTTTATTGCGCACAGTATTGAGATATACCTCGCCAACAGGCATAAAGTAATTTCCAAATCCAGCCTTTACATAATTGCCTTTTAATTTAGGCAAGAGCATTGTGCCCAAGCTTAATGGTTTTATGGTATATAGCGTAGGCTGTACAGTATGGGTTTGGGTAGGTATTTGATACGTGAAAACTGGCTTAACATAAGTAGGCGCTTCTGGGTTAGGATTTACGGGAATTTTGATAGCATCAGACAATACAGGCTTGAAGTTTTTTATTACATCAATTTGATTGTCTTTTATTAAGCTATCATTTTCTTGAGCCCTTGCAGATATTGTGATTAACAAAGTTGTTAGTCCCAACAATAGGAATGGAAAAGTTATGGTTTTCATTATCTTATTTTTCACTTTGTTTAATCCTTTGTTCGATAAGTTTTTGTGAGTTGCTTTTTTGTTCTTGTTCTAATTTTTCAATCTCAAGCAATTTGGCTTTACATTGGTCAATCAGCTCTTTTCCGTCATAGTTTTCAATTAAACTTTGTAAAGTAGCTTTAGCCTGAAAATAATCCTTTTGTTTGATATAGGTTTCTGCCAACAATAAAAAACCTTTAGCTACCCAAAACTCAAAGGCACTAAATTTATCATTGAGTTCAAAAATGGTTTTTTGTGCCGTTTTATAATCCTTTTTTTCGGCCTGAACCAAGGCAATATGATATTTTGCTTCAGCGCCTAATAAACCTTTATTTTCTTTAAGTACATTTTGATAAGAAAGAAGCGCAGAATCGTAATTGAGTTGAGCAATATAGTATCTGCCTATAAATGCATGCGCTTCAATACTTCCTTCTTTTTGTGCAATGGCTGAACCTAAATACCTAAAACTGGCTTGAGCCGCAGAGTCTATTTTTCCTAAGTATGAGCAGGTTCTCATTTGACCTAATAAGGCCAATTGTAAATTATCACGGTTGCTTGCAATACGCTCCAATGCAGCAAAATAATCGAATGCTTTTTCATAGTTTTTTCTGAGGTTTAGCAATACTGCACTTTGTCGCGTGCAACGCTCAGAATATTCATTTCTTAAAGCATTGGCCACATATTCATAATGGATTAAAGCATCGTCGTATTTTTTTTGTTTGTAATCAGATTCTGCCTTAAAATAATTGGCTTTTAAGATAAAATAGCCACCAGGAAAGCGTTGAATATAATTACCAAAACCTTTTGAGGCTTTTTCGTAATTTTCTTTTTGATATAAATTAAAAGCAGATTCATAACTTAATGAATCTTGAGTAGAAGCAGAGATAACAACATTTGGCAACACCTTTATGAAGTTTAAATATTCTTCTCCTTTTCCTTGGTTTACAAATATGTTTTGAACCATTGGAAGCGACTCTTTTGCTTCATCACTACTTGGGTAATTTGTGATTAGTTTTTTGATTTCTTCTAGGGCTGAATCATCTTGTTTTAGGTTAAACAAGGCCAGCGCTTTGTTTAAAATGGCTTGTCTTAAAAAAACAGATCTAGGATATTTAACAATGAGGTTTTCAAATGCGCTAGCGGCTTCGCTGTATTCCTCATTTTTTAAATAATTATCTGCAATTTCATATACTGCATCGTCGATATAGGTTGAGTTCGCATAATTTTTTTCTAACAAACGCAAGGCATTTATTTTCTCTAAATTTTTATTTAAGAGTCCTAATATCAATGCTTTTTGAAAGAGTGCATAATCTGCTCCTTTTAAATCTTTACTGATCATTAAGTCGTAATAAGTTAATGAATTAGTGTAGTTTTTATCTGCAAAATAGCAGTCGGCCATACGTAAAACTGCATCCGTATACACTTCTATATTTTGAATTGGATTATCTCTTTTTTCATAATTAGCAAATGCTTCTACTGCTTTAGCATAATTGGCCAACTTTAAGTAATTATATCCCAGATTATAAAAAGAATGCTTGTAAAACCTTGTTGTTTTGGCCTCTTTCGACTCTTGGAAAAGTAAAATATAGGAGATAGATTGTGTATAGTTTTGTTCTTTGTAGGCCAATTCTGACAACCAAAAGTTGGCGAGTCCAGTCATTTTTGGGTCATAACTGGCGTTGGCAGCTTTCTTAAATAAGTCTTCCGCATCAATAAAATTATTGTTGAGATAAAGTTCTTCTGCCCGATAATAGGTTACTCTTTGAAGATTGGTTAAGTCGGCAGTATTTGGCTTTTTAATGGCACTTAATATGCGAATGGCCTCTTTATAATTTTTACCATTCAATAAGATATTTCCTAAGTTACTTCGGGCTTCTTCAGTAAAAGGACCTTCATTAAATCTATCTATGAGTTTTACATACCTTGTGGTGGCTTGTGATTGTAGGTTTAATTCATCAGCTAATTTTGCCGAGAAAAACAGAGCCGCTTCTGCCATAACACTATTACTGTCTGCTTGGTAACAATTTTCGAATGCTGCTCTAGCAGCGGTTTTGTTGCTTAACTCAAGGTAACAGTTTGCCAATTGATATTGTACATGAATGTTGAGTGTGTCATTTTTTGAATCAATTTTCAAAAACTGCTGAATGGCTTTTTCATAGGCTTTGGTTTGGGCATAAGATTCTGCCAACATGTAATAGTCATTATCTCCTGGCATTACCGGAGCTGCCTTCATAAATTTTTCTAAATGAGGAATTGCAGCTGCATATTGTTTAAGTTGATAGTGTGATTGGCCCACTAAACCTGCCACATCATTTGCAATTTCTGGCTTAGTAATACTATCACAAAAACTGATTACCTCCTCATATTGTTTCCTGGCAAAATATACCTGTGCCACATAAACTGCTGCTAGTGGTCCAAATGTTTTATGGTATTTAACGCGATTAAAATGAATGAGCGCTTCCTCGTAATCATTGTTTTTATAGCATACGTAGCCATAATAATAATTTGAAGCATCGTAGTATTTGCTGCTTTCATCTTTAATAGGTTTAAAGGCATTTTTTGAATCTTCGAATCGTTCAACTTTAAATAATGAATAACCGTAAATAAAGTAAAACTCTTTTAAATCGGAACCGCTTAAATAGTTTACTGGCATTTGGTCGAGCGCGGCAACACTTAAAGTGTTGTTTTTATTGCGGTAATGAAATTTGCCAATTTGAAATAAGGCTAATTTAGATTTTGGATGGGCTGGATATTTCTTCAATAAGTTGTTAAGCCTTGCCAAGGCATCAGTATTAAATAATTCCATGGCACACACCGCGGCATAATATTCAGCATTTATTTTGTTTATTGGGTCAGAACCAATTCTTGCATACCAGTCGAAATGTTTTTGCGCCGCAGCAAATTTTTCCTTGTCATACAAGGCCAACCCTTTATTGTAAAATTTAATCTCATCAGTAAAGATGGCTGTTTGTTGCGCATTACTCGCATTAAATGTTTGAAAAAAAAGGAAGCCAAATGCCATCATCTTCCCCAAAAACTGAAATATGTTTTGTGTTAATGTCTGCCCCTCAAGAAGGTAGATTTTGTCTGTTATTTTATTTTGCATGAATCTGGTACAACTGCTATCAAAATTAAATGCAATGCTTACTTAATAAAACTAGTTTTATCCCCATATTGGTGCATACGCATTTGGTGTGATTAACTAAATAGACACTTTGATGTGACTTGTGAAAAGGCGCATTTTGATTTAATATTGCAGTATTCATGCACAAACAAAATTACATTCGCTATTCAACAGGTATTAGTTTATTGATTCCGCTTATTTTGATTCAGCTTTTTGTGGCTCAATTAGATATTGTATTATGGATAAATACTTACCATCAACCCGTTCTAGATGCCATTTGTGTATATGGTACTTTTTTGGGAGATGGTTGGTTTATTGTATCCATTAGTTTGATCCTATTTTTTTTCAAGCCCAGAATGGCGTTTGTTTTACTATTAACTTATTTGATCAGTTCTGGCGTAACTCAATCACTCAAGCACTTCGTTTTCCCTCAATACCATCGTCCATTATGGTATTTAGAAGCACATAAAGAACTTGCCTATTATGTGGCACCTGGCACAGATGTAAGTTATAATTTTAGTTTTCCAAGCGGACATACCACATCAGCTTTTGCCTTTTTTGGTTCTCTTTACTTTTTTTCTGCTTCTGCTTTAAACCGCCAAATTTGGATTGTTTTGGCTTTTTTTACTGGTTTTACTAGAATGTATTTATTGCAGCACTACCTGGTTGATGTCACTGTTGGGGCATTTATAGGCTTCAGTGCCGCATTTCTTATTTATACCTTTTGGTTACAAACAGGTAAATTAGATTTTATTTTTAAGAAGCTTAGGGTATGAAAAATTTAATAGATAAATATGCTTACCTGTTAGTTTTTGTTTGGTCATGTGTGTTATTTATACCCTTTTTAGGGGCTGTGCATTTATTTGATTGGGACGAGGTGAATTTTGCTGAATCGGCTCGTGAAATGCTATTAACAGGGAATTACCAGAAAGTTCAAATTAATTTTAGTGCATTTACCGAAAAACCGCCTTTATTTTTTTGGTTACAAGCGGCAAGTATGCATATTTTTGGTGTAAATGAGTTTGCAGCTCGGCTGCCCAATGCTTTGGTTGGCATAATTACCTTACTATTTATATTCTCTGTGGCACATCGTTGGTTTACTAAACGTTTTGCCTGGATATGGGTATTGCTAACTACGGGTTCTTTAACTCCCCATTTGTATTTTAAAACGGGTATTATAGATCCATTGTATAATTTGTTTATCATTCTTTCTATATACCAGCTATTTTTATACAGTTTGGGCAAAAATCCGCTACATGCTTGGTTGTTGGGTTTATTTTTGGGTCTTGCAATAATTACTAAAGGTCCGGTTGCGGTTGTAATTATTGTCTTGTGTTTTCTGGTTTATTGGGCTTTTCAAAAAGGTAAAATTTTCTTTTATGTATCCCATTTGTTTTATGCTACATTAAGCGCTTTTATAGTGAGTGCTATGTGGTTTGGACTAGAAACCATTCAAAACGGACCTGATTTTCTTTTCGCTTTTATTGCCTATCAAGTAGATTTATTTTTAAATCCAGTGGCGGGGCATGGTCAACCATTTTGGTATCATCCGTTGGTTTTATTGTTAGGTTGTTTTCCTGCCTCTATTATTGCCTTTCCCAATTTAATCAGAAGTAAAGCCCAAACAGACACATCAGCACAATTGCAATTATTATTTTTTATGCGTTTATGTTTTTGGGTTGTACTTATTTTATTTTCGATTGTAGAGACAAAAATTGTACATTATAGTTCCTTGTGCTATTTGCCCTTAACTTTTTTAGCGGCACATTTTTTATATCAATTTGATTTATCACAAATAACTTGGAAGAAATATCAAACTGTATTCTTCCTTTTCGTTGGTACAATGCTATCATTCTTATTAATGGCTATTACGTTTATTGATAGCTTTAAAGCCAAACTTATTCCATTTATTACAGATGATTTTGCTATTGCATCTTTACAAGTAAATGGTGGCTGGCAAGGTTGGGAGTTTTTATTAGGATTGGGTTTGTTCTTGGCATTACTAATTGTTGTTCTTCAGTTAAAAAAGGGGAATGTTATGCCTGGTTTACGCGGTTTTTTATTGTTTCATTCCTTGTTAATACCTTGTTTATTGGCGGTTTTGGCTCCAAGAATTGAGCAGTATAGTCAGGCTCCTGCCATCTCTTTTTTTAAAACTTTACAAAACAAAGACGTTTACATTGAAACCCTTGGGTATAAAAGTTACGCCCAATATTTTTATGGCCGAACCAAGCCGCACAGCAATGATAGCGCTAAAACAATAGATTGGCTATTACATGGAACAATAGATAAAGATGCGTATTTTTCTTTGCATGTAAACAATATCCAAGATCATATTAATCCGAGTTTACAAGAGATTGGAAGGGCTGGAGGATTTGTTTTCTACAAGCGTTTGGTTCAAACCGATAGCCTAGAAAGTATAATTAAACCCTAAGGTTGGCATAATAGGTAACTGGTTGGTTCTTCTGTAATTTAAACGGTCAAAGAAGAAAATATTTTCCCTATTATACACATTGGTAGCCGATGCGATAATGCTGAGCGTTCTACTTTTTTCAAAATAAATTTTCTTAGAAATAGAGGCATCTAAACGATGGAAATAGGGTAGTCTGCCCGTATTTACATCTGTGTAGTGTACGCCTAAATTTCCATTTTGATTGTTGATGTTGGTGCTCACGCCATTGCTAAAATCTAGGTTGGCAAAAAAGCCTTGGGTTTGGGTGAATGGAAAGCCAGAGCCAAAGTTCCATCGGGTATTTAAACTCCAACTTTTTTTATCTCCCCAAGCATACGTAAATACTAAATTAACATTATGTCTTCTATCAAAATGGGGTGTATAATCTCTTCTGCCATCATTTCTTGTAACAAAGGTTAAAGAGTACACGGCCCATAAATAGAAGTTTTTAAATTCGTATTTTAAACGTGCATCTGCCCCATACGCTTTCCCGGTTTCTTTTATCACATCACCGCGGAGGTAATAGGGCTTACCCAAATTGTCTGCCGAGTTATCATAAATTTTATCGCGGTTGATATTGGTTATTTGCGAGAAGTTTTTGATAAATCCTTCGATGTTTATCTCAATATTTTTACCTAAATCTATTTCTGTTCCTATAACTAGGTGTTCTGCCGTTTGGCGACGCGTTTCGCTATTTACCTCGTCTGGACTAGATAAAAAGCCATAAAATAAATTCACAACATCTTGATCGCTCACTGCAGCCATTAAATTTTGTGAATAGGTTCCGGCGGCTAGTTTAACACGAACTGTGCTGCTTACATTGTATTTTAATCCGAGTCGAGGTTCAAAGCTGCCTTCAGTTAAAGAAGAATAATAAACAGCTCTCAAGCCCGGTTCAATTATAAAACGTTTCCATACTTTTCTATACTTAAAAAAACCATGAATTTCGGTTGCATAATCATCTTGTTTAAGCAATCTGCCCACGCCATTGGTATATTGAAATTGGGTGCCAAATCCAACGGCCTCAAAACCATATTTTACGTCGTCTTTGCCAATAAAATTGGTGAAATTTATGCTGGTATTAAAACTACTGATATAGCTCTCTCTTGGCAAATTATCTAATGTTTTTTGGTTCATTTGGTAGTTAGAATACCCGATATTGGCATTAATCAATGTGTTAGATCCATCTGGGATAACTAAAAGGTTTCCACCAAAACCATTTGATGTCCAAGTGTATTGATTATTTGTAAATTGGGTTTTATCGTCGAAATGGAATCCAAACAAGTTTAGCCTGCTTCCATTTGACGTTACATTGGAGAATTTTCCATAAATATCGTTAAACGAGTAGGGTAGGCCGTTTTCTTTGTCGGCATAACTATATAGGATAGGTCCGGTTTTATTTAAGTAAGAACTTTTATAAGATAAAATATAAGAAGAACTACCGCCATCTTCAGTAAATTTTCTTAACGGTCCTTCCAATAAAATTTTTGAACTCATTGGATTGCCGGCTATTTTGCCCGAAAACTTTTTCTTATCACCCTCACGTGTACTCACATCTATAATTCCACTAATTCTCCCACCGTATTGTGCGTTAAAGCCTCCAGAGCTAACCTCTGCGTTTCTAATGATGTCTGCATCAAAAACAGAGAAAAGTCCGATACTATGAAACGGATTATAAATAATCATTCCATCTAACATTACTTTATTCATTACCGGTGGTCCGCCGCGCACATATAACTGTCCGCCTTGGTCGCCACTAAAGTTTACGCCTGGTAAAACCTGTAGATATTGAACTAAATCGGGTTCACCACCAAAAGTTGGCAACTGTTTTAGTTCTTTTTGGGTAATGGTGTTTGCCGAAATATTTACATTTTCTTTTTGCTTTTGTTTGTCGGCTTTAATTTCAACGGTGTTTAATTCAAACTTTTTAGCTCTTAAAAACAGGTTTTGAGTAATTATTCCACCTGGTTTAACGGTAATTTTAGCAAAACTGGAATCATAACCTAACCCAAAGCACATCAGGGTGTAATTGCCTGGCTTAACTTTTGAAAGGGAGTAAAATCCATTTTCATCTGTGTTTTTACCAATCATTAGTTCCTTGATAACTACATTGGTAAAAATCATAGGCTCTCCAGTTTCTTTATCAAAAACGAAACCTCTAATTTCACCCGTTTGGGCAAAAGACATAGTTGTTAAAAGAGAGAGAACCAGCGTGTATAAAAGCTTTTTGAATGTACGTATCATTTTTTCTAGGCAACTACTTCAAATTTGTTTTTTTATGATTTTTTGAAGCGGCACGAATATAATAGAAGTAAGCAAAAAACACTCAAAAGTTGCTGCTTTATGAGAAAATTGAGGAAAATTTTATTGAAAAGCTTAATTTGCCCAATTCAAATAAAATTATTTCATGAAGATATCTCCATTGAAAATCAGGAATATTATGATAATACGGCATTTTCGTTTGATTATTTTGGTTCTATTTTTAGGTTCGTTCCAAGCCCAATTATTGGCTCAGAGCATAAAAAATCCTCAAGAAAACCTAACAAATGTTAAGGTTGATGAGCTCAGCGATCAGCAAATAATCAATTTTAAGGACAAATTTTTAGTGCAAGGTGCAACGTTAGCAGATTTAGAATTAGCTTTACAAAAACGGGGTTTGCCAAACGCTGAAATTGAGAAGTTGATGCTCAGAATGAATAAATTAGGTGCTATTTCTGAACCGAATAAAACTTCAGTGTTGGAGCAAACTTCCGCTCAAAGAACTGCGGTAAAGTCTGATGTCCCATTGTTTGAAACTGAAAATCCTTTTACATTATTATTGCCCAAAATATTTGGTTCAGAGTTATTTAATAATCCCCGATTGAGTTTTGAGCCAAATCTAAAAATGGCAACGCCCTTAAACTACCAGATTGGTCCAGAAGATGAGTTACTCATAGATATCTTTGGCTTTTCGGAACAAAGTTTTAAATTGGTAGTTAGTCCAGAAGGTCACATCCGCGTTCCCAATTTTGGTCCGATTCAAGTTGCCGGATTAACGATTGAACAAGCTCAGAAAAAGATTCGTAGTCAGTTGTTAAAAATATATCCAAGAATTAGCACTGGTGAAACCTCCGTATCTGTAAACCTCGGAAATATTAGAAATATTCAAGTTACTATTTTGGGGGAAGTGGTTTTACCTGGAACCTATTCGCTACCCTCTTTGGCGTCTGTATTTAATGCCTTGTATGTTTCTGGTGGACCAAATATGAATGGATCTTTCAGGAATATTAAAGTAATACGTGGCAATAAAGTATTGGCTAAGGTTGATATGTATGACTTTTTAATTAATGGAAATGCCAAAGGAAATATTCCATTAAAAGATCAGGATGTAATTAAGGTTGAACCTTACGATATTAGAGTAGAATTGATTGGATTTGTTAAACGAGATGGTTTTTTTGAATTACTGCCTAAAGAAAATGTGAGTCATTTATTAAAATATGCGGGTGGTTTTACTTCACAAGCCTATTCAAAAAGGATTAAAGTGATAAGAAATACCGGAAGCATGAAAAGTGTATCGGAGGTAACGGAAGATAAATTTGGGTTATTTTTGCCCAATAATGGTGATCAATATTTGGTGGATAGTATCTTGAATCGCTACGAAAATAGGGTTCAAATTGAGGGAGCAGTATTTAGACCAGGATACTTTAGCATTCATGAAAACCCAAGTTTAAAAACTTTGATAGCAAATGCAGAAGGCTTAAAAGAAGATGCCTTTTTAACGCGTGCTACCATTTTGCGCACCAAAGAAGATAATTCATTGGAGATGCTTTCTGTTAATCTAAAAGATTTGTTGGCGGGGTCGAGTGATGTTGAGCTAAAACGTGAAGATAAAATTACCATAGCTTCACAACTAGAAATGCGCGAAAATTTAAACCTTACTATTAATGGTAATGTTTTAAAGCCTGGAGTATATCCGTATGCGGCAAATATGAAAATAGAGGACTTGATTATTATGGCGGGAGGTTTAAAAGAAGCTGCTTCATTAACAAATATTCAAGTTGCCCAGCGATCCTTTGATGTAGATAAGTTGAATGCTACTAGCGAAATTGCCAAGGTTCAAATTATCTCTATCAATAAAGAGTTAAAGTCTGATCCCAATTTTAATTATGAGTTAAGGCCATTTGACATAGTAACCATATTCTCAGTTCCTGGTTATAGGCCTCAAATACAAGTAGAGGTAAATGGGGAAGTAATGTTTCCAGGTAAATATGTATTATCAAAAGGTAATGAAAGAATTTCTGATGTTTTAAAACGCACCGGAGGGATAACGGCTATTGGATTTCCGGGTGGGGCTATTCTAATTCGCAAAAAGGGTAATACTTTACAGGATTTGATTATTAAGCAGAATAAGTTGGATGCCCTCAAAAAATTAAGTAAAGATTCGGTAAAGGTTAGCGAGGAAATTGAGAAAGAGATGAGCAGAGATGCTGATATTGTTGGTATTGATTTAGAGAAAATATTAAAACGACCAGGATCAAAGGAAGATTTGTATATGAGAGATGGAGATGTGTTAGAAATTCCATTCTTAAAGCAAACAGTTTTGGTGAGCGGGCAAGTATTGTATCCTGTAAGATTGAGATATGAGGGTGGGAGTAGTTTTAAAAAATATGTCTCCATGGCAGGAGGGTTCAGTTCTAAGTCGTTAAAAAAGCGTTCCTATATCGTTTATGCCAATGGTACAGCCAAAGATACCAAGAATTTTCTGCTCTTTAAAGTATATCCAAAAGTGAAGCCTGGTGCAGAGATTGTAATCCCATTAAAAGATGAAAAGAAGAATTTGTCTGCTATTGAGATGGTAACCATTGCAACCAGTTTAACGAGTATGATTTTTATCCTATCCACTGTAATTAAATTCTAAGGCAGGGTAGGTTTGGTAAAATGCTTTTCAATAAATAAAGATAACAATGCAAAACGAATCAATACAGAAGGATCAATTGTTAGTATTATTAAAAGATTATATTGTATTCCTTAAGAAAAAAGCCAAATTAAGTATTGGTTTTACTTTGGTTGGACTTGCCATTGGGCTTACGTATGCCCTAGTTAAAAAGCCCACATTTGAAGCGAAATTGATATTTATGTTAAATGATGCTAAGTCGGCAAACGTGGGTGGACTCAGTGCTTTGGCGGGGCAATTGGGTTTAGGACAAAGCACAGGTTTAAATGTGTCTGAAGACAGGGTTTTTTATTTAGCTTATACCAAACGTATAATAGGTGGGGCATTATTAACCAAAAATGAACAAGGGGAAACTTTAGGTGATAGGCTAATTGCCATTAGAGATTTGAAAGCGAATTGGTCGCAAGATACGGTGTTAAGTAAATTCCAATCGTTTACAGCTAAAGAAATTAGTCAAATGAGCAAGGCTGAGAATATGGCCATGGATCAGTTAATTCAGTTGATTTTATTGTCTAAAAAATACATTGTTGATTCGTATAAAAAGAAAGTTTCTAGTTTGGTGGGATCTCAAAGTAGTGGGATGATGTTTGTGAGTTTTGAATATACCGATGAATTGTTTTCTAAAGATTTTGTTCAAGCAGTTTATAATGAATTAGCTGATTTCTACTCTATGGTTGCGATAAAATCGCTCCAAAATAATTATGATTTGATTAGTATTAGAGAAGATTCACTAAAAAATGCATTGCAAGAAGTTGAAGATCAAATGGCCTATACCATAGATAATAATTTTCAAGTGAATAAGTTTATTGGTAAAGTGGGCGAAAATAGGCTCAGAAGAAAACTCGAAATTCTAAATTTATTTTATGCAGAAGTAGTTAAAAATAAAGAAGTTGCTAAGTTTAATTTGGATCAAGAGCGCCCTGTTTTTCAAGTTGTAGATGATCCAATGTTGCCTTTGGAGGCCAAATATAAATCTAAGCTTGTATATAGTTTTTTAGCTGCATTTGGCTTTTTGTTGCTTGGTTTAGGTATGCAAACAATAGTATTTATTAGGACGGTTTGGCCTATATATAAGAAATCTAATTCCAGGTAATTAGCCATATGAAGCAAATTGAAAAAGCCTTGAATTTTGGTATAGGTTTAGTGCTTTTAAATAACCTATATCTATTATCTGGCTTAACTAGAATTCCAAATATATTTATTCTAGGTAGTAGTTTATTGATATCTGTATATTATACAATTGTTAATTGGAACTCGGTAAAATCTACGCAGTTGTTGTTAAATTGGTATACTTTTTTGTGTATTTTATTTTCACTTTTTTTGTTTACAATAGACTATTTCTTATATGAAAGTGCCATAAAGATAAATGATACGATTAGGATTCTTTTGTATGCCTTTTATTTTACATGGACCTATTTGTTATTTAGTGAAAAGCAATTGCTTTTACATTGGGTCAAACGCTTAGCAATTTGGTCTATTTTTCTTTTAATTTTGCAGGGCTTGTTTGAATATTATCAGCCCTATTTATGGACATTTATGTTGTCTGAAAATGTTGAAAAGCGCACAGTAGGAAGAATTGCAGGAAGTTTAATTGATTCAAATTCGTATGCGTGCAGCCTCATTATTTATTTTTTAATTTACTTCAAAGAAAGTGTGTCTGTCTTCAACCTAAAGAAAGTTATTTTTCTATTAGGTTTGTTTTTGCTCATTACTTATTTTAATGATATTAGTGGTTCAAGACAAGGTTTATTAATCATTTTATTGTTTTTAGTTTATCTTTTGTTTGAGAACATAAGCTTTAAAAAATTAAAATATGTATTTGTTTGTATTGGCTTGATTCTCATTTTATGTTTAATTTTTAATGAGCAAATAATATCATATGCAAACCAAAATCCTCATTCATCTGTGGGTAGATTTTTAAGTAACACAGACAATAAGGCAAGCCAAAGTAATTTAGACAGACAACATTCTATTTATGCTGGACTTTTATTTTTAACCGAAAATTATTTTGTGGTGGGGCCGGGTATGTTAAACTTTGCTTCTAGGTGGGAAAATTTTACAACTACCCATGAGCCACATATTGGGTTTTTATTTTTGTTGGTTCAATATGGTGTTTTATCTTTTGTACTATTTTATATTTATTATTTGAGTTTTATTCGATCTAGTATTGCACATACTACGCTGCTTTTTTGGGCAATTTTTATTCATATAGCTTTGCAGCCTAATACCGTATATTATGGCATAAGTTTTTTTGTCTTTTTTTATATTGACCTAAAATATTATTCAGCCAAAGAAGCGCTTATTTTAGCAGATACACATGGAGGGGAAGTAGATGTTGCATAAAATAAAAATTCTTTTTAGTGGCAATAAATTGGGTCGAACCCACTTGATGTTTAAAAATGTAATTCTTTCATTTTTTACAAAAGGGGGTATTGCTGTAATTGGCATTCTCATGGTTCCTATGATGCTGCAGTTACTAAGTAAGGAGGAATTTGGAATATGGCAAACATTGTCTTCCATGCTGGGTTGGTTGTATTTTCTTGATATTGGTTTGAGTAATGGGTTTAAAAATTTATTTACACAAGCTATCGCTGAAAAACAAATAGAAAAAGCGAATAAATTTTTAAGCACAACATATGCTATTATCATTTTTACTAGCCTCTTTTTTGTGTTGGTATTTGAATGTGTGAATCCGTTTTTAGATTGGGGTAAAATTTTGAATTTTAATCAGTCTAGCATACCCAATTTCCCAATTATTATTCAATTGGTATTTTTGTCATTTGCATTTAAATTAGCCTTATCAATTTTAAATACGGCCTTGGCATCCAATCAACAATACTCGGCAAGTACAGTAATAGAGTTGATTACTCAAATATGTATTATTGGATTTTTATACTTTCTGATTCAAGTAAAATGGCCTTCTCTGTTTATGGTGGCAATGATCAGTAGTGTAGCTCCAATAGTTCTGTTGGTCTTAGCTAGCGTGTATTATTTTAACGTCGGATCACTAAGCGCATATCGTCCAACTTGGCGCAATGTAGATTTGGTACTTTCTGGCCAATTATTTAGTAAAGGAGTGCAATTTTTCTTTATTCAAATTGCCTTTGTACTTATGTTTACCGCTAATAATATTATTGTGGCTCAGCTTTTTGGTCCAGAACAAGTTGCTGAGTTAAGTGTGGTAAGTAAGTATTATTCTATACCTATTATGGCTTTTGTGATTGTATTAGGTCCGTTTTGGGCTGGATTTACAGAGGCGTATTATAAAAATGAAATAAGTTGGGTTCAAATAACAATAAAACGTTTATTGGCAATATGGGTTTTGTTTTTACTATTGATATGGACAATGTATTGGTTTTTTGAGCCAATAAGTATGTTTTGGTTAGGCAATCATTTTAAAGCCTCTTCTAAATTGGTTTTTTATTATGCGGTATTTGCGAGTGTGGTTACTTTTAATAATATATTTTCCTATTTTCTAAATGGTATTGGAAAAATTAGGGTTCAATTAATAGGTGCCATTTTCTTGGGTATCATTAGCATACCACTATCTGTTTATTTTTGTAACTTACCTTTTTTTGAGGCCGATGGTGTACTTGCAGCCAATATTGTGTGTTTGTTATTAGGGGTGGTTTTAGGGCCACTTCAGTATTATTTAATCATCACGAAGAAAGCAAAAGGCGTTTGGTTAAAATAATGAAAAGTATTAAGTTGCCAATTGTTTACAATTCACTTAATACGTTGATTAATGGAAATTACCATCCCAATTTACCAGCCCTCATTAACTGGAAATGAAAAAAAATATGTAAATGAGTGTATCGACTCTACATGGATTTCATCTAAAGGTAGTTTTATAAGTAAGTTTGAACAAGAATTTTCTAGCTACATCGGCTGCAAGTTTGGATCGGCGGTATCAAATGGAACAGTGGCCATTCATTTGGCTATGCTTGCCTTAGGTATTGGTGAAGGGGATGAGGTGATTGTTCCAACACTTACCTATATAGCTTCGGTTAACGCTATTGCGTATGTAGGTGCCACCCCAATTTTTGTTGATAGTTTGCCAAATACATGGCAAATGGATCCAGAAGATGTAGCAAAAAAAATTACAGCAAAGACCAAAGCGATTTTGGCTGTGCATTTATACGGACATCCATGCGATATGGATGCCCTTTCTAAATTGTGTAAGTTGCACGATTTGTTTTTAATAGAAGATTGCGCTGAGGCCATTGGGTCTTGCTATGCAGGTAAAAAAGTTGGTTCATTTGGTGATATATCAACCTTTAGTTTTTTTGGAAATAAAACCATGACTACAGGAGAGGGGGGTATGGTATTGTCTAACAATGAAACCTTACATGAAAGAATTAACCATTTTAAGGGACAAGGCTTGGCAAAGCATAGGCAATATTGGCATGATGTAATTGGGTATAATTACAGAATGACTAATATATGTGCGGCCATTGGACTAGCTCAATTTGAGCAATTGCAAACCTTTATAGATAAAAAATTACAAGTAGTAGCATGGTATAAAAAATACTTGCAACATTCATTTCTATCTTTTCATGAGCAAGATCAGCAAGTTTTGCATACATATTGGATGTTTTCTGTATTGGTTCCAGATTCTAAATTAAGAGATCCATTGCGTGACCACTTGGCTTTGGCAGGAATAGAAACAAGGCCTTTGTTTTATCCGGTACACACTATGCCAATGTATAATAAGAATTTTCAACATATTCCTGTGGCAGAGAATTTAGGATGGCGCGGAATTAACCTTCCTAGTTATCCAGGTTTAAGCGAAGAACAAGTAAAATATGTTTGTGATACTATTTTAACTTTTAAAGCATGAATGTAATTTTTGGTTCAGCTGGTTTTGCTAAAGAAGTGGATTGGTATCTTATTGAATCAAACTTGATGCAGCAAAAACATTATGCTACTGATTATTTTGTTGGACGAGACTTTGTTGGTGAAGTTATAAATGGTGTTCCTGTAATTTCAGATGAGGCATTTTTTAAATGGGCTTCAGAAAAACCTGAAATAACAGTTTATGTTGCGGTAGGAAGTCCGCTTATACGTAAAAAAATTGTTGAACAATTAAAAGGATTTTCTAACATTAAATTTCCTGTTTTTATTGATCCAAAACTTGATTTTGACAAAAGGCCAGGAAAAGTGAGCGTTGATGAGGGGTCTATTATTTGCCCTAGAATTTATCTGACAACGGATACACACATCGGGAAATTTACACATATTAATTTGGGTTCAACGATTGGGCATGATACGCAGATTGGCGATTTTTGTACGATTTCTCCTGGTTGCAATATTTCCGGTAATGTTGTTATTGGAAACAATGTTTTTATTGGAACCAATGCAACTTTGGTAGAAAAAATTCAGATACCAGATGGAACTATTATTGGAGCTGGATGTGTAGTAACTAAAAGTATCACCGAACCTGGAACATATGTTGGAATTCCTGCTAAAAAGATTAAATAAATGCGGATAGGAATACATGCAGATATTTTTATTGAATGGGCTGGTGGTATTGATTTTTTGCGCATTATTCTAAAAGGCTTACATCAAATCAATAAGCATACACCATTGGTAATTTTTGTGTTTATTCCAGAGAAAAAAAATTCGAAATATGACTATTTTAAGGTTTTTGTAAAGCGCAGTATTAATAAGTTGCTTGGTGTTCAAAAGTATAGTTTGCAATTGCCCAAGCCATTAGATATTGAAGGTGCGAAGAAAACGCTTGCCCAAGATTGTGATGTACAATTTGTAACTTACCCGTTCCATATAAATAATTTAGAAAAGGAGTTAATTCAACGTAATATAGACATTTTACTGCCCTGTTTTCATTCTGTAGGAAAAGGATTTAGTGTGCCATGGGTAGGTTATTTATATGATTTTCAGCACAAATATTTTCCTCATTTCTTTTCTGAAAAAGAATTACAATTGCGAGATCGCTTATTTTCAGCTATGCAAGATGATGCAAAGGTAATTATGGTGAACGCCCAAGCAGTTAAAAATGATGCTCATCAATTTTTTCCGCAAACGAAGGCCAATGTTATTGCTCTTCCATTTTGCCCGCTATATAAAGATGATGGGACACCAACCAACGATTTTACTTTGCCTGAAGATTTGCCCAAAAAATATTTTTTAATTTCTAATCAATTTTGGCAACATAAAGACCATATTACTGCCATTAAGGCTATGGCACTATTTTATGAACAATATCAGCTAACGGATATTCATTTAATTTGCACGGGAGAAATGCACGACTATCGCGCTCCTGGATATATTCAATCTATTCAAGAATTGGTTAAAGAACTTCAATTAGAAGGTAAAATACATTTCTTGGGATATATCACAAAAGAATTACAATTACGTATCATGAAAAATGCCATTAGCTTGGTTCAGCCTACTTTATTTGAGGGCGGACCAGGTGGAGGAGCAGTTTATGAGGCACTTGCTATGGGTATACGAGTTGTGTTAAGCGATATACCGGTGAATAAAGAAATTAACCGATCCAATTGTTTATTCTTTGAAGCAAGAAACCCGAGCAGTTTGTCCAATAAGTTATTTGAAAGTATACATATGCCAAAATTAACTGAGGCACAAATTGCGCATCAGCAAACGATAGATTTAGAAAATTTCTCTGATGTATTGTATCAGCTTATTTTAAAGACTATTACTGAATATAATAGGATTAATACTGTAGATAAGGATAAAATTATGGAGCTTAACTAATGGGTGAATCCAGTTTTACATATCCAATGGTTACAGTAGTATCAGTTTCCTATAATGTATGTGAGGAGGCTGCTGCCACTATAGAAAGTGTGTTGAACCAAAACTATCCAAACATAGAATATATCATCGTTGATAATGTGTCTACAGACGGTACTTTAGATATAATAAATAGGTATAGCAGTAAAATAAATCACCTCATTGTAGAGAAAGATGCCGGTACTTATGATGCTATGAATAAAGCGGTAAAATTGGCCAAAGGGGAGTGGATCTGGTTTATGAATATGGGCGATAGGCTTCCTGCTAATGCAAATCTGATGCGGGAAATTTTTTCAAATCAATTTCCAAGTGAGGTAAAAGTTATTTACGGGAATACTTTTGTTGAAGCTGATGATTTAAAGTACCACAAGAAGTTTAATGCACAAATTGCCAAAAATATAAAGTTTGGTATAGTACATCTAAATCACCAATCTATGATATGTAGGGCGAGTTGTTTTGATACCATAGGTTGCTTTGAAACCCACGATTTAAAAATAAAATCTGATGCTTTTTGGCTCAGTAAATTATTTTACACGTTTGGTTCAAGCAGTTTTTATTACGTAAATAAAATTTTAGCACATTATAACGAAACAGGTTTGTCTTCCAATCCAGCAAATTTTAAGAAAATGCACGCAGAAGATGTGTTTATTTTAAAATCAATGGATAAAAAATGGCAATTGTTTTTATTGCAAGTAAATTGGTTCTTCAAACTAATTAGAATTCAGTTGTTCTTTGTTTTAAAAAAACAAAGCAGCTTGTTTAGTTTGTATAGAAAGCTAAAATATAATACCCCTAATGGAAGGAATTAAAGCGTATGTTCTCAATTATTATTCCATTATACAACAAGGCGCATCATATTACAGAAACAATTCGCTCTGTGCTTCAGCAATCTTATGAGAGGTTTGAGCTTATAGTTGTTGATAATAATTCTACTGATGATGGATTGAATATTGTACAACAGATAAGTGATCCAAGAATTGGTATATATCAAGAGGGAAATCAAGGAGTTTCATTTGCCAGAAATAAGGGTGTATCATTGGCTAAGTTTAATTGGATTTGCTTTTTAGATGCAGATGATTCATGGGAGATTGATCAATTATTGAATTTTAAAATAAACATAGACCAACATGCTAACCTAGCTGTATTTGCCAATAATTATAAAATTATTGATCAAAGGGGTAAGGAAAGAACCTGTGAAAGAAATCTGTTACATTATCATCATTTCATATACACATTACCCTGTTTTTTTAAGGATTATAGTGAATTAGACATGCCTGTTAATATGAACTCTGTGTGTATTCATAAAAATGTTTTTGAGCAAATTGGTGGATTTGATGTGCGGTTAAAAAATGGAGAGGATACTTTATTTTGGATGAAGTTATTTTTAAAAAATCAGGTTTTTATTTCAGATTACGTGGGGTCTACTTATAACTTGAAAGCTACCAATCGGTCTAATGCGCTATCCGCATTTTCGCAAGAGTTGCCAGTAATAAAAGAATTTGAAAGTGTTTTTTTGAACGAACCTGTTTTACATGCGCATCAATCTGGCTTTAATGCATTTATTGCAAAGCACTTATTTGTAAGTGTAATGGCTAATATTAAATTAGGTAAATTAGCGCTTGCCCGATCTTTTTTCTTTGATAAACGACTATACTATTTGCCCCAAAAATTAACCTTGATAGCTGCTGTTATGCTCTGTTTTACCCCGCTTTTTATAAGTAGGTGGCTGCTTCAGGTACTGCAAAAAAATGGCCTAATTCATTAGACTTTGATAAAGAAAAATGGGAGTTAAATGATTTCTAACGCTTCCGTTTCTGTATTGTATATAGATAATCCTTTTAATAATTGCAGACGGTCTTCACCCGATACGAAATTTAATTGACCATTTTGATTCCTACTCTCCCTGAATTTAGACGCTACAAATCCGCTTTCGCAACTGTGAATTTTTAATCCTTTTTCTTTGCCTTTCTTTACAAAATAAGCATTGTTCCCAGCCGAATTACTGCCAATAAAATAATACCCTTTTTCTTCTGCTAAAAGGCATAGTGAACGCAAAGATGCACCACAATAGAGATGGCTGTAATGTGCCTGATCTCTAGTAAAATCTGCTTTATAAGGGATAGTCCATGCTTTTTCTGATCCAAATACGCTGTTATATTCCATTATTACTAAAGTTGGAGAAATCTTATCTATGGCCTTCCATATGTGATAATCGTTACCATCAATGTCTATATGTAATAAACCTATTTTGTTTGTATAGCCGTTTGCTTCAATAATCTGATTAATATTCTCCTTTGTTATAAATTGGCATACAGCTGTTAATTCATGTTTCCAGAATAGTTCACTGTTTTTTATAGACTGTACATGTGTTTTGGATCCGTCAATTACAAATCCGCTCCAATTTCTATTCATCAATAAAAAACGGGTATTTGATTCTTCATAATTTTCTACGCCAAATTCTAAAAAAGTTTGGTGGTCAAAATCTAAATATTGAGCCAAAAAATCAATGATACCATCATCACCCCATTGAGAAAACACACTGAATTCTGCCGAAGTAAGATTTTTCACAATACTTTCTTTGTTTAACCAATTCTGGTTCGACACTAATTTGGCCTGAAGTATTCGGGTTTCATCAATTTTTTTCGCCAACTCCCTGTTTCTGCTTGATAATTGGTTCAAAGTTTTAAGAACATGTATAATCTTTTGTAGCATAGCTGTTATTATTCAATGTTTATGATTAATCAATTGGTAAAAATAAGAGAATTACTTTAATTTGTTCTTACAATTGCATTCTCAGGTAATTGGTTCAACTAAATGATCAAGGTCTTAATTATAAATTCTACTCTCGAGCGGTCTGGACTCTCAAACGTTGTCTACTATTTGGCTAAATTTATCAATAAAGACCAGTTTGAACTGCATATATTAACCCTGTCACCTGAGCCCCAAAACTCAATGTGGACTGATTTTGCAGCCTTAGGGGTAACATTACATACCTTAAAATGCTCTCGCTTGCAGTCGGTTCTAAACATTGGTTCAAAGTTGAAGAATAAAGTTAAAGAAATTTCTCCCAACCTTATTCATACGCATAGTTTTAGAGGTACGTTTTTAGCTGGTAAGTTTTTGGCTAACTATAAGAGGATGGTAACTGTGCATGGGGTTTTACATGATAATCATACCGTAATCTATGGAAGGCTGTTAGGTAGTTTTTTTGCGAATAGAGAATTGCACAGCTTTGGCCAGGCACAGGCTAGAACAGTTGTTTCTACTTTTCTAAAAGATACTTATAGTAAGTATGGTGAAATTACTGTTATCCCTAATGCGGTGCCCCCAAACATTTTTTTTAAAGCTACTGAAACTGAGGTGAAGGTATACAGAGAAAAAATGGGCATTCCGCTTTTTGCGAAAGTATATATTGTTGCAGGGGATTTAATTCCGCGTAAAGATCCCGTTATGGTGATTAAAGCATTTGTAAATGCGCATGTACCTGATGCTTTTTTGCTTGTATTAGGGAAGGGGCCATTACTAGATGAATGTAAAAAGGTTGCCAACGATCAGGTAATGTTTTTGGGTCAGGTGCCAAATGTAGCTGATTATTATAAAATGGCTGATTTCTTAATTTCTGCGTCTTTATCCGAAGGGCAAGGACTTTCAGTTTTAGAGGCCGCCATGTGTGGATTAACTTGTTTAGTAAGCAAGCTGCCACCGCATCAGGAGATTTTTGCTAAATCGGCTTATCAAGCAAGATTTTTCGAGCCTCATGATGAATTAGCGTTAAGCAAATTGATTCGAGATGAGCCTATTGCCACCTACAAGGATGGTGTTTATTTTTCGATAACAGATATGGTTCATCAATATCAAAATGGCTATTTTAGATTAGTTGCTGAATAGTTTCAAATCTCATTTTTTTTTGTAATATCGTATTTTACAAATTGAAGCATGACCAACGAAGATTATTTTAATTACCTAAAAACCAGGAGTAAAAAGGCGCTTTTGTATAGAACCAAAATCGTTTATCCATACTTAGGTAAGTATTTAAAAGGTAAAGTATTAGATATTGGATGCGGAATTGGCGATTATTTGAGTGTAAATAAACATGGTATCGGCATTGATATCAATCCATTTAATGTGAACTATTGCAAGCAGCTTGGATTTGATGCACATGTGATTGAAAATGAAATTTTTCCTGTTGCAAGCGACTCTTGCGATTCGGCTATATTAGACAATGTATTGGAGCACTTAATAGCTCCACACATTACATTAAATGAGGCAAAAAGAGTTTTGAAGGCAGGAGGAAAATTATTAATAGGCGTGCCTGGTGTAAAAGGGTATACTATGGACCCAGACCATAAAAAGTTTTATGATGAAGCCGAAATGGATAAATTGTTGAGCCAATTTGGTTTTAAAACAGTTACATTCTTATATACACCTACTTTTATTAAGTCGGATTTCATAAGCAAAAAGCTCGCTTCTTATTGTGTGTATGGTGTATTTGAAAAACGATAATTCCAAAAAATAATTTTGCATCAAGCCCATACAAAAATCAGTTTTTCTCTGGTTGTGTATAAACACAGCTACGAAATTATTAGTGATTTGGTTCAAACCGTGTTAGACTATAATAACACACACAGTTTGTACTTGTTAGATAATTCTCCCAATGATAGTTTAAGACATAGTTTGCCGCAACATGCCAAGCTAAAATATGTATTTAACCAGGCTAATTTGGGGTATGGAAGGGCACATAACATAGCTATAAAAGAGCTCATGGGTCAGACCCAATATCACTTGGTTTTAAATCCAGATATTATCTTTGAGGCTTCGGCATTAACTGAGATGATTGCCTTTTTAGATGCCCATCAAAATATTGGACTACTTATGCCAAAAGTATTGTATGGCAATGGAGAAATACAATATCTATGTAAACTATTTCCAACGCCATTCGATTTAATTATGCGTAGGTTCATTCCGGGTTTTTTAAAAAATAAATGGCAAGCTAGGCTGAACCAATATGAGTTAAAACACAAAAACTATAATGCACAAATGGAAGTTCCTAATTTGTCGGGTTGCTTTATGCTACTTAGAATGGAGGTGCTTAAAATAGTTGGTGTTTTTGATGAGCAATTTTTTATGTACTTGGAAGATACAGATTTAAGTCGGCGCATAAATATGCAATTTCAAACGGTATATTATCCAAATGTATCCATCATTCATCAATATGAAAAAGGCTCTTATAAAAGTTTAAAATTGCTTAAATATCATGTTGTTTCTGCTTTTAGGTATTTTAATAAATATGGTTGGTTTTTAGACACCGTAAGAACAACCATTAATAAACGGATGACGTCATGAAAGTATCAGTAATTACCGCCGTTTTTTCGAATAAAGCTTTTGTAAAAGACGCCATAGAATCTGTATTGGCTCAGAAAAATGTAGATATTGAATACATTGTGGTTGATGGTGGCTCAAAAGATGGTACTGTAGAAATTGTGAAATCATATGGAGATAACATAGATAAATTTATTTCTGAACCAGATGAGGGTGTTTATTTTGCCTTAAATAAAGGTATTTCTTTGGCTACCGGAGATATTATTGCATTGTTGCATAGTGATGATTTTTATGCCCATCCATATGTTTTATCTCAAGTGGTAGAAGCCTTTGAGCGAACTCAATGTGAAGCCGTTTACTCTAATTTGTATTATGTAAAAAGTAGCAATACCAATAAAATTATTCGCTTATGGGATTCTGGCGATTATCAAAATAGTAGTTTTTATAAGGGTTGGATGCCTCCGCACCCTGCATTCTTTGCCAAACGAACGGTATATCAAAAATTTGGTTCTTTTAATACTTTATTGAAGAGTGCAGCCGACTATGAATTGATGTTACGTTTGATTTTTAAAAATAAAATTGATCTGTATTATATACCAAAGTTTTTTGTGAAAATGCGAACAGGAGGGGCCAGTAATCGTTCATTAATTAATAGAATAAAGGCCAATATGGAAGATCGTAAAGCATGGGATATTAACGGACTTGAGCCTAGATGGTATACCCTTATGTTAAAGCCACTCATAAAATTATTTCAGTATCGTTTTTTTAGTTATTTTCGACCAGATCATATTCATTCAAATCATGAGCATACATTCTAATAAAGCCCCGGAACCTGTGGGTCATTACCCCCATGCCAAACGTGTTGGTAATTTATTGTTTCTTTCTGGAGTTGGTCCGCGCGAAAAAGGCACAAAAGTTATTCCTGGTGTTACCTTAGACGATAAGGGAAACATCGCAAGCTATGATATAGAAAAGCAGGTTCGTTCTGTATTTAACAACATAAAAAACATTCTTGAAGACGCCGGTAGTAAATGGGAAAATATGGTAGATGTTACCGTATTTTTAACCAATATGAAAGATGATTTTCCTACTTACAATAAACTTTGGGCAGAATATTTCGCTGTAGACCCACCTTGCAGAACAACCCTAGAAATAAATTGCTTGCCAACACCTATAGCGATAGAACTTAAAGTAATTGCTACCATAGATTAACTAGAATTAAATGGGCAAAAATAACTTTGATTTTTTAAGATTTGCCTTCGCGCTTGTGGTTGTTTTTTCTCATATCATAGATTTATCATTAGCCCCAAGTCTGCAATATTTAAAACCATTTTTTGATACCCATATATCTGTTACTGGTTTTTTCATTATCAGTGGATGCTTAATTTCAGCTTCTTACCTTCGTTCTACTTCACTATCTTCTTATTTTGAGAAAAGGGCTCGGCGTTTATTGCCTGCTTATATCTTGGTAATTGTGATGTCTGTTCTTGTTTTTTCTATTTT
>JAJTEN010000009.1 GCA_021298155.1 Sphingobacteriales bacterium | reverse complement strand
TGGTGTACATGCTAAACCATTTCTATCTGCATCGGCAAAGCCAAAGGGATTTCTAAGGCTATCTCGCAGTTCGGGTAATTCATAGGCAGCCTTTAAAAGATCGTAGCAAGTTAGCCAAAGCATGAGCGAGCGGCTGCCTATTTTTAAATCTTTTATTTTGCCGGGCATATCTCCTTTTAAATGATGGAAAGCATTTACGGTGGTATCATGTTCGTAAGGGTGATAAGCTCTATCTCTAAATGCGTTTCGTTTAGCAAAACTTGTTATACCCGCATATTCTGTGGTATCCATGAATTTGCCGTCTCCATCTAAACCTATTAAGAATACAAATGCGTTATTTTTAGCCCATAAGGCTAAATCGCTAACGTTTCCATCTGCCGTCATCATTCCATCGTCTTTAGGCATTGCTCCAACTGCATTGTTAAATACTTGTTGGTAGGCGAGGTAAACTTGATTATTTTGCCCCTTTTTAGAAATAGTAATTCTAATGTTTTTAATTGTACTAACAAAACTAATACCATTATATCTATCAAACATCGTATATGGATGTCCATAGGTGCCACCAACCTTATGCTTTTTTCTATTAAATTCTTCAACATTTGTGCATGGTTGACTGAATACTACAATTGAATAGGTCATTGTAATAAGGATTAAAAGTTGTTTCATATTATTCATTGATTAGTAATAATGTATTATTTTTAAATCTATCGTTTAAATAGAAAACGCCCTTTTCCAAATTTATGTAACAAAACGCTGTACTATCTTCGTAGTTATGTAATGAATATATTGTATTTGTAAATTTTTTATTTCTTAGATTTATTTCACCTAAATATCTAGAGTATGACTTATCATTTAATGTGTTTAACCCATCGTAAAATTTGAAATCATTGAATAAATATTCGAAAATCTCAAAAACTCCGTTTTGCCTTTTTTTAATAATTTTAACCCCAAAACTCCCATCCCCTTTTATAGTTTGGTAGTTTGCGCTAATTTGTTGGTAGTAATGGTATGTTGTAAATTCTACACCTGGGTTAAAATCTATTTCTCTATACCAGCCACTATCCACTGTAGTTTTAGCAAAAACAACTGTATCGTTTTGGTTGCTTACAAAGCTTAGGGTATCAAAAGCAGGGTTAGTAAAGTAAGGAGTTTTTGCCAGTTGCTCGGCTGTTAGGTAATAATAAATGTGCTTATCTGGAATGCGTTCTGGGTCTGGTTTGCAGGATATGAAGTTTACTAGGATAAATACAGAAAGTAGTCCTAAATTCGAAATCCCAATAACGCCGAACACCGAACGCTGAATTTCGAATGTCGAAGGAGCAAAAGCCAGAAGCTAGTGGCCAGAAGCTAGAAGCCAAAAACGCCGAACACCGAACGCTAAATTTCGAATGTCGAAGGAGCAAAAGCTAAAGGCTAAAGGCCAAAAGCTAAAAGCCAGCAGCAAAAAATTCACACCAAACTCCATTCAATTTTACTTACTTTTGCGGTCTATGTGGAATCGTTTTGGCTCTTTTTGCATTCGGAATCGCTTTTGGCTCTTGATAGCCCTAGGCCTAACAACTTTGTTTTTTGGCTATTTTGCTACCAAGGTGCAAATGACATACGATTTTGCCAAAGTAGTGCCAAAAGACGACCCAGATTTTATTGAATATATTAAGTTTAAGGAAACCTTTGGTGAAGATGGTAATATTTTGGTAATTGGAACACAAAGTGAAAAACTCTTTGAACTCGATTTTTTTAATAAGCTGTACGATTTATGTGATGATATTGAATCCATTGAGGGCGTAGACAAGGTGCTTTCTATTAACAGGGCCTATTACCTGGAAAGAAACGACTCACTCGAAAAATTACAAGCAAAACCCTTGCTTACCCGCAAACCAAAAACCCAGCTCGAACTCGATTCTTTCCATGCGGTAATCAAATCTTTAAAATTTTATCACGGATTATTGTACAATCCAAGTGCTAACTTGGTTATTTTAGCCGTAAACCTCAATAAAAAACAGCTCGACAGCAAAGACCGAATTCCACTCGTAAAAGGCATTGAGGAAAAAGTAAGAGCCTTTGGTTCAGCCAATACTTGCGAAATGCATTTCTCTGGCCTGCCCTATGTAAGGACCATGATGAGCTCTAAAGTGAGCGAAGAGATAAAGATTTTTACCTACCTCTCGATTTTGGTAACAGCCATTTTTATCTTTTTATTCTTTCGCTTCATTTCAGCGGTTGTTTTCTCGCTCATTGTAGTAATAATCGGAGTAATTGCCACTATGGGCTTATTGGCATTATTCAATTATAAAATAACCATTTTAACCGGTATTTTACCCCCACTTATGGTGATTATTGGCGTTCAAAATTGCATTTATTTGCTCAACGTTTATCACCAAGAATTCACCAAACACGGCAATAAAATGCTGGCTATTTTGCGACTTATTTCCAAAAATGGCCTAGCCCTATTACTCACCAATGCAACCACCGCAGTTGGATTTGTGGTATTTAGTTTTTCTGGAAGCGCTATGCTAGATCAATTCTCTATTATCTCGGGAATTGTTATCCTTATTGTGTATATTGTTTCCCTTGTATTTATCCCAATTGTTTACAGTTATTTACCACCGCCAAAACAAAAACACACCAAACACTTAAACAACAAAAGCCTAAATGCCATTTTAGACAAGTGCTATGAGTTGGTTCACCACAAACGCCGTTACATTTATGGAGCTACCATTTTGTTGTTGATACTTTCTGTATTTGGATCCTTACAGGTAAGAAACATGGGATATGTGGTAGATGATTTGCCGGAAAATGATCCGGTTTTGGTTGATTTAAAGTTTTTCGAAAAACACTTAAAAGGCGTTTTACCTTTTGAAATAAAAATCGATACCAAAAGAAAAGATGGCATGAAAGATTATGCCACCCTGCAAAAAATGAACAGGTTACAGAAAGAACTAGCGCAATTCCCGGAGCTTTCTAAACCAACTTCTGTAGTAGATTTTATAAAGTTTGCCAACCAGGGCATGCACCAAGGAGACGAACGATATTATGTAGTACCTAGCGTGGTAGATATCTCTGAAATGGTAAATTATTTACCTAAAGGTGATGGCAAAAATAACCTATTAAGCTCTATGATCGATACTGATTTTAGAACCGCACGTATCAGTTTACAGATGGCCGACATTGGATCGGTGGAAATGAAAAGGCTGACTAAACAAGTACAACAAAAAATTGATTCTATTTTCCCAAAAAACCAATATGATGTGCGCATTACGGGAACCAGTGCCATCTTTTTAAAAGGCAATGATTATCTAATCGATAACTTATTGCAAAGCATGATAATGGCCTTGGTTATCATTTCTATCATGATGGCTTTTCTGTTCTTTAGTTGGAAAATGGTGCTTATTTCCTTGGTTCCAAATATCATTCCACTCATCATGACCTTTGGTATCATGGGCTTTTTCGACATTCGACTTAAACCTTCCACTATTATCATTTTTAGTATTGCCTATGGCATTGTGGTAGATTTTACCATCCACTATTTGGCCAAATACCGACACTCGCTTAAAAAACATAACTGGGATATGAAAATTGCCATTCCAGAAAGCCTATTAGAAGCTGGTCCGAGTATTATTTACACGGCGATTGCCCTCTTTGCAGGCTTTATTATTTTTGCAGCATCTAACTTTGGCGGTACCGTAGCCTTGGGCATTTTAACCTCCATTTCATTAATTTTTGGCATGCTTATGAATCTCTTATTGCTGCCTTCTTTGTTGTTATCATTAGAGAAAAACATCAACAACAAAAAAGAATTGGGAACCACTTTAGTAGAATTTGAACCAGCAGATATTGAGGAGTAAGAATTAATTATTTTAGCGCCTAAACTCCTTTCAAATCTCTCTTACTTTACCTATTTTCGCTACCTTTAAAAATGTAGGCCGTTAATGGGCTGAACCAATTGTTTGAGCGATGAATAAGTACAAAGAATATAAAAAATTAGACTTTCCGGCTTTTGAAGAGGCCGTTTTGGCCAACTGGAAAAAACATAAGGTATTCGAGGAAAGCGTAAACGCCCGCGAAGGTGCTCCTTCGTATGTGTTTTATGAAGGTCCGCCAAGTGCAAACGGGATGCCTGGCATTCACCACGTAATGGCACGCGCAGTTAAAGATATTTTTTGCAGATACAATACCCTTAAAGGATTTCAAGTAAAGCGCAAAGCTGGATGGGATACCCACGGATTACCTGTAGAACTTCAAGTTGAAAAAACACTAGGTATTACCAAAGAAGATATTGGCAAAAAAATTAGCGTGGCTGAATACAATGAAGCCTGCAAAAAAGATGTAATGAAATACACCGATATCTGGGATAAACTCACAGATAGAATGGGTTATTGGGTAGACCTGAGCGACCCATACATTACCTATGAAACCAATTACATTGAAAGCCTCTGGAATATCTTAAAAAAACTATACGATAAAGGATATTTGTATAAAGGCTATACCATACAACCCTATTCGCCAGCAGCAGGTACAGGCTTAAGTAGCCACGAGCTGAACCAACCCGGCACATACAAAGACGTAAAAGACAATACGCTTGTAGCGCAATTTGAGTGTGAAAACCCAGCGTTTTTTGGAGTAGAAAACGAGAAAGTATACTTCTTGGCATGGACAACCACTCCTTGGACATTGCCTTCTAACACAGCTTTGGCCGTAGGCGAGAAAATTGATTATGTGTTGGTTCAGACATATAACCCTTATACATTTTTACCTGTACATGTGGTGTTGGCAAAAGACTTGTGCGGAAAATATTTCCCAGAAGCCAACGCGGGTTTAGAGTTGAGTGAGTATAAAGCAGGCGATAAAAAAATTCCGTTTAAGGTACTTAAAGAGTACAAAGGAAAAGAGCTATGCGGTTTAAGATACCAGCAATTATTGCCTTTTGCACAGCCAGATAATGGCGATGCATTTAGGGTAATTGGGGGCGATTTTGTGACTACTTCAGACGGTACAGGAATTGTGCATATAGCACCAAGCTTTGGCGCCGACGATTTTAGGGTGGCCAAACAAAATGGCATTGGGTCGCTTACCTTGGTTGATAAACGCGGTAAATTTGTAGATGAGGTGAATGATGCTATTTTCCCTTTAAACGGAAGATTTGTAAAAGAAGCCTACCTCAACGAAGAAGAAAAAGCCATAGAGCTAAGCATACAGCAAGAAAGATTAGCAGGCATTATTCCTAAATTAGAAAAATATTTAAGTGTAGATGAACTTATTGCTTTAAAGCTTAAGATAGAAAATAAAGCCTTTAAAATTGAGAAGTATGAGCACACCTACCCGCATTGTTGGCGAACAGATAAGCCAATATTATATTATCCATTAGAAAGTTGGTTTATTAAAACAACTGCGGTTAAGGAACGCTTGGTAGAATTAAATAAAACCATCAACTGGAAGCCAGAACATACAGGTACTGGTCGTTTTGGGAATTGGCTAGAAAACTTAGTAGATTGGAACCTTTCTCGTTCCAGATATTGGGGAACGCCACTCCCAATTTGGCGAACAGAGGATGGCAGTGAGGAAAAATGTATTGGTTCGATCCAAGAACTTGAAAACGAAATTGCCCAATCGGTAGAAGCTGGTTTTATGGCAGCCGGATTTGACATAAAAGACTTGCATAAACCATACGTAGATCAAGTAGTGTTGGTTTCGTCAAAAGGTGAAAAAATGCACCGAGAGGCCGATTTAATAGATGTTTGGTTTGATAGTGGCGCAATGCCATATGCACAATGGCACTGGCCTTTTGAGAATGAAGAGGTGTTTAAAAATAATTTCCCAGCAGATTTTATTGCTGAGGGAGTAGACCAAACACGTGGTTGGTTCTTTACTTTACATGCTTTATCTGTGTTGTTATTCGACAGTATTAGTTATAAAAATGTAATTGCCAACGGGTTGGTGCTCGATAAATTTGGGAACAAAATGAGCAAGCGACTCGGTAACGTGGTAGATCCATTTAAAACCATCGATCAATTTGGAGCCGATGCTACGCGCTGGTATTTATTAAGCAATAGCGATCCTTGGGATAACCTTAAATTTGATTTGGAAGGCGTGGCGGAGTGCCAAAGAAAATTCTTCGGCACCCTCTATAATACCTATAATTTCTTTGCCTTGTATGCTAATTTAGATAATTTTAGTTATGCAGAAGAAGAAATACCTTTAGCAGAAAGGCCAGAAATAGACCAGTGGATAATAAGTCTGCTCAATACTTTGGTATTAAAAGTAGAAAAACAAATGAATAACTACGACCCTACCCCAGCGGCAAGGGCCATTCAGGAATTTGTTGGAGAAAATTTAAGCAATTGGTATGTTCGTTTATGCAGAAGACGCTTTTGGAAAGGCGAATACAGCAAAGATAAAATGGCGGCTTATCAAACCTTGTATACCTGCCTAGAAACAATTGCCCAGTTAATGAGTCCGTTTGCACCATTTTATTCAGACCAATTGTTTCAAGATTTAAATACTGTGGCAAACAGGCATTCGGCAAAATCAGTACATTTAAGTGATTTTCCGAAAGCCAATTTAGCTTACATCAACAGTAAGCTTGAAAAACAAATGGAATATGCACAAACGATTTCATCTTTGGTATTATCTATTCGAAAAAAGGAAAATATTAAGGTACGCCAGCCCCTTCAAAGTATACTCATTCCAGTTATCGATCCAAGGGTTAAAAATGAAATTGAACTGGTAAAAGAGCTCATTTTAGCTGAGGTGAATGTAAAAGAATTAAAGTTTATTGAAGCCATAGATAAAGCCATAAAACCTAATTTTAAATCGCTAGGCAAAAAAGTGGGTTCAAAAATGAAAGCTGTGGCCGAAAAAATTACAGCCTTTACCCAAAATGAAATTGTAGCATTAGAAAATGCAGGAAACCTCCAAATAGAGGTTGAAGGCAGTATGATAGAAGTGCATTTATCTGATGTAGAGATAGTTTCAAAAGAAATTGCGGGATACAAAGTAGCCAATGAAGGTGCATTAACAGTTGCTTTAGATATTCATTTAAGTGATCGTTTAGTTGAGGAAGGTATTGCTAGAGAGCTAATTAGTAAAATTCAAAACCTCAGAAAAGAAAGGGGTTTCGACCTTTTAGATAAAATAGATTTAAAAATAATTGAGGTTCCATACATTAAAAGTGCTATTAATCAATTCAAAACCTATATTTGCAGCGAAATTTTGGCAAACGATATTCAACTAGTTACAACACTAAGTGAAGAAACAGAATTGGTAATTGACGAAATTTCGATAAAGGTACACATCGAAAAATTTAATTAGGCCATGGCTAAGAAAATTACAAAAAGCACAGGAAAAAAGGCAGCAGTTAAGGCTGCACCTAAAAAAGTAGCAGCAAAAAAAGCAGCTGTTAAAAAAGTTGTTGCTAAAAAAGTAACCAAAGTGGTGAGTAAAAAAGCAGCTGTTAAAAAAGCGCTTGTGAAGAAAGTAGCAAGCCAAAAAGTGGTAAAACTACTTGCTAAAGTAGCAAAGAAAAAAGAGCCGATTAAAAAAGTAAGCAAACCAATTGCCAAAAAAACTGCAAAAGTAGCACCCAAGAAGCTTGCGCCTAAAAAAGCAGTGAAAACTGCAGCCAAGAAAGCAGTAAAAAAGCTAGCACCTAAAAAAGTGGTGAAAACTGCAACCAAGAAAACCATAAAAAAGGTAGCACCTAAAAAAGTGGTAAAAAAAGTAGCGCCTAAGAAAGCGGCGAAAACCATAGCTAAAAAAGTGCTAAAGAAAGTAGCACCTAAGAAAGTGGTTAAAACCATAGCCAAGAAAGCAGTAAAAAAGCTAGCACCTAAAAAAGTTACGCCAAAGAAAGTGGTAAAAACTGCTCCTAAGAAAGTGGTAAAGAAGGTAGCGCCAAAAAAGTTACACCAAAGAAAGTGGTTAAAACCGCTGCCAAGAAGGTGGTAAAGAAGATAGCGCCTAAAAAAGTTGTAAAAACAGCAGTAAAAAAAGCAGCACCTAAAAAAGCCACTCAAGTAATAAGCAAACCGATAGCTAAAACAATAGCTAAGAAGGCACCTGTAGCAGCAGTAGCCGCTAAAAAGCTTGAGCCTAAAAAAGCTACACCAAATAAAAGCAAAATAAGTAAGGTTTCTGTTAAACCTACTATAGCTCCTAAACCGATAAAAAGTAAAAAATCAGTTGAGGCAAGAGTAGAAACCAAGCAAGTAATTAGTAAAGCTCCGGTTTTCGAGGAAAAACCAGAGGAACTACCTCCAATTATTACAGATAGTAAAAGATATAGTGATGATGATTTAAATGAATTTAAGCAACTCATCAATAAAAAGCTATCTGTGGCTAAGGAAGAATTGAACAATCTACTTGCGCAAATGTCGAACCCAGGTATTAATGGCAGTTCAGAAACAGATAATTCATACAATAAACTAGAAGATGGTGCATCAACCTCAGAAAAAGAATATTTGAGTCAGCTTGCCGCACGCCAACGTAAATTTATTGAAAACTTAGAGAATGCACTTATCCGTATTGAAAACAAAACTTATGGTATTTGTAAAGTTACAGGTAAGCTCATTTCAAAAGAGCGTTTGCGCGCAGTTCCGCACACTACCTTGAGTATGGAAGCGAAGTTGCAGCAATACAAATAATCATTACTTACATAAAAAAACCTTCGTTTAGTAAACGAAGGTTTTTTTATGCCTACCCACGAACAAATTTTTACTTGTTAAGCTGATAGCAATTTTTACATTTGCAATAGAATCCTATTGTATGAACCTAAAAAAATATTCGCTTCCCATTTTCCTATTATTGGTTATTTTGGCTGTCGACCAATACTTCAAACTCTATATTAAAAATCACTTTTATTTGGGTGAAGAAATTGCTGTTTTAGGTGATTGGTTCAAATTACATTTCACTGAAAATTATGGAATGGCTTTTGGTTTAGAGTTTGGGGGTAAAACGGGCAAAGTTTTCTTAACCCTATTTCGCATTATTTTTGTTTCAGTTATTGCTTATTATATATATACCCTAATCAAAAAAGACACCAAACCTTTATATGTATATGGTTGGATTATGATTGTTTCTGGCGCATTAGGCAATATTATCGATAGTATTTTTTATGGCGTGTACTTTGGCTATGATTCTTGGTTTCATGGCCGTGTAGTAGACATGCTTTATTTTCCGCTCATTCAAACTACGATACCAGAAAATTTTCCTTTTTGGGCAGGCGAAGATTTTGAATTTTTTCGTCCGGTTTTCAATATTGCAGACGCAGCCATTAGCATAGGCTTTGTCATTATTTTATTCATGCAAAAATCGGTTACTGAAGCGGAAGAGTTAAAAGATAAAGTTAACGAGGAAATTCAAGGCTAGTGAATCATATCAAACCCACAATATGGCACCAATACTTTAGGGATGCGAATGCCATTAGGTGTTTGATTATTTTCAAGTAGGGTAGCTAATATTCTTGGTAAGGCTAAGGCGCTGCCATTTAAAGTATGCACCAATTGGTTTTTACCTTCTTTATTCTTGAACCTACACTTTAATCTATTTGCCTGGAAACTCTCAAAATTGGACGTAGAACTTACCTCCAACCAACGTCCTTGTGCGGCACTGTAGGTTTCAAAATCATAGGTCAATGCAGATGTAAAACCCATATCGCCTCCACATAAATGTAAAATTCGGTATGGCAATTCTAATTTCTCTAGTAATCCCTTCACATGAATAACCATTTCATCCAACAAGGCATATGAATCGTTTGGATGTGCAATTTGAACAATCTCTACTTTATCAAATTGGTGTAATCGGTTCAGCCCACGAACATGTGCACCCCAGGCACCCGCTTCTCTTCTAAAACAAGGCGTATATCCAACATTTTTGATAGGCAAATCTTCTTCTTTTAAAATAACATCACGGTAAATATTTGTGATGGGCACTTCAGCTGTTGGAATTAAATACAAATCATCCACGCTGGCATGGTACATTTGTCCTTCTTTATCCGGTAATTGTCCGGTACCAAAACCACTGTCTGCATTCACCAATAATGGTGGCATAATTTCTTGGTATCCTGCGGCTAAAGCCTCGTCTAAAAAGAAATTAATCATGGCTCTTTGTAATCGTGCACCCTTACCTTTATAAACAGGAAAGCCCGCACCACTAATTTTTGAACCTAATTCAAAGTCGATTAAATCATATTGTTTTATCAAATCCCAATGAGGAACAGCTGCATCATGCAATGCAGGAATTTCGCCATGCTGAAAAACTGTATAATTATCTTCCGCAGAAGTACCATTAGGTACAGATTCGTGCGGTGTGTTTGGAAGAGTTACTAAAACATCGAATAATTCTTGCTCCAATTGTTTTGCGCGTTCCTCTAATACTTTACCTAATTCTTTTAATTGAGCGGTTTGAACCTTTAATTCGTCGGCTTCTGCCCGATTCCCTGCCTTCATTAAATCACCTATCTTTTTGGCCAATCCATTTGCCTCTGATTGGTTTTTCTCCATCTCAGATTTTGCCTTCCTATTTTCTTCATCCAAAGCCAAAACCTGATCGATGGTTTCCACAAATTTTGGGTTTCTTTTACTAATGCGGGTTTTAGCTTCTTCTGTATTTTCGCGAAGGTATTGTAATGCTAACATGAATGTATTATTTAAGGATAATGCTATTAATGGCGGGTAATGTTAAGAATGAAATAGGAGTAACAGGCCAAATACCTATTCAATCACAATCACTTTGGTCATTACATCCCCTTGGCGGATGTCGTCTATCACATCTAAACCTTCATATACTTTACCAAAACAAGTGTGGTTGCGATCTAAATGAGCTGTATTGTTGCGACTGTGACAAATGAAAAATTGCGATCCACCTGTATTTCTACCGGCATGAGCCATAGATAAAACACCTCTATCGTGGTATTGATTTTCACCTGTTAACTCACAATCAATTTTATAACCTGGCCCACCGGCACCTGTACCAGTTGGATCGCCACCTTGAATCACAAAATCAGGAATTACGCGGTGAAAAGTTACACCATCATAAAAGCCACTTTTGGCTAACTTTAAAAAATTGGCAACAGTATTTGGAGCATCTGTATCAAAGAACTCAATCTTCATTACTCCTTTTGCGGTATGTATTTCTGCTTTAGACATGTTTAATAAATTAGCTTACGAAAATAGCGTTAAAAAACTAAAATGAAATAAGAGAACATAAAAAAAGCCGAATTACAATACTGTAATTCGGCTTTTCTACCATTTTTTTAAAAATTATGAACCGCTCAAGGCTGCTGCACCACCTACGATTTCAGAAATCTCAGTAGTAATGGCGCTTTGGCGAGCGCGGTTATACTCTAACTTTAGGGCTTTAATTAATTCACCTGCATTATCTGTTGCTTTGTCCATAGCAATCATTCTTGCGCCATGTTCTGAAGCAAATGAGTCTAACAATGCTTTGTAAACCTGTGTTTTCAAAATTCTTGGAATTAATGTTTCAAGAATTTCTACTTTATTAGGTTCAAAAATAAAATCATTCTTAGATGCTTTGCCACTCATATTTTGAGGAGCAATAGGCAAATATGCCTCATTAACTAATACTTGAGTTGCGGCATTTTTAAATTGATTGTATACAATTTCAACTTTATCAAATGCACCTTGGTGAAATTGGTTTAAAACAAAATCTCCAATGGCAAATCCTGATGCTGCATTCAAATTTTGGTAGGTATCTTTAAAAGTTGGTATAACAGGTGTATTGGTTTTACTAAAAAACTCAAATGCCTTTTTGCCTATAGGCAATATAGTTACCTCTTTGCCAGCAAAATCTTCTTTAATTAACCTGTTTGCCAGTTTAATTACATTGGCATTAAAGCCACCACACAAACCTCTATCAGAAGTAATAACCACCAATAGTACCTTTTTCATTGGACGCTGATTAAAGTATACCTTTAACGAATCAACATCCATAGAGTCTGCTAGGTTGGCTAAAATTCCATTCAACTTTTGAGCATAAGGTCTCATTTGTTGGATGGCATTTTGCGCTCTTCTCAGCTTAGTAGCACTTACCAGCTTCATAGCTTTGGTAATTTGCTGCGTTGAATTTACCGAGGCAATACGTATACGAACTTCTTTTAAATTAGCCATTTTTTAGTTTAAACTGCCTTTAATTATGCGCTGTATTTAGCACTTAAATCTTTTGCAACTGCTTCCAATACACTGGTTACATCATCTCCAATTCCACCTTTCTTAATGGTATCTAACACATCCTTGTGTTTGTTTTCCAAAAAGTTCAAGAATTCAGATTCAAACTCACGTACTTTATTCACAGGAACAGCAGTTAATAAGCCTTTGGTTCCTAAATAAATAATAGCCGTTTGTTGTTCCACACGCAATGGAGAGAATTGTCCTTGTTTCAAAATTTCTACGTTACGAGCACCTTTTGCTAAAACAGATTTTGTTGCCGCATCTAGGTCGGAACCAAATTTAGAGAAAGCCTCTAGTTCACGGTATTGAGCTTGATCCAACTTTAATGTACCCGCTACTTTTTTCATCGACTTAATTTGGGCATTACCACCCACACGAGATACAGAAATACCTACGTTAATAGCCGGACGAATACCTGAGTTAAATAAGTTAGCTTCCAAGAAAATCTGACCATCTGTAATAGAAATTACATTGGTTGGAATATAGGCAGAAACGTCGCCAGCTTGTGTTTCAATAATCGGAAGTGCAGTTAATGAGCCTCCACCTTTTACTAAATGCTTAATAGAAGCCGGCAAATCATTCATTTGTTGCGCAATGCTGTCTGTACCATTAATCTTTGCAGATCTTTCTAACAAACGGCTATGCAAATAAAATACATCTCCTGGATAAGCTTCGCGACCTGGTGGGCGACGTAACAATAAAGAAACCTCGCGGTATGCTACTGCTTGTTTCGATAAATCATCATAAACAACCAAAGCTGGTCTACCCGTATCACGGATAAATTCTCCAATAGCAGCACCTGCCATAGGGGCAAAGAACTGCATTGGTGCAGGATCAGATGAAGTTGCAGAAACGATTACTGTATAGGGCATTGCTCCACGCTCTTCTAAGGTTTTAACAACCTGTGCTACCGTTGATGCTTTTTGTCCACATGCCACATAGATACAGAATACTGGTTTACCTGCATCGTAAAATTCTTTTTGATTGATAATGGCATCAATACAAACAGCTGTTTTACCTGTTTGACGATCGCCAATAACCAACTCACGCTGACCACGACCAATAGGAATCATCGCATCAATTGCTTTGATACCCGTTTGAAGTGGTTCTTTCACCGGCTCACGATAAATAACACCTGGAGCTTTACGCTCTAAAGGCATTTCATATAAATCACCTGTGATTGGACCTTTTCCATCAATAGGCTGACCCAATGTATTAACTACGCGACCCATCATACCTTCTCCTACTTTAATAGAAGCGATACGACCGGTACGTTTAACGGTGTCACCCTCAATAATTGAATCGGATGAACCCAATAATACTGCTCCAACGTTATCTTCTTCAAGGTTCAATACGATACCTTGTACGCCATTCGCAAATTCAATCAGCTCGCCCGACTGAACTTTGGTTAATCCGTAGATACGTGCGATACCATCACCCACCTGGAGTACGGTTCCCACTTCTTCAAGTTCGGTCTCAGACTTAAAATTGCTTAATTGCTCTCTTATGATGGCTGATACCTCATCTGGTCTAATTTCTACCATAATGAAATGTTATTTTGAAATGTAAGTATTTAATAATTCTTGTTTTGCTTTTCTAAGTTTTCCAGAAATGCTAGAATCGTACAATTTATCTTCCATTTGGATAACCAAACCTCCAATAATATCTGCGTTCACAGCGGTCTCTAAGATTACTTTTTTACCTGTTTGTTTTTCAATAAAGGCTTTCACCTCGTTAATTACCGTATCACTAACAGCTACCGCGGTGGTAACTTTAGCTGAAGTAATTTTATTGATATCATTATATATGCCAATAAAAGCAGTGGCCATATCAGGTAGGTAATATTCGCGTTTCTTACGGATTACAATCTCCAAAAAAGAAATAGTAATAGGGTTAAATGAAGCAGCGAAAATTTTATTTACTACGGCAAGTTTTTTGTCGCCCTGAACAATTGGACTTTTAAACAAAACAACCAATGCAGGATTTGCATCTAGCGTTGTTTGAAAAACCAACATATCGGCATAAATCAAATCGAGTTTATTCTGTGCTACAGCTAAGTCGATTAATGATTTGGCATATCTGCCTGATACTCTTTGTTCAGCCATGTTAGTTTAATGTAATAGATTTTAAATTCTCATTAACAAAAGCCTCTTGCTCAGCACGGTTCTCCATTTTCTTGCGCAATACCTTCTCGGCTAAATCAACAGATAAAACAGCAACTTGCGTTTTTAGCTCATTCATTGCGTTTATTTTTGCTGATTCAATCGAAGCATTTGCTTTAGCTATTAATTTTTGTCCCTCTTCATCGGCTGTTTTTTTAGCTTGGGCAATGATATGTTCTTTCATTTCCTGAGCTTCCTTTAACATCACCTCACGTTCGGCACGCGCTTGATTTAATAATTTCTCATTATCAGCTTGTAATGCGCTCATTTGTTTGCGCGCATCTTCAGCAGCATTCAATGCACTATTAATAGAGTCTTCCCGCTCCCTTATCGAATTTAAGATTGGTTTCCAGGCAAATTTAGATAAGATAAACAATACGATACTAAACGTAATGGTCATCCAAAAAATTAGCCCTAAACCAGGTTTTACTAATTCCATGCTTTGTTTTTATTTAATGATTTAATGAGATAATGGAAATACAATGATAAACAGAATGCAATAGCAACTATTGCATTCTGTTTTGTATTTCGATTATAACAATACGATCAAAAGACAAACTACGATTCCAAAGAATGCAGCACCCTCGATCAAAGCAGCAGCTACGATCATGTTTGCGCGAATATCGCCTGAAACTTCTGGTTGACGAGCGATTGACTCTAAAGCGCTACCACCGATACGGCCAATACCCATACCTGCTCCAATAGCTGCTAATCCAGCACCGATACCGGCACCCATTTTAGCAAATCCTGGATCTGTAACTGCTTGTAAGATGATGTTTAAAAGTGTCATAATTGTAATGTTTAATTGATTTTTATTTATTGATTATTAATGATGTTCTTCGTGGTGGTGCTCTTCAACGGCTGAACCAAAATACAAGGCCGAGAGCAAGGTAAATACATAAGCTTGTAAAAAGGCAACTAATAGTTCCAAGAAATTCATGAATACGGTAAAGGCCACAGACAATACAGAAACCCCTAATCCTAATCCTTGGTTCATGGCGCCGAAAATGAATATTAAACTAAAAAACCCTAAAATAATAATATGTCCTGCAGTAATATTTGCAAATAAACGAATCATTAAAACGATTGGCTTATTGAGCATACCAATTATTTCAATTGGAACCAGCAATATCCATAATGCTTTGGGTACTCCAGGTGGCATAAATATATGTCCCCAGTAACTTTTATTACCATTTATGCTAGTAATAACAAAAGTGAAAATTGCCAGAACCAAAGTGATTGCAATGTTGCCTGTCACATTTGCTCCGCCTGGGAAAATTGGGATCAAACCGAATAGATTATTGATAAAAATAAAGAAGAAGATGGTTAATAAATAAGGCAAAAACTTAGCATATTTTGACCCTATAGATGGCTTAGCAACTTCGTCTCTGATAAATATAATAGCCATTTCAATGAGGTTTGCTAATCCTTTTGGTGCTTTACCTTTATTGTTAGTGTATGAAGCAGCTACTGAAAACATAATCCAACACAATAAAATAACCGAAATGAGCATACTCGCAACATTTTTAGTAATTGAAAGGTCGTAAAAATTTGCCTCTTGATTGATGCTACCGTCTTCATTTACTGCAATCAGCTTACCCTCTTCTAACCTATATCCTTGGTAGGTAGCGTGACCGTGATCAAATTTAGAAGATAAAAATATTTTTATCCCTGCATTGTCTTTAATAATTATTGGAAGTGGAATAGAAATGTGAGTATGCCCTATTGTTGCAATATGCCAATCGTGCGCATCTGCAATGTGTTCCATGATTAATTTACCTGCGTCTACTTTTTCTTCACCGTGAGATTCGCTTGCATGAGCAGTTGCATCATGTGTTTGGCTAGTTGACTCAACAGAGTGGGTTGAATCTATTGATGGGTGATTGTGATTTTCGTGATCCTGCGCCACAACAGTTGAACATGTAAATACTAGGTAGGCTGCAAGTATAAAAACCTGTACTAAATAGTGGAAAATATATCTTTTGTTGTACTGCATGAAGAATGTTATTTCTTTAAATCGGGGCGCAAGTTAACTACAAGAAAATAAATTTCAAAAGCTGTGTAAAAGAAATACAACAAAAGATACACAACCGCGAAAGATAACTCGCGCTCAGGTGAGAAAATTAAATATATAAATAATGGGAAAATTGAAAACACAAACCGAATTCCAATGGCGCTATACATTCTGGTTATGAATGTTTTATTGTCTTTTGGAAAACCAGAATTCATTATCTTGTAGGTAACAAGCGTTAAAAAAAAGTAGTACGCCAAAGCAATCCAAACCAAATTACTCAACTGTATTTTTGTTTGCGCGTTTTGAAAACCTACTATACACAAGCCCATCACTACCGTGAGTGTAATAAGACTTGGAAAAAATTTAAGTTTTCGCATAATTTCGCTTTAAAACAATTGCTAACCAGCTAATTAAATTGCTTTATGGTAACAATAAGGTTTTTTTGGTGCCGCAAAAGTAGGGGTTTATATTGAGTAAATAAAAATCAATTGATTATTTTTTTAGGAAATCTTTAATTGCCAGATATAAAGCGGCAAAAACAGAAAAAATAACCCCAATTAAAGTAAAGATTGGAAATCGGGTATGTAGGTATGCATCAGCATATTTACCTCCTACTGACCCCACAACCATAACCAAAATCATTTGAATGGCCTGGTTGGTGTATTTGAGAAAGGAATTATATGCTGGCTTTTTCGGCACTTACAACTGGTGCTTTGGTTTCTAATGGCTTAGCAAATTTACTCGATTTATAATCGCTGATACTGCTATTTAAATCTGAAACCATGCTACTTTTACCATTAAAAATAGCACCAGATTCAATAATCAATTTACAACAAGAAATATCTCCCTTAATTTTAGCTGAAGCCTTGATTGTGAGCAACTCACTAACTTCAATATTGCCGTTTACAACCCCAGAAATATCACAATTTTGCGCCTTAATATTCCCATCAACCTGTGATGAAACGCCTAAAACTAGTTTAGTTTTTATATCGATATTCCCCTTTACACCACCATCAATACGCAAATCTCCTTCAGAACTCAAATCACCTTGAATTTTTGTTCCAGCATTGAGAATGTTGAGGTCTTGGGGGTTAAAAGAGCTATTTTTGGATGGGTTAAAAATCGCCATAATCTTGGTTTGAAATAATCGTATAAAAAAATCTAATTCAACAAATATACATTAGTTTTTAAAAAAAAGGAGCTTACTGCCAAAAAAAAGTGCTTAATTATTTCGTTGGAAGATTCTGACTAGCAGTGTCTGAAATTCCATTTCCTCCCTCCAAAATATTGATGAAGTTAGCATAAAACAACTCTTTCGCTTTTAAAACTTGCTCAAGCGAGTCTGTCTTATACAATAATTGCTGAACATTTCGTTTGGTTTTTGTATCGGTATAGCCGGGAACAAATTCGCGAAGAGGCGTATAAAAAACCAATGTTACAATGAGAACAGTAAACAATACAATAGCAGAGCTTAAACTAATAAAAACATTCATTGGCGTTAACTTAAATGATAATTTTTCTTCAAAAGATTCATCATTGATAATTACCAACCTATACTTATATTGCAGTTTATGAATTAATTTTTTCTTAGGTTGATCCATAACTTATAGTCTAAATAAAAAAGTTTTGGTTAAAATTGTAGGTTTTATTTTTCAAATATAAGAAAATCCTGTTTAGCATTGCACAAAAACAAATACATTAGCGCATTCATATGGCTGGCATTTATAGCAGTTATATCTTGTAATCCAACCAAAGACAAGTGGTTGAACAGAAAATACCATACCCTTACAGGGCATTATAATGTTTATTTTAACGGCGAACAAAAATTATTAGACGCCATCCTTCAGATGGAAAATGCCCACCAAAATAATTTTGGAAAAATATTGGACGTTTTTCCTTTGGGGAATGCAGAATCTGCCAAAGCTGCGGGCAATGTGTTAGACGAAGCCATAAAAAAGTTTTCTAAAACTATTCAAATGCATACTATTGGCTCATTTACAGATGATTCTTATGTAGCAATGGGAAAATGCAGGTTCTATAAACAAGATTACTTTGCCTCTATTGAAACCTTTCAATATGTGTTGGGTAAATATAAAAACGGACCATTTACAGATTTAAGCACCTGTTTCATTGCCAGAAACTATGTAGGCCTGAAAAAATTGGGCGAAGCCGAGTCTATTATGGGTTTATTACTCGCAAAAAAGAATTTTAATAAGAAAGATATCGCCACAATTTATGCAACGGCAGCCGACATTAATATCAAACAAGAAAAATTTTCATCTGCCATTGATAATTTAAAATTGGCTGTTACAGGCAAACTGAAAAAGGAGCAAAAAATTAGATACTACTATATTTTGGGTCAGCTATGCTTGCAAGCGGATAGAAAAGGAGAGGCTAGCTATTATTTTAACAAGGTAATTTCATTGGTACCTGCTTATGATTTTGCATTTAATGCAAACATAAACCTCACTAAAATATATGATATAAACGACCCGCGTTCGGTAGATAAGGTAAAACGGAACCTAAAACGAATGGCGGCTGATGAAAAAAATATCGACTTTTTGGATCAAATCTATTACGAATTAGGCAAAATAAATCTCGCGCAAAAAAATTACTCCAATGCCATTGCTGATTTCAAAAAATCATCTGCATTTAGCATCAAAAACAAGACTCAAAAGGCCCTAAGCTTGCACGAATTGGCGAAACTTTATTTTGAAATTAAAGAATTTAAAAACGCCCAAATCTATTACGACAGCACTGTAAATGTGTGGGATGATAAAGATGTAAAATTTGCACAAATTAAAGAAACTAAGTCGGTTCTATCTGATTTGATATCTAATTTACAGGTATATGAGGCAGAAGATTCTCTTCAAAAATTAGCCTTACTTAGCAAAGATGCCCTTGAACGAAAAATAGATTTTTGGATAAGTGAAAATAAAAAACAAGCTGAGTTGGCTGAAAAGGAAGCCAAAAAGAAAGCCAAGTTGAATGCAAGCTTAACTAGTAATCAGAACACCTTTGGTTCGGCACCGTTGAGTCTTCCAGGTTCGGGCGATAATTCTTGGTATTTTTATAATCCCTCACTCTTAAATGCAGGAATGGCAGAATTTTTCTCAAACAAAAAGTGGGGACAAAGAGTGAATGAGGATTATTGGAGAATTGCAGCTAAAGAAAAACCCAAACCAGAAACAGAACCTGAAGCCAGAGACACTAATGAACAAAAGAATAAAAATACTGCTGCAGAGGGACCCAAAGAAATTGGTTCAGAACAAACAGCTAACAACCTAACTGGTGATGCAAATAAAGACAAATGGGTAAAGGATGTTCCGCTTACCACCGCTCAAAAAAAACGGTCTAATGAACGCATGTTACTCTCTTTAAATAACCTAGGAAATATTTATTATGATCGTTTGAAAAGTCCGATCGAATCAAAAAAATATTACGACATTCTACAAAGCAGATTTCCGGATAGCGAATACGAACCAAATGCCTGGTACTTTTTATACAAGTGTAATGCAGATTTAAAAAATTACGGACTCGCAGAGGAAACTAAAAACCAGTTAATTCAAAAATATCCAGAAAATCCATATAGCTTAATGCTACAAAATAAAGTGGTGGCCTCTGCTGAACAAAGTAATAACATCGCTTTAAATAAAGCTTATGAGAACATGCTTGTTGCCTACCAACAAGAAGATTATCTGAAAGCAATACATTTTAAAAGTGAAATAGAAAAACAATTTCCAGGCAATCCATTGGCGCCAAAAATAGATTTGTTAGTTGCCTATTGCATCGGAAAAACGCAAAGCAAAGAAGCCTTTTTGAAAGCGCTAACTGAGGTGAGCACAACTCACAAAGGTTTAGATGTAGCTGCAAAGGCTGATGAGTTTATAAAAGTGTTAAACCGAGTAGAAAAAACAGCCCAAATGATGGGTTCAGCCCCTGGTGAAAACATCTCAGAATTTGATCTTGAAACTGAAACTCCTTTTTATTTCGTTTTTGCTTTTAAAGAAAAGGTGCAAGACCTCAACGAGATACTTGCTGCATTCAATACCTTTAATGAAGCCTATGCATCAGAACAAAATTTAAGGGTGAACCCCATAATGAGCAATGAGGGTTTTCAGTTAATAACAATAAGAGAGTTTAAGAACTTAACTACTACTTTGGATTATATGAAAACCATCCAAGCAACTCAATTTAAAAGTAAGAAACTTAAATTAACTGAACCTATCATTGAATATGCCATTTCAACGAAAAATTTTAAAGTAGTTCTTAAAGATAAAAAAATTGAGAAATTTGAAACATTCTTCAAAAAACAAATTACAGCCTTACAACCTTCAAAATGAAATTTAGCGAGTACTTTTACAAAAACCCATATTGGAAATTTTTAAAATGGCTTTGGATTGGCGCATTCGGAGGAATATTAATCCTTGCTGCAATGGTATGGGCAATTTCCATGGGTTGGTTCGGACAATTACCACCTATTGAGGAATTAGAAAATCCTACCACACAATTAGCCAGCGAGATTTACGCAGAAGATGGTGTGCAATTGGGTAAATATTACCTTCAAAATCGTTCCAACGCAAGTTATGAGGAGTTGAGTCCGCAATTAATAAATGCACTTATTGCCACAGAAGACATTCGTTTTTACGAGCATAGTGGTGTAGATAATAGTCGGATTTTTACCATTGTGATTTATAACCTCATGGGTAAAAAACAGGGAGGAAGTACAATTTCACAACAACTTGCAAAAAACCTATTTCCAAGAAGAAAATTTAGAAGCATAGTAGACAAAGCTGTTACCAAACTGCAAGAATGGATAGTTGCTGCGCTAATTGAACAGCGTTATACCAAAGACGAAATTTTAACGATGTATTTTAATACGGTAGAATTTGGAAGCAATTCTTTTGGAATTAGAAGTGCTGCTAAAACATTTTTTGCCAAAACACCCTATGAGCTCAATGCAAAGGAAGCAGCAGTATTGGTTGGACTATTAAAAGCCCCTACATTGTATAGCCCGATAAGAAACCCAGCTAATTCCTTAAACAGAAGAAATACCGTGCTGAATCAAATGGCAAAAGCGGGCTTTATCAGCGATGATTCTTGTGCCATCTTAAAATCTGAACCAATAGAATTACAGTTTCAAGAAGAAAGTCATAACCAAGGATTAGCCACCTATTTTAGAGAAACTTTACGCATGGAGTTACTCGAATGGTGCGAAGAAAACGGATATAATCTATACAAAGATGGATTAAAGATTTATACTACTATTAATACTACCATGCAACAAATTGCTGAGGAAACAGTTGAACAACAACTCAAAGAACAGCAGAAGAAATTTTTTGCGCATTGGAAGGGAAGAGAACCATGGGGAAGCTATAAAGAAGTTTTAACAAGCGGAATGAAAAGAAGTGATAGATACCGCATTGCTAGAGAACTTAAAAAATCGGAAACAGAGATAGAAAAGGAATTTAACACTCCAGTAAAAATGCGCGTGTTTAGCTATACCAGAGGGGAGATTGATACAGTTATGACTCCAATGGATAGCATAAAATACTATAAATATTTTATGCAATGTGGGTTTATGAGTATGGATCCTACAAATGGTAAAATTAAGGCATGGGTAGGCGGACATAACTACAAATATTTCAAATACGACCATGTAAACATCACAGCCAAAAGACAAGTTGGTTCAACCTTTAAACCATTTGTTTATACGGTTGCTGTAGATAATGGGTTCTCGCCATGTACACTGATCCCAAATAAACCTGTAAGCTTCGCCGGTTACCCAGATTATAACCCAAGTAATGCAGATGAAAAATTTGGAACACCAGAAATGACCATGTATAGGGGACTTCAGTTTTCTATGAATTTGGTTTGCTTAAATGTATTAAAACTATTGGGAGAAGGAGGTATTAATAACATCATTGATTTAGCTCAAAAAATGGGTGTGAAATCTAAAATTGAACCCTATCCTTCTTCTGCATTAGGCACTGCAGATATTTCAGTATACGAAATGGTAGGTGCATTCTCTGCTTTTGCCAATAAAGGTGTTTGGATTAAACCCAACTATTTAACACGTATATTAGACAAAAACGGAAATGTAATATATGAAAACTTACCTGTAACAGAAGAGGCTTTAAGCGAACAAACCGCCTATATTATGTGTAAGATGTTAGAGAAAGTAACCACACATGGAACGGCCGCGAAAGTGAAATATTTCTACCAGATACCTGGAGCAGTTGGAGGTAAGACGGGGACTACACAGAATTACAGTGATGGTTGGTTCATTGGGATTACGCCTACATTAGTTTCTGGCTGTTGGGTTGGTTGGGAAGACAGAGCAATCCATTTTAGAACAATGGAATTAGGATCAGGTTCGGCAATGGCTATGCCTATTTGGGCCACCTATATGCAACAAGTAAGTAAAGTTCCTAATTTATTTCAAATTGTAAATGAATGGTCGCCTCCGCAAAGTCCGATTTCTGTAGAATTAGACTGTGCTAATTTTGAATCTAACAAAGTAGAAAAAGAAGATTTTGTTGAATAGCGTATTATTTGAGCAAAAGCATTTTTAACTTTCTCAATCTTTTCTATATATTGCCCAAAATATATAGATTATATGTCGAATTTCTTTTACACTAAATCCTTACAAGATTTATTGCGCCACCATGATGGTTCGCAATTAAAACGTACACTCACGGCGCTCAATTTAGTTGCACTAGGCGTAGGTGCCATCATTGGTGCTGGTTTATTTGTTAGAACCGCTGCAGCTTCTGCAGAGGCAGCAGGCGCTGCCGTTACGATGAGTTTTATTATTGCAGCAGTAGGTTGTGCTTTTGCAGGTATTTGTTACGCTGAATTTGCAGCGATGATTCCAATTGCGGGTAGCGCCTATGCCTATTCATATGTTACCATGGGCGAGTTAATGGCCTGGATAATTGGTTGGGCACTTATTATGGAATATGCGCTTGGAGCAGCAACTGTGGCCATTGCATGGAGTGAATATTTAAATAACTTATTGGGTGGAATAATACCCTATGAATGGTGTCATTCCCCTTTTGAGAGCATGAAACGGGTTGTGGGGCAAGAAAATATTGATCAAGTGCTCGCACTTCACCCAAGTTTGGCCTCGCAGGTAAAAGATGGACAGTTATTATTAAGCAATGAAATATATGAACACCTTGGTGAAAAAGTTCAAGGTTTTGTTGAGGTTACAAGAGGCTTTATTAATGCGCCTGCTCTTATTATTTTATTTGCACTAACATTGTTGTTAATAAAAGGCACTCAAGAATCTGCGAGTGTGAATGCCATTATTGTTTTCATTAAAGTAGCCATCGTATTGTTGTTTATCGGACTAGGTTGGCAGTTTATTAAACCAGAAAACCATGTTCCATTTATGATTCCAGAAGGAACCATAGGTCATGAAGGATTCTTTAAGCATGGATGGGGTGGTGTTTTAGGCGGAGCTGCCATTGTGTTTTTTGCCTTTATCGGATTTGATGCGGTAAGCACTGCAGCACAAGAAGCAAAAAATCCTAAAAAAGATATGCCTATTGGTATATTAGGTTCACTCATTATTTGTACCATTTTGTATGTTTTATTTGGACACGTATTAACGGGTGTTGCCAATTGGGAAGAATTTAAAACCTCAGGCAAAGAAGCTTCAGTAAGTTACGCTATCCAAACTTACATGAAAGGCTATGAATGGCTTGGAACAAGTGTAACAGTTGCCATCTTAGCTGGATTTTCATCTGTTATTTTAGTTATGTTAATGGGGCAAAGTAGGGTGTTTTTTAGTATGAGTAAAGACGGACTTCTACCGAAAGCATTTAATGAGTTACATCCTAAATTTAAAACACCCTATAAAGCCAATTGGATCTTATTAATATTTGTAGGTGCTTTTGCCGCATTTATTCCCGGAAGTGTTGCAGGAGATTTAACCAGCTTTGGAACCCTTTTCGCATTTGTATTGGTTTGCCTAGGGATTATTATTATGCGCAAAAAGGAACCAAATATAGAACGTCCTTTTAAAACCCCTTTGGTTCCTTTAGTACCCATTTTAGGAATGATTGTTTGTGGCGCAATGATTGTTAGCTTACCTGTTCCAACGCTTATTAGCGCGAGTTTATGGTTGGTTTTTGGTTTACTTATTTATTTTGGTTATTCTGCAAAGAGCGCCAGAAAAATGAGAGAAAATCAAAGCTAATTTTAATGCATTTTCAGCGCAGATTTAAATGTAGCTTTTACAACAAAAATATAGCTAAGGTTTAAGTATAAATAGAATCGGAATGGCCAATCTTTTGCGCCATTCCGATTCTTGTTTTAAGTTATCAGCGAACACCAAACTAAGGAAGCTTTTTGTGCTATGATAGGCATTGGCAAAACAATGCTCATCCATATAGGATTGTTGGCGCATATTCCATGCATTACGTGCACTCCCATCAACATCAAAATATATTTTATGCAAAGCAGGATTAGGCAGATAGTGCAAATAATAATCTATGTACGCTTGAACTTCAGCTTCATTTTTTTCTTGAAAAATACTTGGCCATTGCATGGCAATTCCTGCTATTCCTTTTAATTGATCTGGGTATTTACATAGAGCACTTAACGAAATTAAGCCACCTAAATTTGCTCCCATCATAAAAGTGCTTTTCATATCTGCTTTAGTAGCATATTGCGAATCGATCATAGGCTTAAGTTCTTCGAAGATAAACTGTAAATAGGCGTTAGAGAGTGCCATTGGCTTTAGGTCCCATTTAACCTGATTAACTTTGGTAGAATCTTTAAAAAGTACCTTATTTTCTGGCGTATATTCTAATAATCGCTTTGGTGTATTCCAAATACCAACCACAATTGTTTTTCGAATTAGTCCTACCCTACTCAAACTATCCATCACCTCATCTAAGCCCCATTCGGCTCCTGAAAATGAAACACCAGGATAAAATAAATTTTGTCCATCATGCACATAAAGTACAGCATATTTAACAGATCCATTAGATTGATAATCGCTAGGCAACCAAACATCCACATTTCTTGAACCTACAAATGCACTTTGCAACTTTTCATAACGCCATAATGAACCTGTTATTTGCGGATCTTTTATTTCTGTTTGAGCCCATAAACAATTAGACAGTAAATTTAATACGACAATTAGTATTGGTAATATTTGGAAATTCATATGGGTATACTTTTTATTTTGATTGAATAATCAATCTGCAAAAACATCATGTAAAATTTGAGGCGACTTTAACTCCCCAAACAATAATAAATGAAGTTGATAATAACGCAACATTTTATCTAAAAGAATTTTTCGATACTTCAACTGGATGGTATCATTTAACGCCTCGGCTAATGTAAGATTTAAAATTTGATAAAGTTCTTTGGCAATTTCTCCTTTACAATAATCTTTAGTATTGGGCGCATTTGCTATAAAAATACCCTCTTGTAAACTAAAATCAGATGCTAATTCATTGAAATTATCTTTTGGAAAAAATCCAAGGTACTTGCTCAAATGAACCATAAAATAAGCAGGAAAATTTGCTAATTTTCCCTCTGAAACATCGGCCATTTGAATTGCAGTGTGCAAAAAAGCAAATAATTGGGCGTCAGGCTGACTCTCTTCTCTCACTATTTTACCCAACAATTCGGCAACAAACATAACTACAGTGCGTTTATATGGATTAAAGTGTAGCGACTGTAAAATGGGTAAACATTTTATTTCTTTTATCCGCTGTAAATTTTTGTTTTGTTGGTGATATACTTCTAAATCTAATAAGGTAAGGGTTTGCAAATAAGATGGTTTAACAATGGCACTTTTGCCTCGTATACCATTTACCATATAACTTTGAAGTCCATACGCATCTGTATAACATTTTAAAACCAAGCTATTTTCTGAATAGGGAATGGTTTGCAATACAATGCCCTTACATTTTTCTAACATATATTAGCTCCCGTTATGCGCCAATAATCCTTCTTTGGTTGCTAAATACGAATAGGCGTGCATGTTATCAGAATCATAAATAAAACTTCTTTTATAATCTTGTAGTACCTCATCCCATTTCATTGCAACCACCCATTTTTTGTGTATCAAAGTTTTCAAAACATCTGCTACAATATTGGCTGCATAAGGAACTTCTTCCAATATTTTTTCAAATGGTTCAACAAAATATAATACATTTAATATCTCAAATTCTACTTCATCCATATCATACATTATTTCAAACTCCTTTCTTTCCATGTAAATGTTTGCACATTAGCCCAAATGCCTATTATTAAAACATATACTATATGAAATGGCTCTACTATAGGAAGCAAGCCTATTAATTTAGCCTGTTTAAAAAACCGCAAAACAGCGTAAATAAGCATGCCTTCTGCAAACATTTTCAGAACAATTTGCGCCATAAAAATAGGCCATAAATCGGCTATAAAAAACCCTGCAACAAAATTCCAAAAAATTGAAAAATTATAGAGATAAGCTCCAACTAAAATAGCGGTAATATACCTATTTTCATATTTTGTACTTTTAGAAACCCAACGCCTCCTTTGCTGTGTTAATTCATGCAAAGAACCATTAGGTGAAGTTTTTACAATAGCCCTATCGTCTTTCAGGAAATAAACCTCATTGGGATAAAATTTAAACATTTTGTGTAATAAAAACTCATCATCGCCACTTGCCAAATCTTCATTACCGGCGTAACCACCAATTGTTAAAAAGGCCTCCTTCCTAAAAATTAGATTTGCGGCACTGCACATATTTGGATTTTTCAGTTGAATGGCTGCAGCGCCAATTCCAACTAAACCCATAAATTCTAGGGCTTGTGATTGTTCAAACAAATTGCCAGAACTAAAAAATACTGGAGCATAAACCATTTGTGTGGGTTTGGTCTGAACCGATTCATCTATGGCCTTTAACCAATAAGTTTCACGGGTACAATCTGCATCTGTTAAACAAATATAGTTGAATGTTGCCTCCTTAATTGCCGCTGTTATACATGCCTTTTTACCACTAATTTTTAACTTTTCTGCTTGCAGTAAACGAATGGTAAAATGGGGATTATCTTGCGCAATGCCTTGAACCAATGTTGCCGTTTGGTCTGTAGAATTATCATCAATTACAATAAGCTCGATTAACGCGCTAGGATATTGTTGTAAAAGGATAGATTGCAAACAGGCCTCAATGTTGGCGGCTTCATTTCTGGCTGGAACCAAAATAGTATAACCATGTTTGGGTTCAAGCCCATGGTTTTTTTTACGCTTAGGAATGAATAGCCAAGCCACATAATAAATGAGGATTAACATAGCGTACGCTACCGACATCAGCAAACAAACTATCAACCAATTACTCATGATTTCACCTTATATATAAAGTACATTCCCAATAAAGCAGGTAGCAGAATATTAATCATCCACAAACTATAAGTAGCCAGCAAAATACCTTCTTGATTGACACTAAATAAAGTGAAAAATGCCAACGCACTGAGTCCTCTAACACCTATCTCCAATAACAAAAAAGAGGGAACAACAGACTGCACACAAAATGTACCAATAATACAGGCAATAGTTGGAACGAATTCAATGTCTACTTTAAAAAATTGCAACAAGAGGTAGTACTGACTAACATACACTAAATATCTAGCAAATGAAATGAGTAAAATTTGCCATAACTGCCTGCTAGAAAATCGATCAAAAACATTCACATACATTTCTATTTTATGAATAAAAGGCAAATGTTTGATGAGTTGATACATGCGATGTAAATGAAAATACACATACAACAGCAACATGATAGCAACTATCCCGATTGGCAGCCATAAAGTTATATCAAGATATCGCTCACCAAAATAGGCGAAAGCACAAAGTCCGAAAAAGAGCGTAACGATTATCTGCGCAAAATGGCCTATAACAGTAACCAATGAGCCGCGCCATTTATTCATGGTTTGCAAGTGAATAACCCTACCCGCAAAATCTCCCATTTGATTAGGCGTTATAATATTAAAGGTTATCCCTGAAACAACCGCTTTAACTGCAGTTAGAAATGATATATCTTCAAAACGTGTAATTAAGCGCATCCATTTTATAGATTCTAATCCCCAATTCAACAGCATGAATGCGAAGACCAATATTATACAATACCATGAACCCAAATTCTCGATTAAATCGTAGTTCTTAAATAGGGTATTAATCTTAAAAGCAAAAAACAACTTATAAATTATAAATGCAGAAACGAGCAACAAAAAAATAATTTTTGCAACTTTAACAAGTGGTTTATATGTGAATGGTTGATACAATTAAATGGATTAACTATGTTTGACAAAATAAGGCATAGAAAGCTCCTAAACCAAATTGGATTTTGAATACAGCTAAATCTTTAAAAGAACGCATCATTATGGGCATAGACCCTGGCACCACAGTTATGGGATATGGAATAATACATACTGTTGGTAAACAGGCTGAAGTACTAACCTTAGGTGTTCTAAAATTAGATAAATATGAAGACTATGCATTAAAATTAAAAAAGATCTTTGAGCGTACGGTTGGACTCATAGATGAATTTCACCCCGATGAATTGGCCATTGAAGCTCCATTTTTTGGCAAAAATGTTCAAAGTATGCTAAAACTTGGCAGGGCTCAAGGGGTAGCCATTGCCGCGGCTATGAGCAGAGAGCTTTCGGTAATTGAATATGCCCCAAAAAAAATAAAATTGGCTGTAACTGGCAACGGGAATGCGAGCAAAGAGCAAGTAGCAGCCTTGCTTCAAAAACAACTTAAATTTGATTTTGACAAACAATACTATGATGCTACTGATGGACTTGCAGCAGCCTATTGTCATTTTACTCAAAACCAATTGTTACAGAGCACTACTAAAACTAAAACGGTTAATTCCAAAATCCCATCCAAAAAAAAAGCATCCTCTTGGGAAGCTTTTGTAACTCAAAATCCAGACAAATTAAAAAAGAAAAGTTAATTAGCTAAATTCATGTTTAATGGCAGCGCAAATCTCTTGCATTTCATTGGCATCTAATTTGAGTTTAGGATTTGCAAAATTCATTTCAGCCATGCTAGAAAAAGGAATCAAATGAATATGGGCATGAGGTACTTCCAAACCCATTACACAGATGCCTACGCGCACACAAGGGATACTTTTCTGAATGGCCAATGCCACCTTTTTAGCAAAGGCTTGTAAGCCCAAATAAACCTCATCTTCTAAATCAAATATATAATCTACCTCAACTTTTGGTATAACAAGTGTATGCCCTTTAGTAAGCGGATTGATATCCAAGAAAGCAAGATAATCTGAATTCTCAGCAATTTTATAGCAAGGAATTTCGCCTGAAATAATTCTCGAAAAAATACTTGACATCTCTACAGCGTAATTTCTAAAATCTCTAAGCTAATTTTACCAGCAGGCACATTAACTTCACACACATCTCCAATTTTTTTATTCATCAGTCCTAATCCAATTGGCGATTTAAAAGATATTTTACCTGTTTTTAAATCTGCTTCTTTCTCGTTAACCAAGGTATACCAAATTTCCTTTTTGGTATTTTGATTCAATACGCGAACCTTCGTTAGCATCATCACCTGGCTTGTATTTAGCTTACTTTCATCGATAATTCTGGATTTGGCTATCAGATCTTCCATCTTTGCAATTTTCGCCTCTAATAGGCCTTGATCTTCTTTTGCTGCATGGTACTCTGCATTTTCACTTAAATCTCCTTTATCTCTTGCATCTGCAATTTGTTTGGTAATAAACGGACGCTGAACATATTTTAAATCGCTCAACTCAGCCTGCAATTTTTCTAAACCTTCTTTTGTTACAAAATTAATATCAGCCATATTTTCAATCTTTGTTATCGTGTTAAAAATAAAAGAAACGTTCCGCACAGGGCGGAACGTTTCTTTATAAAAAAACAAATATAGTAAATTTTATTATCCTTTTTTACCTCCAACAGTTAAGCGAATACCAATGGTGTGCATACCGTTAAAAATTCTAGTTGGCGCATATCCATAATCGATAGCCATTGAGGTTCCTCCTTTAGAGATTGGCATCTGGAAAGTAGCTCCCGCCCACAATCCATAAATGGGATTTAAATATTGCGGGTCTTCTTGGTTTTTAGAGAACAATTGTTTGTCGCCAGAAACATTATACGCAACACGCAACATAGCTAATTCCTTGTATGCGTATTCAGCACCAAAGCCATATACATTAGACTGGAATGCATTATAATTAAAATTAAATGAACCCGTTAATCTATGGAAGTAGGTGTCTTGAGTTTGATCCAAACGCATATCATAACCTAAACCAATATTAACTAAAGTTGGTAAATTGAATTTATCTGCCGCAAAATACGCTTTACGATCGGCACCCGTTTGCGCATTGATTGCTCTAAAAGACAAACCTGCTCCGCGGAAAGTCATGTCTGGACCAATATTACGCATTGAAATACCTAAACGAAAATCTTCTTTCTTAATCTTTTTCTTTTCGTTTTTTGCATTCAACGCGGTTTGATACTGCACGCCAAAATCGAAAGCAACTCCTTGGGCACGAACATCGGCCAAACCTTCAGAGATTAAACGCAATAGAAATCCGCCAGTAATACTATTCGAGAATTTTTTAGCATAAGAAGCACCAATATTTAATACTTGCGGATTAAACGTTGGCAAGGTTCCATCAGGGTTATCATAGGTAGTGATAGGAATACTACCAAAATCCCATGAAGAAAAACCCAAACCAATAACGCCACCATCACCATCTTCACCTAGCGCCTGAGCTAAGCCAAAGTTATTTACACTAACACCACTACCTTGTAAAAAAGACATTCTTGAAAAGGCAATATCTGTTTTGTTGGTATAGGCCAAACCTGCAATATTTAAATTAAATGATTCTATACCCCTTACTGAGGCTGTATTGGTACCACCATAACCCGCAGACCTTGCATACGGATTAACATTAAGTTGAGTAGCTCCTGCTCCACCCGAACGATCTGGATTTCCAGCAAATACCGTTGCAGAGGCCAAAAGCAATCCAACTAAACCAAATTTTGCTATAGCTTTATTCATTTTTCTGTTATTAACTCGTTAAAAAAATTGGATTAAAATGTGTCAAAATCAACCGGACGCATAATTCCAAACCACTTGATTACCCTTTCACCAATACCATCTGCATACACATGTATTAAGTAAACACCACTTGAAATAGGCACATTGGCATCATTCTTAAGGTTCCACTCTAAAAAGGTACGGGTATCATCATCTTTTCTGATTCTGCGTACTAAAAATCCACCTTGCGTATAGATTGAAACCACGCATTTCTTTGGCAAATTAATAATCCTTACACGCGAGTCTAATTGATTACCTGGATCTTCATAACCAGCATAAGCATAGTATGGATTTGGGGTAATAGATACCATTTCTAATGCAGTTGTACCTGCCTCTTTAGTACCAATTTCCGGAGCCAAATCAGTAGTTGAGAAGGCGTAAAAAGGAATACTGTCGTTTTTAGTTTGGGCTTTTTCAACTGGAGCTAAAGCAGCATATGGACGCTTTACATCAATATTAATGGTAACGTCGCATGGTATACCTCCTGTTGTGTTTAGGTCACCTAACTTAGTTCTTGGCGAAACCAATGACATACTCACCCACATTGCTTGTGAATACAAATAACGCATGTTCAAAGTAGCACTTGTTCCATTCTCAATTTTATTGAATAAATCCATATAACTAGCGCCTTCATCATAACGCGGACCTCTGTATAAAACCGGACCAGTTGAAGTTGTTCTGAAAGCTTTTGTACCCATCACATAAATATGATGTTTACCACCTAACTTATAATCTAATCCACCAACAGAACCAGTAACCAAATTAGAGGTAGGATTCCAAATCATATCATTTCCATTTTCCAATGGCAATGATGAATCTTCAGCAAACATAATATTTAAGCGCTCACCTGTTTCTTTATTGATTGCATATCCAGGGAACCATCCCATTCCATTTCCGGTGCCATCTGGTTTACCATCTTTACCTACAGAAGGAGATTTTCTTCTGGTCATTTTTGGCGCATTACCAATATTTAATGCAGTATTTTCACCCGCCTCAATAACTACACAACGTGTCCATTTTGTTTTATCTGCAGTAATAACAAATAATACCGACCTCAAATCAGATAATGGATTATCAGTTGAGTATCCACCTGAACTTGCAGCCCAAGCCGGACCATATGTTGGTTGAGGAGTAACGGCTCTGGCTGCCAATGCATAAGGCGCCCATGTACCATCAACCACTTTATTATATTGTCTTCTTGGGTCTACTGCGCGTTTTCCGCCGCTTGGACCATCAGCAAAATCATGCTCATACGGATTAGCAAATCCAGGGGTTCCTGTGTTACCCGCTCTGATCCAATTTAATGGAACTAATGCAGCCAATTCATCAGGGATACCTGGCAACCATTCATTACTTGGATCTGCATAAACCTTGCTCGATGATAAATAACCATTGGCATCGTCTGTAGAATTGTCTGGATTACCCGGACCAACAACCTGAAATACGGTAATACTTAAACCTAATTCTGGGAACAATTGCTCATTTTTGTTTTTGATGCTTGTTTCAGAAACATATGATAGGTTGTTTGTTGTGTTAGTTAATACCCACTTAGTTTGATTGGCTGTTAAGCTATCTCCTTTATTCGTTGAGGCAGAAGAATCTACCAAACGTAATTCGAAATTTGCACTCGGAACCTTAAAAGGATCAATCACTTTAACAATAACTGGACCTTTGCCTCTCATGTATTTCGGACTTGGAACATAATACGGCGCTAATAAGGCTTTCTCAATGCTTTCTTTTGTTAACATCAACGTATTTCCACTATTTCCAGTTCCTTCATTTCTAATAATTTCTGGTCCATCTCCCCAACTTGTATTTAACTCAGTACCCTGCGATCTTGGGGTTGGCTTGTGTGGAATTCCTCCCCATATTTTAATAGATCCACCATCAACAGATTTTCTACCTGATAAATATTGAGTAGCATCTACAGCGCAATTGGTTGCACTAGCATAGGCTACTAGCATGAAATAATAATTTTGAAAGTTAACTAATGTAGGGTCAGATAAGGTAGAGAACGCATCTTTGGTAATTCTAAAGCTGTGTCTGATACCTTTATCTTCACCAGCAACCATAATCTTTTTCACTGAACCTAAATCTGGATCATTTACTAGGTTTACCATTAAACCATTACCGTCTAAAACATCACACTGAGCTACCAATCGCGCTTCGTCTTGATTATATAAATCTCCAGGTGTAGAGTTTTTCTTAAGTTGGAAAATTTGATACCCTTGGAATGCATATTTGGTTTTTTCTGAACACAAACCAGCAGATGAATCTTGATAGGCCTCTGTAACTTTATAGTTAGTAATGTTTAATATTAATTCACGATCCAACTCAACAACACTTAAATCTGGTACTCTTGGTCCGTCAACAATATTGAAGTTGTTTTTGTATAAAACATATGCTTTATCAGAAGCCTCTTTCAATAAATTAAATGATCCAGTAGCTCCACCAGTAGTTGCTCTGGCCCAAACTACTGCAACTGTTACTTGATTTTTTGAACCAGGTAATAAGCTAAACGGACCTGCAGTTTGTAAAAATCTTCTATCTCCTGGCGTATTACCCGCAATTCGTTCTGTCCAATCTGCTCTTCCACTAGGATCAGTTTTACCCGGAAACATGAAAGATGCAGTATCTGAACCCCCACGGCCATTACCACCATAGGTGATATTCAATCCATCTTTCCAACGACCATTCAAATAATTCCAATAATGTTCTGGGCGCGAAGGATTTCCCGTTACAGAGAAATCGTTATTGTAATAAATAAATTTAGTTAACCCAATTTCAGTGGTGTCGGTTCCAACTATTTTACGTGGACCTTCGAAAAAGTTAACACCCACAGAAGGTGGATTCAATCCATAACCCAAGATACCTTCATCGTTATCATCACCATTATAACAGATACCTAAATTTCTCTTTACATCACACTCTACGTAATCATCTGAATAGTTTCCTAAATCTGCATCTACCCACTGACCAAAAATACATGAATCAATCGTTTCTGTGCTTCTATTATAAATAGTAGTGCGATAAAAAGTCATGTTATTAATTTCATCATTGGTAGAATAAGCAAAACTTTGAGTGTGTAATTCTAATCCAATTGGTAAACCTTCAGTTTCTGAGTGAATATTTCCTTTGTCATTGTATATCGTATACAACATCATATCTGGAATATTACTCAATACATTTTGCTCAAATGAAGGGAAATCACCATTGGATGGCTCATATTTTCCATCTTTATTAAAATCAAAGAAAGGAGCTAGAAACTCTGCTTCTCCTGTAACTCCTTCACCTCTATTTCCATTACCTGGCCAGTTTGCAATTCCATCAATAGGATCATTCCATTTGGTTTCATCATTACTAAATTCCTCAATCTCGGCTAGTGTTACTTTCCAAATTTGATCATAAAATTTACAACGCGCTGCGGTAATAGATGCTGATCCATCAACCTGCAAGGCACCTGGATAATAATCGTTTCCACTTTGGCGGTAGGTTTGTGCAGCAATGCGCAAGTTACCTTGCGTTATTCCGCCAATCCATAATGCACCTGAGAATAAAGAATGCTTTGAAGTTTGACCCGGTTCAACGCGCGGAATTTCATATCTGGCATTTTGTAAGTTCCACCAAACGTCACCACCATTTAAAATAGTAGTACGCACATTATTTAAATCAAGATCTTTTTGCTGTGTTGCTGCCGCACAACCAGCACCCATTTTACCTAAACTTGGCGTTGAATTTTTCCTTAATACTCCCACATTTTCCTTAGCAAAAACTGTATTTGAAAGGGCAAATACGCTTAATGCAAGAATTGCTGATTTCATTAATTTTATGGTATATTTTTCCATGATAGTCTCTTTTTATTGTTACGTAAAACTTAGAAATATAATGCCAAACCCAAACGTGTTAATCGAGGTAATACGAACCTATCTGGATTTACCATTCTTGTATTGTATAAGTCAACATATGCTTGCTGATTGGTTGCAGTCTCTTTTTGTTCTCTTGAAACAGGAGAAGCTAAAAATCCGTCGTCGTAAGCAGAACCTGTATAACGGAATACGCTTGTTACGTTTGCAGTATTTAATAGGTTTTGAACCATAATAAAGGTACGCAATCTGTAAACTGTCATTGTTCCATCAATTTTCTTTTTCTTAAACATGAAATTTTTGTCAATGTTTAAGTCAATATTGTATTGAGCAGGTAAATTAGCTCCATTTGGTGTTCCTTTTACCGGACTCCTTACCACTACACCAGATTGAACGCCACCTGGGGTTGGAAGTAAATCTTGTGTGTATGGACGGCCTGAGAATGAAGTGAAAATAAAGTTGAAACCAGCGTTTTCAAAAATCTTTTTACCATCTACGATAGGTCCGTTATAATCCTTACCTTCTTTATAATGGTAATCAAAAATAGCTTTAAAGGTGTGACGTGTATCAAAATCCATTGGAACCATAGTACGAAGGGTTGGTAAACCAACTTGTACCAAAGCCGCACTTGAATTGGCATTTGAACCTGTACCATCTGCAAATTGCAATTGGTAGTTGGTGGTAATGGTTACATTTCCTAAATCTCTCACATTGTATTCTAACCCTATACTCTTTACTGTTGAGAAGTCTAAGTTACCATATGTTGAATAATCATTTGGCCAAGCTTGAACATAACGGAACAATTGGATTTGGTTTCTATATTCACGGTATGAAGCGATAATACCCAAAGCAGCATCTTGTCCGATTTGCTGACGGAAACCAATTTCATAATCCGTTACCTGTACCATTTTCAAATCTGGATTGGCAATAGCACCTCCACTTAAACGATTCTGTAAATAGAAGTAATCATCAATTTGTCCCACGTTTGCACTTGGTCTTTGTGTCAAGATATCATATGTTCCAAAGAATTGAGAAGTGGTTGAAATTGGGAACGAGAACCAAATACGAGGTAAAACCTTTAAATCTGGAACATAATCTGTGAATGAAGCTGCAGTTGGCAATTGTGGATTTTTTGGATCAGCCAATAAAGGCATGTTACGGTTTGTTTTTCCGTCACGCGCAATGGTTTGCGGATCTGAAATAGGGTTACCATTTTTATCAAACCAATTGTTTCCATTTCTATATCCAACAAATTTCGCCTTAGTAATGTCTGCATCTTGCTGACCTGGATCTTTATCAACATAAGGTACATAGTTATCGCCAATTGTAGTTGGGATATTTTCTGCATCTAAAATTCCAAGATTTTTTGCTTCACCCACTGTGTACAATGGAACCATTGAATAAGGATCCTTCAATACAGGTTGGTTTGCATCAAAACGCTCTAAACGAACACCCACACGAATAATTAAATCTTTAAATACGAATTTATCTTGAACCCATGCAGCAAAATACAATGGCTGATAAGCAGGTAATAACCTAGCTGTTGAATCTGTTAAGAAATCATTTAAGCTAGGGCGCTTTCTAACGATTCTTCCCAAGTGATCATATCCAGAATATGAAACTATGCTATTTCCATTATTTAATAGTTCATTAGCCGAGAACATATCTAAACTATAATCTGAAGGGCGGTATGAATTCACATCAATATTTGAGAATTGATCGATTTTATTTCCGAAAGCATCTAAGGCACCGCGAGCAATTAAACTATTTCTGAAATTACGATCAAAATTAGTTTGCTGTGATTCTATAATTTTACGTTTAAAATTCACCGTATCATTAAATACCCCATTTTGGTCGAATGATAAAGTATATAATGAAGAATCTAAACCTGAGAACTGTCTGTTAGCATATAAACGAGCCATTGTCCATAAATTGGTAGCTCCTAAGGAATAATTCCTTCTAAATTGTTGTTCAACATTTAAACCAATTTGTATTTCATGCTTGGCTTTTGGATTGCTGGTTGGTGCAATACTAAACTCACTTTGAACATATAAGTTAAAGGCTTCATTCATGCTCTTGCCGTAACCTGCTTGTTGTGCACCAACATTAGCCCACATATTAGAATAGATACCTATTGGCCCATCACCATTGATGAGACCTCCAACCTGGCGCACATTACCCGCAGTTCTCATCATACTTTGTCCGAAATAATCATAAACTGCACGGGTAAAATTACCCCTCACTCTATTGATGCTTGGATCTTGATCAAAGGTGTATGATGTATCTCTATAACCAACATGACGGTAATAATCTGTTAAATATAACATTCCGTTATCTGTCATGAATGAATCTGGTCTTTCGTTTAATCCTTTGATTACGCGGGCATAATTTGGAGCATCATACGTTGTAAATTTACCAATATACCCATAGTTGAACAGGTTATTCTCATGCTCAGCATCCATTACCTCTCCATAACCACGTTCATATGATAAACGAACGCTGTAATAGGCATTAGATATGTTAGACGCTTTCTTTTTAGTCCCATCTTCATTCTTATTATCCGTTTTGAAATTTTGGGTAAATTGTAAATACGTTCTGATGGTATAATTCGTTTGCAACGCATTATTTTCAGGGTTCAATAATGAGTGGAATGAATTCCAATTTCTTCCGCGTGAATAACTTCCAAAATATCCTAATTTAACGTTAATATTTGTACTTGGTTGGAAGTTAAAATTTCCGTTTAAATCTGCCGACATAGAATTCACATTCTGGCGCACATCTACTTTTTGTAAATCGTTTTTGGTTAAAAACTCAGCAGCTGGGTATAAAGAATTTTCTGGACCAGGCACCAATGGTCTTTCGTGTATTTCTTTTAATTTATCTGGTTTTACTTGATATAAATCAACAGAAGCTAAACTTCTACCATATGTAAAAGCACCAGAAACTAAGTATCCTAAGATAACACGCTCTTCTGAACCTCTACCTTTATTGATGGTTTTGATTGGGCCAGATAAATAACCTTGAAAATTGTTAAACTGACTATTATCCAAATATCCTGTAAATGGAGAAGCTGAAGTAACCTCGATACCTCCAGTTACATTTTTGGTTGGGGCTTTGGTTGTCATTACAATTGCTCCACCCACAAAGTCGCCATACTGGGCCGGAGTACCACCTGTAATTACCTGAATTTGATCTATCGCGTTAGCAGGTATATTGGTAGAACCACTTTGCACGCGCACACCAGCTATGTAGTACGCTGTACCATCTGGTCTAGATCCACGGAAAATAGGAGTACCACCTGCTCTTGATTCAACACCTAATGTAGTACCGGCTATTTTCTCTACAGAGCGCGTTCCCAAGGCTAAAATTTCTTTATTGGTTTTAACATCACCTTTCACACCACCTGGATCTACCAGTTGTTTTTTATGCTGTACAATTACTTCTTTAAAAGTAGTTCCGTCTGATGGCTCCATGCTAAATGGAACAAAACGGTCTGCCTCAGGTGAAACAGTAATTCCTTTGATAGTTGTATTGCTGTAACCAACAAAAGAAGCATACAAATCATATTCACCAGGTTGTAAGGTTTTAATTACGAAGCCTCCGTCGTCGTCGGTCATGGTAGTTGCTTTGGTTACCCCATTAAGCTTGAGGGTAATGCTCACGAAGTCCATCGGCTTCTTGGTTTTAGCATCTTTAACGGTACCCCTAACTGTACCCATTCCCGATTGGGCGTGGAGTGCCATTTGAATACCAAAAAGAACGGCCAATAAAATGTATATTTTCTTCATATGTCTTATAATTTACAATTTCAATACAAGTTTTTTAAGAGCGGTAAAATAAAGTAGTTAAAATGAAAATAACAATATCTATTTAATACAAAATCAATTATTTGTTAATTTTTGCTTAAAAGTGAGCAACTTATCCAATAAAACCTGTGAAATTTTAATGTAACTTTCTTGGGTCCACCCCCCAATATGGGGACTCAAAATCACATTCTCACTTTCACAAAGTTCTGAAAAGAGGCTTTTCTCTAATTCGGTCATTGTTTCTAATTGTTCATTTTCGAGCACATCAAGCGCTGCACCTAAAATTTTTCCCTGTTTCAATCCAAGTACAACATCTTTCGTGTTCAACACCTTGCCCCTACTCAGATTTAAGAGATAGATTGGTTTTTTAAACTGAGATAGCAAAGATTCATTAAAGTAATACTTTGTTTCGGGAGTTAAGGGAACATGAAAAGTAAGCACATCTGCCTGCTCAAAAATATCTGCCCAATGGCTTTCTTGAACCAATGCATTTCCGTAATTCGATAGGTATTTATCGTACGCTAAAACGTTTACATTCATTCCAGACAATTTTTGAGCAAGCGCTTTACCTGTATTACCATAACCAATGATAGCCACAGTTTTTCCAGCCAATTCAATGCCTCGGTTTGCCTCACGTAGCCATATACCTGCTTTAACTTGAGCATTTGCACGGAATAAATTTGCAAATAACATCAATAACATGGCGAGGCTTTGTTCTGCTACCGCATCAGAATTAGCTTCCCCAGCATTGATGCACACAATATTTCTTATTTGAGCTTCTTGCAAGTCTATATTATCTGTGCCTGCTCCTGCCCTTGCAATAATTTTTAAATGCGTGGCATGATCCAATAGTTCTTTATCAACCAAGGTTTTGGTTCGAATAACTAATACATGTTGCTTCGGCAATTCGGCAATGATGTTTGCGCGATTTGAATTTGGTAAATAAAGAACGTTATGTCCAAGTTTACGCAAACCATCTGTCAGAATTGGGTGCACATCATCAACAACAAGCACATTCCAAACTGCTGGCAGTGGGTTCAAAACTTCATTCATGATACTAGTAATTAAAAGTTGATAGAAGGTTGCATGGGCATTTTGTCGGTACTAATAGAGTAGTCTGCCAATGCTAAAATAAATCATAATACCCAATAGGTCATTACTTGTGGTAATGAATGGACCTGTTGCGATAGCTGGATCTATTTTCAATTTGTTTAATAACATCGGAATAAATGTGCCAAATACAGATGCAAAAATGATCACTGCTAATAGCGCAGTGCTAACTGTTATAGCCAATTCATAGGAATGTTGAAAAGCTAAATTATAAAATAAAATGAGCAGAGAACAAATAATTCCATTGATTAAAGCAACCCTTAATTCCTTTAATATTTTTTGTCCGATATTTTTTGTACCCAAGGTATCATTTGCGATACCCTGAACCACAATAGCAGAAGATTGAACGCCCACATTTCCGCCCATAGCTGCAATCATAGGAATAAAAAATGCCATCTCCGGATGAATCATAATTTGCCCTTCATAGATAGCTAAAAAACGAGAACTCGCAATACCGCCAAATAAGCCAATGATTAACCAAGGTAAACGCGCACGCGACAGAATCCATACTTTATCTGTTGGGTCAACATCCTCTGTAATACCACTCATTAGCTGATAATCTTCATCAGCCTCATCTTTAATAAAATCAACCACATCATCAATGGTAATTCGGCCCACTAATCTTCCGAGCGGGTCTACCACAGGCAAAACCATTAAATCGTATTTTTTGGTAATATTTGCTACCTCTTCCACCGGAGCTGAAGTAGAAACAGAAATTACTTCTTTATTATATAAATCGTGTATCTGAGAATTGGGATCAGCCAAAATTAAATTCTTGAGGGTAATAATTCCTTGTAGTCGCTCTAAATGATCTACTACATACACCACTAATATACTTTCAACATTTTCAGCCTGAATTCTAATCTCATCAATACATTTAGCTACGCTCCAATCTTGATAGGCTTTTACCAACTCTAGCGCCATTAAACTGCCAGCAGTTTCGGTTTCATAACTAATCAATTCTAATAAGCTACTGGCATATTCTATATCTTGTAGATTAGATATAATTTCTTCCTTTTTGTGATTTGGAAAGTGATTTAAGATATAAGCAGCGTCATCACTATTCATATTTTCGATGAACTCGTTTGCAATCTCATAGGAAGAATAGGCCGACAAAAACTGCTCCCGCACATCTTGATCCGTTTCAACGAGCACCTTAACCACCGCTTCTTTATCTAGTGCGTTCATTACCTTACGCGCATCCTCTGTATTCAACCTATCAATAACAGCGGCAATATCTTGAGGATACATGTGCTGAAGTTGGGCGTGTAATTCGGCTAAATTTCCTTCTTGAAACCAAGCTTTAAATTGCTTAAGCAATGCATTATCTACTTGTATCTTTTCCATTATACTTGCCTATTTAACATATTGGTAATTTCTATAAAATCTGAAACTGAAAGTTCTTCGGCGCGTTTAGCGGCAAAATCGCCCAATAATTCATCAGATAAACCCAATGAAGAGATTGCGTTTCTTAGCTTTTTTCTGCGTTGGTTAAAGGCTGTTTTTACTACTTTTCGAAATACATCTTCATCACATGCTAGGCTAAGATTTTTACGAGTTAATCGAATCACGCCCGACTTAACTTTTGGTGGCGGATTAAATACATGCTCATGAACAGTAAATAAATATTCAACCTCATAATAGGCTTGCGTAATTACAGAAATAATTCCATACTCCTTACCTCCCTTTTGCGCGCCAATTCGTTCTGCCACTTCCTTCTGAAACATGCCTACCATAAATGGCACAACCGATCTATGATCTAAAATATGAAATATAATTTGTGACGAAATATTATAAGGGAAGTTACCAATTACCGAAACACCTGAAGGGAATTTTCGACTCAAGTCTATGTCTAAAAAACTCTCTTGCAATAAACGCTCACTTAAACTAGCATAATTTGCCAATAAATAACTCACAGATTCTCCGTCAACCTCAGCAGCCCATGTTTCAATCCCTTTTGTTGGTAACAGAAATTGAGTAAGCACCCCCATGCCTGGACCAACTTCCAAAATCTTTCCCGTAGGAAAAACCTGAACCAATGCCGTAACAATATTCTCGGCAATTTGCTGGTCTGTTAAAAAATGTTGGCCTAGGTATTTTTTTGCCCTTACTAACTGTGTCATAATCTGCAAATAGAAAGGTTTTATTGGAGAAATTGAAGCTTTTGTAAAATTCTTGCAAATATATTCTTAAAGCTTCTTTATTTTAGCATCCCTAAATGAACAAATTATGAAAAAGCTAATTCAAATTTTCTGTTTGAGCCTATTTCTATTCTTCTTGGGTTCAGCCAAAAGTTTTGCGCAAACAGTTTATGTTACTGATAATGGCAAAAAATTTCATGCAAAAAATTGCAGTTTAGCCAAAACCGGAAAAAAGGGTGTAAGTATGTCCCAAGCCAAAAAAGACGGCTATACAGCCTGTAAAAATTGCAAAGCCGATGCCATCAAGGCAGAAGAAAAAAACGGCATACTGCCAAAAGAAAAAAAGAAATAAAGCATTCCTAGTGATAATAATGGTGAAGCCGCTTTGTTTTATTTAATTTGACATTATTAGTTTAATATTGCCCCACTAATACAGCCACATTGGCCAAAAACAAAAATTTATTGTACATGACCACGCAAATAATAGCCCAAACAAAAGTTTTAAAAGACCAATCTCAAGTCATTGTTGTAAACCATTTGAAAGAATTATCACAGTGGAATTTAAGCAAAGAAGAGATCGCATACATAGCGAAAAAACAAGCTGCTAAAGAAAATTACATCTTACTCAATCAGTTTAACCAGTTAACTTTTATTCAAATTACCGCAGATTGGAAAAGCAAATCAGAAGCAGAACAATTAGAAAACTACCGCAATTTGGGTAATAAAATTTGCACAGCCCTCAATGCGCACCAATATAAAAGTGTTTGCCTGAACCAAACCGCCAAAGAAGAATTTACATTGGCCATTGCTGAAGGGATGGCATTGAGTAACTACCAATTTTTAAAATACAAATCGGATACATCTCATGCCAATACCTTAGAAAAAATTGGAGTGATAGGTGTAAAAAAAGCAAACTTAGAATTCCTACAAATACAAGTAGACGCTGTATGTACAGCACGCACATGGGTAAATGAACCTCAATCGCATTTAACAGCTGTAACTTTTGCCAAGGAAATAAAAGCATTAGCCCTTGCATCTGGTGTGTCATGTGAAATTCTAAACAAGAAGCAAATAGAATCTTTGAAAATGGGCGGCTTATTAGCCGTAAACCAAGGTAGTAAAACGCCGCCAACATTCACTATTCTGGAATACAAACCAAAGGGAGCTAAAAATAAAAAACCGCTTGTACTGGTGGGCAAAGGCGTGGTGTATGATACTGGTGGTTTAAGTTTAAAACCTACGCCTAATTCAATGGATACGATGAAATGTGACATGGCAGGTGGAGCAGCCGTTGCCGCTGCAACGTGTGCCATTGCCAAAGCAAAATTGCCCTATCACTTAATTGCATTAATTCCTGCTACCGACAACAGACCGGGAGAAAATGCATATACACCTGGGGATGTAGTAACCATGTACGACGGGCAAACCGTAGAGGTTTTAAATACAGACGCCGAGGGAAGAATGCTTTTAGGCGACGCCTTAGCCTATGCTAAAAAATATGAACCAAGTTTGGTATTAGATTTTGCCACACTAACAGGTGCCGCTGCTGCTGCTATTGGTTCATACGGAACAGTTTTTATGGGAACCGCGAACGATGAACATAAAAAAGCTATAGTAGAAACAGGAATCCATGTACATGAAAGATTAGTAGAATTTCCTTTTTGGGATGATTATGCAAAACTCATTAAAAGCGATTTAGCAGATATGAAAAATATTGGTGGCCCCATTGGAGGTGCCATTACCGCCGGAAAATTCTTGGAAAAATTCACCAATTATCCATGGCTACATTTTGACATCGCTGGTCCGGCTTACCTCAATGCAGCAGATAGTTACAGGGGAAAACAAGGCACAGGTGTTGGCGTTAGATTATTATTCAATTTCGTAAAAAACCTTAGCAAGTAAACTTGCCAAACAGAGAAAATACCGTATGAATAAATTACCCATTATAGGCATTACCATTGGCGATATGAACAGCATTGCCGTGGAGGTAATTATAAAAACCTTAAACGATAATCGGATTTTAAATTATTGCATTCCAGTGGTGTATGGATCGCCAAAAATTATCTCATACTGGAGGAAGGTATTAAACCTAAATGAGTTTCAGTTAAATATTATCAAACACATAGATCAAGTTAATCCCAAAAAAGCGAATATTTTGGTGTGTTGGGAAGAAGAAACTGAAATAAAAATGGGGGAAGCTACTGCCCAAGCCGGCCAATACGCTTTTAAAGCACTTGCGATGGCTACACAAGATGCGATTGCTGGTAAAATAGATGCCATCGTTACGGCGCCCCTCAATAAAAATACGGTAAATACACCCGAACTACCTTTTGTAGGTCATACAGAATATTTAGCACAACAAGCAGGCTCAGACCATCTAATGGTATTGGCATCAGATGATTTAAAACTTGCACTGGCAACCGGACATGTTCCAGTGAAAGAAGTAGCAAGCAAATTAAGTATAGACGGTATCTATAAAAAGATAATTCTATTAAAAGAGAGTTTGCAAAAAGATTTTGGTATCGCAAAGCCACGCATCGCTGTATTGGGATTGAACCCACATGCGGGAGATAACGGACTATTAGGCATGGAGGAAAAGGATATCATTATTCCAGCTATTGAAAAAGCCAAAAACGAAAAACAGATATTTGTATTTGGACCCTACCCAGCAGATGGTTTCTTTGGATCAAACCAATACAGGCATTTCGATGGTATTTTAGCCATGTACCACGATCAGGGATTAGTGCCTTTTAAATATGCCTCTTTTGATTCTGGGGTTAATGTAACGGCAGGGTTGCCTTTTGTGCGCACCTCGCCCGATCATGGAACCGCATATGCCATTGCAGGTAAAAATGAAGCCAGCGAGCAATCTATGCGCAATGCCTTATTTATGGCAATAGATATTTGGGCACGCAGGAATCATTTTACAGAAATAAATAGCAATCCACTCCCATTAAACCCTGGGAAAAGAGAGCGATTTAGAATTGATTTTTAATTTCAAAACACCATACATTTGGCCATTTTTTGGGCATAAGAATCAATTTAGCCAATTGATTTCCAATTATTTTCAAAAAATATTTAGTTTTTTACCCCCAATGCTTATATTTGCCGGCTATATAAAATGGGAACGAAGACAAAAGCATACCTCATTGAATTCAATAAACTCAAAATGGGTTTGAATGAATTTGAATTTATGCTAAATGAAGAATTCTTAACTGAATTTGAGTACTCACCCATTGAATATTGCAAAGTTGAGGTTGATTTAAAATTATTCAAAACAGAGTCGATGTTCGACCTAAAGTTTGATTTTAAAGGAGTTGCGAGAGTTGCTTGTGATACTTGTGCTGAAGATATTGACTTACCCGTATCTGAGAAATTTGGCTTGATTATGAAATTAAGTGAAGCCAATAATTTCGATGATTCAGAGTTGATTTACATTGCAAGAACAGAAATTGAATTTGATTTAAAACAATATCTGTATGAAAGCTTGTTACTATCGCTCCCTCAAAAGAAAAACTGTGATAATTTACCCGAACCTAAACCTTGTAATCAAGAAGTTTTGAGTAGATTGAACCAAATTGAAACAGAAGATATAGAAGACTCGGCCGATGAAAAGGAGCAAAATGCTGCCGATCCTCGCTGGGATAAATTAAAAAATTTACTAAATTAATAAATAAGGAGACATATACAATGCCTAATCCAAAACGCAAAATCTCAAATGCAAGACGCGACAAGCGCAGAACACATTACAAAGGTGCTAATCCAACTGTTTCAGTAGATCCAACATCTGGAGAAACACACTTACGTCACCGTGTTACTGCTGGTGGCTACTACAAGGGTAAGTTAGCTTTCCCTGAGATGCAAAAAGACATTTAATCACTTGCTTTAATTAGCAAAAAATCCGCTCAATGAAGATTGGTTTTGATATCATGGGGGGCGATTATGCTCCAAAAGAAGCAATTGCTGGTGCAATTATTGCGCAGCAAGAAATGGGTAACGCTGCTCGCATTGTGCTTATTGGCGACACTGAACTAGCGAAACAACATCTTATTGAACAAGGTGGCAATTTAGATCATTTCGACTTTGTACACACCACTGAGGTGATTGGTATGGGAGAACACCCAACTAAAGCAATCTCTCAGAAAAAAGACTCGAGTATATCTGTCGGATTTGGCTTACTTGCAAAGAAACAGTTAGATGCTTTTGTTAGTGCCGGTAATACGGGTGCCATGTTAGTAGGTTCCATGTTTTCTGTAAAACCAATTGAAGGTGTTATTCGCCCATGCGTTACAGCCATGGTTCCCAAAGCTAAAGGAGGCGTTGGCTTACTTTTAGATGTAGGCGCCAATGCAGATTGTAAACCTGATGTTTTATACCAATTTGGAATCCTAGGATCACTCCTACTCGAGCATGTATACAAAGTTGCTAACCCAAGGGTTGGATTGTTGAGTATAGGTGAAGAAAAAGAAAAAGGAAATTTAGTTACCGTATCTGCCCACCACATTATGGAGGATACAAACCAATTTAATTTTATTGGTAATGTAGAAGGCAGAGATATTATTTCAAGCAAAGTTGACGTAATTGTATGCGATGGCTTTACTGGAAATGTGGTACTGAAAGCACTTGAATCGATGTACTTTGCAATTAGCAAAAGAGGCATTCAAGATGATTATTTAGAAAGTTTTAATTACGAAAATTTTGGAGGCACACCTATTTTAGGTGTAAATGCTCCTGTTATCATAGGACACGGCATATCAAATGCAAAAGCATTCAAAAATATGCTCCTTTCAGCCAAAGATGTGGTTGATTCAAAATTGGTTCAAATTATCCATGATGCTTTCCAAAATTTAGTTCCACCAACACAATAATGACGAAAATTACCGCTGCAATTACAGCCATTCATGGCTATGTACCACCAGATTTATTAACCAATAAAGATTTGGAACTATTGGTAGATACAAGCGATGAATGGATTACCACACGCACCGGTATTAAAGAAAGACACATATTAAAGGATCCTAGTTTAGCCACTTCAGACATGGCCGTTGAAGCAGCTAATGGATTGCTCAAAAAAAGAGGTATTAGTGCAGAAGAAATTGACTTAATTATTTTTGCCACAGTAACCCCCGACCTCATTTTCCCTTCTTCTGCTTGTATTTTGGCAGATAAAATTGGCGCTATTAATGCATTTGCTTATGATTTAATGGCGGCGTGCTCAGGCTTTTTGTTTTCGCTACAAACAGCAAGTAGCTTCATAGAATCTGGGAAATATAAGAAAGTTTTAGTTATTGGTGGAGATAAAATGTCGTCTATCATTGATTATACCGACCGTAATACCTGTATTATTTTTGGAGATGGCTGTGGCGCAGTGCTGCTTGAACCTAATGAAGAAGGTAATGGTATTATTGATGCGGTATTAAAATCAGATGGTTCTGGAAGACACTTTCTACACCAAAAAGCGGGAGGTTCTTTAAAACCACCTACACATGAAACGATTGAAGCCAGAGAACATTTTGTATTTCAGGATGGAAAAAGCGTTTTTAAATTTGCTGTTAAAGGGATGGCTGATGTGTCTGCCCAAATAATGGAAAGAAATAATTTAACGGCAGATGATATCTCTTGGTTAGTGCCACACCAAGCCAATCTGAGAATTATTGACGCCACCGCCGAAAGAATGGGGCTTGATAAAGAAAAGGTAATGATTAATATTGATCATTATGGAAATACGACCAATGGCACTTTACCGCTATGTTTATGGGAGTGGGAGAAAAAACTAAAAAAAGGTGACAACCTTGTGCTTGCTGCCTTTGGCGGTGGATTTACCTGGGGCGCAATGTATTTAAAATGGGCATACGACTCGCCTACCGATTAATAAATTTTATACTTTTTTTGAGAATTGGTAATTACCAATTCATATTTTTGAATAAATTTGATTTTAATAAACAATAATCCTTATGGAATTAAAAGAAATTAAAGAACTCATTAAGTTGGTTTCAGAATCTGGAGTTTCTGAAGTTGAAGTAGAGCGTGGCGATTTTAAGTTAGCCATCAAGAAAACGGATGAAAAAACAATGGTAGTGCATCAAACTGCCCCAAGTTTGGTTCAAGCTGCTCCAATTGTGCAAGCTGCGCCAGCTCCGGTTGCGCCAGCAGTTCAAACCGAAAAAATAGAATCGCACCATACTGAATCAAGTAGTCATTTAATTACCATAAAATCTCCAATGATTGGTACTTATTACAAATCATCATCTCCGGATAAACCACCGTTTGTTCAGGTTGGAGACGAAATTAAAGTTGGACAAGTATTATGTATCGTTGAAGCAATGAAACTATTCAATGAAATTGAATCTGAAGTTTCGGGTAAAATTGTTAAAATATTGGTTGACAATGCTTCACCTATTGAATACGACCAAGCTTTATTCTTAGTTGAACCAAAGTAGTATTAGTGCTTAAGCGTATTGCTTTAGATTTTATTTAATTACATTTACATGTTCAAAAAAATTCTCATTGCCAATAGAGGCGAAATAGCGCTAAGAATTATACGCACTGCCCGTGAAATGGGTATTAAAACTGTTGCCGTTTATTCTACAGCAGATAGAGATAGCTTACATGTTAGATTTGCTGATGAAGCGGTGTGTATTGGACCTCCACCATCGGCTCAATCTTACTTAAGTATTAATAATATTATTGCTGCGGCAGAAATTACCAACGCAGATGCCATACATCCTGGATATGGATTTTTATCGGAAAATGCAAAGTTCTCAGCTGTTTGCAGAGAACATGGCATAAAATTCATTGGCGCTAGTCCGGAAATGATTAACGCAATGGGCGATAAATCTAATGCCAAAGAAACCATGAAAAAAGCAGGCGTGCCTGTAATACCCGGTTCTGAGGGCTTGCTAAAGGATGCAAATGAAGGTAGAGAATTAGCGAAAGTAATTGGTTACCCTGTAATTATAAAAGCAACCGCAGGTGGCGGAGGTAGAGGGATGCGCATTATTTGGACCGATGAAGAGTTTGAAAAAAACTGGGATAGCGCAAAGCAAGAATCTTTAGCCGCCTTTGGTAATGACGGTATCTACATGGAAAAGTATGTAGAGGAACCTCGCCATATAGAAATTCAGTTGGCTGGTGATCAATATGGAAAAGTTTGTCACCTGTCTGAAAGAGATTGCTCTATCCAACGTAGGCATCAGAAATTAGTAGAAGAAAGTCCTTCTCCATTCATGACAGATGAATTGCGCGAAAAAATGGGTGCCGCTGCAATAGCAGGTGCTTCCGCCATTGGATACGAAGGTTTAGGTACAATTGAATTCTTGGTAGATAAACACCGCAACTTCTATTTCATGGAAATGAATACCCGTATTCAAGTTGAACATCCTGTAACAGAAGAAGTAATTAATTTTGATTTAGTAAAAGAACAAATTTTAATTGCAGCAGGTGTTCCTATTAGTGGTAGAAATTACTATCCATCTCGTCACTCCATTGAGGTGCGCATCAATGCCGAAGATCCATATAATAATTTCAGACCTACACCCGGAAGAATAGATTATTTGCACAAGCCAGGCGGTCACGGAGTGCGTGTTGATACGCACATCTATGCCGGATATACCATCCCAAGCAATTACGATAGTATGATTGCAAAAATGATTGTAACGGCACAAACCAGAGAAGAAGCGATTATTAAAATGGAAAGAGCATTGGGTGAGTTCATTATTGAGGGACCTGGATTAAAAACCACCATCCCATTGGCGATGAAACTCATGCAAAATGAAGAATTTAAAAAGGGGAATTTTACCACAGCCTTCATGAATACATTTGACATTAACAAATAAAAAAAGCGGGCTTCGCCCGCTTTTTTTATGCCACTAATTTAATCACAAAGCCTAAATTTGTGACTATGCAGATTTTATTGTTCATCCTATTATCCTTCTTTTCTATTCAAACAAGTCCGGAAAGGATTGAGGAGGTTTCTCTATCAAACCTAGATGGAAAGCCATACGTTATTCAATCTGCAAAGCATGAAAAGGGATTTGTGGTGCTTTTTATTTCACCTGAATGTCCGCTTTGCCAAAGCTATTCACTTACCATCAGAAATCTGGCATCTACCTACCAAAAAGTAGGTTTCAAATTTTATGCGATTGTGCCAGGCAAAACCTATTCAAAAAAAGAAATTTTAGCTTTCAAACATAAGTATCAATTAACTGATTTAGATTTTTACACCGACCCAAATTTCGACTTAGCAAAATTTGTTCAAGCAAGCATTACACCAGAGGTAGCGGTTTTTACAAAGAATGGCTTAAAGGTTTATCAAGGAAGAATTGATAATTGGGCATTTGAACTGAGCAAAAAAAGAAAAGTAATTACAGCATTTGATTTGGCAGATGTATTAGAAAAACTTTACCTTAATCAAATGGTTAAACCCTATAAAACAAGGGCAATTGGATGTTACATAAATTAAAACAATTATTGATATGGGCTTCTGTGGCCCTAACAGCCTGCCAAAACAACACCAATCAAATTCCTGGCAATAATGAACCCGTTTTGTTTGCCGAACATATTGCGCCCATTATTTATGCCAATTGTAGCAAATGTCACAACCAAGATGGGGCTGCTCCGTTTGCACTTATGAGTTATGAAGACATTGCCTCTAAAGCCAAACTTATAGCTTATGTCACAGAAAATAGGTTAATGCCTCCTTGGCCTGCAGATCCATCCTATAGTCATTTTGCCAATGAAACCTATTTAACAGATACGCAAATTTCCCTCATCAAACGTTGGGCTGAAGAAGGTTGTTTACCAGGTGATACGAGCGCTTTGGATCAGCCAGAAATAGTAGAAAAAAAATGGAACAAAGGGAAACCCGACCTAATTGTATACATGCCAAAACCAATACAGGTGCCCGGAAATAATACGGATTTGTTTATGGTGGTAAAAATACCCTTCGAATTACCCAAAGATACCATCATTAGAGCCATAGAATTTGTGCCAGGAAACAAGCGTTTGGTTCACCATGTAAACACACATATTATTCAGTTTAGTGAGGCTAAAAAAAGTAATCTACACACAGGGAAATACATAATAAACCAAGACCAAACCAAAAGTACTGAAATCCACAAGGAACTTGGTTTATTAAATGATGATGGGACTTATGCTCCCATGACACCCAGCGTTTCTAATTATTTGCCCGGTGCTCAATTTAGTTTTTATCCAAACGAAATTGGTGGTTTTAGAATAGGCAAAAAAAATGCTTTTTATTTAAACGACATGCATTTTGGCCCGAGTCCAATCCAAGAAACCGACTCCTCTTATTACAAAATTTATTATGGTACAAAAGAGCCAAATAGACCTGTGTCAGAGTTTCAAATTGGCACCTTAGGCTTGGCTCCTGTTGAGCCAGCATTGGTAGTTCCTGCCAATGAACAAAAAACCTTTCATATCAAATTTACCGTGCCCAATGATATTTCTATCGTAAATTTAGTTCCACATATGCACTTAATTGGGAAGCGGTTTTGGGCCTATGCCATTAAACCAAGTGGCGACACCATTCGCTTGATTAGAATTCCCAATTGGGACTTCAGATGGCAATACTTTTACATGCCAAAAACCATGCTTAAAATCCCACGAGGGTCTACCATATATGTAGAAGGTGATTTCGACAATCGGGCATCAAATCCAAACAATCCCTTTCATCCACCCAAATTAATTGCCGAACGCGAAGGAAGCATGAAAACCACAGATGAAATGTTCCAACTAATTATCACCTATGTGCCTTACAAAAAAGGCGATGAGTTAATTTCATTAGAATAATTTCCCCTCCTATTGGAAGGGAAATTATGATTTACACGCAGAACTCGTTAAAAGCTGCTTGTAAATTCTGTGAAATCATTTCGGCACTTCTACCTTCTATCATATGACGTTCGATAAAGTGAACCAAATTTCCGTCTTTAAATAAGGCAATAGATGGAGAAGATGGCGGATATGGAAGCGTATATTCTCTTGCTTTTGCAACCGCCTCAGCCTCTTGTCCGGCAAATACGGTTAACAATTCTGTTGGCTTATTTTCGGTACTATTTACCGCATGAATTACGCCTGGCCTGCAAGTTCCAGCAGCGCAACCGCATACCGAATTGAAAACCAATAATTGTGTACCATTCTTACTGTTTAATGCATTTTCTACTTCTGATGCACTCATTAAGGATTTAAATCCTACATTTTCTAGCTGTTGTCTCATTGGAGCAACTAACATTTCTGGATATGCCATATTTTGAGTTTTAAGTTTTAAGTGTTAAGTGTTAAGTTTAAAGTGTTAAGTGTTAAAAGATGCGAGGGTTGTACCTTACGCTATGGGTCGAAATTAAAGTATATTTCGGGCATTTACCACACATACTGTGAAACAATAGCTATCTTATTTAGGCTTAACGCTTAAAACAATCAATGACTTTAAAAAGTTTGACCAAATTTTATTTTTATTATCAGGTAGTTAAGGCTACATTTGCACACTAAAATTTTTAAACATACAAATATGTCAGACGCAAAAACTGCACTACCTTACAAAGTTAAGGACATCACCCTAGCAGAATGGGGACGTAAAGAAATTCGTTTAGCAGAAGCTGAAATGCCAGGATTAATGGCACTTCGTTCGGAATATGGTGCTAGTCAACCATTAAAAGGAGCTCGTATTGCAGGTTGTTTACACATGACCATTCAAACTGCCGTGCTTATTGAAACCTTAAAGCATTTAGGTGCTGAGGTTACCTGGAGTTCTTGTAATATTTTTTCAACTCAAGATCACGCTGCTGCTGCTATTGCTGCTGCAGGTATTCCGGTTTATGCTTGGAAAGGTCAGAATGAGGAAGAATTTGATTGGTGTATTGAGCAAACCTTATTTGCCTTTGAAGGTGGCCAACCATTAAATATGATATTAGACGACGGTGGTGATTTAACCAATATGGTTTTTGATCGTTACCCTGAGTTAACGAAAGACATCAAAGGTTTATCTGAAGAAACCACTACTGGTGTGCACCGTTTATATGAGCGCATGAAAAAAGGCACTTTAGTAATGCCTGCTATTAACGTTAACGATTCTGTTACTAAATCTAAATTTGATAACAAATATGGTTGTAAAGAATCTTTGGTAGATGCTATCCGTAGAGCTACTGATATTATGATGGCTGGTAAGGTTGCTGTTGTTGCGGGTTATGGTGATGTAGGTAAAGGTTCTGCTGAATCTTTACGTGGCGCAGGTGCTCGTGTATTAGTAACAGAAATTGATCCAATTTGTGCATTACAAGCAGCTATGGATGGCTTTGAAGTAGTAACCATGGAAGAAGCTTGTGAGCGTGCAAATATTTTTGTTACAGCAACAGGTAACTTAAAAATTATTACTGAGCGTCATTTCAGAGCCATGCGCGATAAGTCTATCGTTTGTAATATTGGTCACTTCGATAACGAAATTGATATGGCTTGGTTAAACAACAATTATGGTTCAACCAAAAATACACTTAAACCTCAAGTAGATATTTACAATGTTGAAGGAAATGATATCATTGTTTTAGCTGAAGGTCGTTTAGTTAACCTAGGTTGCGCTATGGGCCACCCAAGTTTTGTAATGAGTAACTCGTTTACCAACCAAACTTTGGCTCAAATTGAGTTGTGGAATAACAGTGCTAACTACGAAAATAAAGTATACGTATTACCTAAACACCTAGATGAAAAAGTTGCCTATTTACACTTAGCTCACATTGGTGCTAAATTAACTGTGTTAGAAAACGAGCAAGCTGATTACATTGGTGTTAAAGTTGCTGGTCCGTTTAAATCGGAAATGTACCGTTACTAGTTAATCGTCCATGGACCATGGACCATAGTCCATAGAGTAACAATTTAAAAAAGGCTGCTTCAATAATTGAGGCAGCCTTTTTTTGTTGTAGGCTCTATTGAGGGAGGGGTGGTTTATATATTGATATTGTAGGGGCGGAAAATATTCCGCCCCTACAATACCACCATCATTTTTGTTTTTACGCTGTTATTATCCAATACAATGCTGTAATAATAAATGCCGGCGGGCAATTGGGTGGCGTTAAACTGAATATTATCTATGGGTTTGTTAATGCTTTGGGTGTACACGGTTTTGCCCATTACATCGGTTACTATTAACTGCGCTTTTTGGTAAACTTGGGTAATTTGGTAATTTATTTGGGTTGAACCTAAAAACGGATTGGGTGTATTGCTTAACTGAATACCTTCATTTTTGATAGCGCGAATTTTACTGCTATTTGCTTGATGGGTATTTGGGTTTTTGCTGCTTAACGGACGCTCAAAATTTGTAATAGTTAAGCCCGCAGAATCTACGCTAACTGTATCACAATAAGTATAAGTTCCGCACTTGTTGGTGGCACTTAAACAAACTACAAAGGCACTATCAAACGCTGCAAAAGTATGCATAGGGTTGGTTTCTGTGCTGTTGGCACTGCCATCTCCAAAACTCCAGAGGTAGCTATTGGTACTGCTTTCTGGTTGGGTATAATTTAAAAAGAATACCGTACTATCCTTGTTTTCTATTTTAGACCAGTTGCAAGAAACCTCTGCTAAATAGCCACCCAATATGGCATTATATGTTTCAAACATGTTTTCCATGCAAGGTTGGTAGTAGCCCCATGCCCCCTGCGCCATCAGGTTACTTTGTAGTTCACTATTGCCATTTATACCACTCACAAACAAATCAAATGAGGCCATAGCGGGGTCTGTCATTTGTATAAAGTTTAAGTAATAGTTTTTAAACCAAGGCTCATTCATTATTTTTCTTCGGTACACATGGTGTTTAAAGTTATCTAAAAATATGGCCCCACAATTAGCCCATTCATTTGTTCTTTCTACATGCATCATAAAATGGGTAAAGTATCTAAAATAAGCAGGATTTGTGTGTGTATAGTTTTTATACAAATTATAAAACTCGCTGCCTCCTATGTAATACAAACAACCTAAGAATATGCTCATATCATATGAGTTACCCAATAAAATGCTATCTTCTGTAAAGCACAAGGTATCGTTTATGCCTGCATTGGCCACATGCTTGTATAAAATACGCACCGTATCTGTGGCGGTGCAGGCTCCGTATTTGGCAATAATCCAATAGTCTATGCTATCTGTTGGCGTGCTTATTACCACAGTGGTATCGGTTCTATTTAAAAAGGTTGTTGGCTCCCACCTAAAGCTATCTGCTACAGAAATGTGGGCGTTAAGTTGCACGCTGCTTGCACCGTTTATATTACTGGCATAAACTTTTGGTTTGCTCAGGCTAATACCCACACCAGAAGGCACAAAAATGGTATCAAATAAATCTGAACTGCCACAAGCACCAATTATACTTAAAGATGCCAAATACTTTCTGCCTCCTTTAAAATAATAATCTGTAAAGTAAAAAGTATCGGGTAAAATGCCCGTTTGGTTATACGAATATACCTTGGCCGGGTTATAAGTAGCAATATAATAACTACTAGAATCTAAAAGCTCTGTTAGTTCAAATGCATAACGAACTGGTTCTTGGGGTTTGTTTAACACCCGCATGTATGCTGTGCCTTCGCAGGCCATAGCGGGAACAGATACCCTTACTTTGGGGGTATCTGAAACAAAAATATAAGCTACAGTATCGTGTATAATTCCACATTCGTTTATAACAGAAATGCTTACCCTATTTAAACTATTGGGCTTAAAGAAATAAGTTAAATCTTCTGGTGTAATGCGTGGCGTAATGCAGGTGGGGTCGGGTAAAATTAAATCTACCAAAATAGAATCTTCTATGCAGGTGTCTTGCCAATAAACACCTCCTTTGTTGTTATTGAGTAACATGCTATCCATCCTGCAAACTTTAATTTGGGTTTGTGCATCGTTTAAAATTCTATTAAGTTTTATGTATAAAGGTTCGCCCGGACATAAAGTATCTTTTCTAGCCTGGAAAGTAGCCACAGGTTTAGCAAAATTGGTATAACCCCATTCTTTGTTTTTAACCGGGTTTACATAATCTAAAGAGCAAATTGGAGTAGGATAAATAACTGGCGGAAGTATAAAGGCAGTTTTTAAAATAGAATCCATTATAAAATACACGCCCGCAAAAGCTGATTGGGTGGCAATAGAAAAAATATTTCTATCGGCGGTATCGCCAGCGGTGCGGCGGTATTCTATGTGGGCATTGGGTTCTATGTACACGTGGCCGCCTGCTTCTACAATTATTTCGCCCCAGCCGCCTGTGCCGCTATCGCCAATTTGCACATATGCGCCGTCTTTAATAACAAGCGAACCATTTTGTTTCACATAAATAGCAGCTCCATTTTTAATAAAAGTTTTGCTGCCAGCATTTAAAACCAAGGCACTGGCTTGCGATACTACCAACATACTATTATTACTGCCCTGTGCAATAGAATCTATGCCATAACAAGAAGGTATTACCATGCCTTTGGTTTGAGCAGGGCCTGTAAGTATTAAGCTGTCTCTATTGAGCAAATAAACACCCTCGCACATATTTATTTTAGTGCCATTGCTAATTACTAAATTGCCATGAGGGAAATTTATATTTTTAGGTATACCCAAGGTATGTGTTAAACCATCATCTGCTAAAAAAGTAGTATCTATATGTGTGCCCACTGGCGGAAAATAACAATCGGAACAGGTTTGTTTGGTTTGGATGGTAAAAGATTTAGCTTCTGCAGGGATGGCCATATAAAAAAAATTGCTTAGAGAATCGTAACGGCCATGCAAAGTATCTTCGGTGCTGGTAATGGCCATCATATCTATGCCCCTTGCCACATCTGGCAATTTTATACAAATAGAATCTGTTGAACTTGGCGTGGTAAGTGGTTTTATAGAACAAGCATAAGTTTGCCTGGTTGAGATAGTCCAAGAAAAATCCACTGGAATATTTGATAAAAACAAGGTGTCTTCAAAAATAAGATAGCTACCATTGGTAATATCTGCATTTCTAAAATGTGAGTAGCTAGGCGGGCAATATTTGTACCCTTGACCCATATATGCCAAAGTATGGTGACTTAAAAATATTTTACCTGCATCAAAATACAATTTTTGATTAGATTGATTAGGTAAATTAAAAGGATTAACCGCACTATCTGCAATATTTCCTTCCCAACGGTTTAAGTGAAAGTGAGAGACGGTGTCTGTTACAGACCCACCAATTCCATTTTTTAATCTGCTTTCAATGGTTGTATCTCTATCAACTTGAAAGGTAATTTTTGTAGCTACATAATTGGGAGTTTCAATTTTGTCAAATGTGGGTAAATTTTCACCGCATTTTACAGGAAACAAAATGGATTGAAAAAGTGGCCTTCGCTGAATGTGAGATAATACCATTTTGGTATGAAAGCCATAACCTGTGTTTTTTACATTTGTATTACCCTCTTTTGATATTGTTAGGTGATTATCGGCTGTGGTATTAGCATGAGCTGTAACATTTTCTGAGCTAAATGATGAGTCTGTAATTGCTGAAATAATGGGTGGGTTATTAGAACCATTTAAAACCGATGTATTAATAATTAATTGCCAAGTACCTGCTGGTTTTTTTTTGTGAACACAATGGTTAAACCAGCGAAACGTACTTCCAGAATATTCACAGGTGCCCTCTGCAATATTGCCAGTTCCATTAAAACGTATTGTCATATTACCTAGAGAATCAGTATTTAATTTGTCATTTACCACATAGTATAAATTATCAGTTGAATTTATTGAAGTTACATTTCTAGTATATTTATATGGCTCATACTCACCATATACTGGCAAATATGCAGGCATTTCAATGCTGTAGTCTTTTAAATAATCATTTTCATATAATTTATTTGATGTAGGAAAAGGTGGAGATTGCAAGAAATGAACGTGGGTGAATGTAGCAGAACTATGGTCTGATAGTTTGTTAGTAAATCTTTCGTTCCCTCAACCGAAGTAACCAGGGTCAATTAAAAGTTCATCACTATTAATTTTTAAACTCGTTATGCTTCCTAAATCAAAATCTTCATGAGATTTATCTACTGGATTTGCAGCTTTATCAACGGCGAAATCATGTTCATAAAGCAAATGTATAGAATGATTATCCTTTTTATGTTTATTTCTAATAACCAAATTGCCAGAGGCGGCATTATTATAAACTTCCATTTGATCTACTCTTCCACCTCCCATTGCCAATAAATAATCGCCCCGCATGTCGTAAGGATTACCAACTGGGAGATAAGCAGAATTACCACAAAATTCTGGCTCACCCAAAACGCCCATTAAATTGCCAATTCCATACGTTGAATTATCATAATTAGGTAAGGTGCCATCTGGATTTAAAATTTGTAAATACCATCTAAACATATTGGTATATTTGGTTTCATTGGGCCCTAGGTAAGAATTGGTTTTAGAAATCCAATTATCTCTGGCTCTTACATAGGGTAAAAACCAGCTAAAGCATAGTTAAAATACCCAGGCCCCTCTGCATAACCAGCTGTTCCATCAGCGTTTGTTTGTGGCACATTTAAGTATCCCAGAGTATGCTTTCCTTTAAAGAATAAATCATTTAAACCATCTTCTCCACCAAACAAACTGTAACCTCCTTGAGTACCTCTGGCTCTTTTATCCCAATTTTGGGGGTTGTAATTTGGTCTTGGCCAACTTGTGCCTTTGCCAACAATCCAGCCCAATAAATATTTTCCGTAATTAAGCTCTGTTCCTGCAGATTGAAGTACGATAGAGGCCAAGCCCAAACTGCTCGCACAAATAATCCCGTGATTTTTCTTCCAACCTGTAAATGAGTTAATTACATCTTCTGATTGAATATACATATTACGTGTAAATTCTCTTAATTTATTCCTTGGGGAACAATCAATTGAATTTCTATCATCACCAATATATCCTCCTCCTTTAAGGAGATCATACGCCTCCAAATATTGTATTAAATCAAATGCTTTGAGGGAGATGTATTTACAATCTCCACCTCCCCAACAAGAAATAATATCGGGATTTAGGTTTTTTAAACCATTATTTGCTCGTTCTGCAAACTGATTGCGTTCAGTTTCTGTTAATAAGTAAAATGTATCTTTAAGTTCATTATTTACTAAATAACTTTCATACCTTAACCCAATAATATAAATTATTGCATTGTTTTTAACCCATGCAGGGTGAATACATTTATTATCTTTAGGACATTTGGCTGGCTCGGATGTCATAGCGTAATTATATAAATTCTTGTAGATTTCAGCGTATTCACCTTTTTCATCAAGTGAAATTCTACCATTAATTGTAATCCCACTTTTAATTTTAGTTTTAATGCCTTGCAAAGCATATTCTAACGACCAATTAGGTGAGTTTTTATTAAACATAGTATAAGGGTGACCTAGTCTCATATCTGGTTCTTCATATCTCCCCCTGAATAATTCACTAGGTACTGAATATTGGTTTTCACAAAAATCTTGAGAAAAAGCAAGTTGACTAAAAAAAACTAGAATGGTTTGTAAAAAAAGCAATTGTTTCATAAGTATTTATTGTTTGAGGTAAATATTAGTGTCGTTTATAAAATAAGCGATTAATCCTTCACCGTTTAATGTTATTATTTTATTTCCAGGAAACAGGTGATCACTTCCATTTGTTGTAGATACTCCAAAAACCTCCTTTCCCCTAAAAGTTAAAGGGTATCTATGTGCTGATTGCGCATAAAAATTAACTGCGTAATGAAGGTAATTCATCTTTCCATTTATAGTAAATAAAAGGTCATCATATCCAGCACCAAATTCTTGAGGAAAAAGTTGCACTTCAATTCTATTAAAATTCTTATTTTTTCCTATAAATTTCGTATACATATTTTCATAGTAATGGTAGTCCCATTTAGGGCAGGCGGGGTTATTATCACCATTTACTCCTTTTCTTTCTGTGTAGTGAATAACTCCATCCGAATTTACCAATATAGCTGTATCCCAATCTTGGTTTACAAAAACCAAAGTATCTATTTTGGTATAAGGGAAATTAGCTTTATTAGAATCTGCCAAATAGTAGTTGTATGATTTTGACTCATAAGGCTC
>JAJTEN010000008.1 GCA_021298155.1 Sphingobacteriales bacterium | reverse complement strand
TTATGCTGGAGATAGATATAATAGGTTGTGCAATGGATTTTAAACTTGCTAATACAATAAGCAAGCTAAATAAGATTAATTTTTTCATGTTTATGATCGCTAAATTTTATTTTACATCAATATTTACTACACCTGCATTTGCATTAAACTCTTGCTGTATGCTACCATAAATGTACTTTAGTTTAGTAATGTGACTGGGAACCACAATACTTCCATTAAATTTTTGATTAGCGCTTTGCAATTTTTTAAAATAAACAACACCATCGGCGTCAACCACTCTTAAAACGGCATTTCTAGGGTCGTTTGGGATAGATTTAAAATTTAATTGGATTACTTTAGTGGTAGACCAGGTAAAATTTTGGTTTACTTTCATTTCAGTGAATTTTTTCGGAGCTGCTGAAACATCTTGTTCATTCTTGTCTACATCTGCCTTTTTGCAGCTGGTTGTGGTTAATTGCCACACCAACAATAACAAAAACATACATTTTAATTTATTCATTATATAATATTTACTTATGTTTATTGAAAATAATGCCAGACAAGTAACATGTGTTTCAATATGCTAACAATCAGTTAATTATTCATTAATGTACACCTATTAACGTTTATCGATTTGTCCCAAAAATGGAAATTGATAGGCTATATTTGGTAAAATCTGTAATAAATTATACCTATTGGATGTAAATCAAGCCGGTTTTTTACATGACCTTTGCTTAGGATATATAGATTTACTTGATTGTAAGCACATTAAGCTACTATTTATATGCAATTAGTAAATACTTAGGGCATAAGCCACTTTGGTTCAAAATGGGATAAAAAGCAAAATAAAATGACATACACGAAGATTTGCTTTTGTAATAACTAAGCTTAATTTTGATAGATATATGAAAGTATCATTTAGAAATATTGCATACATATTTAGCCTTACACCTGCAGTAGCGGTGTGTATCGGGAATCTATGGGCTTCCTAGCGGCTATTGAATGGCTATTACAACCCATTAAAAATAATCAAGCCAGTGCAGCAAACAGTAAGTTGCCTAAACTAATTTTACTCTTACATATTCCTGCACAAATACTCTGTTTAATGAGCTTTTTTTATGGAATTAAAACAGGTGCATTACAGGATTTTTGGATATGGGTGGCAGCTGTGAGTATGGGCATAAATACTGGATCTGCAGCAATAGTTGTAGCGCATGAATTCATCCACCGCAAAGCTGCCTGGCAGCAATTTTTAGGCAAGTGGTTATTGTTTACTGCGGGCAATTTTTACTTTTTTGTTGAACACCTTAGAGTTCATCATAAATGGGTAGGTACAAGTAAGGATACTGCTTCAGCACAAAAAGGTGAAAATTTATATGCCTTTTTTCTGCGCAGTGGCTTGGGTCAGATTAAAAGTGCTTGGAAACTTGAATCAGAAAGATTACACGGAAAAAATAAATCTATTTGGAGTTTAAATCACTATGTAATTAGACAAATTATACTTCATATACTATTTGATTGCGTTATCGTTTTTTGGTTCGGACCCATTGCGCTTGTTGCGTTTGTTCTACATTGTGTGGTAGCAAATTTCTTGTTAGAATATGTAAATTACATTGAACATTACGGATTAACAAGAAGAGAAAACGAGCGGGTAAATGAAATGCATAGTTGGCAGAGCGATTCAATTGTAAGTAGATTTCTACTGGTAGATTTAAGCAGGCATGCAGACCACCATTACTATGCTGCTAAACCATTTCACACCTTGGATAGCCATGCAAAGAGTCCGGAATTACCGAGCGGATATGCAGGTTTATTCTTTGTGGCGGCAATACCACCACTTTGGTTTAAGTTGATAGATAATAGAATTCCGGCCTAAATTTTTATAGACTAGCTCCCAATGATAATCTCTACCCTACGACATTTTCTAGAGTCAATTCTATTCAACTGACCACAACCTGCTTCAGGAGAAATATTGGTGTTTGCCTTTTTATCAGGCAACTGTTTAATCACGGCTTTGCAGCGTTTATCTGCTAACTTATTATTGTAACTATCAGAGCCAAAAATATCTGTAAAGGCATTAACCTGAATATTAGTAGTGTTTTTGTTATGCAAAAACACTTTGATTGCGCCAATTTGTTGCTTGTTAAGCTTATGCGAATCAAAAGCATAAAACAATAGGAGCTTTTTTTCTCCTATATGTACATAGGTACCTGGCACAATATCGGTTAAATCATCTACGGTTGCATCCTCACTGTAATGAAAGGCGTCGATCTTTATATTATTTTTTATAAGTTGTACTTTAACTAATTCTTCCAACTTTTGCAATCGCTCTTTCAAATAATCAATTTCTACTCGTTGGTTAATCAAGGTTTGAGAAGAAGAGTCTATAGCATTAGCTGGAACATCATTCAGAATCAACTTTTCAGACATATACTTGTTAACCTTATTGCGCATTTCAACCGCTTCACGCTGTATTTGCTGGTTATCAGCATCTTTTTTTTGTGAAAAAGCCTGATTAGAAAACAAGAGAAAAGAGGCAGCTACTAAAATTCGAAAACATTTAGTCATTGTATTTTGCAATTAATAATTCAATAGATGTTTGCAATTCTTTGATTCGTTTAAGTTGCTCAATACTCTCTATTTTGTACTTAGATAAGATTTTTTCTAAATCACGGTTAATTTTAGACAATTCATTTTTAACATTTACCAAGCCAGGGTTTGATTTCTCTAAACTAATTAACCCATTGATTCGTAGGTTGATTTTTTCAATTTGATCTTCAATAATCGCTTTATCTACCACCTCTTGCTTCTTAGGCGCACCTTTCTCAGGCTTTTTAAAGTTAAAAGCAATTGCAATTTCATTTTGGGCAGGAGCTAATCTGGTTAACTCACTTGTGTGATGATAATAATTATAACCCACCACAACATTTTTAAAGTTAAAGCCAAAACCAGCGATTAGTGAGCCATTACTACGATAACCTCCTGTTAATTGCAACACATCGTTCCATGCACCCGTTACCAATAAATCCATCAATTTTGGGGCTTGAGTAAAATTATAATAATTAACTGTTGGTTTTAAAGAATAAGCCTTATTGTGGTCGAGATAAAATTTGTAATTGGTTCCCATTAGAAAAAAACCGTTCAAAGATTGAGCACCTGTTACCATCATTGGAGAGGATGCATAAAATTCAAAATGCGATTTATATCGATACACCAATCCTGCGCCCGAAGTAAAGTTTACCCTATTTAAATCGGGCAAATTTAAACTTGGATCACTAAGGTCAACTGAACTATTAATTAAATCCAAATTCAAATTGGTTTGCATAAAACCTACGCTTAAACCAAAAGTTAGGTTGTGATTATCTTTCAATTTAACCACTTTTGAATAGGCCCCTTCTGTATTTATGGTACGAAATGCCCCATTCCAGTGATTGATTACCTTTAATCCTAAACCTGTATTATTGGCAAATGGCGAGTGCATTGCAAAATTAATAGTTCTAGGTGCAGACTCAATTCCACCAACCATTGTTCTTGCATTTAAGATGGTATGCAAGTTATCATAGCAACCAGCCATTGCTGGATTAGCTAAAAAAGGATTAAATAAATTGGTATAGAAACTAGACCTATCTTGTGCATTAACTAAATAAAAATTTACTGCAAATGCTATGAATAAAATATACTTTTTCATGTTCTTATTTTTAAATAGAGTGATTATTTAACGATATTAATGGCGCCTTTAAATTCGTCTCCAGTTTCTGAGTTTCTAAATAAGAAATAGTATACGCCCGTTGGAAGTCTTTCACCATTATATGTTGCATCCCAATCATTCTTGTAATTATTAATAACTCTGTAAAGCTCTAGGCCAGATTCATTATAAATTACCAAACTATATTTTGCATACAATTCAACATTTTGAATGGCAAAAACATCATTCAATCCATCCCCATTAGGAGAAATAAAGTTATTTGCTGGAATGTCTAAATTTTGTTCAATTTCATCTTTTACTTGAACCGTTATTGTTGCAGTATCATATAAAGGTATTTGTTGTTCATCCTTCACAATTATGCTTAACTGGTATTCTTGAATCTTTTCGTAATCAAGCACAGATTTAACAGTAAGTTGTCCGCTGGTTTCATTCAGTGAAAATGGAACTGAGCCGGCATCTACAAGTAAATATTTTAAGTTAGCCCCTGCATCTGGAGAATTTGAAGTTACAATGCCAACAACATCTGTGAGGCTTGCTTTTTCACTAATTTCAAACTTTTGGTTATTTATACTTGGCGCCTCGCTTAAATCAGCAATGGTAATAGCAAAAGCGCGTTCAATGGTATCATTACCCGAATCTTTCGATTTTACACGCACAGTATAACTAGATTTAAGTTCAAAATTTGCTGAAAAATTTGCCAGTAATTTATTTTGATCAATGATAAATGCTGCATTATCTGCATCACCAACTCCCGAAGTAAACGAATAGCTATGAGCATCCACCGCATCAATATCTGAAGTTGAGAACAACCCAATAAGCGTTTGCTTGGAAGCATTTTCGTTTAGTATATCATTTGAGAGCATTAAAGCCGTAGGGGCGTCGTTGGCATCGTTGATAGTTACCACAAATGCACGTTCAAAAATTTCGCCGGTAGCATCAGTTGTTCGCACCCTAATACCATAGCTTTGCTTAGATTCAAAATTAAAGCTTTGGTTGGTATACAATGAATCATTTTGTATGCTAAAACGAATATTATCATTTGCTCCAGCACCACCTACTAAGGTATATACAAAGCCAGATGTTTGATCTGCATCGGCAGAAGTAAACGATCCAATATAAGTGCCAATCGGTAAATTTTCATTCACGTTAAGGTTACTAATATTTAGTGAAGTTGGCGCATCATTGGTGTCTGTAATATTAATAACAAACGGACGGGTAAATGCATTACCTGCAGCATCGGTTGTTTGGATGAATACCATATAAAAATTCTTGGTTTCAAAATCAAAAACTTGTGATGTTCTTAATTCATTACCAACAATAAAAAACTTGTCATTATTATTTCCATTAACATTAGCAAAAGCATAAGTAAAGGCATCCAATGTGTCTTCATCAATGGTGTTAATAGTACATACTGCAGTTGCAATTGGAGCATTTTCTGGTAAATTACTTTTACTTAAAACAATATTAGTAGGTGCATCACTGCTATCTAAAATATTAATAGTAAATGCTTTTTCAAAGCTACCACCTCTGCCATCATTGGTTGAGATGCGAATTGAAAATACTTTTTGCTGCTCAAAATTAAATACCCTATTGGCACGCAATTCGGTTCCTTGAATCACAAATGCATCGTTGTGTGTTGAACCGAGTCCACCCACCAAAGAATAAGTGAAGTTATTAATATCTTCATCAGTACTGGTTAGTCTGGCCACAACAGAACGATTAGCTTTCTTTTCAGTTATCTCATTTGTAGACAATTCAATATTAGTAGGTGCATCATTGGCATCACTTACCGTAATATCTAATTGACGGATAAAACTTAAGCCACCAGCATCACTTACCCTCACGCGAATACTATATATATTCTTTGTTTCATAATTGAAAACCGAATTAGAATACAAGGTATCATTCTGTATCCAAAACGATCCATTATCAATGGCACCCATTCCACTTACAAAAGCATAAGTAAAAACATCATTTTGATCGGCATCATTGGTATAAAAAACGCCAATTGGTGAACGGGTGGGTTTATTTTCCTCAATCGAATTTGTGATGAGGGTAACATTAACTGGAGCATCATTACTATCTGTAATGTTTACCACAAATTGCTTAGTAAAATTACCTCCTTTTCCGTCGCTGGTTTGAATTTGAAGAATATATAATTTCTTCGACTCAAAATCGGCCACAGTATTCATTTTAAGTTCATTCCCACTAATCACAAAAAATAGGTTGTCTGTATTTCCACCACTTGTAAGCGAATAGGTAAAAGCATCACTTGCATCTTGATCTACTGTACTTAAGGTGCCTACAACACTACCAATAGGCCTGTTTTCTGCAATATTGGTATTTGATAAATTAATATTTGTAGGAATATCATTTACATCTAATATGCTAATGCGAAACGTATCCGCAAAGGTTCCACCATTTCCATCGTTGGTTTGAACACGAATTAGTAAAGAAGATTGTGCTTCAAAATTAAATACTGCATTAGTCCTAATTTGATTACCTACAATGCTAAATAGATTATTGTTGGCTGAACCAACTCCAGACACTAGTGAATAGGTAAAGGTTTGACCCGCGTCGGCATCTACAGAAGATAACGAGCCAACCACTGTTCCCAAAACAGCATTTTCATTTACAGCGCTCGCACTTAAATTTACTGCAGTTGGGGCATCATTACTATCATTTACGGTAATAGTAAAAATTTTCTGAAAACTTAAAGCACCATTGTCGGTAGTTGCTACCCTAATACTAAAAGTAGAAATTGTTTCAAAATCAAGAATTGCAGAGGTAAATAAACTATCGTTACGCACCGAAAATTTATTGTTATTGCTTGCGCCCATTCCGGCAACCAAACTGTAATTAAATGTGTTGGCTTGATCTGGATCAGTACTACTAAACACACCAATAAAACTTCCGGCAGGTCTATTTTCATTAATATTTGAAATACTCAAAGCAATATCCGTTGGTGCATCATTTACATCTGTTACGTTAATTTGAAGCAGCTTGGTATAACTTACATTTCCACTAGTTGTAGTAACATATATATTGTATAAGCTCTTCGCTTCGAAATTAAAAACTGCATTTGTTCTTAACTGATTTCCCAATATAAGAAAGGCGCTATTGTCATTACTGCCAATGCTATTATTAAATGAATATACGAAGCTTATTCCTGTATCTTGGCAAACACTAGATAAATTTCCAATCAATGAATTTACTGCAGAGTTCTCATTTATCGAAAAATTTGTTAACAAAATATTGGTTGGTACATCTACAACATTAGTTACATCAATAGTAAATATCTTTTCGAAAAAAGCTCCGGCATTATCTGTAGTTCGCACCCTAATAGAATATACATTTTTAGTCTCAAAATCAAATGGCAGAGCAGTGCGTAAATGATTGCCAGATATATTAAAACTGCTATTATCCGTTGAACCTGCTCCTGTTACCAAAGAATAAGAAAAAGTATTCGTTGGATCCTGATCTAAAGAACTCAACTGACCGATGATTGAATTGGCATTTAAGTTTTCTGCAACCTGATTTGAAGTCAATAAAATATTAGTGGGTAAATCGTTGTTATCAATCACAGTAATAGTAAAAGTTCTTTGGAAAGTACCCATACTGCCATCATTCACTAAAATACGCACACTAAATGAAGCTGTTTGTTCAAAATCATACATGGCATTTGTATACAAACTATCATTGCTAATTCTTACATTATTATTGCCTCCACTCCCTGCTCCATTAACAAGTGAGTAAACATAATTTCCACTCAAATCTGGATCTATAGCAGATAATTTCCCAATAAATGTATTGGCCATTAAATTTTCACCAATTGCTGTATTGGTAAGGGCAATATCGGTTGGTGCATCGTTACTGTCTGTAACAGTTAAGCTAAATTGTTTGCTATACAAGCCGCCATTTCCATCATTTGTTTGAACAAAAATTACATAATTTTGCCTCGATTCAAAATCGAAAAGTGCATTGGTTCTGAGCTGACTCCCAACGATAGCAAATTGGGCATTATCATTCCCTTGCACATTTACAAAACTATAAATAAAGGAATTCCCTGCATCTTCATCTATGGTAGAAAGGTTTGCAACAAAACTTCCCAATGGTCTGTTTTCAGCAAAATTAACCCCAACATTATTACCGCCTAATTGAATATTAGTAGGTTGATCATTTTGATCTTTTATGGCAATTGTAAAAATCTTTTCAAAGGCATTGTTAGCGATATCATTAACTCGAACACGAATTGAGTAAGACGACTTGGTTTCAAAATTAAAAGAAGCTGAGGTGCGAAGCACAGAACCAATTATATTGAAACTTGCATTATCTCCGCTGCCAGCTCCGGTTACTAAACTATAGGTATGACTTTCACCTAAATCAACATCCAATGCTGATAAGCTACCCACAGTGGCTAAAGAAGATAAGTTTTCGTTTACACTTGTATCTGATAGAAAAATATTCGTTGGCGTGGTATTAACATCTTGAACAGAAATAGTAAATACTTGCTCAAAGCTACAGCCATTTGCATCCGTGGTTCTTACCCGAATTGAATGCGAAGATTTTAGGTTAAAATTAAATGCAGCATTGCTCCTTAATTGATTTCCTAATACATTAAAATTTGTATTATCAGTGCTTCCTGGCCCTGCTACCAGCGAATAGGTAAATGTTTCACCAGCATCTGGATCCGTGCTCGATAACAAGCCAATTACACTATTAGCTGGCAATCCTTCTTGTATTGTGTTGGCGCTTAATGCAAGTGCGGTAGGTTGATTATTGTTACGTACAACAAAGGGACTTACTGTAGCGCCATATGAGGCATTATCTTGAAAAGCAGCCGTAACTTTCGCATCATAAACAATATCATTGGCAGCATTATAAATTTTAAAAGTAACAGTTTCTCCTAAAGGTACATTACTATATACAACCATTGAGGCTATATATCGTCCGTTAATCACATTACTTGTTAAAACCGTACCTCTGCAGGTATCGCCAACAAATGCACCTATTCTGTTACTCGGACTCAACAACTCTACACAATTAACATTAGCTACCGCAGTAATAGTCATAGAATATTGATAAGCAGCTGGGTTTACCGTCCACGTGGGAGGAGGAGCCGCCATAGCCGATCTAAAGGTAAGCAGCAGGGTTAAAACAACTAATAATTTGTATTTTTTCATTTCTATTTCAATTTTTTTTTCTTGTTTAATTGCAACAGCACTGGCTTTTAACCAGCACTATTATGTATTATTTTTTAATGATTTTTGCTCTAATTTGCTGATTTCCTGAATTAATTTCCACAAAATAGAAGCCTGGCTTAATAGACACTGCTCTTTGTTCTGGCTCCCAAATAATATTTGCAGTTGAATTATTTAGCGCTTCATAGCTAAACTCATCAACTTTTTTACCAGTAATATCATACACAACTACATTTAATATTGGCGTATTTACATTTTGAACAAAAAGTGAAATCTGATTTCCAAAAGGATTTGGGAAAACAGTAAGCGCTAGCGCTGCTTCTAAATTTGTTGCAAAGGTTTCACAAGAAAAATTAGCTGAAGGCTTAATTTCAAATGGTTTAATTAAACTACCTAAATGTTCATTTGCAGCAAACTTTATCTCTCCATACATTGCTATCGCATTGCCTGTTTGTTCATCAAGTAATTTAAACTGAATTGCCTCTCCGGCTTCATTTGCATTAACAGTTATAAAGTATAAACCTCTATTTCCTGTTGGAGTGATTCGTGTAACTCCACGCAACTCATTGCCAACGTATGCACCTAAACTTAACCGTCCAGATAGCGCAGCTTCCTTACAAATTCCTGCATCTATTACGACACTCATATTCTGCTCATAAAGATGCGGATTATACTTAAAGAAATTACTTTGATAGGTATTTGGAAGTGCTTGGTTTTTTCCAAACATCGCTGATCTTGGATACATAAAACTAGTATTCACTGCAGATTTATACATATACCCTTTACCCGGCATCAAAGTGGTTAAATTACCCACCCATCCAACTACCGGATCGTATAAGGCAAATTGACTCTGACTCTTAACCAAATCCCCGTTAGTCGAATTAAGCGATGAAAAGGCCTCTGTTACACTAAGGTTTCTTTGTGATCCAAATCCGATCCAATTCCAACCCGTATTTAGTGAAATCGGACGTTTTGCCGGATCAACTTCAATTCCACTAATTTCTAAAGTATCCCTATTAGAAATTCTTAATCGGTATGATTGCTCTGGTTTAATGCCAGCAAGCGGACTAGCCAAAGAACCTGCCCAACCACCAGTGGTATTGTAATCTGCAAACCTAGTTTGATCACGAATTAAATCCCCATTACCCAGCACAATATTGTGCAATAATTTGTTTAAATCATTCGAATCTGACATCATCAAATTAAATGAAACCCAATTCCAACCATTTACCAATGGAATTGAACTTGACAGTTTGTCTGTTGCATTAAATATTTGTGGATTATTAATTGTGCCAACCAATCCATTAGTAATGAAAGTTAAGCTAGGAAGTACATCTGAATGCACCAATCCAGCAGCAGCGTTCCAAATTCTAAATTCAATTGATTCACCAGATGATACATTACTATATACAGTAAGATAGGCATAATATCTATCAATTTGAGGGAAATATTGAAGTGTTGCTATACCACGACATTTACCATCCACAAATGCAGCAAGTTTATCATCTGGATTGGTAGAAATAACATTATTGATACGTATTTGACCTACTATATTCATGGCATTTTCAAAGCTAGAAGGTTCAACTTTCCAACTTGAAGGTAAATCTGCATATACCTTCAACTTAACCAATAATCCTTCAGGAAACCCAGAGTCGGTTATTTTTTGAATTTCCTGTTCATAGGTTCCAATATTCACATTTGGATCTACTGTAAAATGGATAGTACGCGTGCTATTTGGATTAATAGTACCTGAAGTTGAAGTAGTACTTAACCATTCAGGAAGATTAGATATAGTATATGATTTAATAGATCCACCTGAATTTACAATGGTAGATGAAAATGATAAAGGCTCATTGCGTTTTTTAATAAGATTAAACTCATGATCTTGCCATTTTACTTGGTTTTTATCAACAAAGGCAATCCAAGTTTTTGGGGACTGCATTTTATTACCATTTAAATCAAGTACATCTTTAACTGTAATATCTAGCGTAACATTTTCAATTAATGCAGGCAAGGTATTTGGCGTTAAAATAATTTTATCTCCGTTTAATGCATAGGTAAAATTAATTGCTTCGATTGGTCTTTGTAATTTAATGGTAGGCGTTTGTTCATTTAATCCACTGCCAAAAATTGTTGTACCTGTAATTGAGCGGCTAGGTGTTTTAATATCAACTAATGCTGGTGTTAAGATTGGAACACCCATATTTAAAGTATATTCTTCAAATGGAATATAACATGCCAAATCTGTTTCAGAACCAGTTAGTCTGTTGATTCGGTCTCTATCTATCTGCAGTTGTGATCGCGCCGAATTCCATATCCTAAACTCATCTATCCAACCATTAAATGCCCGATCTACTATTTCAGGTCCAAAGGGTTGATACCCGCGAGCGCCTATCCAAAATTTATTACCTGCGAATTGAGATATTCCATTAGATGAAATAGAATTCTGCTGATTACCATCAATATAGGCACTTAAACTAGTTGCTCGCTGTAACACCAAAGCAAAATGATGCCAATTATTATCAAAGAAACTAGTACTAACTGCCTCAAAAGTATTGCCCTTATGTTTAATAAGAATTTTGCCTTGAGCATCTTTTTCTATATTCCAACGAAGGGAAGGACTATTGTCACTAGAATCTCCTCGCCCATTGCTGAATAAGGTAGTTACAATTCCATCATTGGCGCCTTTAAACCAAAATTCTATTGTAAAATCATTTTCTTCAATAAAAACAATATCACTTGAAGCAACAGCTAATGGTTCAGCATTAATTCGATATGATCTTCCTTTCGGGTTGATTTCCCATACAGCATTGTTAATTAATGCGTGACGTGAACGAACATAATCTTTAACAGTTGTGCCTGTAGCCTCATCAAATCTCCAATTCGCCAATATACCCGATTCAGTTCCTCGTAAAGATAAATTAATAGAAGAAAGTATTTCGTTTGACTTTCTAGTTTTACTCCATAATCTAAAATCTCTCAAATTACCTTTAAAATCTGGACCAATATTGTTGGAAGCTTTTCCAAAAATAGTTTTTCCTCCACCCTCATATTGATTATAAATTCGTGTATTTCCAGTATTTATTACAACCCCGTTCTGAAATAATTCGCATGATGATGAATCGAAATTATATGATGCTGTATAATGAAAAAAGGTAACAGTATCGGTTATCGGTGAATTAGAAGTAACAGAATCATTTCCAATTTGAAAATACAATTTATTTGAGGCATCAAAACCAATTTGAATATTTTGCTCGGCATCAACACCCTGAGAAAAAATAACTTGAGCTCCAAGTGCGCTGCGTTTTGCCCAGAACTCTAATGAAAAGTTTTTCTTCACCAGATTTAATCCAGTTGGCACCTCCACAAAATCATTATTCCCATCAAAATAAATACTTGCTGTATTCTGTAACTTACTGCCATTTAATACCCCACGGATATCAAAATTTCCATAACTTAATGAAGCAGGGTCAATAGGTTCATTAAACTGTATACTAATTTCATCATTAGGTGAGAGTATACCATCAGCCGGACTTGGATTACCAAAAGGGGCAGGATTTACCCTATCTGCCAAACCTCTATTCACATCAGACTCAACTTTAGCATCTGCATAACCTGGCGCAGCACATGTGCTTACCGCTCTAATGTCGTATGGCCCATCTACCAATTGTTTCATATTCCATTTATACTCAATAAATGAACGATCTGAAGGAATAAGCAGGTCATCCGTATCATTGGAAACTTTATGAAAAGTTTCTAGAATATTCCATTGTGAGCTAGATGCTGGTTTGTATTGGAAGGTTATATCTTTTAATCCGCCAAAATTATAATCATAATCATAAATAATTACCGGCATGGTATCTTGGAAAGACCTATTTAATGTCCACTTATCTGCTGGCGAATAAATCGTAGGCTTGGTACATGTTGGAATAAATTTAGCAGAAACATATACAGAATCTACGATATCATCATCACAAGGAGATTTAAGAATTATTAAAATACTATCATAGTCGTAAAAAATAGGTCCTCTTTTAATGCTTAAAGTCTTATTCAAAGTAGTTCTGAAAGGCACGGTAAATGACCTATTTGGGTCTAATCCATCTATGGTGAGAATTGCACCATTTGGATTAGTAGATTCAACTACACGTAAATCATAGGTTTGATCATCTTCTGATTCGCTCTGATTACCTAACTTTATGTTAAATGTGGCTGCTTGAGCAGCTGGTACATTATATCTAACAGGTTCGGGTACTTGGATAGTTGGAACATGACGCTGAAATGTACCGTCGCTTAATAATTCACTTTCTCCATCTTCATAATAAGTACTTGCCATTACCGTATCACGAGGCTTATAGTAATGCGCATATTCTGGCCCTTCGTATGGACAAGATGTTTGTCCACCTCGCAACTTAAATAAATGTCCGTTTCCTGTTCCTGGGTCAACCACATCAACTGAAATCAAATCACCATCATCACCATCTGTTAATGTGTAACTAATGGTTGTTGTTGTATCTGTTGACGTTCCATCATCCGTGGTAGTTGTTTCCCCAAGAGTTAAACTACCTGCCAATTCAATTCCGGAACCACCAAATAAGGCAGAAAATCCGTATGCTTCATCATGTCCTAAATATATTTCTTCATAAGTGGTAACTTCCTTAGATTTAGAAACTGCGAACTCACGTGTTAGCGAAGCTTGTCCGATACTAGTATTGCTTGCAGATTGGAGCACATTTCCAATATTTAAAGTGAATGCATCGTATTTTTCCTTTTCATTTCTGGCAAGTGCCTCTTTCCACAATCGAATCTGATCATTATACATTCTAACAGAATCTGTTTCATATAAACTATCCGGAAAGAAGGTGTAGCTAGGGCCTGTTCTGTCTTGCATATTTAAAACCCTTGGGTCTGTGTTTATACGCAAACTGCCCCAAATTAAATCATCATTATTCGTACCGAATTTCTGCACATAATCTTCATCTAATGAATCCCTATAAACAATATTGTATCGCTGCTGGCCATTTCTTTTTTTAGCATTTTGAAGCAATAAATTTCTTGACTTAACTAAATTAGGAATAACAACATTTTCAATTTCGCCTGTAGTGTAGGCAAAAGAGGTAATGATCCCATTTGGATCAACCGCAAGGTTTTGGCGAATGCCAATTTGGTAACCATTAACTGCTCCGGGTGCACATGAAACGCCAGGAATTATGCAATCTGAAGATTTTACCAATAATAGATTATCAGCTAATCCAAAAGTATAATTAGTTGCTTGTCCAAAGAATATATCTGCATTTGAACCTACTTGCTCTGGATTAGAACCTGTTGAAATACTTAATGATGAGCTAAGAGAGGTTACTAACTCCCCATTTTCACCAGAGGTGGTTTCTTTTGTTACCCCAAAACCAGCTGATCCACCTACCTCATTTTCAGTTGAAACTTCGAATACTAAACCTACTGAAACTTCCCATTTTGCACCAAGATGAGCAGTTCCCATAAAACTGCCTCCAGTATTATTTAAATTAGAATACCGCTTAATACTATTATAGGAAGTATTTCTAGCCCAGGTTGTTGAACTTCCTGAACCTGGAGGATCACGTAAAATTAATTCTACTTTTTGTGGGCCGCTCGTAGTGAAACTTGTTCCGGCACGTGTTTTCCCCCCAAAAACATATCCCCTGAATGGTGTATTGCCCGGGTTTGGCAACCATTGAGTAAATCTTGATCCATTATTGCCTGGGGCAAATAATGTAACTGACATAGTTTTTGTATAACTATTTGATGCAGGTAAATCTGCATTTAAATTTGGCAAACCACCTCTAAAGGTGTATAAAGCATAACCATTTACTACATCCAACAACAAAGCTGATCCATCTCCAGAGGCCAGGCCATTCTGAATAGAGACTGTTCCATCTATTGGTACTTTAAACTCTTTAGCAGGCGTAAAATCAAAGTTTTTGTATGTATCATAGGCCCAAATGTGTGCAGAATAAGTTTTAGATTGCGTAAATACTGGCCAACCAAATGGATTACTTGGTACCAAAGAGATAAAATTTACTGAATCTGTAAATAATTTTAATTCTCCCACAAAAGCAGAGTCAGTAGAAGTTCTTCCCGTTGTGCGCGATAAATATAATTGTGGCGGAGCAAAACAAATAAAATCTCTCTTAGCATTAAAATTTGCAGAATCAATGCGAACGATTGTATTTCCAACCCGAATGGTATCATAGACCCTAAATACTGAAGTTGCATTAGTTAAATCTAATACCTGTTGAATTCCAAAATTTAAATTAGGATCATTATTTGATTGTATTTTTACCGTATCGACCGTATAAATTAATGGAGGTAAGAAAGCAGTAAATTCTCCAGAAGAATCGTTCGTAACAATTGTAACTCTGCTACATCCATTTCGCAATTGCGACTTTAAATGTATTCTAGTTTTACCAATGTTATTGATTGATTTACCCATACCCGGCTTTTTGGCTGCCTCAATGGAACCTCCTACAGCTCTACCTACAACTTTAATTAATGTTGAATCAACAAATGTTATTCCTGCAACTGCATTTTGAAAATTATAAACGCCAGTTGATGGGAAACGTCCTTGACTAAAAATATGACCATCTTTAAATGCAGTAATTATATGATTGCCAATTGGCACTTGAAAATCAAATTTACCATCAACATCTGTTGCAACAGGATCACCATTTCGCATAACGGTTACTTCGTCTATTTTAAAGGTAATGCCCTCTGCCGGACAACCTAGCGTTGCACCTCCAATAGGTACATAATTCACAAATCCGCTTACAGGGAAAGAAGAAATATCAATAAAATCTTGTTGGCTATGACTAACGGAGCCTTCACCAATAAAAACATTTCTTGTTATTGGTGAAAAACTATGCGTCTCAAAACTTGGTGTAATTATGAATGGTTGTCCAGTACCTGCATATCCAATATTTGTAATCACGTAAGTACCTGAAGCATCTGTAAAACTGGCATAAGCCAATTGGGAGCTACTTGGTATGGTGCTGTTATAAGATGCATTGGTCATTGTTCCATGAAGCTCATTGAATATTTGACCCACTTTTGAATAATCAAAAAAACCATTATACCCAGCCATATTTTCATCAAAAGTATAATAGGCTTTCAACTCTAAATCATCGGGATTAACTCTTCTACTATAATCTTCGCTCACCTCAGCGCCTAGTTTTGCTCTCGCATAAATCCTTACTTCATCTAAATTTCCAACAAAAGCAGTACCCATTGTTATGGATGAATTGGTTAAAGGAAAAAGAGAATATGATCCTAAAGCCAAAGCAGCACCTCTGATTCCGTTCAAATAGACTATTAAAGAATCTGAACTTACTACGCCGGTAGCTTGATTGTAATTATTGGATAAAAACCCATTGACAGTGCTAACATTATGAGTAGAACTACCATTATTTACCAACAATGATAATTTATTTCCAACCAACCTTAGAATAATGCTTTTTGATCCAGCATTTACCCTAATTAACTCTTTTGTTCCTGTTGTATTAGGTGTTCTAAACCAACATTCAAAAGTTGATCCAGTATTAAATGAAAGCTTGGATGAGGCAGGAACATTTAAATGTCCCGTTGTATTTGCAAAACTAATAGAAGAGCCAATAAAGGTAGTTGCCGATGGGGTAGCTTGAATTCTAGCATTTTGAACAGCAATTCCTCCGCTATATGTTATTGCTCCACTAATTGTTCCAAAGGCGGTCCTGAAACCTATATCCTCTGTGAAATTAGAATATCTTGTAAATCCAGCACAATTCAAAACACCTATGATGGTATATTTATACAAAACACCGGATATAGAAGAATTATCTAAAAAATTACCCTCGCCCATGCCAGCTGTTCCAATTAATATTGAATCATTTGAGGTGCCAAATTGCTTTCTAAATATTCTATACTGGGTTAGAACATCTACATTGGCAGTGCTCCAGCTCAATTGAACCATGTTTGTGAAATATCCCTTGCTAGCAATCAACTTGTGATTTGTTGTATTAAAAGAGGTACTTAAGTCTGGAAATAAACGAACAGGATTACTGGCAACAGATGGATTACCAGCTGGATCACAATTATTTTTTGCACGAATGGTATAAAAGTAATTTACACAGGTTAAGACTGAATTATCAGTAAAAGTTGTAATGTTAGCGGCAACATTAAAATTGGTTACTCCAGCTTGACCTTGAATTGAACGTTCAACAATAAATCCAGTTTCATTGTTTGAATTGTCTGTCCAGTTGATAGTAAAGGCATTATTCGCTGCATTTGGAACAACAGTTAAGCCAGTTGCCTTTGCAGGAATATCCGGAGCAAAACCAAAATAACTTGCTGGAGATAGCGTTTCACCACATGTTCCTACCGTAGCAACTTTGTAGTAATAATTTGTATTTTTGGTAATAGTTGCATCTATGTAAGACCGCTCAGATCCTGCTAAAGTAGCAACCAGAGTAAAACCTGTACTTGCATTTGTTGAGCGATATACTTTAAAATTTGTTGGATCAGCGTCATTAAAGGTCCAATTAACCCTTATTTCACCATCACAACTTGTGGTAGTTGCGCTAATTCCACTTGGTGGAGAAGAGGAAGAATTTTTTGATCCAAGTGCTGTATTGGATGGAAAACTTTGAATTATTCCATTGGTAGAAGTTGTTTTATGAACTGCCTTAATGTAATAGGTATGACTTCCTTGCGGTGCGCTCAAATCATCATAAGATTTAGCAGATGAATCAACCTCTGTTAAGTAAACATTGTTTCTATAAATTTCTTGCTTGTATGAACACGGAAAACTACCCGGAGAAGTCCAAGATAAAGCTACTTTGTTACAATGAACTGCATTGGTAACAGCAAAATTACTGGGAGAATTTAATACGGGCAAAGGAACGATAATTTGTGAACTACTTTCATTTTGACCCCATGGTGGAAATGCCCCAAAACTACCTTGAGAAGATATGGTAATAAATCCATTTGCAGAGTAGGCATCGGCAGGAATGTTATTCCAAATAAAATCAATATATGAAGTAGTAGAACTAGGATTATTTTTGTTTCCAAATGTAATTGAGGCAGTTCCAACTGAACCTATTGAATAATTTCGAGTAGCTCCATACCAACTCTCAGTCCAATGGTGCGTTTTTGAGTGATCCCTCACCATTTCTGCAAATGGAATAAAGTTGTTACTCGAATTTTTATAGTAAAATGTTATATAATTCAAGTCGCTTTTCGGACTTATACCTCGGTCCATATACATGAACTTAATTTTCATTCTACCACCACATTCTGCATTCATGTAAAATGCACTTACATGTGTAAGGGGTATGAAACCTTGCCCTTTTGAAGATACAATGAACAAAATAAGGAAAATAAAGACCAAAGCAATGCGCTTAAGTATGCTAAACTTTCTAAGTGGAATCATAATATTTATGTTAACTTGACCGAGAGAAATATTATGTAAACATACTTATTTATTTTATTATTGCAATACATAACAAATATTAATTTTATATTAAAAAAGTTTTTGATTGGCTTGTAAACAGTTTAACAATCTTCATGACGCAACTCACCATAAATACATTTTTGAACTTTACCGCTCAAGAGCTAAATGTGCCAATACAAAATCTACATGAGCAAATAACGTTTAAAAATATTCCAACCTGGAGTTCTCTTAATGCCCTCTTATACCTTGCCCGAATACATAACGAAACGGGTGTATTATTGTCTTCAACAGAATTATCTGAGTTAAATACCCTGCGTGATTTATTTGATCAAATAATTTCAAAACAACATGGCGTTTAGTAAATTCGATGGATATGCCATTGCCGGAATTGTTAATGTTGTTCCCAAACAAAAGGTTTTTAATGAAAATGCTACTTATATTGATCCTAATCAACTTGCTCAATTAATAGAGGTTACGGGTATTAATGAACGAAGAAAGGCAAAACACCAGCAAATAGAGAAATATTTCAGTTTTGGACTAGATAAACTGTTAACACAATTAGCTTGGAATCCAGACAGTATAGATGTATTATTATGTGTAACTCAAACTGCCTCCCCTTCAATTCCTGCAATAGCCTGTGTATTGCAATCGAAACATACATTGAGCACAGAAACCTTATGTTTTGATATTAACTTAGGTTGTTCAGGGTATGTATATGGTTTGCAAACAGCTATCGCGCTACTTCAATCCATTACCAAACCAAATGCAAGAGCAATTTTATGTTGTGGAGATTTATCAAGTTTACTAATTGCTCCAGACGATAAAACAACCCAACCCATCTTTTCGGATGGAATCTCAGTTACAGCCATTCATACCACTGATAAGCCCTCGAATATATTCTTCAACACTTCTACACACGGAGATGGGAAAAACGCAATATTTACCGAAGCGCAAGAAGGAAATGTTTATATGAAGTTAAATGGCATCGATGTATTTCATTATTCTGTAAACTATGTACCCACTCAAATTAGAGAATTACTTCAATTTGCCGAAACTAAAATTGAATCCATTGATGCATTTATTTTTCATCAAGCCAATAAATTGATTAACAATACACTATATAAACAATTACAAATACCGCAGGAAAAAGCTCCTGAGACGCTCAGTTTATATGGAAATACCTCCTCAGCCAGCATTCCAATTACAATAGATAAATTTCTCCTAGAGGTCCATACGGAACCCAAAAATATCATTTTATGCGGATTTGGCGTTGGATTTTCTATTGCGTCTGCCTTGTTAACAATAGAAAATAATTTATATACTTGCACCGAAGAATGGGAATAACGCTAAGTATTATTATACCAATTTATCGTTCCGAGGCTACAATTCCGGAACTTATTCAACAGTTAAACTCTTGGATAAAGGAACTAAATTACAAAGTAGAACTTGTTTTGGTAAATGATAATAGTCCAGATCAATCAGAGAAAATCATATTAAGTTCATTGGATTCGTTACACATTCCTTATCAGTATATTTCATTAGCAAAAAACTATGGTCAACACACAGCAACAGCTATTGGAATGAAATACAGCAAGGGAGACTATGTAGCAACAATAGATGATGATTTACAGCATGATCCAGAAGATATTGGTTTGTTGTATAAACACATCCTTCAAACTAATTCCGATTTGGTTTATGGGAGTTATGGAGTTAAAAAGCATGCTAAATTGCGAAATATTGGAACACTCCTCCTTCAATGGATACTCAGAAGAGAAGGGAGAAGTTTTTCAATGGTAACTTCTCTCAGAATAATGAAAAGGCAGGTGCTACAATTACTTCCTAATCAGGCACAAAAGGTATTTTTTTTAGATGATATGCTGCTTATGTCTGCCAATAGGGTTGACACAATTGCGGTAAATCATAAGGAAAGAAAAATTGGGAAATCAGGATATTCTTGGTTCAAGCTTATAAATATGGCATTAAGTATTATTCTGCTACATTCATCCTTTCCATTACGATTAATAAGTAGAGCCGGGTTATTTATTTCCATTATATTCTTCTTCGTAGGAAGCTATTATATTTATAAAAAATTAATGTACGATGCGGTATTAGGGTTTACATCTATCATCGTTTCAATCTTTTTTAGTACCGGACTTATCCTATTCTCTTTGGGAATTATTGGTGAATATATCAGACGCATGTGGGAGCACCTTCAACGTTTAGATGGGGTAATCATTGAAAAAGAAATTAGCAATGACAACTAAGGTACAATTAATTCCACTTAATGAAAAGCATCTTGAAATGGTTCGAATTTGGAGAAATGCAGATGAAATAAGACAACAAATGGAATATACTGCATTAATATCTTCGCAAGAGCAACTAAACTGGTATCAATCTCTAAACCCAGAAACCAATTTTTACTTCGTTATACAGTGTAATAACACACATATTGGATTAACGCAAATTAATCAAATTGATTGGGTAAATAAACATGCAAATTGTGGGTTATTTATTGCACAAAAAGAGTACACAGGACTAGGTATTAGTTTAGCCGCTTCCATACAATTATTAGACTTAGCCTTCTTTAAACTTGAACTGCAGTACCTTACGGCAAAGGTTAAAAATACCAACTCAGCAGCCATAGCCTATAATCATCAATTAGGGTTTACACTCAATCAATCATTAAACAGTCAATTTAATAAATATATACTTACAGCAGAAACATATTCCTCTGTAAGAGCGCAACTTCAAGAATTAAGTTTTTATATTTAAGCAAAAGCTTAGGATTCCAATATTCGCCAACGTAATTCATCCAATACGTATTTTAACTTCTGAAACATATTAAGTCCCTCTAAACGTAAATAATTGAGCGTAAATAAGCTTGGATTTAGCGCCCATTTAATGGCACGTTTATGAACGGGCAAAGCATAATAGGGTAATTTATTTAAACTTAATAAAGGTTTGAGTACTGGATATATAGATTTGAAAAATAGGTTTCTATTATATTTATATAGCGATTTGTTTCGCATTGGCATTACTTCCGCACCAATGTGAAAAGTGAGGTGCTCTTTAGTTAGGTACAAAGGATTAGACGAAAAGGCAGCCATATTATGTAATAATGCAACTTCAACAAAGGGAATTCCAATACATAATCGATCCAATAAAAATTGGTTCAAGAGTTCTTTTTTAAAAATAAAACAATCAAATCCAGGATGAGATAAACCAATATCTGAGTATAATGTTGGAAGGGCACGTTCATTAAAATATGCATGCGATAATCTTCGCCTATTAATACTTATGGCATCATGCCCTTTTGAAATATGCCACGCAATTGTGTCGTAAAAATAAGGCATCAAGGCAATATCTGCATTAGAATAAATAATAAAATCAGCTTCTACCTCTTTCATTTTACCCAAAATATCTGCTATAAAAGGCAATTGCGGCAAACTATAATCTGAAAAAGCTGATTGAATGCTTTGTTCAAGCGGACTTAATAATGTAAAATAATCGGGAACCAATACCACTTCATCTGGAAAACAGGTGGCATAAAATTGAATATCTATATTAGAAGTGGCAAAAGACTTGGCATTTGCCATACTTGCGAAAGTAATTGGTTGGCAATAAAAAAGATCAGAACCCATCTTCGCCTTAACCGGATTGATGATATGTGCAAGCTTAATCAAGGGTAAAATATTAGTCAATTATATCGCTTTTATTGTAATCAAAAAATAATTAGCAATCTTTTTAAATAGTATTCATTCTTTTTTTGTTAATACAGTAGCTTGAATTTTATATTCAGCTTTAGGAATAAGATACAACCAAGATATAAATAGGTTCAATTCCAAAGTCTCACTTATAATCTGACGATAGTCTTCAGCACCAAATGTTACTGCATAAAATATAGTTAACACAATTTGAATAGATATAAATAAGAGACCGTTAAATATCAGAAAATCTTTTTTGCCTTTTATTTCTTTTAGAAAAAATAATAAGGTTAAAAAAGCTAGAATCCAATAGGCTGATTTACGAATTACAGTGAAAGAAGCTTGATTATGTATATTTCTAAAACCAGATAAATTGAATGAATAAGACTTAACTCCAAAAATTACTTCTAAATAATTAGTTAAATAATCAACTTCTTCCATAAAAATAAAAAGAAAAAAAAGAAAAAGAAACAAATATTTAAAAGCATATAATGTATTAAAATTTTTAATAAAACCTGCAATCCGAAATAGACACAATAATAAAATAACATTTTGCAAAGATTCTATATACCCGAGCTCTCTATTTTCTTTAGGCGAAAGAAACTCTAAAATTAAAGACGCATTAGGAAAAATAAAATATAAAATCAAATATATGATAATGCTAAAATTACTTGCCAAAGCAAACTTCAGAAAAAATTTATCAGACATATTCAAAAGTAAAAAACTAAACTCCAAATTGCGTAAGCTAAATCCAAAAATAATGCAATCGCTTTAACTAACTTATAATCAAATTCTAAATTTTTCGTAAATAGCTTTTTTATCAAAAACACAAATCAATTTGCTGTAGTATTCTTTAATAAAAATCTATAATCTAGGTATATAAACTATCCTATTCAATCACTACCTTTGAATGAACTAATTTTAATGATGCTTGAAAAAAAAATAAAAACGATTAGTTCAGAGCCTGATAATTTTATAACCTATTTCAAAAAAATATGGGACTATAAATCTTTAATTTGGGTTTTTGCATTGAGAGATCTAAAAGTAAAATATGCACAAACGCTTTTAGGTATATCTTGGAGCATAATTCAACCTTTAACTGGATTAATTATGTATTCTTTTTTCTTTGGATATATACTAAAATGGGAAACAGACGAACTCCCATTTTCATTATATGTTTTAAGTGGATTGATAGGTTGGAATTTTTTTACTTATATTATTTATCAAGGATCTAGTAGTATTCAAGATTCTAGCCAAACCATTAAAAAAATTTATTTCCCCAAAAGCATACTTCCTTTTTCCAAAGTTATAGTAGCCTTAATTGAACTATTGATAAGCACACTCATTTTAATACCTCTAATTATCTATTATAATATAAACCTTTCATGGAATATAATATGGTTGCCTATTGTTATTCTATTCAATATGCTTTGTGCTTTAACACCCGTATTTTGGATTGCAATCTTTGCATATAAGAAGCGTGATTTACTTCATCTACTTCCTTATTTCATAACTTTTGGAATTTGGCTCACTCCAGTTTTTTTTTCTTCCAATATTTTTCCCAATAAGCTAAAAATTATCATTGATCTTAATCCTATAGCAAATGTGATTGAAATGTGGCGTTGGATGCTATTTGGCTTCGGTTCCTTTAATAAGATATGGCTAATTAATCTTTTTATTGTTTCTATTACTTGTATTACAGGGATGTATATTTATAATAAAAATGAAGATAATTTCAGTGATTTCATTTAAATTATTAAATTGTAAGTGTAAAAATAAGAAAATCAACTTACAATTTGGAAGTAATAAATTCAAAAAAAAATAAATTTCATTATTAGGTGGTAAAAGATTTAAAGATACATTTATGTTAATATAATTATTATTTTTGTTTATGTAAATATGCTTTTCATGAGCAATAAAATAATTGAAGTAAATAATCTTTCCAAAAAGTATGAGTTACATAATGCCGAAGAAGAAGGAAAGAAAACTTCGGTAGATTTATGGGCACTAAAGGATGTATCCTTCAATGTATATGAAGGAGATTCATTAGGTATAATTGGGCCAAATGGAAGTGGAAAAAGCACGCTACTAAAATTACTTTCTGGAATCACCAAACCTAGCTCAGGCGAGATAATTATTAGAGGTAAAGTTGGAAGTATACTTGATATTGGTGCAGGATTTAACCAAGAGCTAAGTGGTAAAGAGAATATTTTCTTGAATGGCCAATTGCTTGGATTCAGTAAAAAAGAAATAAAAACCAAATATGATGATATTGTAGCATTCAGTGAGATAGGTAACTTTATTCATGAACCAGTGAAATACTATTCAAATGGCATGTACCTTAAACTTGCTTTTAGTATTATCGCCCACCTAAATTTTGATGTATTGCTTTTTGACGAGGTATTAAGTGTAGGTGATAACGCATTTAGATCAAAAATAACTTCTTTCTTGTCGACAAAAAAAACAATGATTCTGGTGTCACATAATCACAATGAAATAGTAAATAATACAAATAGATTAATCACACTCAAAGCTGGGAAAATTGATTCGACTGAAGACTTTTCCTATTTCAATGAATCAGCTGATTATGCTAATAATGAACTCCAATTTGATGGAGGCCTAATAACCATTAATAAAGAAGAAGATATTAATTATTGGTATTTTACGTTTAAAACCGAGTTTGAGCTTCCTCACCAATCTAAAAAAAGCTGGGCAATACACCTAAAAGATAATCTTGAAAATACAATTACCGCCTGTATTGGACATAAAGATAAAGAAACTAGATACTTGAATGAATTTATTTCTGAGCAAACCTTTATATTAAATAAAAAGCTGTTTAGACATGGAAATTATTCATTCGCTTTTTACTTAGCATATAATGGCGAATACATTAATATTAAGCCGAAAAAAAAGTATTATTTTAAACTTGATTTTAATCAACAAATAGAAGGTGAAGAATGTGTTCTTTGTGGCCCGATTTTTTATCCAAATACAATTAATTAACTGGAAATGAATGCTGTAAGAGAGCCTTTTTTTATTGATAAAGATAAAGATAAGAAATTTGAGAATCAGGGATATCTAATTGATGGCAAAATTTCTAATGATGGCATAATACAATTAATTGATTTGTTCAATACATTAAGTATTCCTGATTCATATGGTTTTGGTTTTAATGTGGGACTAAATACCAATGATCACTCGATTCGCAAGGCAATGCAAGATGGCATTAAAGAAATTATTGAATCTGAAGTAACACAAGCATTAAATTATAAATGTGTATTTACAGCAACATTCATGAACAAGTTACCCCAAAGTAGCCATCTATTGCCAGCACATCAAGATTGGACATTTACAGAGGAAGAAAAATTTGATTCTGTTATGTGTTGGATTCCACTTATTGATGTTGATTTAACAAATGGATGTATGAGCTTTGTCCCATATTCAAATCAATTATTTAATTATACAAGAGCTTTTCCATTTCCATTTAATAAAAACCCTGTTGAACAAAACGAAAAAAAACTACTTGGTTTTATGAAAGCAGAGCCAATGCAGGCCGGACAAATGGTTTTTTTGAACCATAAAACAGCACACGGGTCTTTCCCAAATACAACCAATGAAAATAGATTGGCAATTGGTTTAAGCATAGCACCTAAAAATGAGCCCCTTCATATTTATTGTTTAAACCCAAAAAATGCCGGCCAATCAATTATAAAATATAAAGTTGATTCCTATTTCCTTGTAGATAATCCACATCCTGAAATTGCTGAGGCATATATTAATGGTAAGGATTACAACTTCACGTATGAGAAGATTCTTGAAAAAGACTACAACTTACCAAAATTAAGTTGGGAATACATTTATAACTACCTAACAAATAAAGGATTAGTATACAGAAATACATACCTAAATCCATCTGATAATAACTTAAAAAGGGAGAAAGTTAACACACAGCAAATCTCATTATTAAAACGTATTTTTAAATTTATTAAGTTGCTAAACAAAGCCATTACCAGAATATGAAAACTGTCTTTAGAGATACTAACCACCATAATTCTTTTGTTGAAAACGGATATGTTAAATTAAGCATTCTAGATAAAGATGAAATCCATAAAATACGAAATTTTTATTCGAATCTTACAGAAAATCTATCTATAAAAAACTCTGTGTATGGTATTTACGTAAGCTTAGATGATAAAAATCTAAAACTTAAAACAGATACTATGCATTTCATTCAAAGTCTTGTTAAACCAAAATTAGATAAATACCTCAAAGATTATAAGGTTCATCTTGGTGGTTTCATCATAAAACAATCAGATGATTACTCTTACACATATCCACATCAGGATTGGATTTTTTCACCACACAATGAAACAGATTCTTTTTCAGCAACAATTTGGATCAGTATGGATGATCTTACCCCAAATTCAGGTTCACTGGGATTTATCCCAGGAAGTCATCAAATATTTGATGGAATAATTGGATCGCCATCCTCCTATTTTATTAATGCAACACAGGGACATGAGGATTTACTGTTTAATTACTTAACATTTCCAGAAATAAATGCTGGTGATGCATTTGTCTTTAACAACAAATGTGTACATGGTGCTAACCCAAATATTTTAGGCGGAGATAGAATAATTGTAGGTATTGGAATAACACCAATAGATTCCAAATTAACACACTATTTTTTAAAACCAGGAACTAAAAATAAAGTGCTCCAATTAGAAGTACCCGAAAACTTCTTTTTAACACATATGAATGACGATTTAATAGAAGAATATGAACAAGGAAAAATTCCAAATAATTGTCAAGTAATTAGTGAATTTGAATATGAAAATGTAAGGTTTACCCAAAATGAAATAACAGAATTACTCGATAAAAACGGAGTATCAAAAGGTAAATATCAAATAAAAAGACCAATTCAACCTGAGCAAGAAAATTTAAATTATGAAGAAATCAAGGTAAAAAAAGAAAAAAAGAATTATTACAAAGAATACAGCAAGAAATTAATTCAATTTTCAAAAATTTATACGCCGTATAATATTTATAAAGAATCAAAATACAGATTAACTGGAAAATATTAAAAAATGACCAAGGTACTAAACAATAATGATCTTGATGAGCAACTAAAAAAAGAAGGGTATGCGGTTGTACAATTCATTAATAATGAAGAAATCGAAACACTTAAAAGCTTATACAGATTTCATCATACTAAGCCTATTCCTGGATTTTATGCCAGTGTATTTTCAGATGATGTTCCTAAAAGGCAAGAGATTACCAAAAATATTAAATTAATATTTGAACCAATTATCAAAGAAATATTCATAGACCACAAAATGATTGGCGGAATATTTATTGTGAAAACTAATGAGGAGAAAGAAAGACTTCATCCACATCAAGATTGGGGATTTATAGATGAGGATAAATATAGGGCTTTCAATATTTGGGTGCCATTGGTAGATGTTAATGAAAGTAATGGCGCGTTCAGGATTTCTCCTGGTAGTCATTTATGGGTAAAAAATTATAGAGGACCACAATTACCAGATTCATTTCCTGGTCAACAAGAAGTCATTTGGCAAAACATGAAAACCATGAATTTAAAAGCGGGAGAGGGTGTTATTTATGATGCTAGGCTTTTTCATGCATCATATCCAAATACCACAAATGAATACAGATTAGCAACTGTTTTTGGAGCTATACCAAATGGAATTCCAATGTTACATTATACTGTAGGAGATAATAAAGTAAATGTATATGAAAGTAATGAAGCCTTCTTTTTAGGTAGTGATATTAACAGAGGCGCAGAAGTTTTAACGAAACTAAGTGAGTTGCCATTTCGTAACGAGATTTCAAAATCAATTCCAAATTATTTGCAACAAAATAGTATCGAAAAACAAAGTTGGTTTAAAAGATTGTTTAGATAATTATTAAAAAAAAATTGAAAGCAATAAATAACAACAATTCAGAAAGAGTTCAAGAGTTTTATAATGAAAATACAGAAAAATTTTTAGCTGTATACGGAGACATTATTCAAGCTTTTAGAACTCTAAATATTACTGATTACTTATCTTATACTATAAAATCTGCTGGAATTTTACCGGGCATGAAAGTGCTTGATGCTGGCTGTGGTGTTTGTGGGCCAGCCATTTATTTTGCAGAAAATATATTAGATATACAAATTGATGCGTGCACTATTTCTGATGTGCAGTTCAATATGGCAAAAAAGAATATTGCCGATAAAGATCTAGGTAATAGCATTACACCACACTTATTAGATTACCATACTATAGCCAGCAGGTTCGGTAATGAAGCGTTTGATATGATTTACTTTTTAGAATCTTTTGGACATTCAACAAGTAAAATGGAATTAATTGATGCGTGTTGGAAGGTATTGAAACCAGGGGGAAAGCTTTATATAAAAGACTTATTTAAAAGAATAAGTAACGATGATTGGGAACAACTTAGAATTGATGAAATATGCACAGAAATAAATACTGCATATGAATATGATATTCCCGATCTTTCATCAACTCTAAACATATTACGATCAGTAGGTCTTGAATTAAGAACAGTCAAAGTTCCTGAAATTGAAATCGATCAATTTGAAAAGTTAACGATTTCTAATACCTTTCAGAACCTGTTTAACATCGGTAAAATTAATGGATGGGATGAATATATTTTTCCGATTGATTTCTATGAGTTGATATTAACTAAACCTAAAGATTTGAAGCCAAAAAACATGCATCTTTATTCGCTAAATAAACCATGAAGGCATTTTTTAATTTTAGCAATAAGCTTATTTTAGCAACAAGATCCACTGATTGGAGATATAGTTTTATTCCAAATATTTTTGGAAATATTTATCTATGGCTATACCTTTTTAATATAGATGTAAATAAATTGTCGCTGTTACTCCTTGTTGGATCATTATTTACCTCATTTGGATTTGCTGCATTCGGATATTTTATCAATGAGTTATTTGATAGAAAAGATGATATTAAAGCAGGGAAAAATAATAAGCTATCTGAACTTAACACATTTTCAATCCTATTTTTACTTCTAATTATTCTATGTGGAACCTTTATTCCATGGATATTTTTACCTGCAAATAATACATCCTATTTTTTAATTATTTGCGAGATTTCCCTATTTCTAATATACTCTTCTCCTCCTATCAGATTGAAAGAACATTGGTTATTGGCAACCCTAATTGATGCAACCTATGCTTATGTTATTCCATTCATTCTATCTGCATATACCTATTTTTTATTCAAATCCCAAGATTCATATAATACGTATATTTATTTTGTTTTACTAGCGTATATTTTTGCATTATTTCTTGCTGGAATTAGAAATATTACTATTCACAATATTAATGACATATTTTACGATAAATTTATAGGTAAAATAACGCTACCGAGATACATAGGTGTTTACAAAACAAACATTTTTTTAATTAGCACAATTATTATCGAAATTGCTTTGTGTGCACTAACATTTGGCATATTAGCTTTTCATCATTTTATATTTACTCTTGGTTTATTAGTTACCAGTTGGATTGCAACAAAATTTTATAAGCGAGTAAAATTATTAAGAAACAAACTAATTGTTCACAATTCAAACAGACATGCTACAGATCGCTTGTATCAGTTCTTTTTTCCGCTACTCTTTTTAAGTGTCCTAATTTATACTAAACCTAGTTGGTTGTTTTTACTACTTATACATATATCTCTTTTCATTCCAATTAGTATTTATACCCCAATATTAAGCTGGTTAGTAAGATTAAGAATTCATTTAATTCGATTAAGAATAGACCTAAAACAGCTTATTAGTTCCATAGTAAACTATTCGATCTACTATGCATTTTTGATTTGTGGGGTAAATTTAATCAAAGAAAAAAAATCAGCTTGGGAATACATAAAAAATAAAATAATTTAAGTGAAATATTTAATTTTCAATAAAATACTATTTGTCGCATTCATCATCATTTTTATTGGCTGCAAAAAAATCAATAATTCAGTTGAATTTGAAGATGTAAAACATCTAATCATAGACGATATTTCAAATCAAGCTACCAATAAAACATATGTAAATAGTTTCACTTTTAGTAATGATACGTTTATCAAAAATATGCCATATAGTTACCAAGAGGCAATGCGCAGGATTCAGCAGAATATAGACTCAATTGATAAAACAAATATAAATCAACATACAAAAAAGTTTTTACATTGCCTTACTATAGCTAATTTCACACAAACACTATTCTGTAAACAATTTTTAGGAAGTAAAATTGGCAAATCGAATGATTACATAGCTATACCAAATTGGTCAAACCTCAGTTTAGCAGAAAGATATCAAAAAGGAAATGAAAATAAAGTCCCTGTATGGTGTGGTGATAGAACAAGCTTTTTTATTTCATTAATTGATAGTTTTCTTCATCTAAAATCTGAATCAATCTCTATACAAAATATTCACACATACCCAATAGTAAATATCGATGAAAAATATTATATTTTTGATCCTTCAGATCTATTTATTGCGAGAGATATTACTTCAAATAAAATATTAGATTATCAAGATTTAAGAAATAGTCAATTCCATAACATATGTATATATGATGTAAAACCGCGTTTTGCGAAGTTTGCAGAATTTATTTCTAAAAGATTTATTGAAGATGTAAGAATTAAATTTCAAGATAACAAGTCGAATGTGAGCACTTTAGTTTGCAACTACCTAAATACAGAAAGCAAGAATTTAATGCCTACAAATTTAGTTATTACTAATCGAAAATATCCGTTTTTTGGAACAATAAAAGCAACTACTAATACTAGTAACCCATATGTAATCCTGTCTGATAGGCCAATTTATTCGCTAAAAAACCACTCATTTAATTTTTATAGAATTTATTTTGGTATAGCAACAAAATAATATCATTTTGTAATTCTAAACACAATCCATTATGTGCGGGATACTCGGACAAATTCAACTATCAGATAAAATAGATGAAAGCATTTTTACTAACATGCTGCTTAGCTTGTCGCACCGGGGGCCCGATCATGCAGGCATAAAGCTGAGTGAAAATAAACAACTGGCTTTTGGACATACCCGACTTTCATTTATAGATTTAAGTGATTCTGGAACACAACCCATGTGCGATTCTGATAAGCAAATATGGCTTACCTTTAATGGAGAAATATATAATTACCTAGAGCTAAAAAATGAACTGGAATCTCGTTATGCATTTCAAACAAATACAGATACAGAGGTTATTATTGCAGCATATAAAGTATGGGGAATAGATAGCTTATCTAAGCTGAAAGGCATGTTTGCGTTTGGCTTATATGATGTTCAATTACAAAAAGTATTTTTAGTAAGAGACCGCTTTGGAATTAAACCACTGTACTATTACAATAATGGAAATGAACTTATTTTTGCTTCCGAATTAAAGGCCATATTGGCTTCTGGAAAGATTGTTAAAAATATAAATTATTCGGCCTTTGCAGATTATTTTGTATACAGGTACATTCCTTCACCAAAAACAATTTGGCAAGAAATAAACAAAGTAGCGCCTGCTACATTTATTGAAATTAATGCCCAAACGCTAAAACAAAAAGAGCGTGAATACTGGACAATAAATCAAGCAAATTTTTCAGTTTCAAATGATCTGTTAATTCAGGAAATAGATCAAATACTCCAAACCGCAGTAAAAGAACACACCAGAGCTGATGTACCTATTGGATCTTTTTTGAGCGGTGGTTATGATAGTAGCGCCCTTGTAAATTACATGAAAAAGCTAGGGCAGATTCCGGAAACATTTTCTATTGGGTTTGAAAATTGGGAGAAAAGTGAAGATCAATTTGCCGAAATAGTAGCCAAGCATTTAAATGTTAATAATACTGCCATCTGTGCCGATGAAAAGAGTCTGAATTGGATAGATAAAATGGCAGAAGTTTATGATGAGCCTATTGCAGATATTTCAATTATCCCAACTTATATGGTTAGTAAATTGGCCCGAACCAAAGTAAAGGCAGTTTTAAGCGGTGAAGGGGCCGATGAAATCTTTGCAGGATATACTTGGCAACATGATTTTATGGAGAATCCAACACAAAATTGGTTAAATAGGTTATTGGGGAGAAAAACAGAAACTGTTTCATTCTATGCCCAAGCCATGGCAATGGGATGGTTTGATGCCAATGAACTCAAGCTCATGCTGCATCCGCGAATACATAAATACATAGAAAAAGATGTGCATTGGTTTTATCGCAAACATTTCTTGCCCAATTTAAGTAAACTAAAATCTATTCAATATCTCGATTTAAAATGCTTTATGGGTGAACTTGTATTAACTAAAATAGATAGAGCAAGTATGGCAAATTCGCTAGAGGTAAGGGTTCCATTCTTGGATCATACATTGTTTGAAAAAGTCTTTTCATTAGCTGAATCCAATTATTTTAAGCCAACACAAACAAAATTTCTATTGTTTGAAAACATAAAAAATTATCTTCCAAAAAGCATATTAAATCGCAAAAAACAAGGATTTGTAGGCCCAGATAATTATTACATGAACCTAGATTTTTATAAAAAAGAACTAACAAACTCTTGTTTAGTTAAGTACGATATCATTAAGCAAGAATATATAGATCAACTCCTGAAAGAAACGTATAATTGGAAACTTTGGAAGATTTTGATCATGGAAAAATGGTTTAAGCATTGGATAGACGAGCAATAAACTATATATTGCAACTGAATAAACTTATCTCCATGCCTTCCATATTAATCACAGGTGCTGCCGGATTTATCGGTTACCATTTGCAACAACTTTGGCAAGATAAATATTTAGTGCAAGGTATTGATTTACTCGAACAAGCTACTTTGGCAGTTGCATTGCGTTCCAAAAAAATAAAAAATATTAATCACGCTAGTATTCATGATAACTTTATAGACAACTTACCCAAAAAACCAGATCTTCTTGTTCATTTAGCCGCAGAAACAGGAATCTCTGGATCTATTCATGCTCCAAATAAATATCTACATACCAATGTTGTAGGTACCTTTAATGTTTTAGAGCAATGCAGGAAAAATGGTGTAAAACACCTTATTTATGCAAGTAGTTCAAGTGTATATTCGCCCAACCAATCGGTGATGCACGAAAATTCAGAAACCTCTAAACAGCTTTCATTTTACGGAACAAGTAAAAAAATGAGCGAAGTGATGATAGAAAATTACTGTGCTCAATTTGATATTACGGCAATAGGCTTAAGATTTTTTACAGTGTATGGATCATACACTCGTCCAGATATGGCAGCCTACAAATTTATGCAAGCCATCAGTCAAAATAAAAAAATTACGCTGTACAATGAGGGTATGGTGATGCGAGACTTCACGCATGTAAGCGATGTTGTTCATGCTATTGACCTTTTAGCTGAGAAAATACAGACCCAAACACCAGGAACACACCAATTATTTAATATTGGTTTTGGTAAACCAATATCGGTAAAGAATTATGCAGAATCAATAGCTGAAATGCTTGAAAGAGAAATAACTTTCGAATTCAAACAACTACCCAACAATGAACTTACAAGTACGCACAGCAATTCAGATAAATTACACAATTTTATTGGATACAAACCAATTATTCCGCTCCAGATTGGCGTAAAAGAAATGACAGATTGGTTCAAAGTTACAAGGTATGAGTGAGTCTATTTTTATTTTTGTAGTTTGTGGTGCTAAAGAGCATACGGATACTTTAAAACTGTCGCTGAAATACCTAAAAAAATATAGCAAAAAAGAAATTTGGGTGCTCACAGACAGCAGCAGAAATGAAGAAGCAATTTTTCACGACACAGTAATCAATATTAAAACACCAGAATACCTCAATCATCATCAGGCCAGTATTTATTTAAAAACAGGGATTCATAAATTTTTACCCAAAGGAAACACCTATTGTTACCTAGATACAGATATAATTGCAGTTTCAGAAGATTGTGATACAATTTTTGATCAATTTGTAAGTCCAATCATTTTTGCCCCCGATCATTGTAAAATCAGGAAATTTAGCTCGTATGCCGTTAATTGTAATTGCCTTAAAAATCGGGAAATAGACAGAAAAAAGTTTACAGATTTTGTGCAGTCAGTTCAAGAAAACACAATCACAGAAGAGCGGCTTATCGCTAAATCAAAAATTTTACAAAACCAATTTGATCAGCTAAAAAAGTCTATTGTAAAAAAAGCTCTTACTGCATTGCGCTATTTTACTAGCTATCCAATTTTTAAGTTTAATAAAGATTTTTACTTCAATAAAAAAACACGAACTTGGCACAGCAATGAGGGAGAAGTTATCATGTATGAAATGAATATAAGCCGGATGCAAAAAGCAACCGGACTTCATTATAATAAATGGACGCAGCGTTGGTTAAATAAGCTAGGTGAGGATATATGGTTTGATGAATGTAATCACTTAATTGAATATATAAATCATACATTCGGCATTGAAGTAAAAGATAAAAACTGGCAACATTGGAATGGCGGTGTATTTGTGTTTAATGAGAATAGTTATGATTTTTTAGAAGCTTGGCACCAAAAGACAATGGATATTTTTTCAAATACAAATTGGAAAACCCGTGATCAAGGAACACTCATTGCCACAGCCTGGGAATTTGGACTTTCAAAACATACCACATTAACTAAGAATTATAATTTTATAGCTGATTATAATAACCCTGGGGTACAAATCAACCCAATCACAAATCAAATAAGTGATGATGGTTTTGCAACTTCCCATAAGCCCTGCTTAGTTCATGTTTACCATCATTGGATGGATAAAAATTGGGCAATTTGGCAATGGATTGAAACAAAATAATAATTTACTATTTTTTGAGCTTTGTCAATATTCTGCACCATATCAACCCGCTCTCATTTATTTAAATCATTTGCATTGGCAGATAGTTTAAATAAATTTGGATATCAACTAGCTATTTTGATTGTAGATGAATTAGATTGTTCAATATATACTAATAAAAAAGATGTTTTGATTTCTAATTTAACTGCGATTACGGATAGTAATGGTCTGGCTATAATTAACAAATATCATAGAAACAAAGATAAGCTTAGATGGGCTTTAAAGCCTATTTGGTTAATTCAACTGCTACATAAATATGAAAAAGTAATTTATGTAGATAATGATACTTTCTTTTATACTGATCCGAGCTTTTTATTTGATGCATTAAACAATTACAAGATTTTACTAAGTCCACATTTTTATCCTGCTGAACCTAATAATAATCAAAATTGGCTTGAAGCAAATTTTAAAGTGGGTTTATATAATGCCGGATTTTTGGGAGCCAACAAGCAAGCGAATGAGATCCTTCACTGGTGGTCTAAATGCTGTTTATATAAAATAACCAAAAGTACATCAAGGGGTATGTTTGATGACCAAAAGTACCTCGACCTACTACCAATAAAGTTTGAAAACATTCTTGTTATTAAACACAAAGGTTGCAACCTAGCAGGATGGAATAGCATGAATTATGAATTAAAAGGAGATAAAATGAACCTAGTTATAAATGGCAAATATCCCATCGTATTCATTCACTTCGCAAATTTAAGCCTACGCGAATTTTCAAAAACTAACTCTATCTTTCATCCATACTACCTGTTTTATATCAACGAATTGCGCAAATACAAACATGATTATGCCTTCAAAAAAACAGATGTAACGTGGTATCAACTATCAAGTTATTTTGATTTTCTATTGTGGAAAGTTAAAAGGTTATTTGATTGATTTTTAAACAATATAATGCATGACTCAATTAAATTATCCTATAAATAGTTCGGCTCCCAGATTAAAGACAATATATATTGTTTTATCTCTGCTTGTACTTTTTGCATTTGGCAACACCTTGCAAAATGAATACAATATGGATGATGACCTAGTTACGCAAAATCACAAATATACATCCAAAGGATTTGCGGGAATTAAAGACATCATAACTAATAGTTACTATAGTAATAACAGTGATATTATTTTTGGCTACCGGCCAATCACACACATCACCTTTGCCATAGAACATCAATTATTTGGGGAGCGCCCATTTATTAGTCACTTCATTAATTTAATACTCTATTTAATTAGTGTCTGTTTATTTTTTCACCTATTGCTAAGCTGGTTTGGATCAGACCATTATTGGATACCTATCATTGCAGCTTCTATCTTTGCTGTACATCCAATTCACACAGAAGTTGTTGCTAGCATAAAAAATAGAGATGAAATATTGGCTTTTCTATTTGCTATGATTAGCGGTATTGGATTATATTCCTTTAGTAAGCATACAAGCTGGAAACAGCTTGCATTATTTCTTGTTTTTTTTCCAATAGCACTCCTTGCAAAAAAGTCTGTTTACCCACTTGTTATTGTATTCCCACTGGTTACATACCTTGTAAATCCTTCGCGTGTTAAAAATAGTATAATTGCATGTATTGGTTTAACTATACCCGCTTCTTTTATTGTTGCTGATTTTATCTTATCCCAGTGGATCATTATTTTTAGCCTAACAAATATCACTTTCTTTGGCATCTATGTTATTTTGTATTTATTTAAACACCCCGAACACCTAAATCGCTTGTTGATAATTTTAAAATCAAGAACAACGCTTCATATATCAGCTATACTTCTTTTTCTTTGTGGAATCTATTTAAATGAAGTTGTATTACTTTATATTTCACTTTTATGTATAATCTTATTTAGCATCCAACAGAAATGTAGTGTTTCTTATTTATTACTGTTATTCAATGCGATATTATCTTGTTATTTTTTAGATGATGAAGCTTCATCAGTAACACTCATTTATGCAGGATACCTTGGATTTCAGCTTTACACAGCGAAAACTAAAGATTGGAAAATCATAATTTCAATAACAATTGCACTACTATCATTCTTCCTACTGAGTGAAAAACTTGTTGAAATACTAATTTTATTTCAAATCTTAATTTTTTATATCGTTACACATAAAAAACCAATATTTGGATTACTAATTGCTATCCTGTCAATTAGTGTAAGTTTCTTCTTTTTTAGCATACCCATTTACCAAGTAATTCTGCTCCTAATTTCCATTTTATACTTAGCACAATCTTATCTAAATAAGCTAAGACCTCATTTTTTCAACCATATTACAGTGGTGCTTTTTGCACTTTCACCCTTGCTAATTAGCAGCTTTAACCAAAAAACTAACTCATCAATAATACATAGCACAATTTCCGCCTTTGAACCTACAGAAATTAATTCAGCAAAGACCACAATAACTGAAAATAACAAACCTACAAAAATTAAAGAAGGTAGAGCACTAAACTATATAGAAAATACTTTAGTTGCTGAGCATACAACCATAGAAAAAATTGCTACTGGGCTCGTTACTTTAGGTGAATATCTTAAGCTTATGATTTTCCCCTATGAGCTTTCCTTTTATTATGGATATGCGAAGATACAAACCGCACATATAAATGATCTATCGGTCTGGATAGCCGTTCTGCTCCATATTCTTCTATTGGTTTTATTAGTAAAATTTGGACATAAACAGAAGGCAATATATATTGGTTTATTATGGTACTTAACGTGTATTTTCTTGTTTAGTAATTATATTGAATTAGTTGCTGGTATGGTTGGTGAGCGATTAGCATTTACTGCATCTGCGGGTTTCTGCGTTTTTTTTGCAGCATTATTTATTTCTATTAAACCCCAATTAAACTTTAAAAAGCCAACTTTTACAGAATACATTGTAATTGTAATCGTGTTTGTTTTTGGATCAAAAAGTATAGCAAGAAATTTTGAATGGAAAGATCCTATAACGCTTATGCAGAGCGATAGTAAACACTTAGAAAATTCGGCTCAAGCAAATCATTTACTTGCATTAAATCTGTTGTACACCGCAGGAAAAAGTAACAGCCCGCAGACATCATTAGCGTATACAGAAAAAGCAAAGTTGCATTTAGAAAAATCTATTGCCATTTATCCCTATTTTTTTAATACACACTACGAACTAGCCAAGGTATATATTAATGAATCTAATTGGGTGAAAGCAAAACAAAAACTAACAGATGCACTCGCCTTAGATACAGCTAATTTATTTGTACTTGAATCACTCAGCAAAGTTTGTTTTGAACTAAACCAAGTACAAGAAACAGAGAAATATGCCAATCAATTTATTTCGTATGTGCCCCAAAATGAAAATATTCATGAGATTTTAGCCTACATCCTTTTTACCGACAAACAATACGAAAAAGCCGAAAAATATGCCAAAAGAGGATTAATATACTTCCCATCTGGTGCTAATTTATTGCCCCTTTTAAAAGATATAGAACAGAAATTATCGGATCAAAGGGAGTTAAAAAGCGAATAACCTATACGTAAATAAAAAATCCCAACTTGCTTTACAACAAGTTGGGATTCCTAAAGAATAATTGCACTGATTACTGACAACCAAACAATAGTTTGGTTTTCTTGTCGGTTTGATCAGCAACAGATGAATAGTTTTTCTTTCTAACAGTGATCTCTATATCAAATAAAGTATAGCCTGCAGGCACAGACAAAAACTGATTTGGAATCATCGTGATTTTAAAACGACCATCAGACAAGCGTTTCATTTTAAGTTTAGTATTATCCGTTACTTTAAAAAACTTATTAGGTTCAAGTGCTATGGTTGTGCCCAAGCTATCCTTTGCTGTGGCTACAATATGCATATACACATCTCCATCATTCAAACTTTTCATAGTAGCTTTTGGCTCATTTGGATTATCGTAAATAAGTGTAGTAATCTGATCGCCAAACATGGTTTTGGGTATAGAATACAATATGCCTCTTTCAACTGAAGGTGGATCAATGGTTAAATTTAAGTCTTCCGTTTTTACATCTGGATCGCCATAACCACCGCCATCTTTAGGCTTCACTAAAAAGCTAATTCCCTGAGCATAAACAACCGCAGGGTCTACTCCATAAAATTCTGTAGGAACCATTTCGTAGTACCAAACATTAGCCCCTTTCGACTCATCTTTGGTCATTTTTAAGCGTTCATTACTGCTTTTCCATGGCTTATCACCCGTTCCATTCACCAACGAATCAACCCTAGCTTCTACCGGTTTCCATGTCCAAATATAATATGGCCCATCTGGGTTAGATTTCATCGCATCAGCTGTAGCGGCAGTAGCCTTGCTAATATCACAATAAATGCGAACTGGTTTAGTAACATCTGGCTTCTTAGGTTCAACCCAGGCAACCTGAGCAAATCCTGTATAAGAAGCAAATAAAATAAATAGTGTTGCTAATATACTTTTCATAATTAGTTATTTTTAAGGAATGATATACTATACGACATCGCTTTTTCAGCACCACAGCTCACAGCGTTCACAAAATTTAGCTGGGGGGCCGGAGAAAGAAGGTTTTTGCCAATTGATACTTCACTTGCCACATTTCCATTTAAGTCTTTTAAAATGATTTTAGAAGGATATCTATTGTCATCAAAACTCCATTTTCCATTACTTAATACAAACAGATTAAGCACCAAACTTGCAGTATCAACTGTAAATGTACTATCTACAGTATTGAAACTAATATTTGGCACCTGACCTGATTCTGAGGTAAGGAAATCGGCAATATTCATGGATTCTTTTACCAATGATTTTTCATCAACTTGAATAGCCGTGTTCATTGTCCAACTGCCACTCAATGCCGCCGCAATCTTCTCAGGCGAAGAAATAGGTGTAGCAACTTCTTTACTGTCGTCGTAAGGCTTTTTACAGCCAATGCTGATAATTCCAATAACTAGGATTATTAATCCAAATAAATTTATTTTTTTCATATTCAGTTATTTTAGTTACATCCTCCCTCAGGATTAAATATAAAGCCTTGAACCGTTCCGGCTGATGATGGAAATTGAAGTACCATTCCCGGACATTTCCATGGCGCATTTCTAATGGTTGATGATGGTGCATGAAAAGCACCAATTCTTTTCAATTGAATTGTACGATCACCTTCGAGGTGCATCTCTAGTCTTCTTTGTAACCTTACTTCATCAATCAAAGCTTGTCCGCTTAAACCAGAAAGCGATATATACCGCGTGCTAGCAACACCATATGCTCTTTTAACGATAAGTCCAAGATCAAGAATAGCTGAAGCCGCATTAGACTGCAAAGCATATATCTCTGCACGCATTAACAACATATCTGTTAGTGTTAAATAAGGTGTTGCAAAATTATTGTGATTAAACTTAGTAGAGGCCTTTATCTCATTGGCTTGACCAGGATTAATTAACGTAGTAAACTTTCTTCTTCTATCACTCGTATCGGCCGACAATAAGTTGTATAACTCGTTTGATAAAGCGATGGTTGGCAGATTAAGGTCGTTTCTATAGCTTCCTTTAAAACCTGCACCTCTTGCATTAATATCATAGGCAGAACTAGTTGTAACAAAACCAAAGATAATCTCACTTTCTACTTCTGATCTTAAAAATCTATTTAAACTATCACTCAAACTGTAGCCTGAACCAATTACCTCATTTAATAAAGGTAATGCAGCTTCATAATTACCCATAGTAAAATAAACTTTTGCAAGCAAGGCTTTTGCCGCATTTTTATTGGCATAAACCCCATTGCTTACCGGTAAAAGGGATATGGCTTTTTGCAGGTCTGAAATAATTAATGCATAGTTGCTGGCTACACTTGTTCTTAAAACTACTTCATTTTTTGCTCTGGTTCGCTCAATAATGCCTAGATGACTATTGTCGGCGGTAAAACCGGCAGGTTGCGCCCATAGTTTTACTGTTTCAAAATGACATAAAGCCCTCAAAAAGGCAGCCTCCCCTTGCAAACGCTCTTTTTCACCTGGCAAAAAGTTTACCTGATCGTAATATAAATCCATCACATTTACCCTGTAAATTGTAAAGTATGGCTGAGAATAAGCAGAATTTGATGTGCCATTGAATTGTGCAACACTCCTATTAAAAATAGCTGTGGTATTTCCATCATTATTAAGTGGTCTGGCAACATCATCTCCCAATAAATCTGATATAACTTGAAATTGACCTCCCATCATATTGGCACAGGCATCATAACAAGAGTTTAATAGCTTTTGCATATCTTCTGAAGACTTAATAGCTTCAGCTGGATCCAGACCAAAAGATGGATCTGGTTCTACATCAAGGCTTTTTTCACAAGCCGAAAATGAGGCAACGATCATTAAACCAATCGTACCTATTAAAATTTTATGGATTAATTTTTTCATTTTAATTCGATTAGAAAGTAGCCGTTAATTGAAAATTATAAGTGCGTTCTTGCGGTGCATTGAGGTAATAGGTTCCTTGAGATTGCATATTTCTCGAGGTATTGATATTCCCTTCACCATCTCTAGCAATTTCTGGATCTAAACCTGGATAGTTTGTAAATACAAATAGGTTCGTGCAAATAATGGCAATTCTTGTACTCGACATCTTTGCTTTTTTCGCCCATTTTTCTGGTAAATTATATCCTACGGTTACATTCCTTAATCGTAAGAAGCTCGCATCATACAACCACATTGGTGTATTATATTGCCAATAATCTGGTAAACCATATGTTGAAGCATCTAAAGTAAGACGCGGAAATGCGGCAACATCGCCGGGCTCTCTCCATCTATCTCCAATCTCAGGACGAGAGTTCCAGAAACTCATAACGCCTAACTGACGCTTAGCTGAGGCATCATAAATATTACCTCCAATTTGATACACAAATAATAAGCTTAAATCCCAATTTTTATACTTAAAATTATTGGTAAAACCACCCACTGCTTTTGGAAGAATACTACCTACAGGCACCCTGTTGTTCGCACTCCAAGTAAGGGTTTGATTGCCGTCTTTATCGAGGTATACCGGACGTCCAGTGGCTGGGTCTACATGAGAAAACCTCACCAAATAATAGGTTCCAACAGGCATGCCCAATACAACCCTTGTATCATTTGTTCCACCACTTACTGCTTCCTCAGTATAAGCACCTGTACTAGTTATTTCATTAAAGTTTCTAGCTATATTAGCCATTACACTCCAAGTAAACTTCGAGTTTCTAACTAAATTTGCCCTCAAACTAAATTCAGCTCCGTAGTTTCTAATAGCACCCACATTATCGTAATAATTGCCAAATCCTACAGATGGATCAAGGTTTAGATTCATGATCACATCTGTTGTACGTTTATCATAAAAATCCAATGTTCCTGAGATTTTGTTATTGAAAAAAGCAAAGTCCAATCCCGTATTGAAGGTCCATGAGGTCTCCCATCTTAAATTTGGATTTTCCAATTGGGTTGGGTACAAGGTTGGATTGCCATTGTAAGAGATGGCAGAATTTGCCTGAAAAAATCCATATCGCGCATTCGGATCAAAATCTGAATTACCAGACCTACCATATGACGCACGCAATTTGAGTAAAGATAGTTTTTTAAAATCCTCTAAAAATCTTTCTTCATTTAACAACCAACCTCCAGATACTGAAGGGAAAAAACCATATCTTTGGTTATCTCCAAATCTCGAAGAACCATCGTAACTAAATGCAAAATTTAAAAAGTATTTGTATTTGCTATTGAAATTAATTCTACCGAAGAATCGCTCAAATTTCCACTCGCTTGGCACAATATAGTTCTTTAAATTATTATCTGTTTTTCTGCCATCAGCTACAAATCCGGTAGCATTGCGCTCCACAATGTTAAATCCTTGTGTAATTGATTGCTGACGCTCAAAACCGCCAACAATATCTAATTTATTTAATTTGTTAATTTCATATTTGTAAGACAGTTGTGCTAAATAATTGAAATTATTGGTATAGCGGAAATTCTTAGTACCAATTGAAGTGGTATCTGAACCAGTTGCCCGAGTTAGTTCTTGAGGAGCAAACTGATCATCTGAAATATGCTGATAGTCGTAATTTGCCTGAACTCTTGCTTTTAAATTATTTGTAATATCATAATCAAATGCGATGTTTCCAATCGTTCTTTGTTCATTGGTTACCCATTTAAATTGCTCCATCATCATGATTGGATTGGTTCTAAAACCTGCATCAGAGTTATTAAACAAAAAATAACTGCCATCCGGGTTACGTACCGGATAGAATGGCAAAGCAGAAGACATCAACAAACCGTATCCACCACTCCATCCGCTGTATACGCGATTGTTATCAGCGTTAGTGAAGGATGTTCCTACCTGCATTTTCAATTTTTTCGAAATTTGGTAGTCTAAATTTATTCTACCTGAAACTTTATCGTACGAATTACCTCTAATAAAAGTTTCATTTTTATTGTATGATAAACTAGAATATAATGATACTTTATCCCAACCTTTTGAAAGAGTTAAATCGTGTTGATTTTTTACACCAACTTGGGTTAACTCATTATACCAGTCTGTATTGTGATTTCTGGCTTCATCCCAAGTCATATTATTGATACCAAATTTACTAAAATCTGGCTTGCCTGTATTCCCATCATTAATCCATGCCTCCTCCATTAAATTAAGCAATTCATCGCGGCCAACTAATCTTGGTTTTGCTGAAGGCGTTGAAAAACCCATTTGTGCCGTGTATGTTACACGGGTCTTCCCTTTACCGGCTCTTTTTGTTGTTATTAATATTACGCCATTGGCACCCCTTGAACCATATATTGATGTTGCAGCTGCATCTTTTAATACTTCTATACTCTCAATATCATTCGGATTAATCGTTGCTAAAGGATTAAAGTTTGCCCCTCCTGCATTACCAAAAGTACTGTAATCTTGGGTCATTGGTATACCATCAACCACATAAAGTGGATCACCACCAGCAGAGATAGAAGATATACCCCTAATACGAATAATACTCGGAGATCCTGCTAAACCACTACCCTGTGTAACGGCAACACCAGCCAATTTACCTTGCAAGGCTTGCTCAAAACTTTGAACAGGTAAATCATTTAACTCTTTTTGCCCAATTTTAGAAATAGCTGTGGTAATTTCTCTTTTTGTTTGGGTTCCATAACCTACTACAACGGCCTCATCTAATTGATTCTCGTCTATTTTTAATGTAAGATTCAATACCAAATTCTGACCCGCTGCTAATTCAACATTTTTGAATTCGTTTTTCATCCCTACATATTGAAAACGCAGGCGATATTTACCAGGATTCAATCCGTTGATTACGAAATCACCATTTAGATCTGATTGTGCTCCACTTTTAGTACCTTCAACTATTATCGTTGCGCCTATCAATGGCTCTGATTTACTATCGGTTAATTTTCCTCTTATGCTCTGAGCTTGAACACCCATTACCATAAATAAACCGAAAATAGAAAGTAGAATTGTTCTCATATTTTAATTATATAACATTATTTTTTTTGTAATTGTTCCCTTTGCCGAACCTAGTCTTAAATAATAAGTACCTGGCAATAAATTAACGATGGAAATAGAATTATCCTGAATTGAATCACCACTGCCCATTGTTCTTCCCATTATATCTGTTATTTCGTAGTGAGTTATTGGCATAGCAGATGTGATATGCAAAATACCTGTGGTAGGATTTGGGAATATCCTTAGGTCAGACATCTCATTAATTTCTTCAAAACTACTTACTATCCCAATTTCAGGCTTTTCTAAACGCAGGTTGGTTAACAATACATATTTGCCTGGCATAAGTTGAACCGTATCTGATGTATTGTTAAAATAAACCGAATCCCCATCAAAATAATTGTACCACCAACCAACGCGACTTACTTTTCTTACCAATGAAGCACTGCTTGTGCCAAAATTAGCAGCTACATAAACACTAAGTGAACTATCAGCTAAAAACATGGTTTTTATTGGTGATGTTAAATTGTGTGTAAGCGTGCCGGTTGCAAAAACTGAATATGTTGTTTTCAAGGCATTCATTGCAGCATATACATCATATAATCTTTTCCTAGGTGCCTGCTTTAAATAATCCCATCGAATGGGTTTGTTATCTAACCTACAGTTGTTATTTACCGTTCCATTTTTACAGGTATTAATGCTATACGGATAGCCAAGTTCGCCAAATTGCCATAACATATAAGGACCTGGCATGGCAGCTAATATAACTGCTGCTGCCTCACAACGCGCTAAGGCAGTTGAAGTGTCTCTAACATTGTAGGCAGGTGATGTAAATCCAAAATTTACATTTTTATACATTAATCTTTCTTCATCGTGACTTTCAGCATAACGAATTAAATTAGGAGCCAACCAACCCCTATGTTGCCACAAAGCTGGTCGTAAATCAGACGTGTAACCCATAGTAGCTTCATTAAAGGCATGATTGATATTGCCCCAAAACATAAACCCATAATCAGAAAGAACTTTTTCTTCGTTATTGTCTGCAAAATGCTCTAAAATTAAATAACAATCTTGGCAACTGGGTCTAAGCTTATCGGCAATTCGCTTCCACAAATTTATTCTACTTTGATCATATGAACTCCATGCGGCAACATCAGTTGGGGTATTGCGCTGCGTAAAACCTTTAGATAAATCAAACCTATAGCCATCTATCTTATACTCCTTAATCCAGTATTTTACCACAGTATCAACAAAATTCTGCGTATAAATACTTTCATGATTAAAATCGTAACCCACATTAAATGGGTGTTTGGCATCATCATTAAACCAAGGATTATTTTCGGGCTTACCTGTACTATTATTAAAATACATCCGCACCATACTACTTTGCCCAAATGAGTGATTTAAAACCATGTCCATAATTACCGCAATGCCATTTTGGTGACACACATCAATAAATTCTTTTAACTTGTCTTTGGTCCCATAATATTTGTCTGGTGCAAAATAAAATGCAGTATTATACCCCCAACTTTCATTTCCTTCAAATTCATTAAAAGGCATCAGTTCAACGGCATTAATCCCAAGTCGTTTAAGGTATGCAATGGTATCTATTAAGGCTTGATAATTGTGTTTGCCCACAAAATCTCTAATCAGTAATTCATAAACAATTAAGTTATTTGCTGCTGGGCGCTTAAAATTAGTCACCTGCCAATTATAGGCCTTCTGATTGGTTTGAAATACCGACACATAATGTGTGGTTTTTCCACTTGGGTAGGCCTTTAAATTGGGATAGGTTTCTTCTTCTATAAAGGCATCGTTATTCCCATCTAAATATTTGTCTGCAAACGGATCAGCCACGCGTAATTGCTGTTTGTCTATAGCATATTGAAAGGCATATTCTTGACCGGGAACTAAACCATTTATCCTTATCCAATACCTTGTACCATCTGGGGTTCTGGTCATTTCGTAATTCGGATCTAAGGCCCAATTATTAAAATCGCCAATAACATACACAAAACTCTTCTGAGGAGCCAAAAACTGAAGAAATACAGATGTATCGCTCAAATAATTTATACCGTCTACCATGCCTTGTGGAGGAACCCCAACAAATGAACTAAACATACTGCGCACAATGAGTAAGGTAGAATCTGCATAGGTATTTCCATTATGCACAAGGGTAGTTTTTATCCAATGTTTCCCAAATCCTAGATGAGCTCCGGTAAAAAAAGTATCTACCTGTTGAACAGCAGATTTCGATAAAACATTAATGCCATTGATATTCAATGAAATAGCAGAAGGGCTTGAGCTTTGAACCAAGTATTTTATGGTATCTGTTGCGTATAAAATTTGAGGATTGCCAAAAGGTGTACTTATAATATTGTAGCGAAAACTTCCATCACTAATAGAAACAAAAATGTCTGAACCATCTGTATTTCTGCCAACTTTACTGCCATCTGCATTTCTAAACACAAAGGATAATTTTTGAACACGTTCAGCACTTGGCACACCATAAAAACTGGCTATATTAAATGAAAGCTGAAATTTATTATTTCCCAAAGACGTCATCTTTACCCGCGAGTCGTCTGTACCCCAATTTCCTTGAACATATCTCCAATCTGTTGGAGAATTGCTTAAATTGGTAATTACTCCAGTATGGGCGTAAACTACACTTTGGCCAATTAAAGCCCCATTCCCCTTTGTTGCATCATATGTAATTACCACATCTTGAGATTGTGTTGGGAATACAGGAGTTAATGACACAACTTGAGCCTTTACAACATACTGTATACAAAAAATCAAGAGTAAAATTGGGGTAATTGTTTTATTTATTTTCATGAAATTTATCCGATGCTCATGCGAATAAAAAAAAAATAAGTGTATTTCCGACACTTTTTTTTTGTTTTATTTACAATTTCTTTATTTTCGTTCAACAAATTTTACAATTACACATGAAAAAAATTTTACTACTTAGTGCAGCTCTTGTAATGATTTCAGGAGTTTATGCAAAAAAAGTTAAGATTTCAGTTGACATGACCGGCAAAACGGTAGATACAAGTGGCGTTCACGTTGCTGGTAACTTCCAAGGCTGGAATCCAGGATCAACCCAATTAACTTTAGAATCTGGCAACATCTATTCTACTTTCGTAGATGCACCAGCAAATCAAGTTATGCAATTCAAATTTATTAACGGAAAAATTTGGGATAAAAGTGAGGGTGTACCTTCATTAAACCAAGTAGGCTTCCAAACAAATGGCGGTCAAAACGATAACCGTTGGTTCTATGTTGATTCAATCGCCAACGACACTTCTGTTATTCCGGCTATCTTATTTGGTGGAAGTGCCCCTGCAGGTAAATATGCAGTTCGTTTTGCAGTAGATATGCAATTACAAACTGTAAATGCGAATGGTGTTCGCATCGCTGGAAGCCTACAAGGATGGAATGAAACCAAAACTAGCATGGCAAATTTATTCAGCAGCAATAAAGTATATGAGTGGATTGCCTACCTAGATTCAGGTTCATACCAATACAAGTTTATCAATGGTAACACTTGGGGTGGTGCAGAGAGTGTACCAAGTGCTTGTGGCGTTGGAAACGACAAAAATCGCGAGATTATCGTAAATGCTTCAACTTCTTCAAAAGTATGTTTTGCTTTGTGTGCTCCATGTCCTACTGCTCCAATTCCTACTTTCACTGCAACTTTTGTTGTAGATATGTTAAACAACGACTGTGATGGTGGATTTGATTCAGTTTCAGTAGCTGGTGGAAGAACAGAAATTACCAACTGGGGAAGTGGTGTAAAATTAAATAAAATTGGAAATACCAGCATTTACGGTGTAACTTTAACAATGGACTCTGGCGAATTTGAATTTAAATTCCGTTTCCATAAAAATGGCAATACCAATTGGGAAGGTATAGGAAACCGCAAATGGATGTTAACTAAAAATGATACATTAGGACTAACTTGTTTTAACTCTAACACACCAGGTGGTTGTATTCCTAAGCCTGCTCCTTCTGATATTACATTTATGGTAGACCTTAGCAATGAAACTCCTGATGGACAAGGTAGAGTATACGTAATGGGTAACTTTACTACTCCAAACTGGCAAAATGGAGCAATCCGTTTAAGTCCGGTTGCTGGCAAACCAGGTTTTTATGCAACCAAAGTAAACATTTGCCCTGGTTCATTTGCTTACAAATTTGTAAACGGAGATTCTTCAGTTAATGCTTCTGAAGAAAGCTTCAAAGATACTACTCAACGTGCTTGTGTAGAGCCAAACGGTGTTGGTGGATTTAACCGTATCCATACACGTACAACTGCAAACCCTATTGTACTTGCATACGTATTTAATACTTGTACACTTGCTGATACCACTACTACTGGTTTAGTAGAGAAAAATAATTTAATCGGAAATGTTAAATTATATCCTAACCCAAGCAACAGTTATGTTACCATCGAATTCAATGATTTTGCTCAATCACACGATGTAACCATTATGGATATTGCTGGTAAAACCATTGCAACTTACAACCAAATTGCAGACAATAGCTTAGTAATTAACAGCAAAGAATTGTCTAAAGGTGTTCATTTTGTTCAAATTACAAACAACCGCGGAGAGGCTAAAACCTTGAAATTGATTGTTCAGTAATTTACAAACAAACTACCAAACATAAAAAAAGCCCGATAATCGGGCTTTTTTTATGTCATTTTCTTTAGAAAAATTACGCTTTAAAAGTATACAGTTTAGAAGGTTTAAACATCGTTCCCTTTTGTTTTTCACTTAACTCTGTTAAGTTATCTTCCTTCTTAATCCGTTTAATAAAATTTCTTTTATCTAAATTGGTATTGAAAATTACTTCATATAAATTTTGCAAATGCTTCAGTGTAAACTTTTGCGGGAGCAAGGCTTTTGCAAACATTTCTTCTTCAAAATCACGTCTTAAATTGTTGTATGCTTGCTTCACAATTAAATTGTGATCAAAAGCCAAAGAAGGAACACGCTTTGCATTCTTCCATACTACATTTTGAGCAAATGACCCAGGCACAGGCCTAATCATCTCTTTTCTCACCAAAGTATAATAGGTTACTGTAATCACGCGCGCATCCGGATCCTGCCTATATAAATGTAACCACTCCTTATCTTTTGGCTGCTTCACACGCATTGGGTCGCCAAAACAACCAGATTGCCTTAAATCTAAACCAGATACATGGGTTAATTCATCTAAAACCCTTTTGGCAGCATCATTCAAATCTTCCTCATCATTCACTAAGTCGCCAGGTAAGGCAAATTGCGCTACAAAAGATTTATTACCCGTTAAATTTGGCTTCTTTTGCTCAATTAAAAGTACCTCCAATTTGTTAAACTGCTCATCATACCCAAATATAACGCAGTCTACAGATATGTGATTTCTGAAAGTATTTTTTTTCATGATTATGCCCTCTTCAAATATAGAATTTTATGTGAGTTTGTCAAAAAAATACATAAAGTGTACTCCAAACACTTTTATATCGCTTTTTTATTTGGAAATCAAACCATAAACCATATATATTTACAAAAATTTCATTTTTGAATACCATGAAAAAATTTACATTTTTATCTGTTTTTGCGCTTCTTTCTCTTGCTATGCAAGGGCAATCTTTAAACAAAAGTTTGTCTACTGTCACTTCTATCACAGAAATAGCGGAAGGAGTTATCCTTAATACGGCGCATGGAAATGTAAAAGTTCAGGTATACTCTCCAACCGTAATTCGCATTCAAGCTAGCAAAGAAAATTCATTTAATACATCCAGCTATGCCGTAATAGCAAACCCTAGTAAAGGGATTTTTAAACTGCAAAAAGAAGAGAGCAAACTTATAATCCATACAGATTCTTGTATCCTAGAAATTAGTAAAAATCCTTTACGCTTCATTTTAAAAGATAAAGCCGGAAATGTTTTAAATGAAGATGAAAAAGACTTTGGTACCAGCTGGATAGGGGAAGAAGTTACCACCTACAAAAAAATGCAAGAGAATGAAAAATTTATTGGATTAGGTGAAAAAACTGGAAACCTTAATAGAAGAGGCGAAGGATATACCAATTGGAATACAGACTTCTTTGCTTACCCAAGTAATGGAGACCCATTGTACGCTACTATTCCGTTTTTCATTGGGATACATCATGATAAAGTATATGGCATCTTTTTAGACAATACCCATAAATCACATTTTAATTTCGGCGCTTCAAACAACCGTTTTTCAAGCTTTACGGCCGAACTAGGTGAGATGAATTATTACCTCATTGCCAACTCAACTGTAGCTGGCATTATTACATCTTACACAGATTTAACCGGTAAAATGGAAATGCCTTCGCTTTGGAGCATTGGCTTCCAACAATGCAGGTACAGCTATTATCCAGATAAGGAAGTAATTTCATTAGCCAAAACTTTTAGAGAAAAGAAAATTCCAGCAGATGTAATTTATTTTGATATCCATTACATGGACAATTACAAAATATTTACTTGGGATACTAATCGTTTCCCTCAGCCCAAAAAAATGCTAGATGAACTAGAAGGTATGGGCTTTAAAAATGTAGTTATTGTAGACCCAGGAATAAAAGTTGAAAAAGACTATAAAGCCTACGAAGAGGGCTTATCGCGCGATTTATTTTTGAAATATCCTGATGGCTCAAATTATACCGGACAAGTATGGCCGGGATGGTGTCACTTCCCAGATTTCACCAATCCCAAAACAAGAGACTGGTGGGGTGCCTCCTTTAAAGGATATGTAAACGATGGAATAGATGGTTTTTGGAATGATATGAACGAACCTGCAACTTGGGGTCAACGTTTTCCGGATTTAGTTGAGGCAAATTTTGATGGACAAAAAACGTCGCACAGAGAATGGCACAACGTTTACGGAATGCAAATGGCTAGAAGCACTTTTGAAGGAACCAAAAAATTGATGTCGGGCAAAAGACCATTTATTCTCACTAGAGCTGCCTACAGTGGAATACAACGTTATTCTGCGATATGGACAGGAGACAATCGTCCTGAAGACGACCATATGATGGCTGGTGTTCGATTAGTGAATAGCCTTGGTTTAAGTGGTGTGGCCAATGCTGGTTATGATGTGGGTGGATTTGCTGGTGAAGCCAGTAAGGAATTATTTAGCAGATGGATGCAAATTGGCGCTTTTTGTCCCTTCTTCAGAAGCCACAAAATGATTGATGCTAAAGACAGTGAACCATGGAGCTATGGAGAAAAGGTAGAGGAAATTGTACGCAACTATATTTCTTTTAGATACAAGCTTATGCCATACCTTTATTCAACTTTCTATGAAGCTACCCAAAATGGTATGCCAGTTGCCAGAAGCTTATCCATAAATTACACGCACGACCCAATGATTTATGACTGGAAATACCAAAATCAATACTTATTTGGCCAATCTATTATGGTAGCGCCAGTTGTGAGTAATAAAGAGATAAATAAAGTATACTTGCCAGAGGGGGAATGGTACGATTTAAATACAGAACGTAAATATACAGGTAAGCAAGAATTATATGTAGAAACTCCAATGGAAACATTGCCTTTGTATGTGAAAGGTAGCGCAATCATTCCTATGCAATCTGTTGTTCAAAGTGCACAAGAAATGCCACATGATACCATGTATTTGCATGTATACATGGGTAGTGGCAATAACTCATATACATATTATGAAGATGCCGGTGAAGGCTATGCTTTTGAAGAGGGAAAATTCTATAAGAGACAAATAGCTTTTGACGCTAAAAAGAAGCAACTTTTATTTGAGGAGGTACAAGGCAATCTCCCTTCTAAGTTTACAAATATTAAATTGATTTTACATGGCTTTGATGCGCAAACCTCAGTAAAGTCTGGAAATAATAAGATGAGCCTGAAGCAAGAAACCATCGAGTTAATTCCTGGCGTTTCACAATTTGACCCTATTGGCAAAAGCATTGATGGCAAAAAATCAACGGTTAAAACCCTATGCATTAAAAATAATCAGGCTAAATTTAACGTAAGTTGGTAATTCTATTATGCTAAAGTTTGGTCAAATACTTCTACTTTGTTTAACTTTATTTGTTAAAATTTCTTTTGCGCAAAAACCAGAAATAAAGAGAATTGATCCGCAATTCTGGTGGCACAACCTAGAAACTCGCGAGCTACAATTGCTGGTTTATGGAACCAATACCGCTCAATTTAAAGTAAAACTGCTAACACCAGGTGTAAGTATTACACAGGTAAAAACACTAGAAAACCCAAATTATTTGCTGGTATATGTAAACCTAGAAAATTACCATGGAAGTGATTTAAAATTAAACTTTCAAGCTGCAGGTAGCAACAAAACGATTTCCTATACGCTTAAAACACTCCAAAAAGAAACGCATCAAATAGATCCATCAGACTTGGTTTATTTGGTTTTTCCCGACAGGTTTAGCAATGGAGATACTAAAAATGATGCCATTAAAACCATGCGTGAACCTTGGTGCAGCAGAGATTCACTGGGTGGCCGCCATGGTGGAGATATTCAAGGTATAATCAATCACTTAGATTATCTTCAAGATTTAGGCGTCTCATGCCTTTGGCTGAACCCAACTTTAATAAACGATCAAAACGCGTATAGTTACCATGGATATGCCTTAACAGATCATTACTTAACAGACCCGAGATTGGGCACGAATGAAAGCTATCAGTATCTAGCCAAAGCGCTACACAAACGAAAGATGAAACTCATGATGGATTTGGTACCAAATCATATTGGTTCAAAACATTGGATGATGCTAGATATGCCCGATAAATCATTTGTTAACCAATGGCCTGAATTTACTAGAACCAATTACAGAGCCACCACCCACGTAGATCCCTACGCTAGCGAGTACGATAAAAAGCGCATGGTTGATGGTTGGTTCGACACACAAATGCCCGATGTAAACCAACGCACACCCTGGGTAGCTACCTACCTTATGCAAAGTTATTTATGGTGGATTAATTTCGCGGGAATTGATGCTTTCAGAATAGACACCTATAGCTACAACGATTATGAGTTTATGGATAAATGCATGGCTTATATTCAAAATGAATACCCAAATTTTTATGCCACTGGCGAAATTTGGGAACAAGCAGGGGTGCTAAATATTGCCTATTTTACACAAAACAATAGCTATAAAAAATCGCCACAATCTAGTCATTTAACAAGCGCCAAAGACTTCAGTCTATTTTGGGCAATCATGGATGGCCTGAACCAAAAAGCAGAATGGGATAAAGGATTAGCAAAAATTTATTATACCCTTTGCCACGATGGTTTATACCAAAACCCCAACTTAAATCTTACCTTTCTAGATAACCACGATTTAAACCGGTTTTTTACTGAGGTAAAACAAGATTTTGCAAAATGGAAAATTGGTATTGGCTTATTACTCACATTAAGAGGTGTTCCCAGTATTTATTATGGTACAGAAATTTTATTAACCAGTCCAATACCCAGAACCAGTGACGGACAAATTAGGCAAGATTTTCCGGGAGCTTGGCCAACAGATAGTATCAATAAATTTACTGCAGCTGGAAGAACTGCTCAAGAAAACGAAGCTTTTAATTACATCAAAAAATTGGCACAGTTGCGCAAAAAAAGTGCTGCCTTTAGCCAAGGTAAACTCATGCAATTTACTCCAGAAGGGAGTACCTACGTATATTTTAGGTATACAGAGCAAGAATCATATATGGTTGCTGTAAATACAAGCGATAATATGGTTCAACTAGACACCAAACGCATGGAAGAGCGCCTTCATGGATTCACAAAAGGTTTTAACCATGTAGCTAACCAAAAAATTGAAAGCCTATCTCAAATCGCACTAGCACCCAATAGTATTCAAATTATTGAACTATTGAAGTGATACAGTAAAGTTTCTTCCAATCAAGAACTTTTGCTGAGCTTATTAATAAATTCTTTCTGCTTCTTTATGAGTTCAGATTGCGCCGTGATAAATAACCGTAATTGGGCATTATCTTCTTGAATTTCTTTGATCCTATTCTTTAAACTCAGCAATTCTTGAAATTGATCTCCATAGGATTCTTTAGATTCTGCAACCATAGAAGACTCAATTTCATGGATTTGCAATCCTAATACTTCACAAATTTTTTTTAAGGTATAATGGCTAACTTTCCCCGTTTGTTCTATACTAGAAATGAGTGGCCGGGTCTTATTTATCTTGTCAGCCAACTCCTCTTGTTTAAGTCCTTTACTTATTCGAGCTATCTTTATGCGTAAGCCTATATGCATAAACAAGATTAGGATTTAAAAAGCTATCGCTAAGATACATTTATTTACTTTAAGATAAAATAATTATTAAAATGATATTTGTTTTATTTTATTTGCTAAGAATTAAGCTAGAGGGGGCATTTAATATGTAAAAAATATATTCCTCAGTATGTTTAAGAATAATCAATTGAATTTTATAAAATACATATCTATCTCACATTCAATATTTTTAATAACACAGATTCAAATTAAATCAAGGCATGGATATTACTAAAACAAAAATATATGTTTGCAAAAATTGTGGCATTAAACGAAGTCAAACATGTTATAGTTGCGAACAAACATGTTATAGTTGCGAAAATTGTGGTTTCTACGACCATGAAAGTGAAGCATACCATAAAAAAATAGAGATTGAAAAATCTGAGATAGATAAAATCAATCGCGTTTTTTTAAAAGAATTTTTAAAAACTAAAGGATTTAATGATATTGAGGCTTATGATGAATTATTAAAAACCAAAGCCAAAAAATATTCCACTTTTGTAATTGGATTGCGAATAATCGGTCTACTAATAATATTAATATTATATTATATCTTTCACAATGAAATATTAGTTATGATAAGCATTGGCGCAACTGCTTGGTTTATTAGCTTATTATACCGTTGGAATAGGTTCGGACATGGGGATAAAATGGATGATTGGAACTTAGTATGGAACAAAGAAAGGTGTGCATCTTATCATATTCTAAGCAGGTATAAAGAACAACAAAAATTAATGGGTAAGGAAGTTGAACACGAATTGTATTTATAGGTATGTAAAAATGTTAAAACAGCTTTTAAAACTAATTTACGTATGCATACCACTCACTGTATATAGCCAAACCCAAATAATAAAAGGGAAGCTAATTGGCATAGGAGATGGAGATACATTTACACTGTTAAGCGAAAATAAAACCCATTATAAAATTAGGTTAAACGGCATTGATTGCCCAGAAAAAGGACAAGATTTTGGAAAGAAAGCCAAAGACTTTACCTATCGCTTTTGTGCGCAGCAGATTGTAGTAGCAGAATTATTAAGTAAAGATAAATATGGCCGTAACATTGCCAATGTAACTGTAAATGGAATAAGTTTAAATCAGGCACTGCTTGCTCAGGGTTTGGCATGGCATTACACCAAATATAGCCAAGATCAAAATCTAGCAAAATTGGAACAGGAAGCCAGATCAAAAAGCATAAATATTTGGAGTGTAAACAAGCCCATGCCTCCATGGATTTACCGAAAGCGAGGAACATTAGTGCCTCTCAATAGTTTACAATCAGGACAAGTATATATTTGTGCTAGCAAAGGCTCAAAAACCTATCACAAAAGCATGTGCAGTGGACTCTCTAAATGCGCCAAAGGCATTAAAACAATTGATATAATAGAAGCAATAAGAATAAACAAAAAAGAGTGTGGATATTGCTATACGAACTAAGAAAAGTAGTTTCAGCCACAGCAAGGAAATTGGCAAAGGTAATGGCTCGCGCTACAATCATGAAATTAATGAATCAACTCCACTTCAGTGATTTAGGGAACTCAAAAGCCTCTAAATCATTTAACATGGTATCTACATGGTCATTAAATAAGAGCATATCTTTAAAATCTTGTTTTAAAAATGCATGATCAACCATGTGTTGTAACAAATTATCTAAAGGTTGGTAAAATCCATTTATATTTAATACCCCACAAGGTTTATAATGAAAACCAAGTTGACTCCAGGTAAAGGCTTCAAACAACTCTTCCATTGTGCCAATTCCGCCGGGTAAAGCAATGCATGCATCACAGAGTTCAAACATTTTAGCTTTACGCTCATGCATGCTATCAACCACTATTTGTTGGGTAAGTTTGGTATGTCCAACTTCTTTATCCATTAAACGCTTAGGGATAACACCAATTACTTCGCCGCCTAATCGCAGCATTTCATCAGCAATAACGCCCATTATACCTACATTACCCCCACCATAAACCAAACCATAACCACGCTTGTACATCTCATTAATGAGTTCCAATGATTGGGTTATAAATATTTCTTCATCGCCAACAGACGAACCGCAATAAACAGCAATACGTTTAATCTTCATAGTATTCTCAATTCTATTCTTTTTGCAAGGTTACGCAAAACATGGCTGTAAAACAGCACGCAGTTTTATGCCTAAGGTAAGGTTTTCGGCTACTAAATTTTAAACTAAAGGTTTAAAAATGAAAATTCTAGCTGTAAAAATGTACTTCTACAGTATTTATGGCTTTTATGACCTTACCACCCAAAACAAAAAAAGTGAAGATTTTAACCTTCACTTTTTTATACCAATTCTATTTATCAAATGTTTAGGAAACATCTATTCTATCCATTGAACTACGAGACCATACCTTTTAGGTCTTGCAAATCTATGGAAAAAATACGTTTTAGGAAATCAATCTGTTGTTTAAGATAAACGGGCTTGCTTCTCAGCGATATGAAGATTTACCAAATGCTTAATCTCAGCCATTCTATGCGCCCAATTATTACTCTTTGCTACTGTTACACGCTGCTGTATTAGGTCTATATCTCCAGACTCATTCAATGCACGTTCTATTTGCGCAATAAATTCTTCATTGCTGTTGGCTAAATAAATACAATCTGAAAATCCAGCAATATCTTCTGAAAAATTTGTAGAAACCACAGGCTTACCAGCTGCCAAATACTCATTAATCTTCAATGGGTATATTCCAGCCGTTAGGGTATTCTTTAAAAATGGAATAATTGCACAATCTGAATATGCCAAATACCTGGCTAAATTGGCTAAGCTCATTGCACCTAACCAAGTAATATTTTCAAATTTATTCAACTGGAAATCAGAGAGCTCAGTGTCTTTCACCGGACCCGCAATTAGCAATTGACAATCTGCAAAACGCAGGGCAATGTCTGATAACAACTGATAATCAATTCGTAACTTAGATATATTACCCGATAAAAAAATTAACTTTTTACCTTCAAAAGCATGTAAGTCCTCTGGTTTAGTTAACTCACTAAAGTCGTTAAACAATTCAAAATCTGCAGCGTTTGGAATTCTGTATACCGGATCACGTAAATCAGATAGTTTTTGCTGCAAGCCAAAAGAAGATACAAGTACCAAATCTGCCTCTTTTACGGCTATCTGCTCCTTTCTAACACCGTGTTTGGCAATGTAGGGTTCCTGACTAATATCATCGCTAGAACGATACACTTTTAACAAAGGTTGGGTTATATGATCTGGGATCACATCAAAATATTCTGGAATAAAATTGTTAAAAAATACATAGTTCTTAATATGGTATTTCTTAATCAATTCTGACACAGCATCAGCCACTACCCGCTCATTATAGGCATGCAAAAAATCATATAATGCCCCATCTTGCAAAAAATTAATCGGCAAGCTTAATGCAGGTGTTACTGCAATAATTTCTTCATTATTGATAAGAACTGATTCAAATGTATTTTTCCCAAATATGCCCTTTTTATTCCGCCATTCTGCACCCGCTTCGCCTACCAAAAAATAATCTTTGAGGGAATACGGTCGGTTAATATAAAATACCCGGTTGGTTTTGGCCCACTCTGAGGCAATGTTAAAGGCAGATGAATTGAGTATATTATCTAACCTACTTAAACCAATGAGTATGATGTCGTAGCTGCTTTCCATAAAGGTGCTAATATGAGAAATAAAAATAATTAATCAAAATAAATCTTTTATCTCATTTTAATAATCAACTTGCCCACGCTTACTTTATTAGCAGCGTTTACTTCATAAACATAAACGCCCTCTTCTAGCATACTAATATCTATTTGCGTTGCGTTTTTGTCAGTATTCTCAGCACAAAGTTTGCCTAAAGTATCATAAATTTTTATAGAAAAATGAGCGGCATTTGGAATTAAAAAGTTTACATAATCATAGCTTGGATTAGGATATACCACTAGTTCATTTGATTCTTCTAAAGGATTCAAATTATTGATAGTTGCATCATATTGTACTTGAGCATTTTTTAGGACCCAATTCTCTGGATCAAGCAAGATAGAGGTAACAGAATCAGTTAAATTAAATTCAAAAAGCTGTGCTGCTTGAGAATTAGTTGCATATACAAGTGTATCAGATGCACCCAATCGTTTTATCAAAATTGGCATGGGTAACGTAAAAACATTAGTCAGATTTTGCGTATTGCTTTGCGCCAATCTAACAAACAACTTGCCACTTAGATAATTCCATTTAACCTGATACGTTGGAAAGCCAACACCATAAATCCATTGATTAAAAAAGTAATCCATGTTTTTACCGCTTAGTTCAGTGCATAATTTTGCCAAATCTGCCGTAGTAGCATTGCCATTTCCAAACCTATTAAAATATGTTTTACACAGCGAAAAAAACAGACTATCTCCCAATAAGTAATGTAAAACCCGAACAGCAGAACCACCCTTTTCGTAAGTTAAAGCACTTGAAAAAATTCGATTTACATCTGTTGTATCATACACATATACGGAACCAATTCCAGACTTTGCAGCGCTATGCATGCCGTTCAACACACTTAACGCATTTGCAGGTGAATTTAAATACTTAGCAGCTAAATATTCGGTATAACTCGCAAATCCTTCATTCAGCCAAATATCACTCCATGTTGCACAAGTAACATGATTACCAAACCATTGGTGACCCAACTCATGTGCCACAATACCAAAATTAAAAATACCCATAGAACTCATGGTTTGGTGCTCCATCCCACCACTAAATGGAGCCATCATATGGCCATATTTCTCTTTATAGTAGGGATACAATCCAAACAAATTTGAGAACAACTCTAATTGCCTTGCCGTAATATCAATACTAGCTTTGTTATTATTATAGGCAGTTGTGTTGTAAATATAATTTTGAATAAGTACACTATCAGCAATTTGTTTGGGTTTTGCATAACTAATGTATTCACGGTATTGCCCCACAGTAACTGCTACCAAATAATAATTCATTGGGTAACGGGTTTGCCAATGGTAGGTATGCTTCCCATCAGTCTTCGGTTCAACCAAAACCAATAAACCGTTTGAACCAACTTTATTACTCGTATCTGTGGTAACAGAAATAAAACAAGAATCAATTTTATCTTTTAAAGATTGTTTACAAGGCCACCATTCATAAGCACTATAAGGCTCACTTAAGCTCCAAGTAATTTGATTACCATATGTAGGCGAAGCCCTATTGCTAAAGCCATTGCCAATGGCAGCACCACCAGAATTTGGGGCAATACCCCTATAAAAGATTTGGAGTTTTATAAGTTGGTTCAATCCAACTCCTGTGTTTAATTTTACCGCTGCCAAATGATCTAAGCGTTGAAAACTAAGTTTAATACCCGCATCATCCAACACAGAATCTATCGTAAAATTACCATGTAACTGAAAAAGAAAGGTGTCGAGCGAATTAACCCTTGAAAGGGCATGGGTTATTACATTTCCAGAAATTTGAGTATTACTACGCGATAATTGAAGATTTAAATGATGAAAAACTACATCATACTGCTCCATTCTTTCCATCTCAATTAAAAAAGCATTGCGTTTTTGCAATTGTTTTTCAAATGACGCTTGTTTATGAATGGCACAGCTGTGTTGTGCCTGTATGTAGTTTAAGTTTAGTCCGAAAACCAATGCCAAAAAAATAAAGTGCTTTTTCATAAATGGCTAGCAATGTACATTTTTAAAGCCAATAAAAAATAATTCATATTCCAAAATTTTCGAACCAATTTTGAAGAATGTACCTGTCTTATCAAAAATAAATTAACAAAATTTTTCGATACACGCTAAGATTATGTGTTTATTATCCTCAAAAGTTTACACTTTTAATTTTACCTTACCAATTGAAAGGTAATAAGTTGTAAAATTAAATGCGACATTTTTATTATAGAAATGCTGAAGCACCTATATAAAATAGGCAACCAATCCATATGGCTTTCATTTAATCAAATTTTAAACCCTAGCGCATATTTGTTAAAATAATCTTTCCAATTAACAGTCTAATTATGCTTGCCAGGTGTAATTCGCCATGCTCGTTCATTTACCTATCACATACACACAAGCTGCATAATTATAGAAATAAATATTGCTCTTTTCCCTTAAAAATCAAGGCATATAGAAAAAATCACACCTGTACACATGTTATATATTATTTAAATGTCGCCTATAAAAGTTATTCACAACAACTTTGAGCAAGATGCTGTTTTATAGGTGCTGTTTTTTCTCCTTTATGAAGATAGCAACTATCTTTACCCCTTGAAATACAAGTGTCCTCATTAAACATGAATACAAAAACGGATATGGAATATCGAATTTTTACTTTACCAAAATTGCGGTTACTCTTTGTTGTTATGCTCATTTCCCTCAGTGGATTTCAGTTGGCATTTGCAAGCGCTCCTCCGCCTACTCAGCTAGTTGCAACCGCAGACACAGCTTATGTTAATGGATACATTGGTAACAGCAATTTATTGCAAATTTTTGCCAATGATTCGTTCAATAATGCTCCATTAACAGCATCAACGGTTATTGTAACTTATTCTTCAAGCAATGCAAAAATTAGCCTTGATACCGCAACAGGAATAGTGAGTGTTTCGCCATTGCTAACAGCGGGGACTTATTCTGTTTCATATACATTAAAAGATCCGTTTGATACCACTAATCAAACTAGCACAAATGTAATTATTTTTGTTAGCGCGCCAGCCATCATTGCCAATGGAGATGCAGTTAGTGCACCATCGTTTGCAGGTGCCTCTAATGTAATAAATGTATTGAGCAACGATAGTTTAAATACAGCAACAGCAAGTATCGGGCAAGCAGTACTGAGCATTGTTACCAACGCTTCTCATGCGGGTGTTACCTTAAATATCTCCAATGGCTTGGTTTCTGTTGCGCCATTTACACCTGCCGGTAACTATACCATACAATATAGAATATGC
>JAJTEN010000044.1 GCA_021298155.1 Sphingobacteriales bacterium | reverse complement strand
TCAACCGACTGTCCTTCCCGCATCTCTGCGGGACGCTCTAGCCAGATATGTTAATCCCCCTCATATACCAAATATTTTACATTTAGTTTATGAGGGGGATTACGATAAAATTAAGCTTGAGCAATAGGTTCAACAGAAACAAATGAACGTTCATTTGCTTTCTTTTTGAAAATTACTTTGCCATCAATTAAAGCGAATAAGGTATGATCTTTACCAATACCTACATTTTCGCCTGGATGGTGTTTGGTACCTCTTTGACGTACAATAATGTTACCAGCGATGGCTGTTTGACCACCGAAAATTTTCACGCCTAAGCGTTTGCTATGGGATTCACGACCGTTCTTCGAACTACCTACCCCTTTTTTGTGTGCCATTTCTTTACTCTCCTGTCAATTATGCGTTGATAGAATTAATTTTAATTTTGGTTAAAGCTTGACGGTGACCGTTTAACTTTCTATAACCTTTTCTGCGTTTCTTTTTAAATACGATAACTTTATCGCCTTTTAAGTGGTTTAACACAGTAGCGCTAATTTTAGCACCTGATACAGTTGGTAATCCAACTTTCACGTTTCCGTTGTTGTTAACTAACAACACGTTTTCGAGTTCAATGCTGGCGCCTTCTGTTTGTGGCAATCTATGCACATAAACAGTTTGGTCTTTTTCAACTTTAAATTGTTGGCCAGCAATTTCAACTATTGCAAACATTATTTATAAATTTTAAGGACCGCAAATATAGGTAATCTAACAAGATAATCAATACTTGTACTGAAATTATGAAAAAAATCTATCTCCCTTTACCTTGCAAAACGGTTAAAACAGTGTAAATCAGTATTCTAAAGTCAATTGCAATCGACCTATTTTCAATGTACAATATATCAAATTTTAAGCGCTCAACCATTTGCTCCACATTTTCAGCATATCCATATTTTACTTGCCCCCAACTAGTTATCCCTGGTTTTACCCGATGTAAATGTTTATAATGAGGAGCAATTTGAACAATTTGATCAATAAAAAATTTACGCTCGGGTCTCGGACCAACCAAACTCATATCACCCAACAACACATTAATAAATTGAGGTATTTCATCTAATCTATATTTTCTCAGCCATTTGCCCGCCGAAGTTATACGTTTATCGTTTGCACTAGAAAGCATTGGACCCGAAACCTCTGAATTTTGAATCATGGTGCGAAATTTCAAAATATGAAATGGTTTGCCCTTATACCCGATTCTTATTTGTTTGTAAAGTACAGGTCCATCCGACCCCAATTTGACCGCCAAAGCAATGAAAAGAAATACAGGCAAAGCAAGAACCAAAACTAAAATGGAAGCCAAAACATCCAAAAGTCTCTTCAATATCTTTTGCCATTGAGGCATACTATCATGATTTATTTCTATGAGTGCAGCTCCAATTACATTTCTCATCCGAACTTGTCCACTCATCAAATCAAATACATCGGGAATAATTTTCAATACTACTTGTTGGTCCTCCAGCACATTCGTAACTTTATTAATATCAGCATGTTGAGAACTATCTATCCCAATAATTACTTCCTCAACCTCGTGCTGTGTAATGAGTTCCGGCAATAGTTTATAATTACCCAGGTTAGGAAGAATATCTTTTAAAATATGATCCTGGGAATCTCCATTAATACTTACAAATCCTTTAAAAATATTACCTTGGGTTACTTTTTCCGCCATAAGTTCGAGCACCAATTGATAGGATTTTTGATTATTGCCTACCACAATGGTATTAAATCCAATCAACTTTTGCTTTAATTTAAACTTAACCCATAAAGCAACTAGTAATCTAACAAATAATGTAAAACTGAAATGTAGTATAAATAGAATGAGAATGCTCTTATAATAAGATTGATAAGAGCTTACTGCATCATCCAATAGCAAGGCGAAAAATAACAATACTACTCCAATTACTGTAATGCTAAATGTTTGAGAAATTTCAGAGATTCTTGACTTCCGCCAAACATCCTTGTATTGCCCCGCCAGAAAATATAATCCAATCCAATAAATAGGTATAAGAAATAAGGCCAGATAAAAATTTGCATCAAGTTCAACAGGAATCTGGTAGCCGAATTTATCAGATTCAATAAAATACTTACGGTAAGCAAAAAACAAAGACCAGCTCAAACCGCCCATGATTCCATCAAGCAATGCAAAAATAATGGTATGTAAAAATCGCTTTTTAATCAAGGTAAACTACTTTTAAATTATCTATCCAAGCCTCCGGATTAGTCTCATTTCCTTTAGAGAAACTAACAAAAATTCTATATTGCATACCGGCTCCGGCCCTGTTGATGTCTGCCTCCATATCCAAATATAATTTATTCCAGTTATCTTTTGGATTCAATACATACAATGCTGTTTTTGTAACATCACCGGTCTGACTCGTTGCATACATCCCAATAACGATTGGTATGTTACTTTTGTAATCCAACTCCAAATAAAATGGAGTAAACCTCGGCCAATTGGTAAAAACTTTGGAATACAACTCTAAAAATGAATTGGCAACACCACTTTTCAATTCTACCCTTCCAGAAAATCTCCCAGGAACCAATGCTTTTGATCCATTATCTTTTAATAGCGTGTCGCCAATTTGCTTGGTAGACATATTATATTCAAGTGATAATCCGCTACCATCATAATCTTCAATAAGCGGAAATACTGCATTTTCAACAAAAGTAAACACGGGTTTTATAGTATCAACTTTGTTCTGAACCAAATCAAAAGTGGATTCATAATAATTGAACATGGGATAAATAATGCGTTGCTCAGCCATCCCATTGTATTTTATTGCCGGTGAAACCCGGATAGAATTTTTACCTGTGGCCTGAATCGGAATGCGCGCATTTACACCAAATAATCCCCTAACCACCCCATTCTGAAAAACATAATAATCTTCTATTCGAACCGACGCATCTCCTTGTGAATTATCTGATTTAGTAATTAATTTGGAGGGACTTAAATAAATATACGACGGTACAATTACCTCCATTTTCTTGCAAGAGGCAAAAACTACCAAGAAAAGAGAGAAAATAATTACCAGCCTATTTAACATGTGCATACTTTAAACGCATTGGGCTGCAAAAGTATTATCTTTTATTGATATTTAATTTATCAATAATTTCATGCGCAACTTCTAAAGTCTGATAATTATCGTAATGTGTCCTTAATTTTAGCGAGTGATTTGAGATTGAACTAGCAAAAAATGATAATTCACGCTTAATCATATCATTCACATTTTTAGTTTTAGCTAAATTTAACTCATGCTCAACTTGTTCTGGCACAGAAGAATTTAACATTGTTATTTTAAAATTATCTAAATTTAGGTTATAGGTTCTGTTTCGTTGAAAAAACTGAATACTATTCTTTTGTTCTGATTTAAAATTCCCACAAACCATATTTAAAACACAACCATTGTCAAATTCTATGCGCGCATTAATAAAATCAACATGATTATGATGTAAACACGCGCCAGTAGCACGTACGCGCTTAACTTTAGCTTTTACTAAGTTTAACACCAACTCTAGCTCATTTAGGAGCAAATCGAACACCATATTCTCCTCGGTATAATTTAAAATATGTGGATCGAAACGTGCACTCTCAATGTAAAAGGGTTGATCCAATAAGCGCTTGAGTGTTTGGTAATTTGGATGAAACTTTTCATGATGGGAGACATATAATTGAATATTCGCCTCATCTGCCAATTGATTTAACTCCTTTGCCTCATCTAAATTCTCACTCAATACCTGTTTCACAAAAACATGACGACAATTTCTAATTGCATTTGATGCATACTGATAATGTGAACCAACTGGAGTTAATATATTTACTGCGTCTACTTCCTTTATTAAATCTTTATAATGCTCAAATCTTGGAATTTGATATTTATCCTCTATCATAGAGGCGCTCATTGAATCATGGTCATAGAATCCCACCAGCTTGAACTCTTTGAGTTCAATCAGCTTTTCAATATGCCGCTTACTGGTTTCGTTGGCGCCTACTATGCCAATATTTATCATTTGTATACGCTAAATAGATTGGTACAAATGTATTCCCCTTATCCACTAGAAATGCGACATTAATGGAATAGATTTTAACAAACAGACTACTTCTTATCATCTAAATTATACACCTTTTTTAAAATAGACCATGAAATAACTACATGTAAAAAAATAATTACGAGCCTATTCATAGCTTTTGTGCGGCTTTAATTATACTTGCATAGTGAATATAACAGATACATATAAGGATAAGGGTGCAAGGCGGCTGCTTGTTAGAGAGTTAATAACTAAAGGTATTGTAGATAATAAAGTTTTAGATGCTATTGGCAAGGTTCAAAGGCATTTATTTATCCATAACGATTTCAGACACTTAGCCTATCAAGACAAGGCTTTTCCAATTGGTGAAGGGCAAACAATATCACAACCTTATACAGTTGCCTACCAAACTCAATTATTACATGTTGAACCAACTGATAAAATTTTAGAAATAGGTACAGGCTCGGGTTATCAAGCGGCAGTTTTAATAGAAATGGGCGCCAATTTATACAGTATCGAACGGCAAGAAAAACTGTTTCATAAAACCCAAAAACTCTTTTTAGAACTGAATTATAAAGCAAACCTTATTTTAGGTGATGGTTCAATTGGATACGAAAATGCAGCCCCATATGATAAAATAATTGTTACAGCCGGTGCACCAAAAGTACCACAAAGCCTGATTAATCAATTAAAAGTTGGGGGAATTTTGATTATTCCTGTGGGAGATGAAAAAAATCAAATTATGCATTCTATTATCAAAAAAATGGATGGTTCGGTTGAAGTTATTCCACTGCAAGCTTTTAGGTTTGTTCCGCTAATAGGAAACCAAGCTTGGTAAAACTATAATGGTAAAAAATTAATTTTCCAACCTGCGCAAGTTTCTTTCTACATCCCTCTCTTTAATAGATTCACGCTTATCAAATGCTTTTTTACCCTGACCCAAGGCTATTTCTATTTTCAAAAAACCTCGATCTGTTTCAAATATCCTAATAGGTATAATAGCTATTCCCTTTTCTGTTCCCTTTACTTTTATTTTTACGAGTTCTTTTTTGCGTAATAGCAATTTTCTTATTCGCGTGGGTTCATGGTTAAAATGACTCCCCTGTTTGAAAGTACCAATATTCAAACCCCTTATAAAAAGTTCATCTCCTTTAAAAAAACAAAATGCATCGTTCAAATTAGCATTACCCAATCGAATAGACTTTACCTCAGTACCTGTTAACTGCATACCTGCAGTGTACTTTTGGAGTAGAATATATTCAAACCCTGCTTTCTTATTAACTATATTAATTTCCTTAATCTTCAACATGTATATTTAATCGGGCTACGAATTTAGGGATTCATTAAGGATATGTTTTTAAACATTTTTTCTAATCGCTCTTTCTTTACTATTTTTTGGCCTTGCTCTCCAAACGCAATTAGCCTTTCTCCAACCCTAGCTTCATATTTACATAGAATACTATTTTTTTCTATGGTTTGAACCCAAGCCTTGAATATCACCTTTTCACCCAATAAAGCCGGGCTTACATGATGAATAGTGAGTGATACGCCAATACCTTCCTCATCAGGCTCTTTCATATCTAAAACAAATAATCTACAACACCACTCAGCGTCTCTGCCTAATGCAAATGTTGCATAAACAGGATGTACTTTGCCGCTTTCAAAAGAAGCAATATCTTTCTCTCCTACGATAAGCTCAAATATTTTTTCATCTCCCAATTGATACAATAATTTCATATTTTACCTCACTACTAAAATTGGGATATTTAGTTTATGTCTTACCGCTTCAACAGTAGAACCAAACAATATATCTTTTAATCCTGCATGACCATGTGCACCCATTACCAATAATTCAATATTATTTCTAATAGCTAGAGCAGCAATATTAGCCGCTCTGTTGCCATATTCCATTTCAAAACTAACCGTATAGCCTGCTAATCGTAAATCGTTTGTATAGGCTGTTATCCAAGCAAAATCTTGCTTGGTCTCTATATCCATAACATTTTCACCATGTCGCATAGCAGCAGCAGATTCTACAATATGAAACAAGAAATAATGCGCTTCCTTATTTCCTGCACTCAGCGCATGCTGAATACTGGCTTCATCCATACTACTAAAATCTACCGCAATCCCAATTCTCTGATAAGCATCTGCCCTCGTTAACGCCAACGGCTTAATAGGTGTATGCGGAATCATTCGTTTATCGCGCATTTTGTTTAAAAACGGACTTACACTAACAAATACTAAAAGAAATGCGATGTACAGAACAACAATAAAAACTATAAGCTTTAACCAATGTAATTGGGCATAATCAGAAACCAAAAAATTACTTAATTCTTCACCCACTAATTTCACATTTAATCCAATAATGATTAGTGCAGAAATCCAGGCTAAAACTACCACCCATTTTTTATTTACAAAATGGCCCATGAGCTTTTTACTACTTGTAAAATGAATTAATGGAATCACAGCAAAACCTAATTGTAAGCTTAATATTACCTGACTAAAAATTAACAAATCACCAATTTTCTCTTCTCCAAAATAAGCAATTGTAAATACAGCTGGAGCCACTGCTATTAGACGGGTAATTAATCTCCTAATCCAGGGACTAATTCTTAAATTTAAATAACCCTCCATTACTATTTGCCCTGCAAGGGTTCCAGTAATTGTGGAAGATTGACCCGCAGCAATAAGTGCCACCGCAAATAAAGTTGGCGCCAAATCTCCAAAAATTCCTTTCAATAATTGGTGAGCATCTGTAATATCTGCCACTTGATTAAATCCGTTTTTATGAAAAGCAGCTGCAGCCAAAATTAAAATGGCAGCATTAACAAAAAAGGCAGCATTTAAGGCAATCGCCGAATCAAAAAAATTGAACTTTAATGCCTGCTTAATCCCCTTTTCGTCTCGTTTAATTTTACGGGTTTGAACCAAAGAGGAATGCAAATACAAATTGTGGGGCATAATGGTTGCACCTATTATCCCTATTGCAATGTATAATGCTTCACCACTTAGTGCACTGGGTATAAATCCATCAACCAATTTGTTTACTTCTGGTTCAACAATAAACATTTCCATTAAAAAAGATAAGCCAATAATGCTAACTAAACTAAAAATAAATAGCTCAATTTTACGAATACCTTTATTAATTAAAAAGAGTAATAAAAATGTATCCAATACGGTAATTAATACGCCATACATTAGCGGTAAATCAAACAACAAATTCAAACCAATAGCCATCCCAATAATTTCTGCCAAATCTGTTGCTGCAATGGCAATCTCTGCCAAAATATATAAAGGCACATTTATCCAAGCAGGATATTGTTGGCGACTTGCCTGAGCCAAATCCCAACCTTTCACTATACCTAATTTTGCTGCTAAACTTTGTAAAAGTATGGCAACCCAGTTGCTCATGAGTAAAACCCAAATAAGGGTATAACCAAATCTACTTCCACCAGCAATATCAGTGGCCCAATTACCCGGGTCCATATACCCAACGCTAACTAAGTATGCCGGACCAATAAATGCCATTAAAGTTCTAAACCTACTTTTTGAGTGAGTTAAATCTACTGATTCATGTACTTCGCTAAGTGATTTATTTGATTTATCCATACCAATTACGATAACTTTTTAACCAAAATATTTCTTACTACCTCACTACTTAATTGCTGCTGCTTTTTATCATCTATTTGCACCTTTACCAGCTGATCAAAGGCACTAATCTCTTGAACCAATAATTTTTTACCTAAAACCAGTTCATTCTTTTCAAGGTGCTGTAAAAATAAGGCACTGTGGTTAACCACACCGCTGATTATGCCAGATTCACCTATTTCTAATTCACTCAATAAAATAAAATTATTTTGCTGGATTACTCCATTTCGCCCTGGAATTGGATCCCCGTGTGGATCATGAGATGGAAAGCCCAAAAACTCATCTAATTTATCAATCAATTCTTGCGATTGAATATGCTCTAACTGTTCGGCAATATCATGCACCTCATCCCAAGCAAAGTTTAACTTATTATGCAGAAATGTTTCCCATAATCTATGTTTTCTTACCGTATCAATGGCAACCTTTTTACCTAAATGCGTTAACTCAACACCTTTGTATTTCTCATAGTTAAGTAATTTTTTCTCAGATAACTTTTTTACCATATCGGTAACCGAAGCCGCCTTTGTTTGAATCGCTGCAGCAATGGCATTGGTATTGATTGCAAGATCAGACTGCTCCTGTAATTTATAAATTGCTTTCAAATAATTTTCTTCCGTAAATGAATACATATAACAAAAGTATATATTTTTAGGCAAGTCTAAAAATATTTTTTATTTAAGCTAAAAATAAGATTTTGAAAACACTACAAAACACTTAAATTTGTTTCATGATGTGGCAAAAATTTATTTCCTATTTAAGCTTCTGGAAAAAGCAGCAAACTGACACTCCGTCATCTTTCAATTTAAAAGTTATGCATGGCATTAATCGAATCAGTATTTTTATGTTTCTTTTTGCCATTATAGTCATAATTTACCGTTTGGTACGCACCTTGTAACTTAAATGAAAACAGTAAAATAAAAAACATGATTATCTACATTATCCTTCCCATGTTGCTGAGCTTATATGTGAGCTGGCGTTTTAAATCAAAGGTTAAAGAATATTCTCAAGTTGGCCTAGCCAATCAATTGAGCGGTGCAGAAATTGCAGAAAAAATGCTCAGAGATAGCGGCATTACAGACGTTCAAATCCTAAGCACTGAGGGCGAACTTACAGACCACTATCACCCAGAAAAGAAAACTGTGAATTTAAGTCACGATGTATATTATGGCCGCAGTGTAATTGCTGCAGCAGTTGCAGCGCATGAATGTGGTCACGCTGTGCAGCATGCAAAAGCTTATGCTTGGTTAACGTTCAGATCAAAAGTAGTACCTATTGTAAGTATTACTTCAAGATATGTTCAATGGGTGTTATTAGGCGGCATTTTCCTGATCAATACCTTTCCGCAATTATTGTTAATTGGCATTATCTTATTCGCTGCCACAACCCTATTTACTATTATTACATTGCCAGTTGAGTTTGATGCAAGCAAAAGAGCACTTGCTTGGTTAGATAGCAATGGCATTGTAAGAAAAGATGAATATCCCATGACAAAAGATGCCTTAAAATGGGCTGCTAGCACCTATGTAGTGGCTGCAATTGCCTCTATTGCTACCTTATTGTATTATGCTCAAATTTATATGGGCAGAAGAGATTAATCCTTTCAAATATTACTATAAAAAAAGCCTGAATAGTTCGACTTATTCAGGCTTTTTTTATAGCATGAATCTGCTTATTGATTATTTGAAACCAAGCAGAGATTTCCTACCTTGTATAGCAACCTAGCTCCAACATTTGCATCCCACTCATCATTACCAGGTGCTACTTCATTAATGTCGAATCCTATAATTTTTTTACCTGCCTGAACCACAGCTTTAACAAGATAAACCACTTGCTCAAACTCAAAGCCTCCAGGCACCGGTGTACCTGTATTTGGACACAACTTCGGGTCTAAGCCATCAATATCTATGCTTAAATATATTTTTTCTGGCAAGTTCCCAATAATTTCATTGCATATTGCGCTCCATGTTTCACCTGCATATTGTTGTGCTTTAATTTGATCATCATAAAAAGTAGTAATCCTTTTATCGGTGCTGCTCAATATTTTCTCATCTTCACAATAATCTCTGATGCCAACCTGAACCAAAGATTTTACTTGAGGAATTTGGATAGCATTATACATGATGGAAGCATGTGAGTATGTGAATCCCTCATATGCCGCGCGCAAATCTGCATGGGCATCTATTTGTAAAATACCAAAACTTTCATGCTTTTCTGCCAATGCCTGCATTAAACCTAGTGGCGTGCTATGATCTCCACCCAATAAAGCTACCACTTTCCCTTTATCCATCCACTTTAATGCATCCTTTTTTATCTTGTTGTTTAGATGTAAACAAGCCTCATTAATCTCTTTTTGTATTTGCTTCATGGTATTGCTCTTTTCAGCGGTTTTACCAAGCGCATACATATCAATATATTTCTCTGCTTTTTTTCTGAGACGCTTACTCGTTGCTGCCACTTTTTTATCAATTGGCAACATAGCCATTCCCTTTTTCCAAGCATCAGTTACATTAGCATCATACAAATCAACCTGATATGATGCATCATAGATAGCAGCAGGACCTTCTGCTGTTCCAGCACTATATGATACAGTAACCTCCCAAGGCACAGGTATAATAACTAAATCTGCTTCCTCAGTTGTAAAAGGTAATCCGTAAATATTATTCTCAGCATCTCCAATATCATTGGGATTAAAATTGTTTATTTTTTCTAGTTTAGTCATAGATTGATTAATGAATGTTACGTTTATTCAAAGCTTTTTGATATCTGGCTGCATTGTTCAAATGCTGAGAAAATGTATTGGCAAAAACATGATACCCAGAAAAATCTTCTTTAGCACAAAAATATATATATTTATGCTTAACTGCATGCAAAACAGCATCAATGGCCTGTATAGATGGTGTACAAATCGGACCAGGAGGGAGTCCCACATGCACATAAGTATTAAAAGGAGATTCAATAGCTGTATGAAAGCTAGTAACGCGTTTTATGCTTTTATCATTCCAAGCATAAATAATGGTTGGATCAGCCTGAAGCGGCATACCTGCATGCATTCTATTTAAGTAAACACCAGCAATAATGGGCATTTCATCAAATTTATTGCTTTCCTTTTGTACAATAGAAGCCAAGGTGCTTACTTCAATTTTTGTTAATCCCAATTCTTTGGCTAACTGGTTGCGTTCGGCATTCCAAAACTGTTGGTATTCCTTTTCCATCCTTGCCATGAGGCTCAACATTTCGGTATTCCAAAAAAAATTATAGGTATTAGGAATAAAAAAGGAAACAATGGTTTGTGGGGTAAACCCAAGTGAATTAAGGTAGCTTGTATCTGTCAAAAGTTGATAAAATCCAATGCTATCAAACATAAGTTGCTTGCCAAAAAATCCTGCAATTTCATCAACCCTTTCAGCGTATTTAAAAACCACATCAACAGGTTGTTGCCGCCCTTTGTATAACATTTTTATAATAGCTGCATTATTCATGCCTGCCTTTAACAGGTATTTTCCAGACTTCAATTTCTCTTCTAATTGGATCCATCTAGCTAACCTTTCAAATGAAGCCTGATTCTTTAAAAACCCTCCATTTTGTAATTGGTAAAAAACCGACTCCAATTGCCTTGTTTGATCAATATAAATAGCTAATTCTTTCTTGTTATCTAACTCAGTTACATTTGGAGAAAACAAATCTAAATAGGCCTTACAGCCAATAATTACAAATAACAATAGAACCAAAAATAAGATATTTCGCTTTTTATAATTTTTAATAGGAAGTGCTGCTTGTTTCATTGCTTCAAATGTTATTTTTGAGTTAGAAGTTGATTAAGTAACGCTTTTACCTCCGCTTGTTTTGGATTTAGTTGAAGCACTTTTTTAAGCGCAAGAATAGCTTCTGTTTTATTGTTTTTTAACAAATGTAAGGAAGCTAGGTTCAGCCAAGCTTGTTGAAAATCTGGATCTAATTGTAAGGCTTTTTTATAAGCAGCGAAGGCTAAGTCTATTTGATTTAAATTAGCCAAACTAAAGCCATAGTTAACCAAAGCTTCTGCTTGTTTTGGTTGTAAACCCAAACTTTTTTCAAAGCTTAATTTTGCCATTGAAAATTGCCCTTGTTGAATCTGCAATACTGCTATTTTATTGATAAAATCTATATTTGACGAAGCCAAAAACAATGCCCTTTCAAATCCTATTTGAGCATCTTGAAAACGCCCCAAATTTTGATATGCTTGACCTACTCTATAACATGTCCAAGCATCCAATTCCTTATTTAAATCTAACGCTTTTGCTTGCTCTACTATGCCCGCCCAATTGCTTTGTAAGTAAAATAAATGAATCTTAACATTCCGTTGTTTAGGCAAATCTTCTAAATTTTGTATCCAATAGTTTGCCGTATCTAAAATTGCTGATTCACCTTCAAATTTTTCATAATAATTTAAACTAGCTATTGCTTTTGAAAGCACCGAATTTTCTTGTTGATTCACACAATACAAACCAGCAAACTCTTTTATTTTTGAGAGTTGTTTCTGCTTAATTGGAATCTTAATTTTATGATCATGAACGGTTACATGTGGAATATCAACCGAACCGCTTTGAGGCATATGACAAGCTACACAATTATCTGAAACAGCCAATCGTTCAGGCATTGTTTCTTCGCAGGTATTGCTATTGTGACATTTTAAACAAGCATTATTAAATGTTTGCTTTCCTGTTACCTTTACGCTTACATGTGGGTTATGACAAGTAATACAGGTGAGTTGTAAGGTATTAAAACCAAGCTTAGCATCGGCTTGTTTGGCCTGTTTATTGGACCCAATAAAACAGGCACTTTGTTGCAACCGCTGCGCATGCGAAGCCATAATAAATTCATCTTCTGCGCCTTTGTATTTGGGCATAAATACTTGCATTATTTTACCCAAATCCATTCCAGGCTTAAAATCTGCAAAGCTTTTACCCGGCTGAAGCACGGCATTGCCTTGTAAATGGCAACGCTGACAAATATCAATTTGTCTTTCCCACGGCAATTTTCGGGGATTAACTATAGTATAATCAATAAATTTTGATGTATCAATTACATTGCCTTTTAACTTATCTGCTACATGTACTTCGCCCGGACCATGGCATCTTTCACAATCTATTCCATCTGGAATTTTAGTAAATCTATTCGTAGACCCTAGCTCCAATTCTGGCATTGCATTATGGCAACTCATGCACTCAAATTCTATGGCTCTACTAAATCTAACATTTCTTCCATTTTCAAATCCAGGTGGCAAATCCCATCGCTTTTGCTGCGTATAGTAGGTAAGTGGTAATTGATAAATAAACCCATTTATACTCGTTAAATGAGAATTTGTATGTTGGCCTGAACCTATAATATAATCAACTCTTTCTAATCTTTTATAAATGGTATCTCTTCCCTGCAATCTATATTCTAACACATACATACTATCACCAATCCATTGAGGCAAATAATAAAAATTAAGTGCTGTATCGTAAACTGGCTTTAATTGATGGAAATTAGCTGCAGATTTAGCTCTGGTAGCTCGGCCAAACGACTGACCCATGCCAGTTTGCACAAAACTCTCATAAATACTTTGATGACAGGCTCGGCATGATTCTTTCCCAACATATTGAACAGAGTCATGGTGATTTAAATAAGGAGATGCCTCAGCAAATTCTTCCTCACTATTGCAATACAAATTGAAAAAGGCAATAAAAAGCAGCCCTATAAAAAACTGTATGGAAATTGCCTTTCTCAAAAGCGTATAAATTAATTATTCACTAATTTCAGTTTGCCAAGCATTCATGCCACCCAATACATTTCTCACATTGGTGAAGCCTTCACTATTTAAATACATTTTGGCATTTCCACTCCTTGCTCCACTCCTACAATGAACAATTATTTCCTCATTTTTTAATGGAGCCAAATCGGCCAACTTACCTGGCAATTCACCCAATGGAATTAATGTAGCACCAATATTAAACGCCTCGTACTCGTGTAATTCTCTTACATCAAATAGATTTAACTTTTCTCCTTTTTGCAAACGCTCATGCAATTCTTGTACGGTAATGTCTGTATTCATTTTTTATATAAATTATTGATTGATACTAATTTTCTTGACAAATTTTTGCTGTGTATTTGTATGCTTAAACAACACAAAATAAAATCCTGGCTCTACATCCGAAATTTCTACTCGGTTATTATTTACAAAAAGATCTGCTACCTTGGATCCATTCATATTGATGAGTTCAATTGAATAATCGCCTAACTCTGGCAAATTTGTTTCAAAATAATCCTGTGCTGGGTTGGGATATAAGGTAAATTGAAAACTTTCTTTCCAAATAGGCTCAGATTTACCGGTTGGTGAACCTAAAAACTTTTTCATGATTGGTCTAATCATTAAAGCACCTTTGATTTCTGTTGGATACCACCTACCATCCATTTTATACTGCATGTTCGGATTCAAGCCAAATCGATAATTTTTGTCTAATCCAACATTTAACACATAAGCGTTAATCTGCTCCCAACCTATATAAAATGAGTCTTGCACCGGAATGGGCTCAACAAATCGATAAGAAGTAAATCCGTTAATGGCATTCGTATATGTTGGCTTTGATACATCTTGTGTATATAAAACGACATCTTTTGTTGCTGGTTCAAACAAAGGTGATATACTTTTCCAAACTTTTAGTTGAAACCTTTGCGTACTCACATTCTGTTCAGATTGATTAAAAAATATATAAACGCCAACAATAGAATCCGGATCCTCCAACTTGTATTTTAAATTAGCTCCTACATTGGTTTTTTGTTTGATCCCGTAACCACCCTCTGCCGTTCCATCATCGTAGGCATAATAATTACTAAAAATGGTTGGCACAGAAAAAGTATCATTGCCTGTTACATTATCATTTTGGTTCCCGCTAATTTTTAACCTATATTGGGTATTGAATATCAAGCTATCATTTGCCACTGTAGCTGCAAAATCAAATGGCTTAGAAATAGTTATTGTTGAATCACTTTGAGCAAAAATGGTAGGTAAAATATTATTAAACTTATCTAAAGTATCTCCACTAGATTTAATGACGTTTCTAAAATAATCTACTGCATACGCTTGATTATCGTGGTTTACCAACCTCAACCTATCCGATTGCGAATTATAAAAACCAGGATTTTTTTGATATTGATACCATGGCATGCTGGTGTATGGACCCAAATAAATACGCGGCGTATTAGAAAGAGCAATATCTTTTATAGGGTCTTTCCTAACTCTACCTTTATTCAATCTTATATAATCTACATGCCAATGACTGAGATTCCCAGACATACTTCCCTTATTCTTAAATCTTACCTGAAAATCATCGTGAAAAAACACAGGATCCTGGATCATATATTCGAAAAAGGTAAAGGTATTAAGTAAAGAATCATCTGCTGCAATCATGGTAATGATTGCGAAAGAATCTTTACTCATAGCAGAATTTCTAAATTCTACGATTAAAGAATCATCTGGATACACTTGATTAGTGGTTCCCTGGGGCTCATACTGAAAATAAAAACTTAACAAAACTGAATCTGATACCTTTAAACCGTTTAAATTAATAGAATGCGTGGTTAATTGATCACAAATACCTTTTATCGGAAATTTAGAATAAGCATTTCCGTTCTGATCCAAACCATCAAAGGTAGCCACGTTGATACTGGGGTGATTAACCGGAAAATCATTATTTACAAACACCCAATTATCTTGCCAGCGTTGTTTACTCACACTGATTCGATCACTAGAGAAGTCGTCGAAAAATGGCAACTGAATGCGCTTTATTAATTTAAACCCACTCAACATCCAATGCGCGGTATTACTTGCGCCATATGTGCTCTTAAATATAAACCTCGCTTGAAAATTTGCATGTCGGAACCTTCCTGAATTAATGCTAAATTGATGATTTAAAAACTGAGGATTATTTATTCCATTGCGCAATAAAACAGGCACCCAAACACCCAAATTATTCTTAAATTCTACAATCATAGAATCTTGCAATAAGTTGTTTGATCCCGATCGCAACATAAAAGAAAAGAGGATAGAATCAGCTTCTTCAAATTGCGAAACAGCTATGGGATGTGTCCACAATGTATCGGCACTACCATAATTGTTACTCGCGTTTTCATACACCGCACCTGAATAATCGCGCACATCAAAGCGTGCTATATTTCCCCAAGGATATCCATTATCTGGCAATATTTTAACATCTGGCCCACTAAAATAACGCCAATCAACGGTAGAATCTATCCCTTGAAATACGGATAAATGATTATAGGTATACAATGGCCATTTATACGAAACCGATACTTTCGACAATTCAAAACAAGCATTGTTAGCGGTTTGAACCAAATTGGTATAAGAGGCAAATTTGATAGCGAAATTGTTGGATGCAAATTGATTTAAATTTAAAGCAACAACTATCTCTTGAGATTTTACGAATACACTTGGCGTTTGCCAAATAAGTTGCCAATTCCCGTTTATGTCTCTTGCATATACTTGCATAGAATCTGTAACTTGGTGCGTATTTCCTGGCGCCAAAGTAAAACTCAGAAAAGCTGGTGTTTCAGCTGCAAATAATACACCTGATTTACTTATTAGTTCATCTGTTAAACCACTAATGTTATATGGCAAACCATTGCTATCAAGAGAATTAAATACCACTTTTCTATTTAAAACCTCAACATTGCTTTTCTCCCAAATTAGCGAATCAATTTTTCCATTTCGTAAAAAATGATCAACTACAGGAAAAGTAATATCTGAGCTCTTTTGAAGCATTCGAGTTGTAGGTTCAGCCTGAATTCTATGTAACTTGTTTATAGGCAAAACATGCTCTTGTGCAAAAGCTATAAATCCATGAACTAGGAGTAAGAATACAAAAAAATATTTTTTCAATGTCAACATTAAGGTATAGCCATAAATAGGTCTACAATTTCGCCACTACGCATAGTTCCACCTTCTTTAAAGGGGGGATTCTGCCTTTTTACAACCGCCTTCAAGCTATCTTTGGGTGCGCCATCATACACTACGGTTCCAAGAGTAAGTAACGAACTTTCTATCAGTTTTGTTGCATCTTGAGCATTTAATCCTGTTAAATTTGGTATGGAAACAAGGGCACCACCACTCCCATCGCCAACCAATAAATCAATGATTGACCCCTTAGGCAATTTTACATTTGGCTGAAGACTTTGTCCGTTACACAATTG
>JAJTEN010000068.1 GCA_021298155.1 Sphingobacteriales bacterium | reverse complement strand
CACAATTATTTTTACCAATGGTATAACTACCATTTAATGGAGACCTCAATAATCTTGTAGTAGTATCATTGGTGTTTAAAGTATCTGTTGTAGAATTAGGAGAACTTGTCCATGCTTTAATGCGATATAATTGATTGTTTAAAAAGTTTACACTTCCTAAATTTACTAATGCTGTATTTGAGCCCGAACCACCCAATGTATCTAATGTACCTGAAAAGGTAGTTCCTGTTTGAGGAGCACCATTTAATTCCCAATTAACGTTTACGGAAGTTATTTGGTTCAGACCAAAATTTCTGATTCTTGCCACTACATTCTGATTCCCAGTAACCCAAACAGCTGGAGAATCTATAGCAGCTACACCTGCATCATTGAATGAAGCAGGAGCGGCAATAATTTCTATTTCCCTAAAATTTGGGTTACTGTTTTGACCAACAGCTCCCATGATAAAGCCTGTGATTCGTATTCTTTGGGTGGTTACTGCAGCTGGCAAGATAATCGTATTATCACAGTTCGCTTGGTTCAAACCAGAAAAAGAATGCACATTCACATACCCAGATCCATTCCAAATTTGTATGGTACCACCCGCTAAAAACCTTCCCGTAGTTTGTCCATGATGAATAATAATACGATCAATTCTTTGCGCAGTTGGCCATTCCCATAACATCCATTCTGTGCCATCTGGTGGAGTGGTTGTCCAAACAAAAGCTTGTTGGGTTCCACAAACACCAAAATTTAAATCATTAATGGTGGGCCAGCCAAATGGTGCTTGGTTATTTCCAAAAGCACTTACAGTAGCTAAAGGTGCAATATTTGCTTGCGCCTTTGCCCTGAAATGAGTTGCTGCTGTTACTAAGAACATGAGCAATAATAAAGGGATTCGAAGTAGATTTTTTTGCATAATGTTTATCGTTATTTTATTGTTGTTTTCTATTGGTTTGTCATCTTAAAAATTGATTAAATAAATAAAGATGCTTTGGTTTATTGAATTAAAAAAAATATGTGAATTCAACTTTACAAAGAATTTAGTATTGATAATAATCTATTAATTTTATTGTTTTGATAAAGAATTTTAATGAAAAAAGCAGGGTGCGCAATTTGTTCGTTTATTTTTTAAACATGTGATTTTACTCGGGATATTATTAATTAATATTCAGTGTTTTACAGCAAAAAAAGCTTGCACAAAAATTGGAATTTCATTGCTTTTATTCATCTTATTACATATTCTTGTTGCCTCAATCAAATTCCCATTCATTCTCCTTTATATAAAATATTATGACCTTCTCTTATCAAATAAAATCTCTTGAAAAATACCGTGAAGCATATCAAAAAAGTATAGAAAACCCCGAAGCTTTTTGGGAAGAAATTGCTGCACATTTTACGTGGCAGAAAAAATGGGATACCATATTATCTTATAATTTTATTGAACCAAAGATTGAATGGTTTGGTGGGGCTAAATTAAATATTACAGAAAATTGCATAGACAGGCATTTAGCCAATCGCGGTGAGGAAATAGCCATTATTTGGGAGCCTAATGATCCAAAAGAACAGGTGCGTAGCATTACATATACTGAATTACATAAACAGGTTTGTATGGTTGCCCAAATGCTTACCAATTTGGGCGTTAAAAAAGGCGACAGGGTATGTATTTATATGGGCATGGTTCCAGAATTAACGTTTGCCATTTTGGGCTGCGCGAGAATTGGCGCCATTCATTCTGTAATATTCGGTGGATTCTCTGCACAAAGCATTTCAGACCGTTTAGCAGACGCTCAAGCCGGATATATTATTACCTGCGATGGTGCTGAAAGAGGGAATAAAACGATTAACTTAAAAAGTGTAATTGATGATGCCTTAGTTGGAAATGAACAGGTTAAAAAGGTAATTGTATTTACTAGAAGCAAAATACCGGTTGCCATGCAAAAAGGAAGAGATACTTGGTGGGAAGATGAAATGGAACAAGCAGGACAACAAGTAGAAAAAAATGGAGTAGTTTCTTTTCCGGCTGAACCAATGCATGCAGAAGATCCTTTATTTATATTATACACTTCGGGCTCTACCGGGAAACCAAAAGGAGTGGTGCATAGCACAGCAGGTTATTTACTCTGGACAAATTATACTTTCTTAAATGTTTTTCAATACCAATTGGGTCAAGTTCATTTTTGCACAGCAGATATTGGTTGGATAACTGGACATAGTTATATCGTATATGGGCCACTAAGCGCTGGTGGAACTACCCTTATGTTTGAGGGTATACCCACTTGGCCTGATGCTGGAAGATTTTGGGATATTGTAGCTAAACACAAAGTAAATATTCTATACACAGCCCCAACTGCAATTAGAAGTTTAATGGCTTTTGGATTAGAACCCCTAAAAAATAAAGACCTAAGCTCACTGCAGGTATTAGGTTCGGTTGGCGAACCAATTAATGAAGAAGCATGGCATTGGTTCAGCCAGCATATTGGAAAGGGTAATTGCCCAATAGTGGATACCTGGTGGCAGACTGAAACAGGTGGCATTATGATTTCCAACCTGGCCGGAATTACCCCTCAAAAACCTGCACATGCTACTCTACCTCTACCGGGTGTTATCCCTGTATTGGTTGATGAAAATGGAATAGAAATAATAGGTAATGGCGTGAGCGGAAACTTATGCATTAAACAAGCTTGGCCAGGTATCATTAGAACTACTTATGGAGACCATGAGCGTTGTAAAACCAATTATTTTTCAACTTATCCCAATCTATACTTCACTGGAGATGGTTGCTTAAGAGATGAAGTTGGTAACTACCGAATTACGGGAAGAGTAGATGATGTGCTTAATGTAAGCGGACACAGAATTGGTACTGCCGAAGTAGAAAATGCGATTAATAGGCACAGTGGTGTTATTGAAAGTGCAGTAGTTGGGTATCCGCATGATGTTAAAGGACAAGGCATTTATGCCTATGTGATATTTGAAGAATCCAATCATAACCAAAACCTAACTAAACAGGATATACTTCAAACGGTAACACGTATTATTGGACCTATAGCAAAACCAGATAAAATTCAATTTGTACTTGGCTTACCCAAAACGCGAAGTGGTAAAATCATGCGAAGAATCTTACGAAAAATTGCTGAAGGAGAAACCCAGAGTATTGGAGATACTTCAACCTTATTAGACCCAAATATTGTAGATGATATTATTGCAGGAGCATTTTAAATTCACTTCGTCAAACAATCCATTTACTTGCAACATAGCTGATGCTTTTTTTGTTTTATCCAAATTCTTGCATCAGAATTAGTAAATTTTGCAAGTATTTATTTCTAGATATAGAAAAAGTAGTTTACTAATTCAATCTAACATGCAGTGTTTTGTGTAAACTAATTATACACAATATGCTCATGTTATGCTTTCAATCTATTGGGGTTTTATTATGTGCCGATTTCTTATCTGGATTCTTTCACTGGTTAGAAGATACTTATGGAAATCCGAATTGGAAATTTATTGGGAAACATATTATTGAACCAAACTTACTTCATCATCATGAACCTCGTGCCTTTTTGAAGGGAAATTATTGGCAAAGGAATAATACAAGCATTATAACGGGTATTATATTAATTGCAATACCCATACTTTTTGGTTGCTTTAGTTTATTTTATGCTGCCTGTATCGCCCTTGCCTCCCAGTCGAATGAAATACACAGAAAATCTCACCAAACCAACAAAGAAAATGGAGCAATTATTACTCTTTTGCAGAGTATTGGGTTACTACAATCAAGACGACATCATGGCATGCATCACCAATCTCCGTACAATATAAATTATTGCATAATCACCAACTATCTTAATCCAATTTTAGAATTCATCCGATTTTTTAGAGGTATGGAGTGGTTTTTAGCTACCTTCTTTTGCATATACCCCATTCGAACAAGTGAAATAAGAGGCGGTAAATAAAAAACAAGCTGATGCTCCTTTCAGAACATCAGCTTGCCTTATTTTTTATATGGGTTGTGACTTATTAAAACAACTTGTCTGTATTTCTATAAGTTGGTAAATCTTGATACCAATCTGTATAACTAGTTCCGCCACTTGTTGCCCATTGTGCAAACTTTACAAATGCTTCTGTAAAATCTGTTTTC
>JAJTEN010000043.1 GCA_021298155.1 Sphingobacteriales bacterium | reverse complement strand
AAGATTTTTCAGAAATCGGAAACGAGCCAAAACCGCCAAACATTAAGCCTCCTATTCCCCACCCAGCGCTTTCAACTGTCCAATTAACCCCGGCAGCTTGATTTGCAAGTTCATCAGCCAAGCTTTGTGCATCAGTTGGATTTGTTTGGCCACGCAGCAAGGCTGATATGCCAAAATTTCCATTTCCCAACTTATATCCAAAGGAAATGTCAAAAATCGCCCCTGTTTTAGCCCATCCTGCCGCATTATTGTCGGCATCTTTACTTGCTAAATCTCCCATTGGGATGCTTGGGCCTAAGGAAAACCCAATATACCCTTTTGCATCTTGTGCTTGGGTATGTAATACAATTGTTGTTAAGTTTGCGGATAACAGGGTGTACTTTCCTCAATTGATTATTTTTTGATTTCATTTTTAGGCTATAATTTATTGAAAAACAAAAGAAATCAAGTTCTCTGCCATTTAGGGTCAATCGTTTGGCTCTTTTAGGTCAATTGACTTTATTTGGCAAACTATTTTCTAACATGTTCAATCAGAATAGAATTTACCGCCTATTTCAGCTGATTAATTTCCTGAAAGCTAGACCAGCAAAATCAATACGGAGTATTGAAGCCTTTCTTGAAACTTCTGAGCGAACAGCTTATCGTTACTTAGATTTATTAAAAGACTTAGGCTTTCAGATTGAAAAGGATAAGCATAACAAATTTTTTATTGTTGCAGCTACCGAAAGTGAACAAATCCCTTTTACACCGCAGGAGGCCGACTATCTAAAAAAGTTGATTGTATCTGCCGGTAAGAAAAATAAATTGGCAGATAGCGTATTGCAAAAGATTCAACAATCTACCGAAATAGCGCTGGGAGGCGACAGTTTATTTAAAGCGCATTTGGCAAAAATTGTAGAGCAAATTTCTATAGCCATTGTTGAGGGAAAACAACTTTTAATAAAAGGCTATAGCTCGGCCAATAGCCAAAGTATATCCGACCGCTTGGTTGAACCAACTTGTTTTACAGAAAATTACGATTCTGTTTCTGCCTTTGAGATTAAAACAAAGCTCAACAAATACTTTAACATAGAGCGTATGACAAGTGTTGAAGTGCTTGATACCGCAATGGAATATGAAACGCAGCATGAATTTTTCAAGCCCGATATTTTTGGTTTTCAGGGCAAGCGTTTAAATAAGGAAATTGAATTAGAAATGAGTATGCGGGCATACTTGGTATTAAAAGAAGAATACCCCATGAGTGCAAGATGTATAAAGCCAATACCAGATTCAGACAAGTATTATTTTAAGGCCAAGGTGCAAAGTTTTAAAGCACCCGGGCGATTTGTATTGGGCTTTTTAGCAGAAGTAAAGGTTCTTGGCTCCAAAGAATTTATTCGCTTTATTCAAAAGGTGGTTAAGAAAAATAGTTAGTTGGCTTCCAGAGTTGTTTTAACATTAGGAGTTGAACAATTGTTAAGCCCCATAAATGGTTTATTCAAAATTAACCTGTTCAAAATACGCTTTACCTAATGAAAAATCGATTAATTTTTTACGTTGCAGTCTTCCAATAATTATCGCTGGATGCGTTTTAAACTTATTTGCAAACTTTTTGATATCATGATTTTTTAGAGGTAATGCGTCTATTACTTCAACTTCTTCTTCATCAGAGAAAGTCCATTTAATTGCAAATAAATCAGCTTCATTCTCTTTTTCTAAGTCTTTATCGGAGTATTCAAGGTTCTCCAAAAAGATATCTTTTTTACCATGCAAGATTATATGCCCAGCTTCGTGAAAGAAAGTAAACCAAAAAATATCATTTCTATTATATCTACCTGTTAATTGTATGAATGGCGAATCATTCAACCAACGAGTGGAGCCACTAATAGGAGCTTTATTAATACAAGGCGTATGCACAACTTTAACACCAGCCTCCGAACAAATGCTTTGTAATTGGCAAAAAAAATCTTCAGGGTGATTTGCCATTATCGCTTTTAACTTAGGCAAGGCATCCTTAAACTTCTTTTCTGAATACTTGCCAACTTGTAATTCTGCTGCTTGTAATTCGCCTTTTCGAAGCCATGCAGATATTGCGTAAGGTTCTTTTATATGAGCCAATGAGATGCGAAATGCGACTTTTAGTTGCTGATTGAAATAATAATCTTCCCAAGCTGTATGATTGGAAAAACCGAAGAAAGCAAGCAATTCCATTGTTTTTTCCTCTATTGTATTCACCTGGGGTAGCCAACCATTCTTTATCATATCTGCCAGAGGAAATTGCTTTGCCCATGCCAATGCTTCCTGAATAACTGTTTGCCTTTTCTCTCTTGCAAGGTATTCATCGTAGCCTCTTTGGTGGTTCATCCAAAAGTTTGCAGGGATCTTGGTAACATTCTCAAACTGCACCGCCATATCGGGAGTAATGGAACTTTTGCCGTTAACAATGGCTATAATGGTTTTTTCAGGCTTTCCTGTCCGGAGTGCAAACTCTTTTTTAGGCATCTCCATTTCTTCCAGTTTCTCAGCCAAAGTTTCGCCCGGATGTGGAACTGATTGTGGGAAATATTGGTTTTGCTTAATCATGATTATTTATCTTTATGATAATTTACTACTTCTATAACCTCTACTCCTGTGATTTCCATCCAAACATACTGACCATGTTCGTTGGTTGGGATGGGGTTTTCGTGAGGAGTGAAAACCAACCTGTATGGCTGGTCTAAGTCGCAGCCCCATTGCCCCTTCCGGTTGTTGGTAAGTTCATGGTAGTTGCCGGGCAAGTTTCTTATTTCTTCAAGGGTTGTGGCGAATCTTAGCTGTGTCAACCTTGTTTTTATTTTTTCTGCCCGAAGCTTACCAAACTCTTTAACCATCTTCCGGTCATCATTAGCTATTTTCTCAAATTTTTTGTGCGTAAAAGTTATTCTCACTGCGAATTTAATATTTTTTTAGTTAACATCAAGTGTAAGTTAAAATATTTTTAATTAAGCTTAAATTGCGCATTCATCAAGTGTCTGAACTATGATTGTTTTGATTTTCATGATTGGTGTGATTTATTTTTTCGTGTAAACCTTAAAAACTTTTTTCAATTCAAATGCTCTTTTTTCATAGCAGTCATTTAATCAAAAAAATCACAGTACAGACACCTCAGGATAGATGCTATGCTAGCAAATAATTTGGAATGATTTTGTTGAAGTAGTTGGGGGTTTCGCTTGTATTCATAGCTGTCTCAAATTTTAGGGTGGAGATAAGTTAAGGATAACTAGAAAACTTGCAAATTATAAAATCTTAAAACACTCAAAATAGCTGCCTAAAAGAAGTAAATCAACAGTTAAAATTTAAATCCTTTAGCAAAAGATTGTAAGTTTATAATTCTAAACCCATGATTTTGGGAGCTATGTTGTCACCAATGGTGAACCAAAAACAAAAAAGCCTTGCTTATCAAATTATAAGCAAGGCTTTTTGTACTCGGGGCGTGACTTGAACCTGCCTACCTGCTTACCGCAGGTAGGCAGGCAGGCCCGCACATCTAATTCAATTATTATTCAACATCGGCCTGTGTCAATTGAATAAATATATAGGAATGAGATACTACAACTTTTTTAATTGCCTTTTCCCTGTTCAACTTTTCCAATATTTTTCCCTTTTTCTAGCCTCGTCACGATTTAAACATGATTCGGTATATAATAATCTAAAGGGAGAATATGGCTTTGTTGTTTGCTCAAATCCAGAATTATGCCGGGCTAATCGCTGTGATAAATTTGATGTCATGCCAACATAAATGTAGTTCCTTTCTATGGACGAAATCGCATATACAACATAAACTTGGGATTCGGGTAGACTCATGGGTTGGGGTTTATTTCATAAAAAAAGCCGCTATAAGCGGCTTTTGTACTCGGGGCGGGACTTGAACCCGCACGTCTTTAAAGGACACAGGATTTTAAGTCCTGCGTGTCTACCAATTCCACCACCCGAGCAAAAGAACAGTAAATAAAAAAGTTATAGGCCAAAACCTATAACTTTTCTATTTGGAGCGAAAGACGAGGCTCGAACCCGCGACCTCAACCTTGGCAAGGTTGCGCTCTACCAACTGAGCTACTTTCGCATACGTAAAGCGTTTTTCTAAGAACGTTTTCCCTTTTGGGGACTGCAAATATAAGAAAGACCTATTTCTTTGCAAGTATTTTAGCGCATTTTCTAGTAATTATTTACTTAATAGCTGATTTTCAAACCAAAATACCGCAAATAGCTTTAGCCAGGGCTTTTGTTGGCCGCATATTTGGCGCGTAGAAAAGTGGCAAGCGCTATTTTTGTAAGCTTACCAACCTACCAGAGAATTGCAAAGCGCTGAACCCAAAATGAGCTTGTATCCATTCAAAGGTTTCATCTTGGTAAATAAATACATGGGTTGGATCGTTTTTATAATACCAATTTTCAAAGGTATGGCTTGGGTTGAACCGATCTGTCATAATAAACAACTTTGCCCCTTCTTTTAAACAGCCATGCAATAACTGAAACTCCTTGGCAGGATTGTGAAAATGCTCTACCACTTCGCAACTCATAATATAATCGTATTGGGCTTGCACATGGGCCTGAAAGGGATGGAAAAAAGGGTCGTACAATTTTACCTGAAAGCCATGCTCGGCCAATACCTGCGCAATTACGGGTCCGGTACCAGCCCCAAAATCTAAACCCTGGTGTTGCGGGGTATATTGCGCCAATACGGCATCGGTAATTAAACTTACAAAGCGCCTATAATTGGGATCGTAAATATCGTTTTTATGCAGCAAATACCGCGCTTTTTCCTCGTCTGGGTTCAGCCAGTACTGGCGGTTTTTATAAATTGCCCTGCATGTTTTGCATTGAAAAAAATGAGGATGAATGCGTTCATTTTCTGGCGTATGGCAAAGCAAACAATTCATACCTTTGGGTTATTGTTCAAAAAGCTTTTTCAGCTCATTGAGTTTTAACAGGGCTTCAATGGGCGAAAGCGTATTTAAATCTAAAGTAGCCAATTGTTCTTTGATGGCTATTAAAACGGGATCGTTGAGCTGAAACATACTGAGTTGAATGGGATTTACCTTTACCCTACCAATCTCTTTGCCCGATATATTTTCTCTGCCTTTTTCAAGCTCTTTAAGGAGTATATCAGAGCGATTTAAAACCGTTTTGGGAATACCGGCCATACGCGCCACGTGAATTCCAAAACTATGCTCGCTGCCACCTGGCTTAAGTTTACGCAAGAATAATACCTTATTGTCTTGCTCCTTTACACGCACATGAAAGTTTTTAATGCCATTGTCTGCTTGCTCTAATTCATTTAGCTCGTGATAATGCGTAGCAAAGAGCGTTTTAGGTTTATACGGATGTTGGTTTAAATATTCTGTAATGGCCCATGCCAAAGAGATCCCATCATAGGTGGAAGTTCCTCTGCCAATTTCATCTAATAATATGAGACTATTGGGCGAAAGATTATTGAGAATACTGGCAGTTTCTGTCATCTCTACCATAAAAGTACTCTCTCCAGAAGACAAATTATCGCTGGCACCCACACGGGTAAAAACCTTATCTACAATGCCTATTTTAGCTTCTTTGGCGGGCACAAAACTGCCCATTTGAGCCATGAGCACACACAAAGCCGTTTGCCTAAGAATGGCAGATTTACCACTCATATTGGGACCGGTTAAAATAATGATTTGCTGTGTATCTTTATCTAAAAATACATCATTGGCAATATAGGGTTCACCCAAAGGCAATTGCTTTTCTATAACAGGATGTCTGGCATCTTTGAGACTCAGTTCAAAACCCGCATGTAACTCGGGTTTACAATAATTATTTTGTTCTGCCAATTGCGCAAAAGAAAACAAGCAATCTATTTTACCAATGAGTTGTGCATTGCTTTGGATAGGTGTAATTTCTTCGGCTAAAGACGTAACCAATTCGTTGTATAAGCTTTCTTCTATGGCCGAAATTTTTTCTTCGGCACCCAATATTTGATCTTCATATTTTTTAAGTTCCTCGGTAATGTAGCGCTCGGCATTGGTTAAGGTTTGCTTACGCATCCAATCGGCCGGAACCTTATCTTTATGCACGTGGGTTACCTCTAAGTAATACCCAAAAACATTGTTATAGGCAATTTTTAAACTAGGGATACCTGTGCGCTCTTGTTCTTTTTTTTGCAATTGCAAGAGGTAATCTTTTCCGCCAAAAGCAATTTTTCTCAGTTCATCGAGTTCAGCATTTACCCCCTCATTCAGTATATTTCCTTTATTGGCCAGCACCGGAGGTTCTGCCACCAACATGGTATCTAATTTCTCTACCACCCAAGTACACAAGTGAATTTGCTTGGCTAAATGCGCTAATTGAGGCTCCTTGGCTTCATCCAAAATACCTTGGATAATTGGCATCAATTTTAACGAGCGGTTGAGTTGTTGCAGCTCACGTGGCCCAATTCTGCGCATGGCCAGTTTAGAAATAAGCCTTTCTAGGTCGCCCACTTGCGCCAATGTTTCGCGCATTTTTTTGCGCAATACCTTTAATTGCTTGGCCTGATCTACAATGTGTAATCTTTCTTGAATGAGTACTAAATCTTTCAAGGGCATTACCATCCAACGTTTGAGCAACCTGGCACCCATTGGCGTAACTGTTGTATCTAATACCTGAATGAGCGGAACCCCATTTTCGTGGGCAGAAAACAATAATTCTAGATTGCGAATGGTGAACCTATCGAGCCACACATATTTTTCTTCATTAATTCTAGAAACGCTTACGATATGTGCAATTTGGTGGTGATGGGTTTCACTTAAATAATGCAAACAAACGCCCGCGCTAATAATGCCTAATTGCAAGTCTTGGATTCCAAAACCCTTTAAAGATTGCGTTTGAAAATGCGCCAATAATTTATCTGAGGCAAAGGTGTATTGAAAGTTCCACTCGTCTAACGTATAGGTATACCATTTATCGCCAAATAGCTGCTTAAATTGCGGCAATTGTTTTTTAGAAACCAGTGTTTCTGAAGGCTTAAGGCTTTGCAATAACTTATCGAGGTAGGCAATCGGGCCTTCGGTGAGCATAAACTCGCCCGTAGAAATATCTAAGAAAGCGATGCCCCCTTTATCATCTTGTAAAAACACCGCGGCCAAATAATTATTGCTGCGGTTATCTAAAATTTTATCATTGTAACTAAGGCCAGGAGTAATTAGCTCGGTAACCCCGCGTTTCACAATTTTCTTGGTTAATTTAGGGTCTTCAAGCTGATCACAAATAGCCACTCTTTGTCCGGCTCGAACCAATTTAGGCAGATAAGTATCTAGTGAATGATGCGGAAAACCTGCCAATTCTATATGGGAAGCAGCGCCATTTGCCCTTTTGGTGAGCACAATACCCAAAATTTGGGCTGTTTTAACGGCATCTTCCCCAAAAGTTTCATAAAAATCGCCCACCCTAAAAAGCAAAATGGCCCCCGGATATTTCCCCTTAATATCTAGGTATTGTTTCATGAGTGGCGTTTCTGAACCGTCTGCCTTTTTAGCCATTTTATTTAATTACAAATTACGTTATTCAATTACGAATTAAAAATTACGAATTACGAATTAAATACTACTTATCGACAATTAGAAATGAAAGCAAAAGAATATGGTATTTTGTGTTTAATTTATCAATTTAGTGATTGTTTCATAGTAACTTGAATTTTACCTAATATCCTGCAAATTTCCTCCGCATCCATTAATAAACTTTTGGCGTCGTTGTTAGTAAAATACGCTGTGGCATATCGTAATTTTAACCAATAAATAGTTTCTCTTGCCTCTTTATAGCAAATGGATATATTAGCTAAAAGGCATGGGGCTTGGAGGCAGCGAAGAATCTCAGACATTATCTCGGACAGCAGTAATTCGTAATTCGTAATTCGTAATTAATAATTTTTCTTCAAGAATATTTTCTCTTAAAAAATGGGTAAGTAAAAACGGCAAATAAGAGCACTGCGGCGCCGGCGTAAAAACCTCCACTCATCATTTCACTTTCGCCAAATAAAATCAGCGAAAAAACAACCCCATAAATAGGTTCAAGATTATTGGTTATAATTACCGTTAATGGATCTATTTTCTTTAAAATTTCAACACTCAAAGTGAAGGCTAAGGTGGTACACACGATACTTAGAATGAGTAGGTAAATTAAATCGCTGGTTTGGGGAAAACTAATATCTTCGAGCGCACCAACTATACCCTGAAAAATGCTTATGGTGAGCAAGGCACCCAGAAACTCATAAAAAGTAATTTTACCCGCTTCATGGTGTTGGATCAGCTTACCATTATAAATACCAAACATGGCAGCGGTTATAGCCGCAAGAATGCCAAATACAATCCCCGAAGCATAAAAAGTTTCGAACTGCAAAATAACCAATAAACCCGCTACAATAATTAATCCATAGAGGGCATCACCCCAGAAGAATTTTTTGTTGAGCATAAAGGGTTGCAATACACTTGCAAAAAGAGTGATGGTACTAAAACCAGCTAAAGCAATAGAAACATTAGACACCTTAATGGCATGATAAAAGAAATACCAATGCAAACCCACAATGGCTCCCCAACCCAATAAATGCAGTAAATCTTTAAAAGAAACCCGTAACGAAGTGCCTTTATATTTTAAATACATGTATAAACTCAACAAGGAGAAAGTGAGTCGCCAAAAGACTAAATCTAATGCCTGTAAGGAAATTAATTTACCTAAAACAGGTGTAAACCCCCATAATAAGATGATAAAATGCAATAAGATATACTTATTGATTGCTTTTGGTTCAGCCATTTATTTTGGAGCTTTATTGAGTAAGTAGAGGGCAATACAAAAGAAGAGGATAGGTGGAATCCACACCGCAATCCAGGGTGTAATAACCCCTGTGTTTCCGGCGGTATTAAATATTTGAATAAGCAGTAGATAGGTAAAAGTAAGTGCGATACCAATCCCTAAATGCACACCCACGCCACCCCTACTTTTGCCACTTGAAACAGCCACTGCTAGGATAGTTAGAATAAAAAAAGCGATAGGAATAACCGTACGCTTATACAGTTCAACCTTAAAGATATTTACCTTTGGATTTCCCTTATCCGTTTCTTTCCGGATATAGCTATTTAACTCGGGGTTTGTCATACTACTTACCACCTTTGTTTTTTCAAAAAACGCGTCAGGTTTTAAACCAATGATGGTATCTTTTCGCTGCCCTTTTAGAATAATTTCTCTGTTATTGGTAAAAATTCTTTGCGTATAGCCCTCGAGGGTCCAACATTGTTTTTGTTTGTTCCAAACTAACCTACTGGCATAGGTTCTTTCCACTAATTTGCCATTGGCAAAACTCTCTAAATTAAAATTATACCCACTACTATCAATATAATTAAACGATTCCATGTGTATGAGATTAGAATCATTGAGCATATTAAAAATATTATTGTTTTGCGTTTGCTTGGTTTCTCTGATCCAATTTTCCTCAAAATCTAATCGGTATTTATCGCAGAGCGGCAGAAACTGCGTATTGAGATACATAAATAAAACAAATAGCAGACTGGCTCCAATGAGGTAAGGTTTTAAAAATCTTCTGTAGCTTAAACCACTATTTAAGATGGCTATAATTTCTGTGTTTTGCGCCAGTTTACTATTAAAAAACAAGGTAGATAAAAAGATGAAAACAGAGCTGAACATGCCCATAAAATAGGGAATAAACCAAATGTAATAATCAAAAATAAGCACCAATAAAGGCGGTTTTCGCTTAATAAAATCATCCATCTTCTCGCTTACATCTATAAAAATGGCAATAAAAGTGAATAGCAAAACCGAATAAAAAAAGGTTTGAAGGTATTTTTTAATAATATACCTATCAATAATTCCTATGCCTATTTTTTCCCACATGTTTTGGTTCGAACCGATTTATAAAAGTTATAGTTTACGCATAATGATTGGCAAAATACCTTTTTTCCAGGCTAAAAAATCGCCGGCTAAAATATGTGTTCTCGCTTCCTTCACCAACCACAAATAAAAACTTAAATTTTGGGTACTGGCTATGGTAGCGCCCAACATTTCATTGCATTTAATAAGATGTTTTAAATAGGCTTTAGAATAATTAGGCGTAAATTGAGCATCTACCGGCGAGTAATCAAATTTCCACTTTTCATTTTTTAGGTTAATAATTCCCTCCGAGGTAAACAGTAAACCATGACGGGCATTGCGCGTTGGCAACACACAATCAAACATATCTATGCCCAAAGAAATACACGTTAACAGATTCTCTGGCGTACCAACACCCATTAAATAACGGGGTTTATCGGTGGGTAATTGTTCACAAACCAGCGCTGTCATCTCATACATTTGCTCATGCGGCTCGCCTACACTTAATCCACCAATGGCATTTCCATCCATATTTTGGTCGGCAATAAACTTGGCCGAATCTATGCGTAAATCTTTATATACTGAACCTTGCACAATAGGGAATAAACTTTGCGCTACGCCATACAAAGGCTCGGTTTCATTAAACCTGCTAATACACCTTTGCAACCAGCGGTGGGTAAGGTTCATAGAGTCTTTAGCATATTTGTATTCGCAGGGGTAAGGCGGACACTCATCAAATGCCATAAAAATATCTGCACCAATGGTTCTTTGTATATCTGTAGCTATTTCTGGTGAGAAGAATATTTTAGAACCATCGAGGTGAGAACGAAACGAAACACCTTCTTCTTTAATTTTGCGCATCTCACTTAAACTAAACACTTGGTATCCGCCGCTATCGGTGAGCATTGGTTTATCCCATTGAATAAATTTGTGAATGCCACCTGCTTGGTGAATAACATCTAAACCCGGACGCAAATAAATATGATAGGTATTGGCTAAAATAATTTGGGCCTTAATCTTTTGCGCCAAATCTTCTTGAGAAATAGATTTCACAGTTCCCTGTGTACCCACTGGCATAAAAATAGGGGTTTCTATGTTACCTCTGCCAGTTTGCAAAGTGCCAACCCGCGCATTGGTTTCTGTATCTGTTTTATGTAAAGTAAATGTCATGTGTTGGTCTGAACCAAATTATTCAAAGTGCAAAGAAAATTGAATCAGTTGCGGCGAAATAGAGTGAATGTAGTTGGTAAAAATATAATTATCTCTATACATCGCATTGCCAAAGGTATTGCAAACCTTTAGCTCGGGAGAAAACTTAAAGTACTCAAAATAAAAATCGAAACCAAAACCAGCTTCCCAGCCTGTGGTAAGCGGAACAACAGATACAACTGGATTTTGGATACCTCTGTTTTTATTGATGGTAGAAGCAAAATCATAGCTTAATCGGCCACCACCAATAACATACACCCGCATATTTTTGCGGCGCATAGATTTATACTTTACCAATAAACTGGCATCGCAATAGGCAGATTCTACTTTTACTTCTTTTTGCGCATTCGGAAAATCGTATACCAAATTTCGCTGTACAAAAGAGATAACAGGCGCCATTAAACGTAAGTCCCAATAATCGCCAATGCGCAAATTGGTTATGGCCCCCAAACCTATACCCGGAAAATTTTTCACCGATACATTCATCAGCGTATCGCTGGGAAAATTTGGTTTCATTTCGAGCAACATTCGACCAGAATTTGTTGCCAGCGTAAAGCCAAAGTGCAATCGCTTTAGATCATATTGCTCTAGATTGGGTTGTGCCCAAGCTTTAAAACCGAGCACCATGCTTAATACAGCAATTATTATTTGTCGGCTATATACAGTGAACAAGTTCCAAATGTTAGTGGTTTAACCATAATATTTACAAATCCAGCTTCCTGTAAAAAGGCCGCAAATGCTTCTCCCTCTGGGAAGTATTTTACACTCTCTGGCAAATAGGTATAGGCATTTTTACTTTTACTTAACAAGTTGCCCATAAAAGGTAATATATAGCTAAAGTAAAAATTATATACCTGTTTGTAAGGAAAAGAAGCGGGCTTAGAAAATTCGAGTACTACCAGCCTTCCGCCCGGTTTTAGCACCCTATTCATTTCTTTTAAGCCAAGACTTAAATGTTGAAAGTTTCGCACACCAAAGGCAACGCTAATGGCATCAAACTTATTGTCTTCAAAAGGCAGGTTTTCGCTATCTCCCTGCATCATTTTAATGGTATTGCTCCAACCTTTGTTGGCAATTTTAACCCTTCCAAAGGCAAGCATTTGTTCTGCAATATCTAATCCAATAATTTGATCTGGATTTAACTTCATTGCTTCTAATGCCAAATCTCCTGTACCGGTTGCCACATCTAATATAAGCTTAGGCTGCAAGGGCTTCAAAAATGAAATGGCTTTTTTGCGCCAAATTTTATCGATACCCAATGAAAGAAAGCGATTTAAAAAATCATATTTAGGGGCAATGCTATTAAACATTTCCTCTACTTGCTCTTTCTTACTGGTATTGAGAGATAAATCTGGTTTTACTTCTTTCATCATTAGGATGCAAAGGTAATAAATAAATGAGGGAACGGAAATGTAAATCCAAAAAATGCGCTTTTAGTCGAAAGCACTGCAAAATAGCCTATTAGCCTTACTTATTGGCGCAATAAAAATACCAATGGAATGTTCAGCATATTTTTCCAGGATTTCTCGCTGTGATTGTGACCCGGAAAATACCGGGTAAGTCCGTTTGCAACAGTAAAGCCTTTTTGGCTGAGCAAACTATCAACCCTTTGTTGTACGCCAGGATAAAGGGCATCTAAGGTTTGATCACCGCAATCAAAATATATTTTATGCTGTGTAGGCTTGGGCAAATATTGGTTCAAGTAATGTATAAAGTGCTGTGGAATGGGATTATTTTGAAGGGTATAAGCACCAACCCAATGGGTAGATAAGCAGGCTGCACCACCAAAAATATGGGGATACTCGCACAAGGCGTATATTGAAACAAGGGCGCCCATGCTGCTCCCTGCAATAAAGGTATTTGCTGGGTTTGTATGCACAGAAAAGCGTTTGTCTATATATGGTTTCAACTCTTTAACAATAAATTGCAGGTAGTTGTTAGACTTGGCTTGAAAGGTATCTATGTTTTTTCCAGCATTTTTTAATTGTGCCAAAAAAGTATCTTTTTCTGTTTGACTAAGTTGCTGAAATACGCGCTCAGGAAAATATTCTTCGTGTCGCGTTTTACCCCCATTCCAAATGCCTACCACAATAAAGTTTCGTACTTGATGGGTTTGAAGTAAACCGGTGGCCACATCATCTATATCCCATGCCTGTTTATTCCATGTTTGCGTAGAATCAAATAACATTTGCCCATCTTGCATATACAGCACAGCATATTTGCGGGAGGTAGAATAAGAATCTGGCAACCAAATATCAATGGTTCTGGCAGAGATATAAGCCGATTTAAAATTTTCGATGCGCTCAATTTTCCCACTAATTACTTGCGGTTGAGCCAATAATTGGCCCCCTAAAATTAGCAAAGCAATAAGCAATTTCAGTATGCGATTCATGTACTATTTACTACACTTTAATTTGATTGAAATATAGTTTGTTTCTTGCGCTTTTCCATGAAAAAAATCAGTTTCTTAAAATTAATGGCAATTTGTGTAAACAGATTTCAAAATATGGCTAAATTTGCACTTCGTTATGGAAAAGAAATCAGTTTATTGGGTTGCAGCTTATTATTTTTATACACCGATATTTGATGCAGAAGATTATGTTGGGCATCATTTAGCCTATTGCAAAAAGCTGGGCATTTTTGGGAGAATATATATTGCCCGTGAAGGCATAAATGGCACCATTTCTGGTACGCCGCAGCAAATAAGTGTATACATAGACGACTTAAAATCTGATCCGCGTTTTGAAGGAATAAGTTTTAAGGTAGATGAATTTGATCATATTCCGTTTAACCGCATGCATGTGCGCTTAAAAAATGAAATTGTTCATTCTGGCTTAAAAAATGTAAATCCCATTCGCATGACTGGCAAACACCTGCATGGCAAAGAGTTTCAGGAAATGCAAAAACAGGAAGATGTTATAGTTGTGGATGTGCGTTCTAACTACGAAACGCGCATGGGTAAATTTAAAAATGCCATTACGTTTGATATGGAAACCTTTAGAGAGTTTCCTGAAAAAGTAAAAGAATTAGAGGCGTATAAAGATAAAAAAATTGTAACCTATTGCACGGGAGGCATCAAATGTGAAAAGGCTTCTGCATACTTGTTAGAGCAGGGATTTAAAGATGTTTACCAATTGCATGATGGGATTATTGGTTACGCCAAAGAAACAGGTGGTAAAGACTTTGATGGGGTTTTATATGTTTTTGATGGTAGGGTTACGGTACCCATTAACGAAGTAAATCCAAGCGTAATATCTACCTGCAAAAATTGTGGGGTAAAGGTAGCGCGTAGTTTAAATTGTGCCAATGTAGACTGCAACGAGCAATTTACCATGTGCGAAAAATGTTCAGACGATATGGAGGGATGTTGCACCACTGAATGTATGCAATCTCCCGGAAAACGCGAATACAACGGCACCGGCTTTTACGCTAAACCCTCTATTTAATTACGAATTACGAATGAAGGAAGTAATTAATTTTCATTCGTAATTCGTAATCCGTAATTCGTAATTAAAATTACTTAACGCGCTCCACGTAGTCTCCCGTGCGGGTATCTACTTTTACCTTATCGCCTGGATTTACAAACAGAGGAACCATCACTTCGGCACCGTTATCTAAACGGGCAGGTTTTAAGGTGTTGGTAGCAGTATCTCCTTTTACACCTGGCTCTGCGTAATCTATGCTTAAGATAACAAATGTTGGCATCTCAGCACTTAAGCATAAATCGCCTTCAAAAGATACCTTCAAAATCATTTCTTCTTTTAAAAACTTAACCGAATCGCCCAATAAGCTTTCTTCAATATAAATTTGATCAAAAGTTTCTGGATCCATGATAACCAAACTTGTACCATCTTTATACAAGAATTGCATTTCTTTAAATTCAACGCGAACCATCTCTACCGATTCGCCAGCACGGAAACGGTGTTCCATTTGCTTGCCAGATTTTACATTGCGCAATACCACTTGGTAAAACGCCCTTAAATTTCCCGGGGTACGGTGCTGGTATTCCATAACCTGACACAATTCGTTGTTATGTCTGATGAAACAACCTTTAAATAAATCGCCAGTATTTGCCATGTATTTTGTATTTACTTGATTAAGCTGCGAAAATAGGAAATTATGCCTCTTTTGAAAATAAAAAAGTTTTTGCATCTTGGCTGCCATGCAAAGCCACATAAAACTTAGTTTTATTTTTCTTTTTTTCTTGAGCCAAACATTTGCTCAAGGGGTTACAGGAAGGCTTACCAACAAACAAGATGAACCTTTATCGTATGTAAGTGTATACATTGAGGGTACACAAACGGGCACCCATACGGCGCTAGATGGAACGTTTAGCTTGGCATTGGCCAAAGGTTCATACCAATTGGTTTTTAAAAGTGTAGATTACCAAACCCTACTTGTACCGGTAAAAATAGAAAATGAGTGGGTTCGGCTCAACCCTATTTTAACTGAACAGATTTACACATTTAAAGAGCTTAAAGTGAGCAGCAAAAATGAAAATGTAGCCCATACCATTATGCGGAAAGCCATTGGCGCTGCTCCTTACTACTACCGACAAGTACTCACCTACAAAGCCAAGGTGTATGTAAAGGGTACCGGAAAAATAGATGAGTCTCCAAGACTTTTAAAGCCTGCCATTAAATCATTTGGCGTAGAAGTGGGGAAATCTTATGTAACCGAAAGTAGTAACGAATTACAATTTCTACAACCTTCCACTTATAAAGAAAAAGTGCTTTCTATTGCGTCTACCATGCCCAGCAACGGTGCACCAAAACCTATGCGTATGGTAAGAGGCAGCTGGTATAGTTCTAGAAATAACGACATTGTTTCGCCCCTTTCGCCGCAGGCTTTTAGCGTATATAATTTTACCCTTAGCGGCAGTTTTTACGAAAATGGACTTGAAATAAATAAAATACGGGTTGAACCGAAACGCAAAGGCAATGATGTATTTAGAGGTGATATTTACATTATAGACAAGCTCTGGTGTATTCATAGTTTGCAGCTAACCCGAGATGAACAAGGTACGCAAATAACAACCAAAACAAGGTTTCAGGCTGTACCCAATTACCCTTTTGTTTGGCTTCCTATAAGTTATGATTTTACGGCAGCGGGCGACTTCATGGGTGTAAAAGGCTCCTACCGGTATTTTGTTTCTATCAAAGATTATCAGGTTCAACTTAACCCAAACTTAGATCATTCTTGGGTTAAAAAAGCAGCTGCGCCACCTATTGCTGCTGAGGATATATTGGGTCGAACCGAAAGTAAAAAAAACACCTCAAGCACAAAAAACCAAGAAAAAATTGCGGTTTTACTTCAAAAAGAAAATCTAAATAAACGCGAAATGCTGCAGTTGGCGGCGCGCATGAAAAAAGAGAGTGAACAAGAAGCTCTAAACCAGCAAACAGGGAATGATAGCACCGAACTTGTTATTGATTCGATGGCTTATTCGCGTGATAGTTTATTTTGGTTACAAGAGCGCACCGTGCCTTTATTAGATCATGAAGTAAAAAGCTTTGAAGAAAAAGCCAGCAAACAAATGCTAGGTGACACCGCAACTAAGCAAAAATCTGGGTATGGCTTGGGCAAATTCTTTTGGAAAGGAGATAGTTTACTTTTTAAAAACCAATATTATCTGAAACATAGTGGAATATTGGCCAATCCCTATGTTAATTCGGTGGAAGGATTTGGACTCAGTTTTTTATGTAGATTGGGAAATACCAAACCCAATAATTGGCAAATTTACAGCGATTATAAAATTTCGTTGGAAAGAAACATTCCGCAACTGGGCCTGGGCTTTCACTACCGATACTGGCCGCAAAAATTGGGCTTTATAGGGATTTCGGCAGGAAGTAAAATCACAGATTTTAATCCACATGGCATTCGCCCTATTATTGATGCCTTACAGATATTGGCTTTTCACAACAATTATTCGAAATGGTTTATGCAAGAGCATGTAGGTGTTTATGTAAAACAGGAACTTGCAAACGGACTCCAATTGCAGCTTGCGGCGGCCTATTACAATCGTTTTTTAGTGGATAATGTAAATAGGTTTAAGCCAGAAAAATTTAGCACTAATCAACCAGCAAGTGACGTAAAATTGGGCACCTACCAAAGTTTTCAATGGAAGTTTGAATTAACCTATCGCCTGAAGCAAAGCTTCAAAATGCGCTACAATAGAAAAATCTATTTAGACAATGAATGGCCAATGATAAGTATAGCCTTTGAAGAAGGACGTGGTAAAAATACGCAATTTCAAAAGGTAAGCTATCAGATTAAACAGCAGGTAAATATTTGGCATTGGTTACAATTGAGGTATCAATTGAATCAGGGCTTTTTTGTGAACAATCAATCCATTTATTTTAATGATTTCCATCATTTTGAATCGAACCAAAGTTGGTTTTACATAGATGCGTTTAAAAAACTAATGGTAAAACAATTGCCCCTATTTGCGCTATTTGGTTTTAAAGAAAGTGTGCATGCAAATGCCCTACAAACACAAGAACACGGCAACTACATAGAGTTTGGGTATGGTTTCACAGAAATCTTAAATAAGTTGGGTATAGGTTGTAATTTCTACTATATTAATCAAGTTTATCAAGGACCAGGATTTTGGTTAAACATGCGGTTATGATAAAGGTTTGGAGTTTAGGCTACTTAAAACTAAAGGGTTAATAGTATATTATTCCTCGTACAAGGCTAGATTTAATTCACTTATTTTCAGAAATCCTTTATCAGCAGTTAGCAATGTAATTTCAGCATATATTGCGGTAGCAGCAATTATACTATCTGGCAATTTCATTTGATACTTTTGTTTTATCTCGATGGTTTGATTTTTTATCTCATTATTTATATCGATAATGATACATTCATCTAAAAACATTTTTACAGCGCGTTGTTCTTTAGCACTAATACCTTTGTATCCTAGTAATTCAAGTTCAGTTATAAATGAAACATATAATTTTGCACCATCAAGGATCTCAGCTACTGTAATATTACCCATTAACTGATATAAAGCAATATTAGTGTCGATTAAAAAACTACGACCACTCATTTCTAATCATTTTTTGAATTTCTAAAGGATTTTTCTTGAGCTTTATAACACCCGAATATTTCTTAGCATCAAAACCTTTGTTTGTTTTTAACTTTTCGAGCAAATTTCTTATTGCTGCTTTACTACTTCCATCTTTAATTATAGTTACCATCCTAATTAGTTTAAAAATAAATATACGTTTTGTGTAACGAAAATATGAAAAAAAATCTTATTCCGAAATTCTAAATTCGAAAGGGTATTAAAGTATTTATTTAAAATCGTATTCAACCAAATTTAGGCATTGACTACTTAAAACTTAACACTTAAAACTTAAAACTTAAAACTTAAAACT
>JAJTEN010000067.1 GCA_021298155.1 Sphingobacteriales bacterium | reverse complement strand
TCTTGATTCACTGTGCGAAGAAATAAAATTTACCTAAATTATTAGTTATTTTGATTTAATTGCAATTTTAAATTTAAAGGCATTTTGATAAAAAGAGTTTATAAATTTACCTTCAGTCTGTTGCTATTAGTGGTTGCTTATCAATCAGCTAAATGTATTCCAGTAATAGATTTTAATGAAAAATCAATAGTACAATTAAATAACAAGGATTGGGATTTTTATTATGGATCAAATTATCAAGATGTAAAAAATAAGCAAGTTTCCAATTTTACTAAGATCCAAGTTCCCGGAAATTGGACTAAAAATGCATATCCCAATACAGGTTATGGAACCTATGTTTATAAGTTTATTAGCAAGAGGGCAAATGAAGCAAATTTGATGCTGAAAATGTATACTGTTGCTTGCTCACATCAATTATATATAAATGGTAAATTATTGCGTAAAGTTGGTGTTTTTAGTTCAGACGCTGCTGTTGCAAAGCCCGACTTTCAGCCTTATTTAGTGGCTTTTAATCCAGACAATGATACGATTGAAATTGCCATAGAAGTAGCTAATTATAATTATAGAAATGGGGGTTTGTGGTTCACTCCAATGATAGGTTTGTCTGAATCTATGGAGGTTTTAGACAAACGAAATATTGTTATTGAGGCATTTTTGGTTGGGTCATTATTCTTGTTGTTTTCTTTTTTTATATCTTTTTACTACACTAAAACAGAAGAAAAAACCTCTCTATATTTTGCGCTCATGTGCTTATTTGCTGCTTTTAGGATTGGTTCAACAGGAGAAGTTCTAATCAGACAACTTGATATCGGAATTCCATGGGAAGTAATTGTGAAAATTGAATATATCTCATTGGTTTTGGTGATCGTATTCGGACTTCTTTATCTAAGATGTTTGTTTCCATTGGATTTTAATGCAAAAGTCTTTTCTATCATACAACTTGTACAAATTATAGCTGCAGTTTGTTTTCTAATTTTTCCTGTTTTTTATGCGAGCTATATCATTCCATATTACTTATTTAATTGTTTGTTTATTTTAGCATATGTAATTAACCTGGTAGTTAAGGTAAATAAAATTAAACGGCCATTTGGAATTCAAGTTGGCATTGCTTGTTTGTTGGTGGTGCTTGCTGGAATTAATGATATTTTGCATAGCCAAGGTTTAATTAAAACTTTCTATGCTTTGCCATTGGGCATACTTATCTATGCCATTACACAGGCCATGGTTATCACAAAAATGTTTTCTAATGCCTTTGAAAAGGTTGAGCACTTGTCTAGCGAATTAATTGAAATCAACAAAAACCAATTAAATATAATTGAAGAAAGAACAGCAGAATTAAATAAATATGCTTTCGATCTAAGACAAAGTAATCAAATAAAAGATAAAGTATTTTCGATCATTGCGCATGATTTAAGGGCGCCAATTAAATCGCTAAGCACTGTTCTGGTGTGGATATCTGAGGATGATTTAACATATGATGAGTTAAAAAGATCGCTTGGGGGTATAAGTAAAAATGTAGATACCCTGAACTTAACATTGGAGAATTTATTGCAATGGTCTAGAAGTCAGTTAAATGGGGTTAAAAGTGAGCCAGAGTTAATTGATATCAGAAAGCCAATTCAAGAAATGTCAGATTTATTTAAAATTCAGTTGGCTGAAAAGAATCTAACCTTGAAATTTTATTTTTCGAATCGATTTGCGGTTTATATTGATAAACATCATCTAAATTTATTATTCAGAAATCTATTAAGTAATGCCATCAAATACTCAAATGATGGCGGGAAAATAGAAATTAATGCAACAAACCTTGATTCAAATTATACATTAATTGAAATTATAGATGGAGGAATTGGTATGAATCAGGAGGCCATAGATAAGGTGTTTTCTGCAACAGAACATTATTCTACCTATGGTACAAAGAACGAGCGTGGTACCGGCTTGGGATTGCTGTTATGTAAAGAATATGCAGAGAATAGTGGGGGTAGAATTTGGATAGAGAGCGTGGAAGGGCAAGGGGCAAAAATCTCTGTTGTATTGCCAAATAGTGGACAATAATCAACTATATCACGACCTGAATATTTTTTTCTGTTTTTTGCTCAATCAGTATACTTTTTCCTGATGATAATTCTTTTAAACTATTTTCAGAATAATTACTAATGGTGATTAATTCTAGACCCTCTTTTATAGTGAGATTGTAATTTACATTCAGATGATACATTAATTGCTCAATTTTTTGTGGCTCATTATCTAAGCAAACGATAAAACTGATAGCCGAATTTTGCATCAGATTAATCTTGAGCTTTAAATCAGCAAATACAGTAAAAATATTACTTAGATTATCTTCAACAATAAAAGAAAAGTCTTTACTACTGATTGATATTAATACTTGGTTTGATTTTGAGATTATGGTTGGCGGCAAGTTTTCAAGCTCTTTTGAAATGCCTACTAGGGTTCCTTTTGCCTCTGGTTCTATGAATGACTTAACATACAAAGGGATTTTTTTACTTTGCAGTGGTTGAATGGTTTTGGGATGAATAACAGTTGCCCCGTAGTAGGCCATCTCTATTGCACTTGGATAGCTAATTGCATCAATTTTGATTGCATTTGGATATTTCTTAGGATCTGCATTCATAACACCGGCAACATCTTTCCATATGGTTACCTGCTCTGCATCTAAACCAAATGCAAAAATGGCCGCCGAGTAATCTGATCCTTCTCTACCCAAAGTAACCGTAAAGTTGTCTTTATTTTTTCCTATAAATCCTTGGGTTACAACCATCTGCTTTTTAATAATCGGTTTAAGTTTCTGAGAAATAAGTAATTGGGTATAATCCCAATCTATTTTGCCTTCTCTGTAGGTATTATCTGTTGAAATAAAATTTTGAGCATCCATCCACCTGTTTTTGATGCCCGATTCATTTAGATATGCACTCAAAATTCTAGATGAAAATAATTCACCATAACTTACAATTTGGTCATATACTTTATCAAAATTAGAATCAGCTACATTTTCTAATTCACAGTCTAATTCAATAAATAGGTTTTCTATGTCGGCATAGGTTTGACTATCCTTAGTTATTAATAACCCACTTATAATTTCGTCATGGAAATGTTTTACTTCTCTAAATAATTCTTGTTTGGAAGGTTCGTTTTTATAATAGGCTTGTGCCAATAACTCAAGTGAATTAGTGGTTTTGCCCATTGCACTTACAACAACTAGGACTTCTTCACCACCAAATGCCTGTAATACTTTTCCTACATTTTTTACAGCTTCTGCATTTTTTACAGAGGCCCCTCCAAATTTGAATACTCTCATTTTTACCTATGTTAGGTTGCAAAGATACAGGTACATTTTTATTTCTAATGGGATTGATTGAAAAAAACATAGTCAATTACTTATAAATTTGTTAAATAAATAATATTAAGAAAATCTTTAACAAACAGATTGTAAATTTGACCTGTAAATATAAATGTATGCGCTCTCGGTCACATTCTGCAGGTTCCCTTTTAATTTTTGTATGGCTGTTTATGCTATTGCAAACAAATTGGGTAAAAGCAGATCATATTGTAGGTTCTGATGTTTCATATGCTTGCACCACCACACCAGGTGTATATCAGGTAATGTTTAAAATTTACCGCGATTGTCAGGGGATTCCAATGTGCCCCAATTGTCCAACTAGCTTAAGTCCATCTTGTCAACTTACAGTTTCTTTGCGAGGTACTGCTGTACCTCCAGGATCAGGTTTGCCTGCAAGTCCATGTACTGGTGTTGCTTTTGGTACATCTAGTTTGGCAGTAGTAACAGCAGTGAGTGGTTTTGATGTGGTTCAATTATGTTCACAAGAAAAAACGATTTGTAATAATTGTGGTTCAAGAACCCCAGGTACTTTTACTCCTGGGATTGAAGTATACACTTTTGAGGGGACAGTTAGTTTGGCGTCTATACCTGCTAGTTGTTGTTTAGTAAGTGTTGGATTTAGTACTTGTTGTAGAAATAATGCCATTACAACCCTGGCCAACCCTTCTTCTCTTGGATTTTATACAGTCCAACTTTCACCAACGACCCGGTAGCAGTAACTTGTGCCGGCCAAGATTTTACTTATAACTTAGGTGCAATTGACCCAGATGGAGATTCTTTGAGTTATGCTTTTGGACAATCTCTTGTTAGTGCTGGATCACAAGCTCCATATGTTTCGCCTTACAGTCCAAATGTGCCATTGCCTTATTTAGGTGCGCCTATCCAATCACCCCCTGCTGTTCCACCAATTGGTATTAATATAGATGCGGTTACAGGAGATATTAGGTTCAGGCCAATGGGAACTTTTGTGGCCAATTTAATTATAGAGGTTCGACAATGGAAAATGGTTGGAGGCATACCTACACTTATGGGCATAACCAGGCGTGATATTCAATTTTATAGTAAAATTTGCCCCTCTAATAATCCTCCTGTTCTCAGAACTTTTAATAGTGATGGGTCATTAACTACGCCTCAGCCAAATTATAGTTATTCTATTTGTGCGGGCCAACAGTTATGTTTTATTGTATCAGGTTGGGATAATACAGCTGGATGGGATACTACAGATATGACTTGGAATGCGCCAACTTTATTGGTAAGTAAAGGTGCTACGTTTGTTAAAGCCTACAACCCGGCTCAACGTACCATGCTTGGACCAAAATATGATAGTATGCGCTTTTGTTGGACACCTCCTGCAGATATGGCCAGTAATTTACCTTATTATTTTGTAGTTACAGTTAAAGATAGGGCCTGTCCTATACCGGCACGCACCACGCGTTCATTTAGCATTTTGGTGAGAAGGGTGCCAACCGCTACTATTCAAAAAGTCAACAAAAATTGTGGTTATTATGATTTTTCCTATACCCAAACCAATGTAGTTCCTATCAACCCTTCTTATACTAAATTTTTAATTGAAAACTCGCCAAACTCAAATTCATACACTCAATTTAATGGAGCATCAGTTAGTAATCATAAGTTTACACAAGGTGGTTGGCACCGCATTAGGTTACAATTAACCACTACTGCACCACCAGTACCTAATGGTTGTCCGAATGATAATATTTGGGATTCGGTTTTAGTTCCAACGTCTGTAGATGTTTCAATACGTGATACCTTTAACTGCTTTGGAACACCAGTAGTAACAAGAGCCAGTGGTAAATTTGGAATTCCTTTTGGTAACTCATACCGATATACGCTATTTAGCGGCGGCATGGGTTCAAATACCGTACTTCGTGCTTTTGGAATCGATTCAAATTTCTCGATTAATCCACCTAACCCGGGAGTAACAAGTTC
>JAJTEN010000042.1 GCA_021298155.1 Sphingobacteriales bacterium | reverse complement strand
CCATTATTACCTTCAGACTTGGGTCCAATTAGCTACACACCACCAACCGTAACATCTAGAGATAGAACACCAGTAATTGCTAAATCAACTGATTCTGTTGGGGTACTCGTTAAAGTTCAACAAGGTTCTGCTAGAGTTAACAATGTGAAATTATTTTACGCAGTAGGTTACAGTAACACTACCTTCGATTCTATCACGCTTACCAGAAATACCTTACCAAATGACACCATGCAATTTTTTGGATTTATACCAGCTCAAGCCAGTGGTTCAATTGTAAAGTATTTCGTGCGCCCAACAGATGTAAATGGATTTTCAACTAATTCACCAAATGCCACCGGCGATTTTAATGCTTACCGAGTGAATGATGCGGGCATATCAAGTATACAAGACTTACAATTTAGTCCATACCCTAACAACCAAACCATTTGGCACAACGATAGTATCACAGGTGTAGATATAAGAGGTATTGTAACTGCTACAAATATGATTCAAGGTACTACCAATATTTTAACTATTCAAAATGGAACGGGAGCAAATAGTGCAATAATTGTGAATAGAACCAATGGAGATGGTACAAATACTTGGAAGACTGGAGATTCGGTTTCAATCACTGATTTTAGAATCAGAGAATCTTTTGGTATGACCACATTAAATAGCATCAAAGGAAATGTAATTGCATCTGGAATTGCCACTCCTGCCTATACTTCATTAAATATTGATAGCATTGCAGTAATTAGCGCTTCATCTGCGCGCAGAGCTGAATTAGCGCCATATGAGGGCATGTTAATGCGTTTTGATAGTGTATTTGTAGTAAATACCAATGCAGATGCTCCATCTAATTTTGGTGAATTTGTAATTAACAATGACATCACAAAAACAACAGGTTTAAGAATAGATGACATTAGCACACGTTTACCAGATAACTTCAATACCAATTTAGTAACAGGTCAATTCATGGGTAAAGTGCAAGGTATTTTAACCTTAACCTTTAGCAATTGGAAATTACAACCAAGAGATAGTAATGATTTAGATTTCTCTGGTGCTCCTGATACTGAAAAGCCAGTTATTACCTTATTAGGCAAAAATCCAGATTCTGTGTTGGTGAATACCTCATGGATAGATGCTGGGGCAACTGCTACAGACAATAAAGATGGAAATATCAGCAACATGATTATTACATCAGGAAGCGTAGATACTGCAAAAGTTGGCACATATACCATTTCATACATGGTAAGTGATAAAGCAGGTAACAAAGATTCAATTACAAGAACGGTTATTGTGTATCAATCTGTTGGATTAATCCAGAACGAATTAAATTTTGCAAAGATTAATGTATTCCCTAACCCAGCTAACGAACAAGTTAACATCAGCGTTTCTGGAATCAAAACATTGCCATTAACAGCCCAAATTTTAGATATTAGTGGTAGAGTATTACTGAGCAAAACGTTCGAAACAAGCACCATAAACCATAGCTTTAACTTAAATGAACTAAGTAATGGAATTTACTTCTGTAATTTTGTATCAGAGAATGGTTCTAAAACACTCAAGTTTGTTGTAAACAAATAAAATTTAGGATTAGCTAGTCCTATTATCTAAAAGAGGCTGCCCAAATAAGGCAGCCTCTTTTTTTTTATTACAATCTACTACCTATTTATATCCGTTTATACATGTTTAAATACTTTTAGTTTCAAAACAAAGCGCCAAATTTGCAAGTATAATTCACCTGGCCGGGAATTAAATCCTATGTTAAACATTAAAAAAACTAAACATGTCAAACCTCAAAAACAGCGTAAGGCTAATGGGCCACTTGGGGCAAAATCCCGAATTACGCACCACACCAACCGGCAAGAGAGTTGCCAACTTCTCTTTAGCCACAAATGAAAGCTACACAGATGTAAATGGCGAAAAAGTAACAGAAACCATGTGGCATAATCTCATTGCCTGGGGTCGCCAAGCAGATCTTGCAGATAAGTACTTAGAGAAGGGTAAAGAAATCTGCATTGAAGGAAAAATTTCCAACAGGAATTATGTAGACAAAAATGGCTTAAAAAAATATGTTACTGAAATCATTGTCTCCGATATTCTCATGCTGGGTGGAAAAGAAAAAAAAGTAGCCTAATGTAAAATTTGATTGATAGGCAAAACACGGTGTGTATGCTATTTACACACCGTGCTATGTTAATTATATTAACATAATTTGGATTAAATAATCTACATTTTTTAACAATTACTTGAATAACAATGTATTAAGTTTGGTAAAACTTGTGGATACAATTCCAGGCAAATTAATCAGAAACTCAAAAAATCACCCTAATTTTGAATTCAATAAAATTAACAAGCATGAGTAGCACCGACGTAAAAGAAAAACTTAAAGCCCTCCAACTTACCATAGATAAACTTGATAAAGCTTATGGTAAAGGAACTGTAATGAAAATGAGCGACCAAAAGGTAGATGATATAGAAGCACTATCAACAGGTTCGCTTTCATTGGATATTGCACTTGGAATTGGCGGCCTACCAACGGGTAGAATTATAGAAATATATGGACCAGAATCTTCTGGTAAAACGACCTTATCTATGCATGCCATTGCAGAATCGCAAAGAAAAGGCGGGATTGCAGCATTTATTGATGCAGAACATGCATTTGATAGAAACTACGCAGAAAAACTTGGTATCGATATAGAAAACCTGATTATTTCTCAACCCGATGATGGTGAACAGGCCTTAGAAATTGCTGATGCCCTAATTCGCTCTGGCGCCATTGATATCATTGTGATCGACTCTGTGGCTGCGCTTGTTCCAAAAGCAGAATTAGAAGGTGATATGGGCGATAGCAAAATGGGATTGCAAGCTAGGTTAATGAGTCAGGCTCTTAGAAAACTAACGGGTACGATTAACAAAACAGGCTGTATCTGTATTTTTATTAACCAGCTCCGTGATAAAATTGGTGTTATGTTTGGTAGTCCAGAAACTACTACGGGTGGAAATGCGCTTAAATTTTACTCTTCTGTTCGTTTAGATATTCGCCGAATTGGTCAAATTAAAGACGGTTTAGATATTGTTGGAAACCGCACCAAAGTAAAAGTTGCAAAAAATAAAGTAGCACCTCCATTCCGCACTGTAGAATTTGATATTATTTATGGTGAAGGAATTTCTAAATTAGGCGAAATCATTGACCTGGGAGTAGATTTAGAAATTATCAAAAAATCTGGCTCATGGTTTAGCTACAATGAAACTAAATTAGGCCAAGGTAGAGATGCCGTTAAACAACTGCTCACAGATAACCCAGAATTAAGTCAAGAAATAGAAGGCCTAATTAGAGCAAAATCTGGCGGTGGAGAAATATTTAAATCTAAACCAGGAGAAGCAGATTAGCATAATACCTGAATTTTGATTGCATTACAAAAAAAGAGGCTAACCAAAATGGTTAGCCTCTTTTTTTGTAATGCAACAACACACTGTTCACTTATTTCTTTGGAGCCAAAGTAGCAGCAACTTTCACTTCAATTTCTTCTGCAATCTTACTCACTACTATGGTTGGAATTTGAATATTATGATCTACATTTTTAACTTTAAATGTACTTGTAATATGAGGTACACCATTTACAATTTTTATTACACCTTGAATGGTTCTTTCCTTTTCTACCCCATGCACATTTAACTTTCCTACTACATTTACTGTATGTTCGGCATCTTTTGTCCAATCAATGGGTTCAGACAATTTACCCGCAAAAGTACTTTTCGGAAACTTTTCACTTTCCATATATTTTTCATTAAAATGCTCTTGCATTAATTTATTGGGAAATTCAAAACTGGTGTTGGTAATACTAAAAGCAATGGCTTGAGTTTGGGTATTTACCACCATTAATCCAGTATTGGTTTCTGCATTAATATCCTCAATGGGCGTTTTAGAAAAAAATGAAACCTTTGCTGTTGAAGTAGAATACAATTGGGCAAAACCCACATAAGAGCTGAATATAACAGCTAAAAACAAAACTAATTTACGATTCATAATTATATATATTTTAATGTGTGTAAGTGTATCAAAAACCTGTCCAATTTTTATTATTTCTTGTCGAAAGAAAAAGTTCTGCTCACATTAAAACCTAAACGCACAGCCATATTCTCCCAAGAACCCGTAGTTTCAGCTATTTGATGTTGTTCCAACATACCAATGCTATTACTTAGCATAAGCTGAAAAACATGCCCACCCGTCTCAATATCAAACCCTACACCTAAATAGTCATACAATTGTTGTCCGGCCTTATTCGGCACATCACGCCCATTTAAACGTGGATAATATTCAATATTTAAACGAACACTTCGGTTCAGCTTTATACTGGCTGCTGTACCTAATGCAAAAAGCGTGTTTGGATCTGTTGTGCGCCTAACCAAATTGTAATGCACGAGTGTTGGAGCCAATTGTAAACTCAATTTATCACCAAACTTTTTAGCCATTACGAGTTGATGCACAAAACTCAACCTCGACGTAAAAAAATTCTGCCTTTGCGGAAAATCCCAAGTCAGGGTATTCACCGCTGTATTTCCATAATACCCCAAACTTATTGGCATTCCGCCCTTGCCTTTGGTCTGACCCAAAAATTTAATTTTCAGATTTCCATCATAGGTTTTACCGTTTGAACTGCGTGCCATACCCACTTGAATTTTATCGGTAATGCCATAATCAAATGCCAATCTAATATTGGCCTGATCCAATCCCCATAATTGATATGCACCACCATTTAGCTCGCCAAAACGATGTAAAATAACAAAGTTTAAATGCTTAGCTGCCACATGTTCAATGCTCTGTCCGTTTACAACGCGAGTAGATTTAAATGTAGCAAATACGGGAACATGCTTTTTATCCGACTCAGCATCTAACATGCCTAACAAATCTTCTTGTCCCCATACTGCAGTTGTGCAAACAAGAATAAACTGAATAATGATAAAATACTTTTTCATTTTACGATTAATTATTGGGTGCACCTGCCTTTACCCATCGATCTAATTTTGCCAATTGAGCGGTATTTAATGTACCACCAGAGGGCATGTCTTTTTTTACCAAAACCCTATCGGCAAACTTTCCATTGTCTACAATTATTTTTAATCCTGCATAGCTACCAAAACCGGCATGACACTTAACACACCTCGTAGCAACAAGGGGCTGCACAAAACCCGAATACGTTACCAATGCACTTGTATCTCCACCTCCAAAATCATTGGGGTATAACAACTCTTCTTTATCTCTGTAACAAGCAGCAAAAAAAGTGAGTAACAATACTATTCCTATTATACGTTTCATACCTTTATTTAATAACTAATTTACCTGTACTAACACCGTGACAACTATTGCAACTCCCACCAGTATATGGAACTGGCATTATTTTAACCTGATTATCTAATTTAATGACAGGATAGCAACCACCCATAAAATTTAAGATTTGATTGGTATAAAAATTACCTTCCTCATCTGTTTCTAATCGCTTAATTAACTTTCCTTGCCTATTGGGTTTTTCCCATAATTCAATCACTGCATTCTTTTGAGCATCATCATCCTTCCCAAAAACAGTACCCGAAACAGTCCACCAACCACCTTCACGCACTGCTTCATGTCCGTTTACATTATGACAAGAGCCACAATTCTCGCCTTCATTATGACTTTCATCTTCTCCCCTTTTACTCTCTACTGGATCTTTTTGAAGCGCTTCATAATGCGAACAGGCACTCATCACAACAAACAGCAAAGCAGCATTAAGTATCAGAAACAATTTGTATCTTCTCATCATTGCAAGTTTATGTGGTTCATCAAACTAATTATTAGGAAATCCTAGGGAAACCCATTTCTGAATTTGTTTTATTTCACAAGTAGGCAGTTTCCCTCCTTGCGGCATAGCTTTAAAACCAGCTGCATGTGTAATACTTCCTATTAATTTTCCATTGCTTGCAATTTGTGCAAGAGAGGTATAATTGTTAACAGAAATGCCAGCACTTGGATTTATGGAACCATGACAGCCAACGCAATAGTTGTTCATTATTTTTGATACTACAGTGCTATAAGTTATATTCACAGTATCACAATTCTGTTCTTCGCAAATTAGATTCTTAGCACCTTGATTGATCCATTTCGCAATCAAAGAAATTTGTGTAGCACTTAATTTTTGCCTTGGTGGTGGAGGCATTAGTTTATCTGGTCTAACTTCTGTAATTGCCTCATACAAATCAGAACTATTTAAATCAAATGCAACCACTCTCCCCGTTTGCATTACTTTTTGATACGATGTTAATACAATGCCATTAGCCGCAGTTCCATCATCGTGACAAGCACTCATGGCACAATTAGAAATGAATATAGGCAATATATCCCTTCCAAAATACACAATATTTGAGTCGCATGGTTGTTTATTATTTCCTTGTCCTGTTGTATCTGTGGGAGTTGGATCAATTACTTCTGTAGGCTTATGTTGACATCCCATCACAAATAAAGCACTGAATAATAAAAGTGCTAAAAATTTTATGAAATCTTTCATACGCTTTAAAAGGGCAAGATAAGAAATTTTTATTAAAATCGACTCGCTTTTATAAATTCCTGTAATTCAAAAACACCTGAATCTTGAATTTCAGCTTTATTACCTTCCCACAGGCGCTTTCCCTGGTATATAAACACAATGTGATCACCCATATCAAAGACACTTTTAATATCATGAGAATTAATCACTGTAGTTATATTGTATTCTTCTGTAATTTCTACAATTAACTCATCAATAACCCGCGATGTTAGCGGATCTAAACCACTATTGGGTTCATCACAAAAAAGGTATTTGGGATTCATGGCAATGGCACGTGCAATTCCCACTCGTTTTTTCATTCCCCCACTAATATTTGATGGATACAGGTGATTTACATTTTCAAGATTCACCCGTTTTAAACAAAAATTAACCCTATCCATCAACTCGCTTTTATTCATATTAGAAAGCATTCTCAACGGAAAAGCAACATTATCTTCCACACTTAAAGAATCAAATAAAGCTCCTCCCTGGAACAGCATACCAATTTCTTGCCGAACCATTTTCTTGTTTTGGTAATCAAGTCCGTAAAAACTTCTGCCATCAAAATCTACCGAACCACTATCTGGCGTTACCAATCCCACCATACATTTCATCAACACACTTTTTCCACCTCCGCTGGCACCAATCACAAAAGTGCATTTTCCCTTGGCAAACACTGCACTCACATCTTTTAAGACCTCTCTACCATTAAAAGATTTACATATTCCACTTAATGCAATCATTAATACAACATCAATTGAGTTAAAATATAATCAAAGAAAATAATGGCTATACAACTTTGCACCACAGCCATGGTACTGGCCGAACCAACCTCCAAGGCGCCACCTTCAGTAATATATCCATTGTAAGAGGAAATGGTTGCAATTAAAAAAGAAGAAAAGAAGGCTTTAGTAAGCGAATGGGTAACAAAAAAACCATTAAAATCCATGCGCAATCCTTGTATATAAATATCAACCGTAACCATTTCTGAAAAAAAACAGGAAATTGCGCCACCCACATTAGACAAAAACATACTGCAAACAACTAAGGCAGGAATGGCAAAAATGGCGGCTAAAATTTTAGGCAATGCCACATAACTAGCAGCATTTATACCCATTATCTCCAAGGCATCTATTTGCTCACTCACCTTCATGGTGCCAATTTCTGAGGCTATATTTGAACCAATTTTACCTGCCATTACTAAGGCTACTATGGTAGGCGAAAACTCCAATATATTGGCATCACGCACAATTCTTCCTAAAATAGTCATGGGCACCAAACTCCCCTGTAATTGGCTGCCAAATTGAATAACCGTAACAGCACCAATAAACAAGGATATGATGGCTACAATTCCAAAAGAATCATTGCCCATTTTGTATATCTCATTAAAAAAGGCACGCCAAAACATACGCCATTTATCTGGCTTCCTAAAACAAGCAGCTAAGAATAATAAATAGCTCCCTAAACGTGATAAAAACTTCATTTACGCTTCCTCTGTGAGAGGCTTTAATTTTGGATGTAAATATACAGATTTAGGCTAATTCTCCAAAGCGATAAAGCGTGCAGAATAAAAAATAGGGTATTCTAAACAAATTAAATATTTTTACACACATCAAAAACTACTCTTTATGAATCCAACATTATTAGTAAGCGGTTGCACCAAAGGTATCGGACTTGCTATCGTAAATATATTTTCTGCCAATGGTTTTAATGTGGCTGGTTGTGCCAGAAATACTGCTGAACTCAATGAGCTTCATACTAAACTTTCCAACACCTATCCAAATCAAAATTTCTTTTTCGAAACCTGCGATGTGAGTCGCACCGACATACTCAAACAATTTGCGCACAAAGCATTAAACCATTTTAAATCTATTGATGTATTGGTTAACAATGCAGGTGTATTTTTACCAGGAACGATACTAGCAGAACCAGAGCATGCACTCGAATTCCAATTTCAAACCAATGTGGCAAGCGCCTATTATCTGTGCCAAATAATTGGAAAAAACATGCTTGAAAACGGACACGGACATATCTTTAATATCTGCTCAACGGCAAGTATTACAGCCTATACCAATGGTGGATCTTATTGCATTAGCAAGTATGCCATGCTTGGTTTAAACCAAGTGCTTAGACAAGAACTAAAAGACAAAAATATAAAAGTAACGGCAGTGCTACCGGGAGCCACTTTAACAGATAGTTGGAAAGGCACCGATCTGCCTAAAGAACGTTTTATTCCAGCAGAAGATATAGCCAAATTGGTATACAATGCCTATACCCTATCACCACAAACCAATGTGGAAGAAATTTTGGTTCGGCCTATCTTGGGAGATATTGGATAATTTAGGTTTTATAAAAATATATTACCTTTGTTTACCATAGGAATAAAGGATACAAAAGAACTTTTTTTACTTTTTTCTGTTTCAACACATCATGAGCAATCAAGCATTATTTGTAGCTAATTTAGCCAGTTATACCAGACGCTTTACCAGAACGGTAAATATTGGAGATTTGCAAATGGGGAGCAATTTCCCTATTCGCATTCAAAGCATGACCACCACCGATACCATGAACACACAAGCATCGGTTGAGCAAATTATTAGAATGGTAGATGCCGGCTGCGAGTTGGTAAGGTTAACTGCTCCAAGTATTAATGAGGCAGAGAACTTAGCCAATATTAAGGCCGAACTCAAAAAAAGAAATAGGTATGTACCATTGGTTGCAGATATTCACTTTACGCCAAATGCCGCTGAAATGGCTGCTAGAATTGTAGAAAAAGTGCGAATTAACCCAGGAAACTATGCCGATAAAAAGAAGTTTCAAGTGCTTGAATATACAGATGGCGACTATGAAGCTGAATTGGCTAGAATCCGTGAAAAATTTGTTCCACTTCTCAAGATTTGCAAAGAATATGGCACAGCATTAAGAATTGGCACCAATCATGGAAGTTTGAGTGATCGTATTCTCAGTAGATATGGTGATACCCCACATGGAATGGTAGAAAGTGCCATGGAGTTTTTACGCATAGCAGAAGAAGAAAATTTCCATAATATTGTTCTGTCTATGAAAGCAAGTAACCCGCAAGTAATGGTGCAAGCTTATCGATTATTGGTTCAAACCATGAACCAAAATAATATGCACTATCCATTACATTTGGGTGTTACAGAAGCAGGTGATGGTGATGATGGCAGAATAAAATCTGCCCTAGGTATTGGTGCCCTACTGGAAGATGGATTAGGGGATACCATTCGTGTATCATTAACAGAAGATCCAGAATTTGAAGTACCTGTTGCTAAACAATTGGCACAACGGTATGAAAATAGAAAATCTACACCCATTGCACATGCAAGTGTATGGCTCCAAGAAAATGCAGACATCTTTTATCAATACAAAAAAAGAAGCACTAGACTCGTTCAAAATTTTGGAGGAAATCAAGTACCACGCGTTATTGCCAACTTCGAAAATGTTGCACTTAAACAAGAACACCTAACGCAAATTGGGTATCCGTTTAATGAAGCATTAGACAAATGGAACATGAGTGAGTTAGGAGCAGATTATATTTTCTTGGGCAATAATCCAGCTGCATTTATGCTGCCTATCGGACTCAAAGCAATTTATTACCATAGCACTTGGCAACAAGTAATAGATAAATCTAATTCATTTCCATTATTCTCTGCACAGGATTTCTTAGCCACTACTATTCTGTCGCAAAGCTTAAACTTTGTACATGTAAATACCACTGATTGTTTGAACCAAACGCTTATAGAAAAGCTAAAAAATACCGAAAATTGTGTTATTATTTTATCGTCTCAACACGAAAATATACTCCCTGATATTAGAAATACACTCGGATTATTTATGGAAAGGGAAGTTAACAATCCGGTAGTCTTTGGCATACAATATCCAGAAGAGTTGGTTCAAACAGACCCTTTGCATTTACATATGTTGTATGCCAGTACAGATGCTGGCAGCTTATTTATTGATGGTTTTGGAGATGGTATTTTCTTTATAAATAGCACGGTAAACAGCAAGCGACTAAACGATATCGCTTTTGGTATTTTACAGGCAGCAAGAACACGAATTAGTAAAACAGAATATATCAGCTGCCCAAGCTGTGGAAGAACTTTGTTTGATCTTCAAGAAACTACTGCCATGATTAGAAAAAGAACGGATCACCTCAAAGGGGTAAAAATTGCAATCATGGGATGTATTGTAAATGGTCCGGGAGAAATGGCAGATGCAGATTATGGATATGTTGGTTCTGGCCCGGGAAAAATAACCTTGTACAAAGGCAAAGAAATTATGAAAAAATCTATCGCTTTTGAACAGGCGGTAGATGAACTTATTCAGCTTATTAAAGAAGATGGCAATTGGGTTGAAATAGAAGCGTAATGCAACCCAATTCCCAGATTTGATGTCTAACTTGCAAATTAGTATTTATTATTATACATTCGAACTCTTAAAAATCTAAATCAAAAATGAAAAAAGTGTTACTAACAGCCCTTGCTGCCCTATCAATTGGTTCAGCTGCAATGGCGCAAAAAATTGATGGCAGCGGAGAGTTTCAATACCACGCTGAAGGTGTAAAAATTAATCCATTTAGAACAAATAAGCCAATGAAAAAAGGCGGTGAGCCTGTTTCTGCTTGGTTCGATATTATTGATATGATGGAGCAAAGCACTGCAGGTGGTGGATTGAGAAGATATGTAGATTTTTTAACGCATGACTCATTAAACAAATTTGTAGAAGATGATGGAACCATCAGATATGGTTCTACCATTAGCGTTGGTCATATTTTTGACCCTAAAGATGATTTGATCCAAAATACTCAGAATCCAGAAAACCAACTATCTAGATTCAATAGCTACAAGTTAGATAGCGTTGCCTTCTCTTATTTGTACGTTAGAAATGTAGACTCAATTGGAGATGGAATGGGTGGCAAAATGCCAGTAGTTGATACTTTATTCGTGGCCTATTGGAGAGGTGCTCAAATTGGAAACCGTGCATTTCAAGATGGAACTAGATATTCTTTACCAAACGCACAAACCAACCACTGGAATTTTGCAACTAGAATGCCTGCTGGTTATATAGACATGGACACTTTCCTATTGTCTTCTGGTGCCAATGGTATGTTTGATACTACTCGTGTTAGCAATAACAATAGTGGTTTTGAAAATGGTTGGTTCAGCAAGGTTTCAGCTATTAAAGCACCAGAAGGTATTAGCGTAACTGCAAATGCAAATGGCACTAATTTTAATATTTTAACCGGATTTACCTTTACATTTAAGTCGGGTGTTCCTGCAGTAATTGGAACAGATACTGCAGTATTTTGCTACCAATTAAATCCTGCTAATGCTCCTGCTGGCATGAGAAGATCTAATTATTTTGGTTATGGCTTATACTTAAATGAAGGTGCAATTGGTTGGGAAAATACCAAATTTAATAATACCCCATTGGTAGGGTCTAAAACATCTTCATATGCAACTGTAAATGGTTGGAATGGTTATATTGCTGGACAAGCTTTCACAAATGAAAGATTTGTAACAAGTTACTTCCACATTACTGTAGACACCAGCAATGGTAAGCCTGGAGTAGGTTTAAATGATATGGAAACTGTAAAAATTAATTCAGTATTCCCTAACCCTGCTACTGCTAAAGTTAATGTAAATATGAACTTAGTTAATGCTGCTGATGTGACTGTTTCATTAACAAACTTAATGGGTCAAGAAGTTTCTACTTTAACTTTCCCTAACACGCCTGCAGGTGCATTTGAACTTCCTATGAATACTTCAAACGTAAATGCTGGTGTATACATGATTAATATTAAAGCTGGTAATTATACAGCTAGCCAAAAATTGGTTATCACTAAATAATTAGCTTCATAAAGCAAAAAAAATCCCGAGCTGCAAGCAGCTCGGGATTTTTTTTTGCGCTAACTGTTAAGTAAACTGCTTATTCTATAACAAAACGCTGACTACTTACCACATCGCCTTGAACCAAGTGAATGAAATATACGCCTGGCTTAATTCCGTTTAAGTCAAGCGGAATTTGGTTCAAACCTTTATTTAATACAACATTAGAGCTTTGTATTACCTCATTTCCTAAAATATCATACATACGCATGAAAGCGGGTGCACTACTTAATGATTGTATATCAAGGTGTAGGGTTTCTTTGGCCGGATTTGGATACACGCGCATTCCAATTGGATTCGAAACTTTATTTAAACCGCTGCTTAATCCCCTGCTGCTTGCTAATACATATTCAATATCAGTAATAGAACCTGTAGTATCTGCATTTGCGGTTAATAATGGGTGACCACCGTTTGCAGATAACCAAGCATATGAGTTAACGTTTTCGGTTACATCACCAAATCCAGGTAGACTACTGTAGGTGCCTGTAATGGTGTTTCTAATTAAAAAATTAACACGAACCGTAGTGTTTACAAGTTGCCTAATTACATCAAATTCACCTGCATCTAATTTCAATTTTCCATACCCATCCACCTCTGCATTTACTTTAAATAAATAGGTAATTCTTAAAGAGTCAACAAAGGGTAGTTCTAACCCAAATTCAGAAGCCAATATGGTAAAAAAGTTCACAGTAGAATCTTTAAATTTTGTACCCATTGTAGAAGGAAACTGAAACAATTTGAATGAACCACCTGCACCACTGGTTGGACCAGCTTCTAAAATTACACGAAGTGCAGAATTACTGATATTATAATAGGTAGGTGTTTCTTCTTGGGTAAATGGATCGCGTTCAAAACTTACTAAATTACAACCTGCTGGTGCTCCCGGATAGGTAAATCCATCGGCATAAAAAGTAGTATCCTTGGTATGGCGATCAGCCCAACCTGTTAAATCCCAACGCTTGTTTTGTCCACCCAATTTTAAAGCTAAACTTGTACTCTCATCTATGGTAGTATCATTGGCAAGCAAAAACCAATCTCCTGGTACTGCATAGGAAGATTTGTCTACGGTAATTTGTGAAAATGCAGTTAATCCACCCAGGATTAATGCTGCTGATAGTAATTGTTTTTTCATATAGTATTTAGTCTGATTGTATGATTCAAATTTCGAGCCAAATTGAGTAAATAGTCAGGAAAATTAAATCAAAATAATGCTATGTTTTAAAAGGGAATCACCGTTAATCCAACCGCAAGCGTTCTAAAATCAGGCGTATTATTCACCGTTTTAAAATAAGGCGTTAAGCTATAATTGGCAAAAGCCCTGAACCAACCATAGCCAAGCCTAACAGTAGCAGTAAGCCTATAGGAATTCATATTAAAATCGTCACGCGTTGTAATCTCTTGTTCGTAACCAAACGCCGTGGTTTCAGTTCTTAAATGACTATATGCTCTAAAGGATGCAATTACACCAAGCGCTGCGTGAAATTTATTTTTTTGCTTTGTTGTTCTTGGTGCAAATTTTAGCAATAATGGCACATTAAATTGATAGGCGTATAGATTATTTCTATTTAATCCTACCAAACCAGAATCTGCAAGCACCCCATTTTGATTGGCCAATAAAACCCTATTAGAATTAAAACTAAAATTCTGAAACTCCATTCCAAACCCACTTGTAAAAGCCAACTTATTTGCCAGTATTTGCCAATCCCCTTCCCATAGATTTAACCCATAAAAGAATGAATGCTCTGGTTTTACCTCTAAAAAATCATATTCATTGGGCAAATTGGTTTTCATTTCTGCTGTAGTAAATTGATTCACACCCATTTCAAATCCCGCATATACATGCTTTAAGTCTAATTTCTTTTCTTTCTTTTCAGCTTCTTCCCCAAGGGTTATTTTATCTTTATCTTCCACTATTATAAACTTCTTTTTTCCAATGGTAATTCGGGTAGTATCGTCTGCATCACCTAGTCTTTCATCTTTCATTTGATCTCCCGTGGCTGCATCAACAATATTTGCCATCCCACTAATATTTATGATTTTATGTTTAGGATCGCCCGTATAAATTCCTTTACTCGATCCGCTGGCATCAATCTGTAAATCGCCGCTGCTATTGATATTATAAAAACTAGCGCCTGAGGCAATAACCGACATATCTTTACAAGATAATTCATTAGCAAAAATCTTGCTAGCCCCAGAAATAGTAAGTGAAGCTTTATCTGCAGAACCATTCAATGTTATTTTTGATGCACCCTGAGTTTCTAATAAAAAATCTTTTGCTTCAACACCAACAACTGCTTTTACTGCACCCTTCAATAGTAATCGAAACTCTTTTGCGGCTATTTTCTCTCCACTTATTGTCTCAATACTTCCTGCACCTTCCATTTCTAAAGCTTCTAAATCCGTGTAATAAATACTAATTGTTTCATTTGAGCGAGGCACCAATCCATTCAAATCAAGCATTAAGGTATTGTTTTTAACCTCAAAGTTTAATTTTTCAAATCCTTCACTTACCTTAATTTTTGGTTCAGCCCCCCGAACCAAAATAACTTTAATGGGTACATCAAAATTGATTTTAGAAAAATTAGGCAACTGTCTTTCAAGCTGCGCAAAGGCACTAATACTGAATAGTAATAGTCCGGTAATTGATACATATTTCATATAATTAATTGTTTTTTTCAATGCGTTCGTAGGCAAAATATTTTGATATTATTCCATATCGCCTCACTAGAGTTTCCGGGTTATTTTCCAAATGAAAGGATAATCCAACATGAACTAAAACATCTTCTTTTAATCGTTGAACCAAATATTCTGCGGGATTTAAGAATGGCTTTATTTCATTTTCTTGATTAACGAATGGATCCATAAGCGGCAAAGCGGATAAGTGCAATACTGGCAATGTATTTTCAGGCTGCACAGATTGTATATTTTCACGTCTTCTGTTATCTATGGTTTGTACCTGTAAATCGGCTCTAGAAATTGTTGCGTTTGATAGATTCAGAGGCTTTGCTGGCAGCTTTTGAATCAATTTTTTATTTACTATTTTATTGGGCAAAGTCAATTCGGTCTGATCCGAAGCTAGGCTCAAACTATTACTTGATTTACCCTTATTAGGCTGTTGTTTTATTAAATAACCAAGTAAACCTATAAAAAGGAAACAAGCAGCTACAGAAGCCCAGAACGGCTGCAAATTAAATTGCCTAGGAATAGACTTCTTTAATGTATCTTTTTGATCAAAACACAAGGGTTCTGGACACAAAATTGTTTGTTTAAACGAATCTAAGACCAAAGCATTTTCAGGATATAACACTAATTTTTCCTCAAATGCTAGTCTGTCTGATGGCAGTAAATCACCTTCAAGATAGGCTATAAAAAGTGCTGTATCTATGATATGCTCAGGCTGTTTTTTCAAATAACTAAAATCAATGAAATCATCATTACCATCATCAATAGTGCGCTTATTTTGAAAACCACTTAACAATTCAAATTCTTCCTTGATTTCTGAGTGGCTTTCTAAAAATTGTTCAAATAGGCATTTATCAGAGTCAGACAAATTAGCCGCTAAATAGTCTACCATATAAATGGGATAATTTTGAAGGGTAATTTTCATATAATTTGTCCCCTTTCCCCCAAATAGTTCCGCAATGCTAAGCGGGCTCTGTAGATATACACTTTAACCTGACTTTCATTTAATCCTGTAATAGCCCCAATTTCTTCATAGCTATACCCTTCATAATCTCTCAATAGAACAACAGATTTTTGAATCTGTGTTAAGGTATTTAGTGCTTTATCTAAAATAGCTTTTAAGTCACTATAGGTATTTTCGGTTTGAACCAAATTTTCATGCTGCGTTTCGAGCAAACCAGCCCGCTGTTCTTTCCTAATTTTATCAATCATAGTATGATACCCAGCCGTAAACAAATAACTCTTTGCTTTATCAAAGGCAACTACATCTACCTTTTTCCACATTTTCTCGAAGGTATCTTGTACCACATCTCGCGCAGCATCGCTGTCTTTCAGGTTTTTTACAATAAACCTGTATAATGCATCTGCATGCAAATCAACACAAGCATTAAATTCAGAGGTAGTCATATTTCAATCAATAGCAATTTAGGCATAAGACGCCATATCATCAGAAAAAGTTACAGAAAAAAATGAGTAGTAGGCAAAAAAAAACCTCACACTGTTCAGTGTGAGGTTTTAAATTAGGTATTGTACTATTATTCTGCAGCATCAGCTGGAGCATCAGTTGCAACAACTTCTGTTTTTGGAGCTGCTGTTTTTGATTTTCCACGACGTGTTCTTTTCGCTGAACCTGCCTTAGCTGATGTATCTTTTAATAAGTTTTCATTAAAGTCTACTAACTCAATAATGGCCATTTCTGCGTTATCACCTTTTCTGTTCATCAATTTAAGAACACGTGTATATCCACCTGGTCTGTCAGCAACTTTTCCAGCAACTGCTCCAAAAAGTTCCTTAATTGATTCTTTATTTTTTAGATAACTAAAAACAACACGACGTGAATGGGTACTATCGTCTTTTGCTTTAGTGATCAATGGCTCTACATATTTGCGTAATTCTTTAGCTTTAGCTGTAGTTGTGGTAATCTTCTTGTGTAAAATTAAAGAAGTAGCCATATTAGCAAGCAAAGCTTTTCTATGTGAAGAAGTTCTGCTTAAATGATTAAATGTTTTTCCGTGTCTCATCTTTCTATTTCGAATATGTGCTTCCCAGCACGTTTCAATTTTCTAAAATTACTCCTGATCTAACTTGTACTTAGCGATATCTATCCCAAAAGTTAAACCTTTGTCTCTAACAAGTTCTTCTAATTCACTTAACGACTTCTTACCAAAATTGCGGAATTTCAATAAATCAGCAATATCATAAGAAACTAAATCAGCTAAAGATTTAATATCAGCTGCTTTTAAACAATTATAAGCACGAACAGATAAATCTAAATCAGACAATGGTGTTTTAAGAATTTTACGAACATGTAAATAATTCTCATCCACTTCTTGAGTAGGCTCTTTAACTTGCGTATCTAAAGTAATCAACTCATCAGAGAATAACATGAAGTGTTGAATCAAAATTTTAGCAGCTTCTTTCAAAGCTTCTTCAGGATGGATTGAACCATCTGTTTCAATTTCGATTAACAATTTTTCATAGTCGGTTTTTTGCTCAACACGAAAATCTTCAACGCTATACTTTACATTCTTAATTGGTGTATATACTGAATCAATAGCGATTACACCGATATTGGCATCCTTAGATTTATTTTCTTCAGCAGGTACATATCCACGCCCTTTTTCGATGGTTAATTCTACCTCTAAATGAACAAAGGGCTCCATGTTGCAGATAACCAATTCTGGATTTAATACCTTGAAGGAATTGGTATGTTTAC
>JAJTEN010000007.1 GCA_021298155.1 Sphingobacteriales bacterium | reverse complement strand
GCGCCATAAACTCGACTATCAAATTCAAACGAGCCTATTGGTTTCAAACCAAATTTTGCAAGATTTAATTGCTTCAAGCATACTACCAAAGCAAGTTGCTACTGAGCAGGTAAGGCATATCCACACTGCCCAAAAGGCAGAAGATTTTACGGCATATCTGCTTCAAGATATGCATAAGCTAAAAAGGGATACGTTTATTTTTTTTTCAAAAGAAGACAAGAGATTTTTGGAGAGAACCAAAGCCGATTCTGCTGTTGAGATTAGTGAAAATTTTTTTTCAGATTTTAGGTATACCTCTAGAAAAATAGCCCGCTTACATGGTGTAACAGCAGTAACAGTATGGTTTTTATCTGAGTTTGTTCAAATCATATCTATACCCGTTACCGCTGCATTTGGTGTGCCAGAAGTGGGGGTGATGTTGGTGGCTTCTCCCCTTAATTTTATAAACATGGCCATTACCATAAAGGCCATAGATATATCCAATCAGATAAACCTTAAACAGGCCTATGGTGGTTCTAAAAATAAAAGAGCCTCAAAAAGAATCAGAAGAAAGGTGTATCACGCGTATAAAATTAAAAATGAGAATACCTTATTGCACTTTCTGGAGTCAAAGAATGATACCAATTATTTTATTAGCATAAATAGGAATAATATTTTTACTGAAATGTATAGTTTATTCAGGCTGAACCAACATAAATTGTATTATAGAAATGTGAAGCGATTTTGTCAAAAACAAGAAAATAATGACAGCTTGTTGGCTATATTGGATCAAACAGGGATATCTAAAGAAATGAGAAGTTTATATACCGCTGTTTATTTGCATCAAACACAAGCGGCATTGTATGCGCAATTCGCTAATTTATTCCACCAATCTGTAGTTAAAATAGCTTCAACAAATCAACAATTTAAGCTAAGAACAGACCTTAAAAATTGGGTTTATACGGTATGTGAAATTAAAAATTTAAAAGAATTAGAATGGGCCTTAAGGCAACTACCACCGCAAGTTAAAGTGCATGAAGTAATGGAGTTATTTGATGGCATTATTTTAAAATATTGGGCCCTCCATATGAATAAGCAAAATTTTAAAGCTTTCAGGAAAATGATTAAAGGCTTTAAAAAGACCAATTATCAATTCTTACAACAGAGTGATGAATATTTTACAGCCTCACATGTGGATGTAATGCTGCTCAATTGTGGCTTATTTTATAGTCTATAGCTTGCCATTCATATGGGGTAAATGTTATTTCACCTCAATAATACGTTCTTCAATATTGCTTTGATTGTCGGAGTTTACAGTTGTAGTTTGAATACTATAAACTACCCAACCGGTTCCATGTATTCTCGAAGCCAATTGAATGTCGTTACTTAAGCCTTTAATATCTTCCTTTTTAGGTGCTTTAATGTTCATGCTTTTAGCTAAGTTGCTTAAGAACTGGAAGGTGGCATCCATTAATTGGGTTGAATCTACTACTTGCGAAGAACGTATTATATAGTTGTTATCTGTTTCATTTATTTCATCTAAATAAAGGCTGTAATCTGCATCAAATGGTATGTTGGTAAGCACGTTTGGCACTTTTATTTTATCAGAAATTTCTTCATGTAATTTGTATTTACCCCCATGAAAACTGTGAAATTGTTGAATATCTTTTATGCTCGCCGCTTCAATTGCTTCTTTGGTTGAAAAGCTATTTTCAATTTGTTTAAGCATTTTTTCTATTTCCGGAGCGGTTCCAAATTTTTTCCTTAATACTGCAATAGCCTTTTGGTTGTAAGCTCTAATTTCTTTCCAATTAATTACTTCTATAAAACCACCCATTTCGTCTGTTTTGTAGATAACTTGCATGTTTTTATTGATTTTTGAAAGCTCCTGCGTGAACTCATTTTTATCATTGGTTTTAAAATTTTTATAATCCCATTGAACGGTATATGAATTTTTAGTGGCCCCAGTTACACTTACTTCTACGTCATAACTAATCAACTCTTTTGATGTTGTGTCTTCCCCTTTAAGTTTAATTTTCTCGAGGGTAATGGTGTAATTTTGTTTCTCGCCTTTGTCCCAATAACTAACTACTTGTACTGTTGAATCTGCCATATTGATTTGGGCAAAAAGTGGCATAATACATAGACTCAATAGGCTAAAAAGGGTGAATTTTTTCATTGGTTTAAGGTTGGTTAAAGTGATAGTATAAAATTTCTAATTTAAGATTGATAAGGTATTCTGCTCAGAATAGATCTACCTAATGTAATTTCATCGGCATATTCCAATTCTCCACCCACAGCGATGCCCCGTGATATGGTGCTAATCTTTACATCCATTTGTTTTAGTTTTCGAGCCAAATAAAATCCGGTTGTATCTCCCTCCATGGTGGCACTTAGGGCCATTATAACTTCTTTTACCTCTTGATTTTTAACCCGAGTGAGTAGGTTATCTATTTGCAATTGGTCTGGACCAATTCCTTGAATGGGATTAATTAATCCACCCAAAACATGATAGGTTCCATGATATTGCGCTGTATTTTCTATGGCCATTACATCTCGCAAATCTTCTACGATGCAAATGGTTTGCGCATCTCTTTTGGTATTCGCACAAATATTGCATGTGCTGGCATCGCTTACATTATTGCATTGCTCACAAAACTGAATTTCTTTTCTAAGCTTAATTATTGATTCACCCATCTTACTCACCATATTTTCCTCTTGCTTTAGCAAAAATAGAACCATGCGTAGTGCCGATTTCTTGCCAATGCCAGGGAATTTAGATAGTTCATTTACCGCTTCTTCAATAAGCGTTGATGGATAATTCATGTTTCAATATTAGTAGAATTCGCTTAATTTTTAAGCAATAATAAACTATTTTTACCCACCAAATAATTGATATGGATTTACAAAGAATTTGTGAGCAAGCTTGCCTAGTAGCAAGGGAAGCTGGTCGTTTTATACAAGCAGAAAGAGCACATTTTCAATCTGATTCTGTGGCGGTAAAAAGCTTTAACCAACTTGTTAGTTATGTGGATAAATCGGCCGAAATGATCTTGGTAAAAGGGCTCTCGGCTATTCTACCTGAGGCAGGTTTTATTACAGAAGAAGAAACAATTGCCTCTGAACCCAAAGAATGGATGTGGGTGATAGATCCACTAGATGGTACCACTAATTTTATCCATGACCTGCCTGTTTACAGTGTTAGTATTGGTTTGATCCAACACCAAAAAGTAATGATGGGTATTGTTTATGAGGTAAATAAAGAGGAGATGTTTTATGCTTGGCATGGCGGCGGCGCCTATTTAAACGGCCAAGCTATTGCTGTTAAAGTGAATGCAGACTTAGAAAAGTCGTTATTGGCTACAGGTTTTCCGTATTATAATTACCAACAAATGGATGCGTATTTAAATACACTTAAGCATTTTATGCAACATACCCAAGGCATGCGCAGAATGGGTAGTGCAGCGATTGATTTAGCGTATACTGCTTGTGGTAGATTTGATGCCTTTTTTGAATATGGTTTGAGTCCCTGGGATGTAGCAGGGGGCATTTGCCTAATTGAAGAAGCAGGAGGCGTAATTTCTGAATTTGATGGAGGTAACAATGCCCTTTTTGGCAAATCAATAATGGGTTCATCTAAGGCATTGTATCCTGCATTTTCTACCGTTATTAAAACACATTTTGGTCCAAAATAAAATCAAATCTTGATGCGATTTTCTGCCCTTTCGAGTGTAGTATTTTTTTGTTTATATACAGCGGTCCAAGCCCAAAATGTCTTGTGTGTGGGCGGAACCTTATACAAAGGCAATATTATTGCGCATTCAAAAGATATTGCTAATCTAGCTACAGCCAATCCATTTGGTTACACCTTGTCTTTGGCTTGGCAGAACAACAGAGATAAAGCTACTGCGGCCTCACCTATTCGGGCAAGAAGGGGGTTTAGGTTTGCCTATACGCATTTTAATAATCCTGCTCAACTAGGACATGCCTATCATTTAACTGCATTTACAGAGCCGATGTTAGGATCAAGCAAAAAGTGCTTTTTTAGTTTTCCTTTAGATGCCGGAATTTCATATTTAACGAACATTTATCATCCAGTTCATAATCCTGAAAATTTGTTTTTTGGGAGTAGTATCAGTTTTTATTTGGGCATTGGGGCACAACTCAATTATAAATTGGGAAAACATTCGCTTGCCATGCTTGGAGCATCCTATCAACATATTTCAAATGGTGGGATAAAAATGCCTAATAAAGGCATGAATTTTCCGTCTTTTACGCTTGGTTATACGTATTATTTACAGGAAGTAAATTGGAAAGATTTAGAACCCCTTTCTGAGAAACAGCGATTGAAAACCAAAGCCCTTAGACTATTTGCATTTGGTTCATTTAAAACGGTACCTAATCCAAATACCTTGGTTCCAATGGGTGGACTCCAATTGTTATTTTCTAAATCACTCAATACTTGGCACAATTTCGTTATTGGTTCAGAGTTATTGTATAATACCTATAAAAAGGAATGGTATTCTAAACAAAATATACCTGTTCATGCGTGGGAGCAGAGTTTACAAACGGGCTATGAATTACGAATTGGGAATACCAGTTTGATGCTGTTATTGGGAGCAGAATTGTTGAATGAGCGTAGGCTAAATCATTTTATTTACCAGCGCTATGCCTTGGTTCAGAAGGTAGGAAAGAACGTATATTTAGCTGGGACTTTAAAAGCCAATGCACATGTGGCCGACATATTTGATGTGCGTATTGGATATCAGTTTCTGAAATAAAATGACTCCCTAGTATTGGCTCAACTTAGCTAATTAAGCTAAGATTTTTTTCTGATTAATGTGATGCCATCTCTGATGGGTAGTAAAACTACTTCCACTCTTGGATCAGCCTGTACTTTCTTATTAAAAGCATCAATGGATTGGGTGTCTTTATCTTTACTGAGCGATTTTTCATCTATTATTTTGCCACTCCAAAGTACATTATCTGCTAAAATAATACCTCCCGGATTTAGTTTATCAATAAGCAAATCAAAATACTTTGAATAGCTAGATTTGTCTGCATCAATAAATACCAAATCAAATGAGTGTGGCAATGTTCTTATTAATTGATAGGCATCGCCAATAATCATTTGAATGCGATTTTTATACCCTGCTTCTTCTATATACTGATTTACTAAATCTTCTAATTCTGGGTTTACATCGAGTGTAAATAGTTTTCCATTTGGCGCTAAACCCTCTGCCAAACAAAGCGCAGAATAACCTGTATATGTCCCAATTTCTAAAATATAGGTAGGCTTTACCAATTTGCTAATCATGGATAAAAATCTACCTTGTAAATGTCCGCTCAACATTCTTGGCTGAAGAACTTGTGCGTGGGTGTGTCTGTTTAGTTTTCTTAGGATTTCTGGCTCATCACTACTGTGTTTTTCACAATATGATTGAAGGGCTTCACTTAAAAACTCCATAATTATTGAATGGTATAACGTACAGAAAAACCGCCACTGGTTATTACGGTTGGGAATGAATTTGAGGTAAACGGATTGGTTCGCCTTCTATCATAAAAGATGCGTAACATTAGTTTTTCATTGATGTTATAGTCAATGGTTGGCTTAATGCTTAATACATTCTGACCGGAAACTGGCTCACTGGTTGGCCTGTCTAAATTTCTCACACTGGTTTGATTCTCTCTAATTGTAAAATCGAATCTAAAGTTAATATCATTATTTAACATTCTTTTTCTTCCTCCAATTTCGAATGGAAGAACCAATTTATTGGTTCTATAACCGATACCAATTACAAATTCTTCTCCACTTTGCTCGTTTAATTGCCTGTTTCCTAATGCTAAATTTAAGGTTCTATCTCGGTTGTATTTGAAGGTGGTGGTGATATTATTTACTAAGGTAATATCTATTCCAATGAGTGGTCCAAATCTTTCGCTAATAGAAATCTGCCTGATTACATATTGCGGGGCAAAATCTGTGGTAAGCGTGGTATTTCTACTTGTATCCATTACTGTTTGAAAACCTGCAACATTGTAATTACTTTGATAAGAAGATTGTATGTTTACATTAGAGGCATATTCTTTAATAAAATCTATTTTACTTAAGCCATTGTATGTAACGCGCCAATTAGGAATAGGGAAATTTTGAAATGGCGTTAATCCGATACTACTTGTTGATACACCGCGGTAAGCAGATAAAAAAGCAGGTATTAGCACGTCCTGTTGAAAGGCGCCAAATCCTTCTGGAAAAGAGTCTGGATTTTCTGGCAGCGGTAGTCCGCGTTCCATAGCTAATCTTCTGGCAATATCCATTCGGTTCGATTGAAATTGTTTAAAGACCTCGCTTACGCCATTTTCATCCTCAGCAGAAAAGGCAGTTCTTAATATACTGTAACTAATGCTATAACTACCTTGTTCAATAGGATTACCAAAATCTCTAAAAATATTGCTATCCGCATCATACCTGAAGTAAGCTGTTAAATTTTTAGAATAGTTTTTAGTTGCATTTAATTCAATTCTAAAATCTTCTAGTGGTTCTATTTGTGCCCTAGCTGTGATGGCTTCTTGATAATTTAATAGGTAAGGACTTACAATTCTTGGATCATTGCTTATCCAGCCATTTTGGGCCGCTTTGAACCTAAATTCTGGGTCCTGCATACCCAAGATAAATCCTATTCCGGGGGCTTGTTGGTCTAAATTCTGACCCAAAACTTGTGTTCTAGGTTGAAACCCTGGTAGTGCAGTTCCATTTGTTGTGCTATAGGTTCCACTTACATTTTTGAGCGAGGTAATTAACCTAACAGGAATAGATACCCAAACAGGATATTTATCTGGACCAGTATCTTCTTTAGCCTTTTTACCTTTAGCTTTTGGGTCCTTATTTTCCTCAGTATTTTTGGGTTTAGTAGCAGATGCTTGTTTTGGGTTAGTGATTTTTCTGTATATCCCGAATTTGTTGTATAGCTGAATAAAATTTAAACTCATATTCCACTGTTGCTGCTGAGAATTTTGGATGGTATTGCCTAAACTATCTGCTGCTGGTGGGGCTTGCATCCATTGGTAATTGGCGTTGTAATTGTAGGTAACCTGACTTACCCATTGCATATATGGTAATTTGTTAATAGGTATATTTACATTTAATCGAAGCGTTTGATCAAATTTTGTGTTTCTACCTCCATTTAAAAAATTAGTTTTAATGCTATCCCTTTTTTCAATGGTATTTCTGCTGATTTGACCTTCTGGTTCATCAATGCGCGAATCATTTGTTGCATTGTAATCTAATTTAATATTTCTGCTTAGGTCGTATCGAAGTTCATAATTCCTGCGCATGGTAAACATCTTATCGTATAGCACAGGTAATACCGTTTCTCGGCTATCATTATTTCTGTTGAGTAATTCTCCGTATCTTCTATCTGTTTCAACGCGCACGCCCCATGAGGCCGGGAGGAGGTTGAAATTTACATCTTTAATAATTTCAAGATTTTTATTCTTAATAAACGTTTTAAAAGGTTCAATAGGTCTGCTAATAAAGTTATAATTGTACCCTACAACGGCCCTGTAATTTTCAATTAAATTATATTCTAAGGTTTGATTGCGCCTAAAAGTTTCTGTGAAAGAATAGGTAAAGTTAAAGTTTTCAATATCCCAAGGATAAGCTTGTTTTGACCCAACTCTATTTTTTCTGACATTGGTAAAATTGTAGCTTTTTCTAGCTGTATAATCGTCGGCAGCCCTGCTAATTTGATCGCTTCTCTCGGGATTTCTTGTTTCTTCGATTTCTTTTTGTAGTCTGGTGTCTGGGTTTAGGGGGTTAAAATAAGGTCTAATCACAGTGGTGCCATATGAAAAGAAAAATGGAACACTTAATCCAGCATTTTTAGGGAAGAATTTACCCAGTTCAAAATTGGTTTGAAAATCATAGATGTAGTTGTCGGCCATGCTACGCTCCATTAATTTTTTGTCTATACCACCCCATCCCACACTTTTATAACTACCACTCAATTGAACATTTCCTAAGTCGGCCAATTTTGCTAAAACCCTTCCAGTAGCGGCATCTCCGCCGCGTGTGCTAAAATCTGTCATGCGTAATTCATTAAACCAGATTTCTGCACATTTAGGTAAACCATCATCTGTGTTGTTACCCGGTTTTCGTTTTGGGTTGCGCACACCCATCATCATAATGCGTAGCTGACTAAAATCGGGCATTCCAACAACGGTGTAGGTACCGTTTCCAACTTGCCTACTGTAGGGAGCTGTAAAAGCGAACCCAGCGTTGGTTCTGGCAATTTTGGTATTAATCATTTCTTCCAAAATGATGGTAATTTCATTTGCTCCAGGCCAAATGGCGCTAGGGTCTGTACTACCTTCTGGAGTTACTTTTAACGGAATTTCAAATTCGTAATAGTTGTTTGTTAAATCGGTACCAAATCTAAAGAATGCAGTTAATTCGTCATCTTGCAGTTTGGCACCTTCGGCATGCACAAACATTCTTAATTTTCCATATTGACGTAAATCTACACTTGTATTTTTGAATACGCCCCTTGCGTCGCCATCTTTTAAATTGCAAGTGAGGAGGCTTATAGATTGTTCATTTTGTTGAATGGCATTTGGCGAACTAAAATCTAATTCCCTTTGTATTCCCGGGGGAACTGCATAGGCGATAGGCCTGCGTTGCCCATTTTTTTCGATGTTTACGGTAGACACTACAAATTGGGTATTATCAGTAGGGTCAACAGGCCTGTGTTCGCCTCCCGCTTCTAGGTTATTTAAATACTTTCTCCAATCTGCCCTAACCAATTGTAATGAAGCAAAACGCAATATGGTTGGTTCCTCAAATCCACGCATGAACATACGAATGAAACGAATAGATTTAAAATCGTTTATTTCACCCACTTTGCGTTCAAATTCTCTGATAGGAACCTTTAATTGGTACCATTTTTCCTCTGCAAAATTTCCATTAATAAATTTGGCACTTGTGGTGAGGGTATCGGTAACATAATTTCGGCCGATGGTAAAGGCGTCTCTGGCAATTTCAATGCGGTATTGAAAATATTCTTCTACTCCATTTACGGTATAATCTCTATTTAAATCTTCATTGTCTGGCACGTTAGTGGCGGCGGTTGGGTAGGTTTCAGGCGATTGATTTACGGTGGGCGAATTGCCTTGATGCTTATTAAATTTTTTGTACCTGTTTACTAAGCCAAGTTTTGCGGTATCATAATCAGTGCCCAGGTAATAATGGTAATTGTCATTACTTGGATCATTTAAAGCATCAATGTAAACCTTTGAACCTGTTCCAAATTTATTGCGTATATTATTTAAATAAGCCGTCTCAAAAAACTGCCTCTCTGCGTCGTCATTTAATCCATCTAATCCTATATCTTGATTTTGTCGGATGGTTGGATCGGCATCAAAAGCGTAGTTAATAACCGGAGCACGAGAAACCCTTCCCCAAACTGTTGTATCAGCTGTTGCAATTTGATCTGGATTATTATTTTTTGGTAAACCATTTTCCGCAACCCTTCTGTTATCTCTTAAAATATCTTCAGAAATATTTCCTAAATTGATGTATAAATATCCTTTGTCTACACTAGCTGGCTTATCTGCAAATGGGTCCATTACCCACATTTCTATATAATCTATATTGGCTTGTTCAAAATCGTTTTGATCTACTTTACGCATAATGCCACCCCAATTTAAACGCGGATTACGCAGCGATCCATCTGCATTTAAATCTTCTACATTGTAGTTATACGGACCTCTTTCGCTGGGGAAAAAAGACAAGTCGAAAGTTGGAAGTGTGGTTGGTAAGCCTTGTTGAATTTGTTTATTTTTAAACACATCCTGTTGTAATACTTCACGCGCAGCGTGCAGCGACAATGCATTGGGGTCATCTCTTAAGTGTTGCGGCGTAAATGGGTCGTTCCTATAAAACGTGGTGGCAATGGTATACCAAGCCAAGTTAGCCCTTTTAAAACCATAATCTAATTTATTTAATGCATCTCCTTCAGGAAACAAATCTGGTTGTCCTTGAGGCGTACTTGCCAATGCCCAAGTATTGCCCATGCGCAAATCAAACGGGGTTTCGGCGCCTTCAAAATCATCTAAATAAGCTGTTCCACTTTGGTTTAATGCACCTTGAATGCCCGGTATTAAACGCGCATATTCCCCAGAAATGGTAAAGTTGGATGGTTCTTTAGTTTCTATAAAAGGAAGTTTGTCTATGAGCTTAGTAAGCATTCTAGATTGCTTGGTATAGGATCCGTCTACTCCAACAACAATGTTAGAAATGGGCTCTTCTCCAATATTAACCTTAGGGGTTAGCGGTCTTTCATTTAAGTACATGAAAGTAGATCCTAAAATTAAATCGGGACTATATTTATAATCAAATCGGGCACCTGTTAAGCTTTTTTGTTGAATTTGAAACAGGTTATTGCTTTCCGAAGATACCTTAATAACTGCGCCAGAATTTAGCAACGCCGTATTTACAATTTTTACTCTTCCTAAATTATAATCTACAATAAAATCTGAATTTTCTGTAAGAGGTGCGCCATTTGCAGTTACCCTAACCGAACCACGAGGTACATTGGTTGAACCTAATGAAATTTCGTTGGTGCTGCTGCCTTGGTAACTACCGCGTAAAAAGAATTTATTGAATTGGGGTTGCTGAATAGCACTAAACCTGGTTGAATCATATAGGGAATAAAAGCAATAGTAATCGGCAAGGGTTTTGTCTGTTACAAATTTAGAGGCCAAATAAGAGCCGAATGGTTCAACATTGGGTAAATACACCCTTCCAGTTTGAGAATTCACTGTAACACCTTCTATGTAATCGAATAAGCCATCAGAAACAGGTTCTTGCTGCGTATTCATTTTATCTACATTTAATACGTTTAGCAGGGGCAAATTGCTTAATAAAGGTTCATTTTTTACAGGAATATAGTTTAAATCGGCACCACTTGGATCGTCTGCATAAACTATATTTAGCTTAAACTCTTTGGCTTGAATTTGGAAGGAACCCAAGGCATACACATTCTTCATCATTAAATCCCAAATGGGTAAATCTGGACGAAGACTTGGGCCTTTGAGCATTTTAAGAAATAGTATTTCTGGGTTGTCTACATTTCGCGGGATATCCTGACTAAAATCTCCAACTTTAAAGGGAATACCGTTAATTGTTCCTTCATAGGCTACACACAATACATCATCATTGTTTAGGGTTTGGTTCAACGAAATATACCCTAAGCGTGGGTTAAAGGTAAACTCATTTGGGCCAAGTTGGCGGGCAAAATTGATATTTTGGTACTGAGAGATAGCTTTTAATCCGGTGGTTCTGAAATCTTCTGTGAGTTTGTTTTCAATTTGGTAACTCGATCTAAATTTTGCAGCTTCTGTGGCATTTCCAAATCCATTTAAGTAGGTATTTGGGTTATTTGGGTCGTACAAATTGTTAACACCATTTCCAAGACTAACACTTTGGTTTACTTTCCAAAACTTATTATCCAATCGGGTAGATTCACCCAAATCTGAGAAACCAATAACATCTCTAGATTGCTCAAAAGAACCGCTTCTATTGGTAACCCAAGCTTCTACGCGGGTAATTACAACAGGCGAGCCAATAAAAGGTAGGTTTCTGAGCCACAGTTCGTAATTGTCTCTAAAATAATGAGCCAAAAAGTAATGGCGATTCATGTCGTAGTTATCCCCTTGAATATCAAATCGGGTAGTTGTGGTACCGCCAGATAGTTCGGTTTCTTGTGTTTTACCGCGCTGTTGCGTAACTACCGCTGTTACGGTAAGTTTACCAAATTGCATGGTGCTTTTTACCCCAAACAAACTTTGACTGCCTTGAATTAAACTTGAATTGAGAGGTAAACTCACGTTTCCTAATTCAATTTTTTTAATGATATCGTCTTCTTTTCCGGCAAAATCTAATTTCATTTGGTTCTCAAACTCAAATGTGGCTTCGGTGTCGTAATTCATGTTCACCTTCAACTTATCGCCTACTTGTCCGCTTACATTTAACTGAATTTTTTGCCTAAAGTCGAATTGACCTGTTCGTTGTTGCCTAAGGCTAAATGCAGGGTTCTGGACTTTATTAAAATTTCCAGCAAAAATAATTTCTGCATTTCCACGTGGCCTGATGTCTACCACGCCGTTGCCAAAAATTTTATCAATTACTTTATTGCCAATATTTATTTGAGGTAAAATTCCATTGCCTTTTGCAAAATTTTGGGCTTGAGAGCGCTGTCTAAAATATTCTTTATTATTTTTTATCCCATCTTGTTTCAGCTGTTCATTAATAGAACTTGAAGCAGGAAGTTTATAATCTAAAGATCCAATTTTTGAGGAGCGGTTATATTGGTAATTATCCGGATCTAGAATGTATCGCTCTTTGATATTACTTGGTTCAGGAAGGTCTAGTGGGTGCTTTTTATTTTGATATTCATACGGCTTTTTATCCTTAATGGGGTATTGAAGCTTTCCTGTACTGTCTGGAGGCATAACAACAAAATCTCTTAGCCTTCTCGCTGTGGCGCGCGGCGTAACACCCCAAGCCATTGTTACAACAAAGGTGAAGGATACAAGGGTTTTTATATATGTCGATCTAGCGCTACGGTACAATGTAGAGTTTTACCATCAAATATTTTTTAAGGTTAATTTTACCAGTTGCTCAACGCTACTGTCGGGATTTTGTTGTTTCACTTTCATCAAACCTTTTTCAGCTTCAGCTTTATTAAAACCAAGCATAACGAGCGCAGAAAGTGCTTCATCATAAGCAGGTGAGCGGAAACTAGCTGTTTGCAGGGATTCCGGACTTGCTACTTTTTTTAATTTATCTTGTAAGTCTATTACCAATCTTTGGGCAGTTTTAGGTCCAATTCCCTTAATGGTTTTCAATAGATTCCAGTTTCCATTAAGAATGGCCAATTTTATTTCCGCAGGTTTAAGGCTTGATAGGATCATGCGGGCTGTATTGGTTCCAACTCCGCTAACAGAAATCAGTTGCATAAACAATTGACGCTCCTCTTCATCTGCAAAACCAAACAGGGTGTGACTGTCTTCCTTGATAGACAAGTAAGTGAGCAATCTCATATTTTCATTTACACCCATATTTTCATAGGTGTTTAAGGATATTTGGATTGAGTACCCAACTCCACCACAATCTATCACCAAATAGGTTGGTGAGCGATGTGTTACTTTTCCTTGTATATGTGCAATCACGTGTTTAGGCTTCTTTACTAAGGTCGCAAAATAAGAAAACTTTTTAAATAGCACTATTTTTTTTGTATCAAATATGTACCTTCGTTCTTATGCTGCCATTTAACTGGAAATCAGGGTTTCTTTTGCTGATATTTTGCTTATTTCTAGAAGAAAAACCACTCATGGCTCAGCCTGTGGCTAAAGATACTTCCACAATACCTTACAAGTACTTTTCAAGGGTAAGTTTACGACCACATAAACAGCCGCATGGAATCTTCATATATTATGATGCAAATGGGCAAATCAGGCGAAAGGAAAAGTGGAAAGATGGAAAATTTTTCTGGCTAATTAAATATGATGCCCACAAAAGAAAATTGTATGGTGTAAATAGTCGCTCAGATACCAGTTTTTTTAAGGCATGTAACTGCACCAATTAATTAATTCAAGATAAAAGGTGTACTCAGTACAAACTCTGGAATATTTACCTCAAATAGTTTACCATCTATTTGACGTTCCATTAAATAGGTACCATACATTTTACCTAAATCAGACCCAAGTAAACATCCAGAAACATATTGGTATTTTTCGCCAGGTTCTAATAAAGGTTGAACACCAACTACGCCTTCTCCCTCAACTTCAGACTCCCCATCAAGTGAGTCTATAATATGCCAATGCCTGCGTAAAAGTTTAATGGTATGCTCTCCTTGATTTTCAATGTAGATGCGATAAGCAAACATGTGCTTGGTTTCTGAGTGGCTTTGCTTATTGCTCTGGTAGGCAGTCTCCACTATTATCTTTACATCATGTGTTATGGCAATTTGCATACATCAAAAGTGTAGAATTTTTCAGTAATTGTCAAGTAAAAAATCAGTTAACTTAGTGGGTAAGGTGAATTCAAATTAATGCATTATTAAAATCGGCTTGAAAGCTGAAACCATTAAGCCACATTTAAAAGTGGTTTGATGCCAACCAGTTTAACCTGTATATTTTTTTTACTTGCATAATAGGTATTAAAATCATGAATTACTTCCAATACATCATAATCTATATTTTTCGATTGACTTCCATCAATGGTAAGGCTGGAGCCGTCTGGAATTTTTGTGAGTAGGGTATCTTTAATACTTGCCTTATTTAAAAAAGAGACTTCTTCGGAGAGTGTTAACTTGATTTCATCGCCTCCTTTGCCTTTAATTGTTTGAAGGGCATATGCATTTTTATAATTACTTTTTAGAATGAAAAAAACGCTAATGCTTAGGCCAATTAATACACCTATCAGTAGGTCGGTAAATACAATAGCCAATATGGTTGCAACAAATGGAATAAATTGGTTCAAACCATTCTCATACATTTCTTTAAATAATGAAATTTTTGCCAATTTATAGCCTGTATAAATTAATATGGAAGCTAATGATGCCAAGGGAATAAGGTTTAACATAGCGCTTAAAAATACTACACTCATTAATAAGAATACACCATGTAGTATGCTCGATAATTTTGTTTTTGCACCAGCATTTAGATTTACTGAGCTCCGAACAATTACAGAGGTAATTGGAATTCCTCCAATTAAGCCTGAGAGCGCATTCCCCGCGCCTTGTGCAAGTAATTCTCTGTTTGGAGATGCTTGTTTTTTAGTAGGATCTAATTTTTCTAATGCTTCTAGATTTAGCAGAGTTTCTAAAGAAGCAACTATGGCAATGGTAATTGCAACGAACCAAACATTGATATTGCTAATTTGTGAAAAGTTTGGAAAACGTAACATCTCAGAAAATCCTCTAAAGCTTGGGATATTTACCAAATGTTCGTTTGAGAGGGCTATGCTTGGAAACAACTCAATAAAAAGCGCGTTGAACCCAACACTTAACAATACAACCAGCAAGGATGCAGGTAAAAAGTTCAATTTTTTAAAAGGCAATTTGTCCCAAAAGATCAATATTAATAACGAAAGTGCTGAAATAATAACTGCTCCCCAGGAGAAAAAACTAAAAATATTTAGCAGCTCTGAAAAAGTATTTTCGTTATCTGTTTGAATAAAACTTAGGTCGGCCACATTGTCTTTATCAAAGCCTACTGCATGTGGTATTTGTTTTAGAATGAGAATAATTCCAATAGCTGCTAATAATCCTTTAATTACATTTGAGGGTATGTAATTAGCAATAATTCCTGATTTTAGTAAACCTGCAATTACTTGTAAAACACCAGCCAATAAAACGGCCAATAAAAAAACTTCGTATTCACCAAGTTTTGTAATGGCTGTTATTACTACTGCTGTAAGTCCAGCCGCTGGCCCACTTACACTGGCTTGAGAATCGCTTAAAAACCCAATTACAATTCCGCCAATAATGCCAGCAATAACTCCAGAAAGTAATGGTGCACCGCTTGCTAATGCAACTCCTAAACACAAAGGAAGGGCGACTAAAAACACTACAATACTTGCAGGTAAATCGTATTTTAAATTAGAAATCATGAGTAAAAAAAGTGAGTGAAGTAAATTAATAATTAAGTAGGTGCAAGGTAATAAAACAATTTAAAAAAGCAGAATAAGTTAATATGGCTATTTGGTAGCAGTTATTTTTTTGACAGTTCTGTTATGGTAGTTTAAAGTTTTTTACCAAACTTTGAAACATGCAAGAATTGGAGCCATACTATCGTTGGAGAGATATTTATCAGAGTGAAAACGATCCTGACTCTCCTTTTTTTGAGCGTGAATACAGTGAGTTTGAGTTTACTAATCAGGTATACAATTACCTAATACATCCGCAGTGGGATGAATTTGGTTCGCCAACCTTATATTTAAAGATACTTTTTTCAGATTATCAAAAGGGCTTTACTGTAATTGAATTATTGGGCGAGTGGAATGATGCGATTCATAATGATATTATGTTTTTAAAGCGGGAAATTGTTGAACCACTTAACCATCAAGGTATAGATAAATTCATACTGATAGGTGAAAATGTACTCAATTTTCATAGCAGTGACGATAGTTATTACGAAGAGTGGTTTCAAGATGTAGAAGATGGATGGATTGTAGCACTCAATTTTCAGGAGCATGTATTGGCAGAATTTCGTTCAGCCAATATTGATTATTATTTCAATTTTGGTGGTGAGTTAGATGCATTTAGTTGGCGTAAATTTAACCCAATGCAATTATACAGTGAGGTGCAAAAAATAATGAATCACAGGTTGGGTTAAATCCCTCCCTCTTTCATTTTCTCTGCATTTTCTGCTACTTGTAATTGGTCTATAAAGGTTTGAATATTTCCATTCATAACCTCTGGTAAGTTGTAGGCAGTATAGCCAATTCTATGATCTGTAACCCTACTTTGCGGGTAGTTATAGGTTCGTATTTTAGCAGATCTATCTCCACTTGATACCATGGTTTTTCTTCTGCTAGCAATACCTTCATTGTGTTTTTGTAATTCTATTTCATATAATTTAGAACGTAACATTTGCATGGCGCGTTCTCTATTTCCATTTTGGGTTCGCTCTACCTGGCAAACTACCACAATGCCGGAAGGTCTGTGCGTTAACATTACCTTACTTTCAACCTTGTTTACATTCTGCCCACCAGCACCACCAGATCTTGCTGTTTGCATGTCAATATCTGCTGGGTTTAAATATACGTCTACTTCTTCTGCTTCTGGCAAAACAACTACTGTTGCAGCTGAAGTGTGCACTCTTCCTTGTGTTTCAGTTTCTGGAACACGCTGAACGCGGTGAACACCACTTTCATATTTTAGTATACCATATACATCATCTCCGCTTACCTCAATGATTATTTCTTTATAACCACCTGCTGTTCCTTCAGTAAAATCGATTACTTCTGTTTTCCATCCACGTTTTTCACAGAAATACATATACATTCTGTATAAATCACCAGCAAAAATGCTCGCTTCATCACCACCGGTTCCACCTCTAATTTCTAATATGGCATTTTTTCCATCTTCTGGATCTTGTGGAATGAGGAGAATGCGCACCTCTTCTTCCAATGGAGATAATTTAGGCTCTAACTCGTCTAGCTCCATTTTGGCCATTTCACGCATTTCATCGTCTTTTTCAGCCTTCAAAATTTCCTTTGCATTTTGAATATTGCCAACTAAATTCTTGTATTCAAAGTATTTTTCTACAATGCGCTGCAACGATTTGTATTCGCGGTTCATTTGCTTAAACCTTGCCATATCTCCGAGTACATCGGGCTGACTTAATTGTTCTTCTACTTGCTTAAATCGTTGGTATATGGCTTCTAATTTGTCTAACATAATACATTTTGGAGGCCGCAAAGATAGCGGTTCAAGAAGAAATTACCATAGCTTTTTGGTTTTCAATTGGCTTTGTATTGATAAACCCAAGCACCCTTTTCATTTAACAGGTATAGTTTTTCCTTTTCTAGGCTAAAACTCTTATTTAATTTTTGAGGGAGTGCCATGGTGTCTCTTTGATACGTTTTCATTTGATAACTCATTAAATGATTGGCATCCATAAAGAATAAACTTTCCCCAAGTATTTTGATGTCTTCTTTTCCTTTTATAGGTATTGTTTTGAGGTAGTTTGCAAAAAGATCAAAGACGAGAATCCCCTCATTACTGTCGTTTGCATATATTTTATCTCCATTATCAATAATTCTGCTTACACTTAAACTTTTATTAAGCGTAAACTGCAAAGAATTGCCACTAACTTGCAAAAGACTCCCATCTTTTGCCATTTTTTTGAGTTGTAAATCACCTTGATCAAATACCCAAATTCCATTTGAATAACTTCTAGCAGCAGCAGATGCTTGAATAATTCCTACATCTCCCAAATTAAGCCTGCCTCTAAATGCAAGATTATTATCGAGAAAAACGAGGGCGTTTAATTCCCTATAAAATAAATAAATCTCTAAGGGATTGCTCACATCCAATTGGGTAATATTGCCCAAATATGCGTAGTTTAAGGTGCTTTGTAACTGACCCTCGGCATTGTATTTATACAATTGATTGGTTTTACTTACCAAATAAATATTACCCATTCGGTCTGTTTCTATAATTTTTGCCTCAGCTTCTATGGTAAACAAATAGTTCCAGTTGGGTTCAAAACTACTCAGCAAAATCCAAGCTAAGAACGCAATGATATGCCTAACTTTCTTTTTCAAAAGTTTCTAATTTAAGGGTTTCTCCATCGTATACTGCATAGGTATTAAACCCAATCCAATCTCCTAAATTTACATATTTATGATGTGCATCTAGGTTATATATCATGGGCAAATGCCGATGTCCAAAAATGAAAAAGTCTGATTTACTACCCGATTGTAGTAGCATTCTACAATGTTGAATAAGATGCTCTTTCTCACCATGAAATGCAAAGTTGCCATCAAAGGTTTTGAGTTTACTTCTGTGGCTAAGCCAATTGGCTAGTCCCATCCCAATACTCGGGTGAAAAAAGGCGAATAATTTTTGAAAAATAGGATTTCTATATATCCAAAGAATGAATTTAAATTTATGTTGGCCTGAACCTAAGCCGTCTCCATGTCCGATATAAAATTCGTGATTCCCGAGTTTTCTTAGAATTGGTTTGTGATGCACTTCAACACCGAGTTCCTTTTCAAAGTATCCAAATTGCCATAAATCGTGATTGCCATGAAAAAAATGCACTTTAATCCCTGCATCACAGAAGGCGGCAATCTTTGCTTGAAGACGCACAAAACCTTTCGGCACTACTAATTTATATTCAAACCAAAAATCGAATAAATCACCAACGAGAAATAACTCTTCACAATCAGATTCAATTTGGTTCAGCCAGCGAATAATGCGCTCTTCCCTTGCTTTGCTGCTTATGCTATCAGGAATGCCAAGGTGAAAATCTGAGGCAAAATATATTTTTTTTGAATTCACTGTTGCATTAATCTTGTTTGCGGTCATCTATTAAAAAAAGGATGAGCTCAATTGGTCCATGTGCCCCCACAACCATCTCTGGCATTGTTTCTGGGTTTGTATTAGGTAAATCTTGGGTTCTACTCGGACCTGTAACAAAACTTATCATGGACGGCAAATTTCTTCCATATCTATTACGCAAGCTTTGCATAGCTTCCTTCATATCGAAAACCAATTGAGATCTGCGGGCAATAATCACATGAACTGGAGGCCAAATAGTTAGGGTTCTACTGTTTTTGGCGCTGCTAATAAGTATGCTACCAGAACTGGCCAAGAGCGATTCACAGCCTGTGATGGAAGCTTGAATTTTATCTAAATGGTCTTTTTTGTCGTAATATTCAATACCTGCATCGTCTAAAATGGCTTGGGTTTCCTCTTCCCAACAGAAAGTGTATTTCCATTTTCTGAGTTCAATTAAATCTAAGAGTTTGTCTACACAATCAAAAGTATTATCGCAGTATACAAATTGTCCTTGAACTGAAATAAACTTTTTTACAAACATTTCAGACAAGGTTTCTCCTTCGGGATGTGCAAATACATTGCTTTCCAGATCAATGTTCTGAAAGCTACTCTTAGATTTATAATTAAGCGCTTGCCTAACTTTTTTAAGAATTTTTTCTTTTGATGTTATTTGCTGTTCCAATCAATCGCAATTTAAACAATTTAAGTGCTACAAAAAAAGCACTTTATGAAAGCGCTTCAAAATGAGGAATATACTAAGATGTAATTTGAATCGTTTTTTGTTCATGAAAACGCTAACTAAAATATTTTTACTTGTAGGGGTAGCCTTTATAAGTTTGGGGTTTGAACCAAAAACCCGTGAACCTTTGTTTGATCAACAAGCACAATTACATGCGCTGCCAGCAGGTCTTTTGGCAGAATTTGAAAGCAATAATGGATTTAGTCATTATGGCAAGTGTTTGAAACTTAAGATAGAAAATAAATCAAATACTAAGGTAGATTATACTATACCTGCTGGTTATCAATTGCAGGCCTCCGATTCAAACTATCAGAATTTGGTAGTAACTGAAAATGTTTTTGTTTCGGTTTTGCCAAAGCAAAAAGTAGTATTACCCATTTTTGCTATGTGCACAGAATCTCATGATGCCGCACCTGGTTCGGAGGTACTAACGTATAAACCCTTGCCCCAATCCAATCAAAACCTAAGTGAGTTGTGTCAACTCATAGCCCAAGAAAAATGGCATAATAGTGAGGCTCAGCAAGCCGTTTGGTGTTTGGTAGAGGATAGGTCGCTTAGTAGAATTAGTGGTTTTGATACCGCGGTAGTTAGAAAATTACAAACTAAAATTGCCAAATTAACCAATAAAAAGATGCCATTAGCACCGGCAAAAACAGATTATCATAGAAATTATTATGCTACCCCTTCTGTTATAAAAATCAAGGTAGGTGGTTCATACAGTTTTTATTTTTCGCGAACCAAAAGCGTTCAAATTGCCATGTTTAATACACAGAATGTTTTGGTAAGGGAACTATACAAAAATGAGCAAGAAGCTCCCGGAAGAAAAACAATTAACTACGCATTTGATGCCTCGGTTTACACAGAGCCCGTATATTACATGCGCATGTTTGTGGATGGCGAAAAACGCCTAGAGACAAAAATGAATTTGAACTAATAAATTAGCTGTTCTCAGCGAACGGAGTTTTCATCATATGATGCAATAACTCATTTAATTTATTTCTTAATTCATTTCTATTTACTATTAAATCAAGGAATCCATGCTCTAGAACAAACTCAGAGCTTTGGAATCCTTCCGGTAAATCTCTGCCAATTGTTTCGCGAATTACCCTTGGGCCAGCAAAACCTATTAGAGCCTCTGGTTCGGCTATGTTTACATCTCCTAGCATGGCAAAACTGGCAGTTACCCCTCCTGTTGTAGGATCTGTTAATAAGGATATGTAAGGGATTCCGGCCTGTCCAAGTAATGCTAATTTAGCTGAAGTTTTGGCCATTTGCATAAGAGAAAATGCAGCCTCCATCATACGCGCTCCACCCGATTTAGAAATGATTAATAGAGGAATTCTATTTTCACGCGCATAATCAATGGCCCTAGCAATTTTTTCTCCAACTACACTACCCATGCTACCACCAATAAAACCAAAATCCATACAAGCCACCACTAATTTCATGTCGGCACTTATTTGGCCAACTGCCACACGCATCGCATCTGTCATACCACTTTTGCTTTGCGAGTCTTTTAAGCGCTTGGCGTATTCTTTCGTGTCTTTAAATTTAAGTGGGTCGCTTGGCATAATACCAGCAAAAAGCTCCTCAAATGCACCATCAAATATGAGTTCAAAATATTCATGTGAACCAATTTTATCATGGTAATTGCAATGCGGACAAACATAGGAATTTGCCTGATGGTCTGTAGCTAACAATGTTTTTTTGCATCTACTACATTTATGCCAAAGTCCGTCTGGTACAGATTTCTTCTCTGAGGTTAGGGTAGTGATACCTTCTTTTACACGTTTATACCAACTCATTTTTCACTTATAAATAAGGTTCGAAATAAAGTATTGAAGCCAAATATACCAAGAAAATAAATTAATTAAAAGGTTTTCAGGCATTTAAGAATATTATCTATATCTGTTTAACTCCTTTAATCGATTTAGTTTAAAAAGCTCTTCAATATTTTGCATTTTCGTACGTATGCGTTTTTTGCTCAGTATATTTATATTCTTGTTTGGTGTTCTTAAGGCCCAACCGCCATTAAGCCTAACAGATTTTTCCAAAGAAATAGAGCTGGGCAATTATGCGGCTTATTTAATTCTGCCTGATTCTAATACAAGGGGTATTGATGCCTGTATGCAGCATCATTCTCTCTTCAAGGATAATGCGCGCACCTTATTGTTTTTTGAAAAAAATAGTGAGTCGCCAAATGTATGGTTGCGTTTTAATTTTAATTATCGCGGCATAAAAAGCAAAGAAATGTTGATTGAGCTAAATAATCCTATGATAGATGAAGTGGATTTTTATTTGGTTCAGAACGATAGCCTTATAGATAGCAGTAAATCTGGTGATGGCGTGCCATTTTCTTTTCGAAGCATTCATTTTCGTAATCCCGTTTTTAAAATTCGGTTTGAACCGAACCAGCATTATACCTTATTCATTAGGTGTAATTCGGATGGCAGAAAAATGCACATGCCCATTGTTTTAAGTTCCGCTGAGGGTTTTATTGAACGCACCTCTGCAAAAGATTTGCTATTGGGTTTGTTTTACGGCATTTTGGTATCGCTCACCTTGGTTTATTTTTATCTAGCCTTTATAATTAGGGAAAAGTCGTTTTTATTCTTAGCGCTATATTTACTGTGTTTAACTTTTTCACAATTAGCTGTAAGCGGCGTAGATTATGCTTATTTCTGGCCAAATACTACCTATTGGAATAACCGAAGCATTGCTGTTTTTATGGGGCTTGCTATTGCTATGGGACTCTATTTTGCTTGGTTATTTGTAAACACAAAAGTTTCTAACCTAATTCTATGGCCCTTTAGAATTTTATTAACGGCAAGTATTGTATCTATTGTTTTGTCTTTGGGTTCAGACCAAATGCTGCATTATGGAATAAATTTATTGTACCGTTTAATTCCATTAGATTATGGATTGCTATTTGTTGTTGGGGCATATTATCTTGTTAATCGAATTAAAGTTGCCCGATTTTTTACCCTAAGTTTTTTTGCCGCAACTATCAGTATTGGCTTAATGGTGTATTATTCTGTAAGCAGCACTACCGACAATGTATTTACCAATAATTTAGTTTTATATGCCTTAATCATTAAGTGTTTAATGCTTTCTATTGCGATGTTGGATAGGGTTAAAATATTTAAAGAAGAAAAAGAAACTGCTCAAAAATTGGTTATTGAAAATTTAGAGGAACTCACCAAGTATAAAGAAGGCGTAAATCAAGAATTAGAGATAAGAATAAATGAGAAAACGACTGAATTGTTGGCTAAAAAGAATGAGGTGAATTTAGCCATTATTTTAGGTGAGGAACGAGAAAGGCGCAGAATTGCGCAGGAATTGCATGATGGATTAGGCAGCACATTAGCTACCCTAAAATTAAATGCCGAATCATTAAACTTAGAAAGTAAAGACTTAAATGCTACTGAATGGAAAGCGTATCATGGCTTATTAGAATTGGTAGATTATGCTTGTGTATCTTTGAGAGATATTTCTCACAATATGTTGCCGGCAGGAATTGAGCATTTTGGTTTAGAGGCCACCTTACAATCTGATATAGCCAAAATAAAAAAACACAAAGGATTACAAATTAATTTTGAAACATTTGGCATTGAAAACATACAACACAAAGAAATTGAATTGCATGTATATCGGATCGTTTTAGAATTATTGAATAATGTAATAAAGCACGCGCAAGCATCACAAGTTAATATACAGTTGATGAAGCACGACACTACCATTTCACTTATTGTAGAAGACAACGGAATTGGGTTTAATCCAGAAAAAACAATACTTTCGGGAATTGGAATTATTTCGGTTAAGTCGAGAGTGGAGGCCTTGTCTGGCAAAATGCAAATTGATTCTACAAAACAAAAAGGTACTTCAATAACTATTGAAATAGCTGTTCCTTAAGATAAGCATATGAAAAAGGTTTTAATTGCAGATGATCACCAAATTTTTTTAGCAGGCTTACGGATGATTTTTGCCGACAATAAAGATTTTTTTATTGCTAAAGAGGTTAATAATGGCCAAGAAGTTTTAGATGCATTTCGGAAAGAAGTATTCGATTTTGCCATTCTTGATATTAATATGCCAATTTTTAATGGAATTGTTGTTTGTAAGAAATTGGCTGAGAAGTATCCTACTTGCAAAGTTATATTCCTAACCATGTACAGTGATTTAAAGTTTGTGAATGAATTTACCAAAAGCAATGCGTATGGGTATGTACTAAAAAATGCAGGCAAGGCAGAGCTGTTAAAGGCTTTGGTTTACGCAAACAAAGGTGAAAAATATATGAGTAGTGAATTAAAATATACTACCCATAAGGCAGAACTTGATTCGTCTAAATATCAAGCGTTAACTAAAAGAGAAATGGAGATTATTGGACTATTGGCAAAAGGGAAAAGCAGCCAGCAAATTGCTGAAGATTTATGCCTAAGTGTATTTACTGTGAACACCCATCGGAAAAATATATTGCACAAACTTCAATTAAAAAATGCTGCTGGAATTGTGAAGTTTGCATTGGAAAACAATATGATATAAAAAAGCCTGTCGCTTTTGGTAAGTGACAGGCCTTTTTATATGGTAGTGACTATCTTATTAAGCGATAGTAATGCTATTATCTAAATACACATCTTGAATGGCATTTAATAAGGCTACACCTTCATTTAATGGTTTTTGGAATGCTTTACGACCAGATATTAAACCTTGACCACCAGCACGCTTGTTAATAACAGCTGTAGTTACTGCTTCAGCTAAATCTGAAGCACCTTTACTTTCGCCACCAGAGTTTATTAATCCTTGTCTGCCCATATAGCAATTAGCAACTTGGTAACGCGCTAAATCTATCGGGTTATTAGATGAAAGTTCTGTATATACTTTATTGTGCGTTTTACCAAAGTTTAAGGCAGTATATCCACCATTTACATTTGGTAATTTTTGCTTAATAATGTCTGCTTGGATAGTTACCCCTAAATGATTGGCTTGTCCGGTTAAATCTGCAGCAGTATGGTAATCTACTCCATCTTTTTTGAATGCATTATTGCGGGTATAGCACCATAAAATAGTAGCCATTCCCAATTCGTGTGCACGTTCAAATGCGGCGGCAACTTCTTGAATTTGGCGTCCACTTTCGTCTGAACCAAAATAGATTGTTGCACCAACTGCGGTAGCACCTAAGTTCCAAGCTTCCTCTACTGATCCAAACATTATTTGATCAAATTTATTTGGGTAACTTAAAAACTCATTGTGGTTTAATTTTACAATAAAAGGAATTTTATGCGCATATTTTCTTGAGCAGGCAGCCAATACGCCATAGGTTGAAGCAACTGCATTACAACCACCTTCAATAGCTAATTTAATGATATTTTCTGGATCGAAATAAGCAGGATTTGGAGCAAAAGAGGCGCCTGCGCTGTGTTCAATTCCTTGGTCTACTGGTAAAATAGAAACATATCCAGTACCAGCCAATCTACCGGTATTATACATAGAAGCTAAGCTTCTTAATACTTGGGGTGAGCGGTTACTTTGCATGAAAACACGGTCTACAAAATCTGCACCAGGTAGGTGTAGTTGATTTTTGTTGATGGTTTTGCACTCGTGGTTTAGTAATGAATCGGCGTTTTCGCCTAATAATTCGGCTATTTTTGTCATATTTAAGGTATAATTGCTCCGCAAACTTACGTTTTTTTGTAAAACAACCTTAAAAAAAATGAAAATAGAGATTCAAAAAATTTCAGATGATGCTGAATTACAGCAAGCGTGGGCAATAAGAAGAGAAGTATTTGTTATTGAACAAAACTGCCCGGAAGACATAGAATGGGAGTTTGAAGAAGAATCCATTCATTACTTGGCAACCATAGCTAATGAACCTGTGGGTACGGCGCGTATTAGAGAAACTGAAAAGGGATTTAAACTAGAACGTTTTGCGGTGTTAGATAAAGCTAGAAATAGAGGAGTTGGTTCGGCCTTGGTTCAAACATTGCTTGATGAACTTAAAGAGGAAAATTCACTCATCTATTTGCATGCACAACTTACGGCTTCTTCTTTGTATGCTAAATTTGGATTTGTTCCAACTGGTGAGCATTTTTGGGAAGCGGGCATTGAGCATGTGAAAATGGAGTGGCGGAAAAATTAATCCACCAACACCACGTACATTTTCTTTATTTCTTCAGCGTATTTTTGCTCTACTAATTTACGTTTTACCTTTTGGGTAGGTGTCATTTCTCCTGCTTCAAGGGTAAATAATCTGCGTTTAACAGCAAAGTGCTTTACACGTTCAAATTTACCTAATTCCTTTTCATAGATATGTAAATCAGCTTCAATCCATTTTCTTATCTCTTCTTCTCTGATAAAGTCGTCTGCTTGTTCAAAATAGTCCTCCTTAACCCCAAAAACTTCTTTCATTTCTTCTCTCGAAGGCACAATGATTGCTGTTAAATACTCTTGTTTATCGCCAATTAAGAAAATTTGTTCAATTTTATTAGATTTCAAATAGGTATTTTCTATTGGGGTAGGATAGACATTTTTACCAAATGAATTTACTAAAATGTTTTTAATTCGATCTGTAATTTTTAAGTATCCTTTGTAGAATTTGCCTACATCTCCGGTATGTAACCAGCCATCTTTATCAATGGCTTCGGCAGTAGCTTCTGGTAAATTCCAATAACCCTTCATTACATTTCTGCCACGAACTAAAATTTCACCTTCGCCGCATTCAAAATTTGGGTCGAAAGAATCAAAAGTTTGAATGGTTATAATTTCTTTGGTATCTGGGTTTTGGATGGCAACTTCGTTTAATCTTCCTACTCTTCCTACTGCACCAAAAACTTGGCGGTGTGGTTCATTTGCTGTTACCAATGGAGAAGTTTCTGTTAAGCCATAACCTTCACACACCAATACGCCTAAATTCCCAAAGAACTCACCTACATGTTGCGGCATGGCTCCACCACCACTGATCATAATTTTCATATTGCCGCCAAGCTTTTCCTTAATCTTTGAAAAAACTAACTTTTCGGCAATGGCAAGTTTGATGGAAAGCAAAATGCCTGGCGTTCTATCCCGTTCACGTAAAAGCCTGCGCTCTTCACCAACCGATACTGCCCAATTAAATATTTTTAAACTTAAACCTCCTTTAGAAGTAACATTTTTTCTAACACGTTCCTCAATTCTTTCTAATAAACGTGGCACCGTTAAGATAGCTGTTGGCTTTACCTCTTGGATATTACTTGTGAGTGCTTCTAGGCTTTGTGCAAAGGCAATTTGGGTGCCTACAATGGTACTTAAATAATAGGTAGCAGTGCGTTCATAAACGTGACACATAGGAAGGAAAGAAAGGAAAACATAATCCTTATTTACAATATAAATGAGCTCAAGAGCCATCTCTAAATCGCTCAAAAAATTATCGTGGGTAAGCATGGCACCTTTAGGTTTACCAGTTGTTCCAGAGGTATATAATAAACAAGAAAGATCATCTCTTGTAACACCTGCACATCTCTCGTCAATTTGAGCTTGTGTTGTTTTGTATTGTTCCGAACCAAATGCAATCATTTCTGAATAGCTAATCATACCCGCTTCTTTTTTATCGGTATCAAAAGCAATGATTATTGTTTCTAGGTTCGGGCAGCTTGCTTTAATTTTATTAATTTTCTTTAATAAAAATGGCGTTCCCACCAAAATGGCTTTAGCGCCTGAATCGTTGATGATATAAGCCACTTCAGATTCTGATAAAGTGGGGTAAATAGATACGTTTACCAAACCCAATTGCATTAAACCTTGATCAAAGCAGATGTACTCTGGGCAATTCTCAATGATTAAAGCTACCCTGTCTTGTTTTTGGTAATTGTGATGATGAAAGAAAGCAGAAATAGCATTAGCTTCATCTATTACTTGTTGGTAAGTAATTTCTTGATACTTGTCTTTCTTTTTCTCCATCAAATATACGCTATCTGGAGATTTTATATTTTTTGCTACATTCTTTAAGTAAGGATGTAAAGAAGGGAATGAGTAATTTAAGTTGAATTTCTGCTCCATTGATCACTATTTATTGTACGCGAATAAAGTTAAAACCATTGTAGGCTTCAAATGATTTGAAAGAAATTTTTAAAAACTATTTGCGAATTATGCAAATAGTAAAAAAATTATACAAATAAAGGAATTTAGCGGGTGCTTGGAATGCGCATTTTATAGTCTACTCTGGCGCCACCTTTAGAAATATTGATGAGCTTATTTTTAATAAGTCTGCGTTTTAATTCAGAAATATAATCTACAAATAGCTTTCCTTTACAATGGTCGTATTCATGCTGAATTACCCTAGCAGCAATGCCGGTAAAGGTTTCTTCATGCCAATTAAAATGTTCGTCTTGGTAGCGCAATTTAAGTTCTGCGTGTCGGCTAACTTTTTCTCTGATATGTGGAATGCTTAAACAACCTTCCTCATATTCCCATTTATCGCCCCATTCTTCAATGATTTCGGAATTTATGAATACTTTTTTTACTTCTGGATAACTTTCCTCGTCGAAGGCTGTGGTATCTACTAGAAATAGGTTAATTGATTTCCCAATTTGTGGAGCAGCTAATCCAACGCCATGTGCATTATACATGGTTTCCCACATATTTTCTATGAGTTTGTTTAGGTCTTTATAATCTTTATCAATGTTTGAACCTATTTTTCTTAGTACTGGGTCGCCATAGGCAATTATTGGAAGAATCATGCTGCGGTATATTAATTAAAATTTATTTTCTAAGTAGGTTTGCAAGATAAGCACGGCGCTTATTTGGTCTACATTTCCTTTTTTTTGTCTATCCATTTTTTTGAGTCCCATTTCTAGCATGGCTGCTTGTGCCATTCTTGAGGTTAGGCGCTCATCAATTCGCTTGATAGACATTGTTGGGAAATTTTTAGATAGCAAAGATATAAATTTTTCTACATGAACCGCCGATTCAGAATCAGAACCATCCATTTGAAGGGGTTTGCCCACTACCACACAGTCTACAGTTTCTTTGTTGAAATACTCTTTTAAAAAGGGCAACATATCATGGGTTCTTTGCGTAGCCATGCCACTGGCAATTATTTGCAATGGGTCGGTTACCGCCAAGCCACAGCGCTTTGTGCCAAAATCTATTGCCAATATTCTTCCCATAATTTTGCACAAAGAAAAGATTTAAAAGCAAAATTCGAAGCAGGAATGGAAACACTTTTGAGTTATAGTGTGAATTTCGAATTATAGTATTGTAATTCTTTCTTCGGTTAACATTTGATACTCAACTGAATTATATAGTGTTAACCTGTAACAAAAGTTACATTCAATTTTAAAACTAACAGTATATTCGAATAAAAATTGATTCAATATGAAAAATAACTTTACTCGTTTGGTGCATGCATGTTTGGGTTTCTTGCTTGGCAGTGCTTTTGTTTCTGCACAAAACCTGTTAACGATTCCAGATACGCTGAGTGGGACAGAAATTCAATTGAATATTCAAAATGGTTCAAAACAAATTTTTTCTGGTAATATTACTCAAACCATGGGCATAAATGGTCCTATTTTGGCGCCTACCATTATTTTAAACAAGCACCAAAATGTTACCATGCGTGTTAAGAATAACCTCTCAGATACAACCACCATTCATTGGCATGGTATGCATGTAGCTCCGCAAAATGATGGGGGTCCGCATATAACCATATTGCCAGGCAAAGAATGGTCGCCTTCGTTTGAGGTATTAGACCATGCCTCTACACATTGGTATCATCCGCATTTGCACTATAAAACATATGACCAAGTGCAAATGGGTATTGCAGGGTTTATAATTGTTAGAGACTCACTAGAGGCTGCAATTAACTTGCCGCGAAAGTATGGGGTAGATGATTTTCCAATAGCTATTCAAAGTAAAGGAATTGATGCCAATAACCAAATAATTACTGCGCATACAGCATTAGATTCAACCGTACTTATTAACGGAACTTACAAGCCATTTTTAAATGCGCCTAAACAAGTTATTCGTCTCCGATTATTAAATGGTTCGCCAGAGAGAGTGTATAATATTGGGTTCAGCAATAACCAAAGTTTTTACCAAATTGGGGGAGATGGTGGTTTATTAAGCGCGCCTGTTGCGCTTACCAGGTTATTAATTGCTCCGGGAGAACGTGCAGAAATATTGATAAACTTGGCAGATGTAGCTGGTAGTTCTATTCAACTTATGAACTATGGAACCGAGATTCCAAATGCAAGATATGGTGCTGCCCAGCCAGGTATGGGAGCCGGACAAACCATTCCGGGTTATACCAGCAATCCGCTCAATGGGGCTAATTTTTCTTTGTTGAATATTCAAATTGGTTCAGCCACAAGCAACCCTGTAACTAGCATACCTAGCAGTTTAATTGCACATAATCCTTGGCCAGCAGCCTCGGCTCAGGCCACCAGAAATTTGGTGTTTATGTCGATGAATATGGGACCTGGGGCTATAAACGGTCCGTTTACCATCAACGATGCCCATTTTGATATGGATGTAATTAATTTTAAGGTGCCATTTAACAATATTGAAATTTGGGAATTGAGAAACCAAACTCCTATTGCGCACCCATTTCATATACATAATGTGAGCTTTTATATTCTAGATATAAATGGCGCAGCACCACCAGCTAATATGCGTGGCAGAAAAGATGTGGTATTGGTGCCAGGCGGTAATGGTGTGGTAAGGTTTATAACTAAATTTGAAGACTTTTTTAACGATACTTTACCTTACATGTACCATTGTCACATGTTAACGCATGAAGACGATGGTATGATGGGACAGTTTGTTGTAAATTCTCCTTGTAGTTTATTGGTAAAATCGCCCGAAAACGCCAATGTAGTATTGGGTGCTACTGCCATTTTTAAAGCAGAAGTGAGCGATACTGTAAGCAGTACCTTTCAATGGCAAAGTAATATTGGTTTTGGGTTTCAGGACCTAGAAAATGCTGGTCAGTACAGTGGTGTAAAAACACGCGAATTGCGCGTTTCCAATGTTGGTTCTATCAACAATAATCAGCAGTTTAGGTGCAAAATTGCTAACGCAAACTGTGATGTAATTTCGGAAACAGCCATAATACAAATTGGCACCAGTAGTTTGTTAGATGCTGAGCAAAAATGGGAGGCAGTTTTGTATCCAAATCCAGCTAAAGATATACTTTATGTAAAAAGCAGTGCAAGTAAAGCTGTCCAATTTGTTATTAGCAATACCCTGGGGCAAACACTAGCAGCAGGCACGCTTAATGCTACATTAAATCACATTTCAGTAGAGAACTTACCAAAAGGAGTATACATTATTCAATTAACTGGTTTGAACCAAACTTGGGTGGAAAGGTTTGTGAAGGAGTAAGATATTATCAAACGGCATTTAAAACCATTCTAATTGTGGTGCCTTTGCCAAGTTCTGAATGACGCACATATATTTGGCCTTTGTGGTATTCTGTTATGATGCGTTTTACTAATGAGAGACCCAATCCCCAACCTCTTTTTTTGGTGGTATAACCGGGTTTAAAAACGGTTTTAAACTTACCTTTCGGAATGCCTTTTCCGGTATCTGTGATATCTATATAAACATGTTTGGCATCGTGGTTTATGAGTAGGGTTAAAGCGCCTTCTCCTTCCATGGCATCAATGGCGTTTTTGCAGAGGTTTTCTATAACCCAATCAAATAAGGGAACATTGATATTTGCCCAATTGCCAGGTTTGCCAATATCTACTCTTATTTTTACCCTACTGGAAACCCTATTTCGCAAATAGCTAATAGATTTTTCTACTACTAAGTCTAGATTTTCTGCTTTTAATATTGGTTCAGACCCAATTTTAGAAAAGCGCTCTGTGATGAGCTCTAGCCTTTTAATATCATAATCTACCTCTTTTAAAATTTCTTCTTGTTGGTCTTTTTCGCTTTCTTTAAGCATATTGTGCCATTCTCTTAAACTAGAAATGGGCGTTCCCAATTGATGTGCCGTTTCTTTGCTCATGCCCACCCAAACTTGATTTTGTTCTGCCCGTCTGCTGCTGCTTAAGGCAAAATAACTCATAATGGCAAAAAAGGCAATGAGTCCGAGTTGAATTAACGGATACGTTTTAAGAGCCGTTAACAAATATGAATTTTTATAGTACAAAAAATTATATTGATTGTTTGCTAAATCATATTCAATTTTTATAGGCTCATGTTCGGCCATCATGAGTGCTAATTCTTGGTACAAATAATTACTATCATTTTCTCTTTTAGGGTTTAGGTTACGGTGCGAAATGATTTGATTTTTTTCATCTACCAAGATGGTTGGAATGGTTTCATTATCTTTGATGATGTCGAGTAAAAAATTAATATCTGTTTCGCCTGTAGCAGCCCCTAATTGGCGAGTGGCATTGGCCCATAATTTAATCTTTTTGTCTTCTTGAATGGCTAAATCTTTTACTAAGGCTTGTGTATACCATAAAGAGAAACCCCCAATGAATAGTGCTGCAATAAAAATGGCAATTTTCCACCAACGTTTTTTTTCGTATGCTTTCATGCGTAATTGTCAAATATAAGAATTGCTAATAAATCCCAAACAAAATCTAATATTTGCGATTTAGATTATAGTTATGAAAATTACAACGCATTGGCAGCAAAAAAATTGGGTGATAGATTTAAACTTACCTATAGACTTATCGTTAGCGCTTGAAAGTGGTAACAATAATCCTAATGCATTTCATATTCCTGCTCCTCGGTTCGAGCCAATTGTTGTTGGTGATTTTGTAGGGTCTGTAATGAAAGGAAGTGGCGCCAATTGTGAAAATTTATTTATCAATGCCCATGGAAATGGAACGCATACCGAGTGTGTAGGACATATTATGCCGGAGCGATTTAGTATACATCAATCCCTTTCAAAATTTCATTATTTTGCTCAATTGAGGAGTTTTCCATTGGTTCAAACAGAAACTGGGGATAGTGTGGTAATGTTACCTGATGAAGACAATTGGTTGCATCCACAGGTTGAGGCATTAATCATACGAACATTGCCAAATGGTATGGATAAGAAAACCCAACAATATTCGGGTAATAATCCGGCCTATTTAGCCCCAGATTTATGTAAGTATTTAGCCGAAAATGGCATTGAACACATATTGGTAGATTTGCCATCTGTAGATCGTGAAGAGGATGGTGGTGCAATGCTGGCACACAAGGCTTTTTGGAATTATCCGAGCAATCCAAGAAATACGGCTACTATTAGTGAGATGATTTTTGTGCCCAATGAGATTGGAGATGGGATTTATTTTTTAAATATTCAAATTGCTAGTCTATGCTCAGATGCTAGTCCCTCTAAGCCAGTAATATACGCCATGAATTTGCTAAGTTAATGTAAAACCTGTTTTAAATATGTATTTAATCTAATGCAATATTTGCATGGCTGCCTCAAATTCCTATTTTTGCAACTCTTAATTAAAATATGAATATGAAGAAAACCGCGTTATTGCTTGGTTTTTTAGGTTGTTTAAGCGCATTTCAAGTAAGTGCTCAAAAAAGTTCTAAAAATGTGCAGGCCTCAAAAACTGTAGCACCAGAAGTTGTTCAAACCAATCCCGTTATTTTTAGTATTGGTGATGAATCTGTTCGGGAAGATGAATTTTTGCGTCAACTGAACAAGAACAGAAAAGACAAGACCAAGCCTTCAGAAGCTGAAATAAGGGAGTACTTAGATTTGTATGTAAATTTTAAGTTAAAGGTTAAGGAGGCAATGGCAATGAGCTTAGATACTAATCCAGCTTTTCGCTCTGAATTAGCCGGGTATCGCAAGCAATTGGCCGCGCCCTATTTAAATGACAAAAAGGTTACCGAAGGATTAATGCAAGAAGCATATGAGCGCATGAAATCTGAGGTAAATGCAAGTCACATTTTAATTAATGTTTCCCCTAATGCTGCTCCAAAGGATACCTTAGCAGCTTGGAATAAAATATCTGATATCCGTCGCAGAGCTATTAAAGGTGAGTCGTTTGATAGTTTGGCAGCCAAGTTTTCTGAAGATCCATCTGCAGTAAAAAACTATGGTAAATTGGGTTGGTTTACTGTTTTTCAAATGGTATATCCATTTGAGAATACGGCATACAGCATAAATAAAGGAGAAATAAGTATGCCTTTTCGCACCCAATTTGGCTACCACATAATGCAGGTTAACAACAAACGCCCAGCTAGAGGTGAGGTTAAGGTTCAACATATTATGGTTAGAACGGGTTATGGAGCCACTGAGGAAACATACAAAAATGCAAAAGAAAGAATTGAGGCTGCTTATAAAGAATTAAATGAAGGACACAGTTTTGATTCGGTGGTTGAAAAATATTCGCAAGATGACGGAAGCAAAGGTGCAAACGGATTAATGAATTGGATGGCTAGTTTGAGTGGTTATCCTGATGAATTTAAAGATGTTTGTTTTGCATTAAAGCCAGGAATGGTTTCTAAGCCTTTTTCAACAGATTATGGTTGGCATATTGTTAAGTACAACGATTTTCGTCCGCTTGGTGAGTACAAAGAGCTTCAAGACATTATTAAAAATAAAGTTACCCGTGATAGTCGCTCAGAAGGGTCTAAAACAGCCGTAATAATTAGGGTTAAGAAAGAAAACAATTTCAAAGAAAATATAGCAAATTTAAATGAGTTTACCGCTAAATTAGATACTAGCTTCATTAATGGAAATTGGAAGTTTGTGCCACAAGTTGCGCCTAAAGTTTTATTTTCAGTTGGAAACCTAACTTACAATACCAATGACTTTGGAAGCTATTTAGAGGCCAATCAAGAGCCAGTTGAAAAGGGAAATCCGGGTACGGTAGCCAAAAATGTATATACAAATTGGGCCAATGAGAAATGTTTAGCGTATGAAGAAAGTATTTTAGAAACGAAGTATGCTGATTTCAAAAATATCATGAATGAGTACCACGATGGAATTTTATTATTTGATTTAACCGATCGTAAAGTATGGAGTAAAGCCAGTTCAGATACATTGGGATTGGAGGCTTTTTATAGCGTTTCTAAAGCAAAGTATATGTGGAAAGAGCGCATAAATTACCAGGTTTACAATTGCGTAGATTCAAAAACAAAAGCTGCAGCCATGAAAATGTTTAATGCAGGTAAGTCTGAATCAGAGGTATTCAAGAAAATGAATAAAAAGCTCAAAAATGCATTAATTGCTAAAGATTATAAGTCTGAAAAGTCTGATGCTACTGCGGCAAAATTATGGGATAAAAAAGGAGTAGTAGATATAACAGACTTAGATGTAAATCGTTTTTATTATGTTTTGGGAGTTATTCCAGCTGAGCCAAAAACTTTGAAAGAAGCGAAAGGATTAGTAACAAGTGATTATCAAGAATTCTTAATGGCAGAATGGGTAAAAGAGTTGCGTACTAAATACCCTTTACACATTAATGAAACAACCTTATTGAACCTAACTAGATAAAATACCAATATTGCCTCCATTATGGAGTGCACAAATGTTGGTTCCGGGTAAAAAGTAATCTGATTCAACCAGTTTTATTAATGCCCAAATAAGTTTTGCCTCGTAAACTAGATCAAGTAAGATCCCTGTTTGCGAGGCAAATTTGTGTTGAAATTGCTGTAATTCTGTCGTATATTTAGCGTATCCTCCGCCATGAAATTGAAAATGTAATTGAAATGAATCTTGCTTAAAATGGGCATATTCTTGCAACATATTTTCAGCCCCTTTTAAAACAACAATTCCGTGTGCCTTTGTAGAAAGGTTGTTATCCTGAATGCCTTTAATTAGGCCCTTTAGTGTGCCACCTGTTCCAACCGATGCAAATAGCACATCAAAATTTTGCATATCACTTTCTTGCATAATTTCTGAAACACCCATCTCGCCCAAATTTCCGCTGCCCCCTTCTGGAATAAAAAACGCAGTTGGATCAGAACTAAAATAGCGTTGAAAGAGTATTTCTTTCTGTTGATATGCTGTTCTATCTACAAATTGAATTTGCATGCCAAATAACTGGCACAATTTGAGCACATGATTCTCCACTTCTTCACCACGTACAAACCCGAAACTTTTGAAATTATATTTTGCTGCCGCTGCTGCTGTGGCTAATAAATGATTACTATATGTACCACCAAAAGTTACCAGTAATTTTTTATTCTCTTGTTCGGCTTGTAATAGATGATATTTTAATTTTCGCCATTTGTTTCCAGAGATAAATGGATGCGAATAATCTTCTCTCTTCAAAGAAACTTGAATGTTTTTTTGAGTAAAAAGGTCTAATTCAAGTGCTTCTAGCGGTGCATAGGGTTTATGAATGTGCATGCTCATTATTTTTGATGAAATAACTTATGCCATACATAACACTCAACCATAACATAGGAGCTACTGCTACTCTATATCTAGATAAGCCCAAAACACCTGTTGACACAACGATGTAGCTAATGAAAATAAACACACAAATTTTGAGCGCCATTGGTACTTTTTTATTCCCTAAAAAATGAATAAAGCAGAGACTAATTCCTATATTAGTTAATAGACAAATAAGTAATATACTAATTAAAACAATAGGTGCATTGCTTGCAAAATGGATTATTCCATTTAAGAAACCCTGTGTATTTATTACATGGTATAAGCCCAGGTAATTGCCCTCGTTTATGTTTAAAAAATGCACCCATTCAAATCTGCCTGGATCGAGCATAAATGCAACCCAACCTTTTACATTAAACCAAATAAAAAAAGCAGGATGTTGGCTAATTATTTCTTTACCAGCTTGGTTCATTAATTCATACCTTTCTTGGTAGGTTTTGGCCGCATTGGCAAATTGCATTATGCTATCTTGTGCCTCATCTGCGTAAGTTTCCCCATGGATTTGCGCATTGGTATATTTGGCCATGTACTTTAAAACAAAAATGGGTGTAACCGATGAATAATGGTAGTAGCCTGTTACTTGTTTATTATAGCTGGCATATAAATGATATATGAGCGGCAGCAACAAAAAAGGAAGCAAGAGTTGTATGCGTTTTTGTTTGATAAATATAAACAAGAGCATGCCAGCAACACTTATTCCCAATAAGAAAGCTACGGGTTTGGTTAGCATGGCTAGGGCAAAAAAGAGCACTGCCAATAGGCTATCTTTTAATTGCTTTTGGGTCCACAACCTGTAGGTAAAGTAAAGCGACCAAAACAATAAACTTTGAAACAAAATATCGCTCATTACAAAGTTGCAATGAATAATTTGTGATGGATAGATTACTAATAAAATGAGCACAATTAAGCGGCAAATTCCCTCGTTCAGTCTGAGTTCTTGGCTAAACTTGAGTACTCCCCAAATGGTGCTAAGGCTTATGATTGATTGAATAAATAAGATAGCATAATCTGTTTGAAACAAGCTTTTGATACAACAAATAAGCATACCGTATATGGGCGGACGAAAGCTAAAATAATCTGGCTTAATAGGGAGATTCCAAGGAGCTGCATATAGGCTACCATATGAACTTAGGTTTGAGGCTTGAGACAGGTAATCTATAGAATCTACCAAGTAAATACTGCCGCTATGCAAGGCCTGAGCAAAGCCTAATGCATGGAATAAAATGGCGATGAACCAAAATACAGCCGGTTTAAGTATAGGTAAATTCACACTAGTAATTTAGATATTTACAATTTCTGATAGGTTTTCATCCACCTGTCTGGTATTTCATCGTTTTGCGCGGTTTGGTAATCTTTGTAGCTGCAAGGCACCAAAAATTTTCCTTCATGTTTGCTGCGTTCATGCGGATATGGAACTTCCATCCACCAGCGGTTGCTAAGCACACTTTTATAGAAAGTAAGTTCTGTGTTCATGTGTTTGTTGGTGGTATGGTAAATTAAATAATCTTTACTTTCTGCTATTGGATAGTCATTTCTTCTGTTGCTAATGCCTTCCATAAAGTACCAAGCCATTTGTGCCATGAGGGCTGCGCTGCTGTTATTTCTGTCGTATTGCGGATTGTAATCAAATAATCCGGCACTTAATAAGTCGTTGCTCATACCTGCGTATTTACAAAGCTGACAAGCTTCTTCGGCGCTTAAACCATTGGGCGATGGATACATTTGAGCGGGTGCATCAGCTGCTTTAATGGCATTTAAACTAAAGCCAAGCATGTTGGCATTTCTACAATAGGGTTCAATTTCTTGCATATTTCCGCGCAAACTCCCTACCCGAAGCATATCAAAATTCATGCGTTCAAAAGCATCATAGGTATCGTCTTCCACAAAATGTCCTTGATAGGCTGCTTGTGTTATATTAAATAAATAGGCAGGTTCGTGGGCAATGATGCGCGGTAAATAATTGTTTAAACTGGCATCGCTGTGCATTTCCATGTCCATTTTTGCATCAACCAATACCAATTGCATGTTTGGGTTCAGCCCTTTAAAACTGGCATATTGGGCAGCCATTAAATCTTGCGAGCCACCTAAAACCAAACTTATCTTTTTTTCTTTGTGTAAAATAGCCAAGCATTGTGTAAGCGCAAAATAGGTATCTGCTAAACTATTCCCTGCTGCTATGTTTCCTAGGTCTAATATGCGCAGCTCTGTTCGTGGCTTAACCAATTTATACAGCTCCTTTCTAATCGCATCTGCACCTTGTGCACATCCTTCAAAAGTTGGTCTGAACCGATCTTCTTGTACCCCCAAAATAACTAAATCATAGGCTTCCAAATTTATTTCTTGCTCGGCCAGAAACTGGGTAGAATGGAACAAAGTTTTAAGACTACTGCTTTGGTTGAGCGATTGAATTTGGAGCTTAGAAAGCGGAGTAATATAATGGTTTAGCATATTGTAGGTAAATATTCTTCAAAACTGCTTAATTTAGCGCGGCAACTAATGCACATTTCCACAATGGTACTGGTAACAGGCGCAACAGGTTTTTTAGGTTCACATTTGGTTTGCCAATTATTGGCGGCCGGTAAACAGGTACGCGCTTGTAGGCGCAAAACTTCTGACATGCGGGAGTTTACCTTTATTTTTAGCCATTATTTTGGTTCAGACCAAGCCGCAAAAGATGCATTGTCTGCGCTTGTTTGGGTGGAGGCCGATGTATTAGAAATAGACACATTGGCTCAGTCATTGATAGGTGTTTCTCGGGTTTATCATTGTGCGGCACTAGTTTCTTTTGATGCCAGCGACAGAGATTTGCTTATGAAAGTAAATGTGGAGGGCACTGCCAATGTGGTCAATTTATGTTTAATTCATGGGGTTAAACACCTCAGTTATGTGAGTTCTATCGCTTCTTTGGGTCGAACCAAAACAGGTAATACCATGGATGAAAATAGTGCTTGGGAGGCGAGTAAGCTGAATACAAATTACGCCATAAGCAAGTATAAGGCAGAAATGGAAGTGTGGCGTGGCGCAGAAGAAGGCCTATCGGTTATTATTGTTAATCCGGGTGTAATTATTGGGGTGGGCGATTTTAGCAAAGGCTCTAATGCATTGGTTCAAACCATTTATAAGGGAATGCCCATGTATAGCATGGGTGCCAATGGCTATGTAGATGTAAAAGATGTGGCGCGTGCGTTCTTAGAAATTGAAAATGCCGGCATTGTAAACCGCAGGTTTGTGTTGGTTGGAGCCAATGTGCGTTTTAGGGATTTATTTTTTATGATTGCCGATGGCTTTGGTAAAAAGCGGCCGTATATACAAGTTACTCCTTTTATGGCAGCAATTGCTTGGCGTGTGATGGCGGTAGTGCGTTTATTTAATAAAAAGGGTTTGGCGCTCACCAAAGAAACAGCGCGGGCGGCACTTAACGAATCGTATTATAGTTCTAATAGAATTATGAGTGAGGTGGGTTTTTCTTTTACGCCTATAGAAAAAACGGTAGCGGATTGTGTGGGGCAATATAAGGCGTGGCTTGTAAGTCGATAGACCATAGACCATAGTTTTTGTTCCTTCCACATTGGAAATTTAGTGTTCGATATTTATTCTTTGTTCCATAGTAGTTAAAAAAACAAACTACCAAGATACAAAGCAACCAAGATTATTTTCTTCGTTCCTTTGTTGCTTAGTAGTTATATTTTCGAATTTATTCCGCTATTTTGCCAAACCATTTTATACATTCATTATGATTCAAAAATTATTCGTTGGCTTAGCCATAACCCTTTTGTTTGCTTGTAATAATTCCAACAATACTTCTGCTGTTGATTAAGCAACCGTCAACCGTATCTTGATACCCTACCAGAATTATATGCATCGGTAAGAAATTATGCTGCTACAGAAGTTTATACAGATAAAGTGTTAACCCGCAGACCAAATGATGAAAAGTTCTTGCAATTAAAGGCATTGTGTTTACAAGAAGCAGGCAAGGGAATGGAGTTATTAGATTTCTACAATAAGTTATATGCGAGCACAGGAAAAATTACATACTTATATCAAGTGGCAACGATACAGGTGGCGGCAGGAGATAATAAAGGCGCTTCTGCTTCAGTAAAAATGCTAGAAGAGAAGATGATAAATAATAAAGACAGTGTAGACTTTATGTTATCAGAAACTGAAAAGCAAATGGTTCCATTACGCGCAGCAGTATACAATGTAAAAGCGTATATGTCGGCACAAAACAAAGATTTAATGGGAGCTAAAAAGAATTTTGAACTGGCCTTAAAAGAGTTCCCTGATTTTATTGCAGCCCAACAAAACTATATGCGACTCATTCAAGGTGGAAGACAGTAAGAGTAGAATAAAAATTACGAATGGAAAACAATTGTGCATTCGTAATTTTAAATTCTTCAAAAGTATTCCTAATCATTCACTAATAATTTAAAATAAAATAGCGGATTGCGCAATTTGGCGCGCATGTCTAGGTCTTCGAACATGCAGCTGATGGTTTCGCGTAAGGTTTTATTTTTATGGGCTTTGTTTACCACCAAGTTGAATAGCCAAGGGTATTTACAAAGTTTTTGCATGGTATGACTTAATTTTAATTCATCCCATTGTCTGTCGTAGAAAGCCGTATCGTAAGCTTTGTTATGTGCAGCCGAAAAGTTATTTTGTTTAAGGCATTGTTCTATATGCGCTGCGGCTAACATGCCGCTATAAAGTGCATTGCCAATGCCTTCTCCCGTAAATGGATCAATGAGGCTTCCAGCATCGCCCGTTAGCAAAAAATTATTGCCGCTTAAAGGTCTTTGTTTTGAACCCAAAGGCAATCCCCAACCTTCTATTTTACCTTCCAATTCTGCTCCAGCAAACCTATCTTTAATGGTAGGATTATTTTTAATAGCACGCAACATATCCTCGCGCAGGTTAATTTTCTTTTTACTAGCTGTATCACTTAACATACCCGCGCCCACATTGGCCATGCCGTTTGCCATGGGGAATATCCAAAAATAACCGGGTAGCATTTCTTCCAAGAAGTGTAGTTCTATGTAATTTTCAGGGTGAAGATCTTTCACGCCTTTATAATAGGCCCTAATACCCGCGCAATAATGCATATTATCTTTTTGTATGCCTGCTAGTTTTTTTCCAATAATAGACCTATCACCTTCTGCACCTACTACCATTTGTACATTTTCAAAAGTAAGTGCTTTTTTGACTCCTTCACCCACTTGCTCACAAACTAAATCTATGCCTGTAGCATGTTGATTCACTTCTTTAAGCGCAGTACCTTGCAGAACCGTTGCATATTCTCTATTCAACAATTGAAACAAGGCATTGTCAAAATCCATTCTTTTACTAATGAAACCCGGCGGGCGCATATCGGCCGTTTTGTTTTGCTTAAACGGAATATCTATGCCTTTGCCATTGGGTGCCACAAATTTTACACCCCAACTTGGCAGAAATTCGCTTGGATTATTGCCAAAAGAGGTAAGTATTTCTTCGTCGAGTTGTTTTAATACATACACCACTTTTCCGCTTAATGCATCTCCACAAACCTTGTCTCTTGGGAATACGGCCTTATCTATAATGGTATGATGAATTTTTAATTTACTCAGAAATAAGGAAGTTGCGCAGCCGGCCGGACCAGCTCCTACAATTACGATGGAAGGTTGTGAATCACTCATGAATTTATTTTTTCAGACATTTTAGGATCAGCCTGAGTTGGTCAAAAATAAGTTTTTTTATAAATTATTGGCTGAAACCACCCATTTTTTTGGTAAACACCAAAATACAGGCACTTTTTTTTAAAAAATGATTCTGACAAACTGGCAATGGCTTAATTTTTGGTATTTTCGTTTCCGTACATGATAACACAAATTTTTTCCGAGTTTTCGCCAGCATCAAAACTTTGGGTTTATGCAGCCAATCGGGCCTTACGTGCTGAAGAGGTTTTAGTGATTCAATCTCGTTTAGATGCCTTTACCCAAACTTGGACTGCCCATGAAATGCCTATGAAAGCCAAAGGATTAGTTTTACATAAGCAAATAATTGTGTTGGCCTTAGACGAAACACAGTATAGTGTTAGCGGCTGTGGCATAGATAAATCAGTAAAACTAATAAAAGAATTGGGAGAACAATTGCAGATTCAATTTTTTGACCGTATGATTCTATTGGTTCAATCTGGAGATAATATAGAAACCTACAACAAGCAAAACTTACAGGCGGCTCTTGATGAGGGTACTATCAATGAAAATACCTTGGTATGGAATCCTGTAGTTACAAATTTAGGTGAATTTTTAAACAAAGGCTTTGTTAAATTGTCTGACTTTTGGATGGCACCTCAATTAAAATTTTTGGTTCAGACCAAATAAATGCGAAATAATTAAAAAAGAATTTTCAATTTAGCAGCAATAATCTTGCATCAAATACAAACACATGGCAGAAAATAATTCAAATAACCCAGCGCCCCAAAAGGATCCTTTTAACAAGAAAGCAAAAAAGCCAAACAATTTACCAAAGTTCAATTTTTATTGGATTTATGGAATCATTGTGGTAACCTTTTTGGCCATGCAGTTTGCACCGCATGATGTATCTTTAAAGACCACTAAAACAAAGTTTTTTACCGAAATGCTTCCTTCTCACGACATAGAAAAGATTGTGGTTGTGAACAAGGAAAGGGTAGATATTTACATCAAGAAAGAGTCGCTTAAAAATGCAAAATATAGCGATTTAAAATCGCGTACAGGTATTTTTGCCTCTACCGATGCTGGTCCGCATTACTTCTTTGAAATTAGCGATGTGGGAAGTTTTGAAACAGATTTAACTAAGCGTCAAGAGGCTTTCCCGGCAGATGAACGACTCATTGCTGAAACAGCCACACAGCATAATTATTTAGCCGATATTATTGGTTGGTTGTTGCCATTTGCCTTACTAATTGGATTGTGGATGTTTGTGATGCGTCGCATGGGTGGCGGCGGCGGTGGTGGCGGAGGTCAAATATTTAATATTGGCAAAAGCAGAGCGCAGTTGTTTGATAAAGACCAACACGTTAATACTACTTTTAAAGATGTAGCTGGCTTAGATGAAGCTAAGGTTGAGGTAATGGAAATTGTAGATTTCTTGAAAAACCCTAAAAAGTATACCACTCTTGGCGGTAAAATTCCAAAAGGAGCCTTATTGGTTGGACCTCCAGGAACGGGTAAAACCTTATTAGCAAAAGCAGTTGCTGGCGAGGCTGGAGTTCCTTTCTTCTCCTTATCAGGCTCAGATTTTGTGGAGATGTTTGTGGGTGTTGGCGCAAGCAGGGTAAGAGATTTGTTTAAACAAGCCAAAGAAAAAGCACCTTGTATTATTTTTATTGATGAGATTGATGCAGTTGGAAGGGCGCGTGGGAAAAATTTGGTTCAGGGTGGAAACGATGAAAGAGAGAATACCTTAAATCAATTATTAACCGAAATGGATGGTTTTGCAACCGATTTAGGTGTAATTATTTTAGCAGCTACCAATCGTCCGGATATTCTTGATACAGCCTTGTTGCGTCCAGGTAGATTTGATAGACAAATTTCTATAGATAGGCCCGATTTAAATGGCAGAGAAGAGATATTTAAAGTGCATTTAAAACCAATAAAAACTGCAGAAGGTGTAGATCCAATGAAATTATCTATACAAACTGCTGGTTTTGCTGGTGCAGATATTGCAAATGTATGTAATGAAGCCGCTTTAATTGCGGCACGTAACAATAAAACTGCAGTAGATATGCAAGATTTTCAAGATGCTGTTGATAGAATTATTGGCGGTTTGGAAAAGAAAAATAAAATCATTTCTCCGGAGGAAAAATTGATTATCGCTTACCATGAAAGTGGACATGCCATTGCAGGATGGTTCTTAGAAGGAGTAGATCCATTGGTTAAGGTAAGTATTGTTCCAAGAGGTGTTGCAGCATTAGGTTATGCGCAATATTTGCCAAAAGACCAATATTTATATACCACAGATCAAATGAAAAACATGATGTGTATGACATTAGGTGGAAGGGTTGCAGAAGACATTGTGTTTGGTAGAATAAGCACTGGCGCTCAAAATGATTTAGAGCGTATTACAAAAATGGCATATGGCATGGTTACTATTTATGGGATGAATGCTAAAATAGGAAATGTGAGCTTTAATGATAGTAACCAAGAGTATGGTTTTACCAAGCCATATAGCGAAAGCACCGCAGAAATGATTGATCAGGAAGTAAGGTCTATTATTGATGAATGTTATCAGAAAACGAAACAACTTTTACTTGATAAACGAGATAAATTAGAAGAGTTATCTCAAATTTTATTAAAGAAAGAAATTTTGTTTCAAACTGATTTAGTTGAGATATTAGGAGTAAGACCGCATGATAAAGTTGAAGAGCCTATTCAAGAGGCTGAAATTATAGAAGATAGTGTAAGCCATACCTTGGCTGAACCAAAGCAAGAAGAATCAACAGAAATAGATATTTAATTCATTGAAAGCCTCCACAGAAATGTGGGGGCTTTTTTATTTTTTTAGCCTATTTTGCAAGGCAATCAAAGGTGCATAGTATCATGTGCTCCATGAGATTAAGCATACTGAAAAATGAAAATATTACATACCTCTGATTGGCATTTGGGAAGAACGCTCTACGCTAAGAAAGAGCGGGTTTTAGAACATAAGGCTTTTTTAGATTGGTTGGTTGATACTATAGAGCTGCATGGTGTTGACGTATTGCTAATTGCGGGTGATGTGTTTGATACGGCTTCACCTAGTAGTATATCGCAAAAATTGTATTATGATTTTTTGGTAAAAGTAAAAAGTACTTGTTGTAGAAACATTATTATAGTAGGTGGAAATCATGATTCACCTAGTTTTTTAAATGCGCCCAAACACATATTAGCCTCCTTAAATATAAGCGTAGTAGGTTGTGCCACAGAAAATATTGCGGATGAACTTATCCTAATAAAAAATAAAGAGAATGAACCTGAATTGATTATTTGTGGTGTTCCATTTTTGAGAGAACGTGATATTAGCAGGTTTGCAGAGGGAGAAAGTTATTCAGACCGATCCAAAAGAATTAATGAAAATATTAAAAAACACTATACAGAAATTGGGCAATTGGCAGTAGCCAAAAGAGCTGAATTGGGCATAAATATTCCGATTATAGCCACAGGTCATTTATCTGTTATGGGCGGAAAACGAAACGAAGATGATGGGGTGAGAGAAGCATATATTGGAAATATTGAAGCCATTGGGAGCGATATTTTTCATGCGCAATTTGATTATGTAGCATTAGGACATTATCATATTGCTTCTTGTATTCAAGACCATATTAGGTATTGTGGCTCGCCCATTCCTATGGGATTTGGTGAAGCAACACAAACCAAATGCGTTTATTTGATAGATTTCACGATAACCAAACAGATTCACACGATACCCATACCTGTTTTTCAAAAACTAGAGACTATTGTAGGTGATAAAGCATACATTGAACATAGGCTGAACCAACTTAAAGAAAGCAATGAATCTGTTTGGGTAGAAATTAACTATAAAAGCGATTTACTTTTTCCTAACCTATCTGTTTGGATAGCTGAGCAAACAAAGGATAGTCTGATAGAGGTATTAAAATTGCAAAATAAAAGGGGATTAACTGAGCTATTGTTCGCTTATGAAGACGCCGATTCATTGGATGAGCTTAACGAGTTTGAGGTATTTGAAAAATTACTACACAAAGAAGCATTTTCGGATGAGCAAATAGATTTACTTAAAGAAACCTATCAGGAGATTGTTTCCGAATTAAAAATAGGGGAGTAAAGTTGTATGAAGATTATATCCCTTCGGTTCAAAAATATAAATTCATTAGCTGGCGAAAATGAAATAGATTTCACCAATCCTGTATTTACGCAAGAGGGATTATTTGCTATAACAGGTAAAACGGGTGCGGGTAAAAGTTCTATTTTAGATGCCATTACACTGGCTTTGTATGGAAAAACTCCGCGCGTTGAAATTACTGGGAGCGATAACGCAGTAATTACGCGAGGTGAAAAAGATTGTTATGCCGAAATTATTTTTGAAGTAACTGGAAAAATTTGGAAATCGGCTTGGAAGCAAGAGCGAACACGCACCGGAACCTTAAAACCGGTGAACAGAAGTATTGCAGATGCTACAGATACTATAATAGCTGATCAAGTGCGTACTTGCGATCAGAAAATTGTTGAGATTATAGGTCTGAGCTTTGAGCAATTTACAAAAGTTATTATGTTGGCTCAGGGGAGTTTTGCCGCTTTTTTGCAGGCCAAACAAAATGAAAAAGGGGAGCTACTTGAACAAATTACAGGCACAGAAATTTATGCAGAAATATCTAAAAAAGTTTTTGAGAGAACCAAAACGGAGAAGGAAAAATTAGATAAAATACAGTTGGTTCTTTCTTCACACAAATTGCTGAGTGAGCAAGAAGTTGAACTACATAAGCAAGAAATTTCGCTATTAGAAGAAAATAAAAAGGGTGTAAATAAACAATTGCTACAAGTAGAATCAGCAATAAAACATTTGCAAGATGTTTCACAACTAAACAATCAAATGGCAGCCATTTCGCTGCTGATGCCTCAATTAGCCGAACAGGCTAGTATGGCCAAGATGGCTAGTGATAATGCTGAACGGGCTTATCATGAGGCTAAGCAATTCCAAGAAAAGCAAGCGCCATTATTTAAAAGGGTACGTGAAATTGATACAAAAATTTCAGAAAAAAATAAGCAGTTACAGCCTATTCATGAAGAAATTGAACAGCATAATAAAAAGATTGCAGAACTAACAAAGACGAAAGAAAAAGATCAAGATGCCTTACTTGAAGTAGCTAATTTATTGCAAGAAAAACAAGAATGGGCAAACAAAAATCGCAACTACGAATTGCTTGTGGGGCAATACGCAGCCTTAGAAGCAGAATATACAAGTTTGCAAACTTTCTTATTTGATTTAAATGCCTTAGGTATAAAAAATGCCGACTTACAAAAACATAGTGAAGCAAAAAAAGTATCGCTAGAACTTGCTACGAAACTAGTTGCAGAGACTGAGCAGGCTTTAGTTGGGAAAACGGACGCATTGCGCGCTAAAAAAGATCAATTGGCTGTCTTATTAAATGGATCAGATGTACATTCTTTGCAAACTAAGAAGGAAGAATTATTTGCGTTTGGACACCAATTAAAAACTTTGCAAGACCTCGAATTGGCTATGGCTAATTTGAACTTAGCTATCGTTGAATGGGGAAATAAATTGAATGTTTATGAGGAGCAAAATACAGCATTGCTTAAAGAAATTGAGGCGAACAAAAGTGCTTTAGCTGCTTTGGAAGTGCAAATTAATTTGCTAGATGAAAATATTGTACTTACTAAAACCATTCAAAGTTTAGAAGCACATCGACTGCATTTAATAGATGGTCTTGAATGTCCTTTATGCGGTTCATTGGAGCATCCTTTTGCCAAAGGAAATTTGCCTCAATTAGGAGAAAAGGAAAAAGAATTGGCAGTATTAAAAAGGCAATTGCAATCGCATGTGCTTTCGGTGCAACAAGCAGAAAAACAACTTGCAAAAATTGGATCAGACAGAGAGCACGCCATACAAAATAAAGCCAAGGAGGAGTTGGTTTATGAAGAGACTATGCTTAAGCATGAGATGCTTTTAAGTGAAATTAACAAAGGTCAAGCTAATTTTTTATTGCCAGTGGGACCTCAACGTATGGAAGCACTTCAGGCTATTTTAGATGAAAAGCGGCAAGAAGGGAAAGTGCTTACCGACATGTTGAAAAAGGCTACAGATTGTGAGCAGCAATTGGTGCAGATACGTGATACTGAATTGGTGCATTTGCAACAAGAATTTGATGTAGTTAATAAGCAAAAAAATACAATTGAAACCGATTATAAATTAGCAGCGCAACAATGGCAAGAAAGCAAGAATGCCTTCCAAGCTTTGCATGATAAATATGAAGGTGCAAGGGTTATTTTTATAGAAAAGTTGAATGTTTTTGGGGTTGCTAATATTGAGGAATTAAAAACCTGTTTAGCTAATTGGAATGCCAATGTTAGTCGACTAGAAAATTTAGTAACCACCTCTGCTTCATTGGAGCAAAAAATAGCTATTGAGACAAAAGAATTGTCACATTTAGCCACTCTTATTAAAGAGAAGCAATTGGGTTTGGATAAAGTTAATTTAGCGCTGCAAGAATTATGGGCAGCGCGTAAAGATATTTTTGGTGAGACTTTAGTAGATGAAGCGGAAGAAAAAATTAAAAATCGCATAGCGCAATGTGAAACGGAAAAATTGTATGCTGAAAAAGTAACACTTGAGGCTCATACTGAGTTGGAAAGAAATAAAGCAATATTGGCTGAAAAGGAAATTGCATTGCAAACCTTGCAAGCCATGCAGCCTTCAGATAAATCATTGGAATTATTGCAAAATGAAGCCCTTTCATGTAGAGAATTACTTGATACTTATTCGCAGAAAATAGGGGCGCTAAAACAAATTTTAGAGGTAAATGAAGTACATGTAAAAAGTAGTGTACAGCAATTAAAAAATCGAGAAAAACAAGAAGCAATTTGGCATAAATGGGCAAGCTTAAACGAGTTAATTGGATCAAGCGATGGCAAAAAATACCGCAATTTTGCTCAGGCATTAACCTTTGAACATTTAATAGCTATTGCCAATAAGCAATTGCAAAAAATGTCGGATCGGTATTTGTTACACCGCAGTGGTGATATGGCTAATCCATTTGAATTATCTGTTATAGATAAGTATCAAGATAGTGAGATACGAACTGCTCAAAATCTGTCGGGGGGAGAGAAATTTATTGTTTCATTATCGCTTGCGTTGGGATTGGCAAATATGGCGAGTAAAAATATGCGCATAGACACTATGTTTATTGACGAAGGTTTTGGAACTTTAGATTCTGATTATTTAGATGTGGCCTTAAATGCCTTGGCGAACCTACAAAGTGAAGGGAAAATAATAGGTGTAATTTCACATCTGTCTGAGCTAAAGGAACGCATTGCTACCCACATTGAAGTTGTGCCGAGCGGCAATGGTTATTCAAAAATTAATATTACAAATGCCTCTTAATTTGAAAATACCGATAAGAAAATAGTATCAAATTGGAGAAAAAACCGCTATTTTTGCAGCAAATTTTACATTATGAAAACAGTTGATTCTATAGATTTTAAAGGTAAAAAAGCCTTAGTGCGTGTAGATTTTAATGTGCCCTTAGATAAAAAAACGTTAGCAGTAACTGATGATGCACGTATACGCGCTACCGTGCCAACCTTACAAAAAATATTGAATGATGGTGGGTCGTGCATTTTAATGAGTCATTTAGGTAGACCTTTAAAAAAATTAAAAGAAGATGGAACAGTTGATTTTGAAAAACACACCTTAAAAAATACCCTATCAACGGTAAGTAGATTATTGGGTGTTGAAGTAAAATTTGCTAATGATTGTGTTGGAGAAGATGCCTACCGATTAGCTTCAGAATTGCAATCTGGCGAAGTATTATTGTTAGAGAATTTAAGATATTACAAAGAAGAAGAAAAGGGAGATTTAGCTTTCGCAGAGAAATTAGCTAAATTAGGGGATGTATATGTAAATGATGCTTTTGGAACTGCGCACAGAGCGCATGCTTCAACAGCTATTATAGCTCAGTTTTTCCCAGATGCAAAGTGTTTTGGTTATGTGATGGCCAAAGAAGTTGCCAATGCAGAAAAAGTAATTAAACACGCTGAGCGCCCGTTTACAGCGATTACAGGAGGTGCTAAGGTTTCAGATAAATTATTAATTTTAGAAAACTTAATAGAAAAGGTTGATAATTTAATTATTGGAGGTGGAATGGCTTATACCTTTCTAAAGGCGCAAGGATTTGAGATTGGTTCAAGTTTATGTGAAGATGATCGATTAGATTTATGTTTACAATTAATACAAAAGGCAAAAGATAGAGGTGTTCAATTATTGTTACCAGAAGATTCAATTGTAGCCGATGCTTTTAGCAATGAGGCAAATTGTAAGCCATGTGATAATAAACATATTGAAAAGGGTTGGATGGGCCTAGATATTGGTCCGAAAGCCGCCACAAAATTTGCATCGGTTATAGAAGCATCAAACACTATTTTGTGGAACGGACCAATGGGCGTTTTTGAAATGAGTAATTTTGAGAACGGAACCAAAACAGCTGCAATTGCAGTAGCCAAAGCTACTCAGATGGGTGCATTTAGTTTAATTGGTGGAGGCGATAGTGCTGCTGCTGTGGCTAAGTTTGGCTTTGAGGATCAGGTGAGTTACGTGAGCACAGGTGGTGGCGCTTTATTAGAATATTTTGAAGGCAAAGAATTGCCTGGAATAGCAGCTATTAACCAATAGGTAATAGTCTGATGCTATTGTTTTTTAAAAAGTACTATTTAGCACTTTTGTGGGCACTTATTTCATTGGTGGCTTGCGGTATCAATGGTCAAAGTTTACCCAAACTAACCTTTACGCTTATTGGCATAGATAAACTAGCCCATTTTATGCTATTTGGTATGCAATCCTTTCTGCTTATTTATGCGCATCAAAAGGGTCGTGCTAACTTAGATTGGATTCATGTGCATGTTGCTGTTGCAATTGGAATAGCTTACGGCGTTTTTATAGAATTTTTACAATACGCCGTTTTTATAAACCGCAGCTATGATTATGCTGATATGGTAGCTGATGCGATTGGATCCCTCAGTTGCTATATCATTGTAAAGATATTGTATTAGTGCTAAAACAAGGTGTTTTTGGGAGAATCATCCTTGATTTTCTTTGCCTTCTTTTGCTGGTAGATACTATTAATTTTTTCAGAGAGTTCTGAAGGTTTAAATGGTTTACTTATATAGTCATTCATACCCGATGCAATTACATTTTCGCGCGCATCGGAATTAACATTAGCAGAAATGGCAAAAATTGGAGTAGATATTCCCGCTTTGCGCATAATAGAAGCAGATTCAAAGCCATCCATTTCTGGCATTTGTAGATCCATCAAAATAAGGTCATATTTTTTCCGCTTTACCCACACTAAGGCATCTTTTCCATTCACTGCTGCATCAACCTGAATATTCCATCTATTGAGTAGTTGTTTGGCAACCATAACATTTACTTGATTGTCTTCTACTAGCAATACATTTAATCCTGAAAAATCAATATTTTCTGGTAATCTAGCACTTTTAATTTCCTCGGTATTGGTATTTGCAATGGCAAGTTTTAAGGTAAAATTAAATTTTGTGCCTTTACCCTTATCACTTTCAACAATTAAATTTCCGCCCATGATATCCACTAGTTTTTTGCAAATGGCTAATCCTAAACCAGTACCACCATATTTTCTAGTTGTATCTGTATATGCCTGCGTAAAATGCTCGAAAAGTTGAGGTAGATATTCCTGTTCAATCCCAATTCCGGTATCCCAAACTTCAAATGAGATACTTGCTATATTGTTTTTTGATTCAATAAATTTTGCCATTAAACCTACTTCACCTTTTTCAGTAAACTTAATTCCATTAGAAAGTAAATTATTAATTATCTGACTGATTCGCACTGAATCCCCCAATAAAAATGCTGGTATATCTTTACTAGCCATTAATTGCAGAGACAAACCTTTTTCTTTGGCTGAATTTAAAAAGGATTTAGTGGTATTCTGAAGTATTTCTATTAGGTTAAATGGACGTACTTCTAGATCCATTTTGCCTGCGTCTATCTTACTAAAGTCTAAGATGTCATTGAGCATATAAAGCAGGTTATCTGCAGAATATTTGAGGGCATTTAAATTTTCTATTTGTTTCGGATTTGGTTGATCCATCAACAATAAATTGATAAAACCAATAACACCATTTAGTGGTGTTCTTATCTCATGACTCATGGTAGATAAGAATAAGCTTTTTGCATGAGAGGCCTCCTCTGCTTTTTGCAAGGCATGTTTGTATTCCTCCTCAAGTCTTTTTCTATAATCTATGTTGCTAAACGTACCAATTACGCGCGTAGGATTGCCTTCTGCATCTGTTTCTGCAACTTTACCTCTATCTAAAACCCAAAAATAGCTTCCATCCATTTTACGCAATCGATATTCACACTCGTAAAAATGGGAGAGCCCTTCTAAATGATCTACAAAGAGATTCCAAGCCTTGGGTAAATCTTCTGGGTGAACCAGATCTTCCCACGATTCTTCCAATTGTTGGTATGCTTTATATCCGAGCATTTCACTAAAAACCGGACTAAAAAAGGTTTCATTATTAACCAAGTCTACATCCCAAACAGCATCTCGACTTCCAGAAAGGGCATAATTCCATCTTTTTTCTGCCACAGCAAGTTCCTCTTGCGCATTAACCGAATCGGTTATGTTTTCTAGAATACCAAAAATGGATTCTACTTCGCCGTTTGCATCAAGAAGTGGGATTTTAATGGTTCGAGCAAAAATTTGTTTACCCTCTGCTTGTATGCATAGTTTTTGAATTAAAATTGGTTCTTTATCTCTCAGAATAAGCTGGTCGGTAGCTAAGTAATGTAAAATTTCACCCGCATTTTTGAATACTTCTTCATCTGTTTTCCCAATTACTTCCTCTTCTTTTAAGTTAAATAAATTTTCTAATTCTTTATTCCATAAGGTATAGGTGAGTCCGTTTTTTACCTGTTTTACAAAAACGCCTATTGGTAAATGCGCAATTAGTTTGTTTAAAAATTCACTTTGTTGTAGTTGTGCTAACTCTGCTTCTTTTCTGAGCGAAATATCAGTTGATTTAATAATTACTCCATTAACGGTTTTATCCTTAAAAATCGGAGTAAAAAACAATTCAATTTTAATACACCCTCCCTCTGTATCGTAAGCTGTTTCGGTATTAAATGATTCACCACTTAAGGCTTTTTTGTACCAAGCATTCCATTGGTCATTTATAGTTATTTGTTCATTGGCATTAAGTATATTCATTCCCATGATAGCTTCTTTTTGCCAAATTGATTTAAACATATTAGCAAAATTCACATTGAATGAAACCAACTGTAAATGCTCGTTTACCATCCAAACCGCGTCATTGGTGTTTTCTATGAAGGCATTATTATTGGCTTGAGTTAATGCGATTTCAGCAGTAGCTTCTTTACCAAAATTTCCGAAAACTTGTATAATATAACCATTAATGAATACAGGAATTAAACACAACACATTAAGCCAAGAAATGCCCATGAACACACCCACAACGAGTAAAAATAGACTAATTGCTGTGTCTATAATCAATACCCATTTAATTATTTCCTTTTTTTTGTTCATGAAAGATTAAGAATCAACTCCTCAGACGCATTGGGAAATGCCCATTTCTTTGCTGCAATATAATGTAAGAATCCTTTTTCTGCCAATAATGGTGTATCAAAATTATTAAGATACAAAGCACCTGTACCTAATCCTTGCGGTAACTTATTGTTTTTAGTAGCAGTAAACTGAGCAATGGCATTTAAACCAATGTTTGATTCTAATGCAGAGGTAGTCCACCAGTGCATATTGTATTCATTTGCTTTTGCGATCCATGCCTCTGTTGCAGATAAGCCACCCAATAGTGTTGGTTTTAGAATAAGGTATTTGGCACCTATTTTGGGTAAAATTTTTTTGCCATCGGTAAGTGGATTTAAACCAATGAGTTCTTCATCTAGGGCAACAGGTATAGGAGACTTTGCACAAATTTCCTGCATTGCTTCAATCTGTTTTGGTGCAATTGGTTGTTCAATAGAATGGATGGTGAATTGGTTTAAGTCTTTCAATTTGATGACCGCTTCATCTGCAGCAAAAGCGCCGTTGGCATCTAGTCTTATTTCTACTTTATTGGCATCAAAAAGTTTTCTAAATTGTTCCAACATCTTGCATTCTTCATCATGTTGATAGGCGCCAATTTTAAATTTAATACAATCGTATCCTGCTTCAACTTTTTTAATGGCTTCCTGCAGCATATTTTCAGGGGTATTCATCCAAACTAGGCCATTCATGTATATGGGTTTTCCATTCAAAAATGGGCTAGCAAATAATTCCATTTTTCCGCCATTTGCGATATCACTTTTCAGTGTTTCAATTGCAAATTGAATAGCGGGTAACTTTTCTAGATCTAGTTCCCTTGGGTCTGTTCCCTGGTTAAGTTGATTAACTATATCTATTAATTTTGATTCGAAGTTGGGTTCGGCATCTATACTTAAACCCTTTAATGGGGAAGCTTCTCCCCATCCAATTAAACCATTTATTGTACTTCCTTTCAGAATATAGGCATCATGTGTTTGAAGTGAGCCTCTGCTTGTTTTTGCATCAAATGAAAATTGTAAAGTCCTTTTATAAACTTGATAGCTTATTGGTTTCATAGCGCCAAAAATAAAATAAAACTCAACAACAGCGTACTTAAAGACAACCACTTGAGCAATGGATCAAAATCTAATTCTTCCTTAGCTTTTATTGCCATGAATAGGTTTAGTCCAATGATGGTTGAAAATACCGGAATAACCCATGCTGTTAACTTCAATTGATAAGCAACTAAGATAAAGCTGATCAGGGCAAGAATTAATAACGTATTGTGGTAAATTTTTGCGTTAATTAATCCAATTCTAACTGGAATGCTTTTTTTGCCTGCAACACTATCTGAGCTAATATCGCGCATGTTGTTTAAGTTTAAGACACCAACAGAAAGTAAGCCATAGGCTACAGCCAGTTCAAAGGAAATAACATTTATTTGTGCAGTTTGCAAATATTGCGTTCCGAGCACAGCCACAACCCCAAAGAAAATAAAAACACTTATATCTCCGAGTCCGGCATATCCATATGGTCTTTTCCCATTTGTGTATGCAATTGCAGCTATTATAGCAATAATTCCAATTCCTAGTAGCGCCAGGAAAGCCGCTAATCCAATAATGGGTTTGGCCAAGTAGAGTAAGAACAAACCAGAAATAAGCGCCAAGCCAGCAAAAAGAAGCATTGCCATTTTCATTTGCTCGGCACTAATAAATCCTGCTTGAACCGACCTGCTTGGGCCTTTTCTCTGCTTATTGTCGGCTCCGTGCACACTGTCTCCATAATCGTTGGCAAAGTTTGATAGTATTTGCAGGAATAATGCCGTTAAGAAAGTAAAGATACTAATCAACGGATCTATTTTTTGTACGGTTTGAACCGAGAGTATACCTGCCCAAATGCATGATAAAGAGAGAAATAATGTGCGTAAACGCGCTGCTTTAATCCAATAAGAAATTTTCATTATGTTTGCCTCATGAGTCAGCAAATTAAATACATTCGATTCTTGCTGAAGTATCCTGTTTATAAAATCTTTAAACAAAGGAACAAATATATTAGTAATCAAAGCTTTTTAATTATTGCTAGCATCCTTGTGGCCATTGTTGTGGCTTTTGCAGCGATTATTTTAAAGGCAGGCATTCATTGGCTAGAATCTGTATTGGTAAATAAGCGCTTTTTAGAGCTTCGCTATCAATATCTTGTTTACCCGGTAATTGGCATTGTATTGTCTTTGGTTTTTGTGCGGTATGTTTTTGGATTGAAACATTTTGAAAAAGGATTGGCTAGCATTATTTACCGAATTAATTATAAAAAGGGTAATATAGCCGAGCATCACACCTATGCGCATATGGTTAGCAGTGCCTTTACCGTAAGTTTAGGCGGATCTGTTGGGGTTGAAGCGCCTATTGCTATTACCGGTTCAGCCATTGGTTCAAACTTAGCTAAGCGTTTATTTTTAAGCGATAGTGATAGAAATCTTCTCCTGGCTTGTGGGGCTTCGGCAGGCATTTCTGCTATTTTTAATACACCCATTGGCGGAGTAATTTTTGCATTAGAAGTATTGTTGAGGCGGGTAAATATTTCTGCATTTGTACCATTATTGATTGCCTCGGCAACGGCAGCTGTTATTAGCAATATTTTTTATCAGGGGCAATTAATAGTGTTTACTGCTAAGCCATGGGAGCCTGCCTCTGTACCTTTTTATGCTTTATTTGCGGTGGTTTGTGGACTCATCTCTGTATACACCATATGGGTGATATATGGCATAGAAAATAAATTTAACAATCGGCATCAAAAGTTTTTAATTGCCATATTTCAAGGATTTATTGTGGGTGGGTTAATTCTGTTTTCCCCCTTATTGTATGGTGAGGGATATTTTGTAATCAATCAAATTTTAAATGGAACCTTCGATGGATTCATGAAAGATATTGCATTGCAAAGTAGTTTTGGCTACAATATGGTTTTCTTATCTTTTGTATGTATTACATTGCTGCTTAAACCAATTGCAGCTGCATTAACTGTAAGTTCTGGTGGTAATGGAGGAATATTTGCACCTTCTTTATTTATTGGAGCCCTGTTGGGATTATTTTTTTCGCGCTTGGTAAACCTTTCGGGCTTAGCAGAACTCAACGAATTGAATTTTGTAGTAATAGGTATGGCTGGTATTTTGAGTGGTGTTTTAAGTGCGCCATTAACCGGTATATTTATGATAGCAGAGGCTGCAGGCGGGTATACCTTATTTGTACCCTTAATGATTGTATCTGCGGGGAGTTTTTTTGTTACCAGACTTATCGAACCAAATAGCATTTACACCAAAAAATTGGCCAGTAATGGTTTATTGCAAAAGGCTCCTGAACTAGAGGTGTTGAATGAGCTTTCTGTTCGATCTATTATGGAGACAGACTTTCCTAGCTTTAGGCCAGATGATTCTTTGCGTAAGGTTACGGAGGTAGTTTCTGGAACCAGAAGAAATGTGTTTCCGGTGGTAAAACGAAATGGAAATTTTATTGGATTACTTACTATGGGTCACTTGCGTGCATATATTTTTAAGCAAGATTTATATGATAAGGTTAAAGTTTCAGAAATATTGGTTCAGGATATTATTACTGCCGATATTAATGATACATTGTCTGATTTAATGCATCAATATGAAGAATATCCGGAGGTATTTTATATACCTGTGCTTGATAAAGAGAAATATTTAGGATTTATCTCCAAAAGCACTTTTTTGAATAAATACAAGGAGTTGATGAAAGAATGGAGCGAAAAACAGCCTATTTAAGGTTTAGGTTATTCGATCGATAGTTTTAATGTGCAAGTTTTTATGGCAAGAATTTTTCAATTATTTAGATGATTTAGAGCCCTTATTCATTTAAAATCATAGAAATATTCAGGAAAAATTCAACAATTGCCAATTTACGTTTGATTAATTGAGATTAAAAATATGTTTTGTGGCTAAAAAATTTAATTTTGTGCCACAAATAAATAACATGAAGCAGATAATTGATAAAATCAAAGCAGAACTGAACCAAGGCGGGATGGATGCAGACAAAGTAATCAGCCAACTTAAGGAATTGCGTGAGTTTTTTAAAGCAAACCTGAAAGAGCCAGGCTATGTGCGTATGATTAGGTTAGCCTATGAAGATATTGAAGCAAATGGTGATTATACTTTTCTGTTTTTAGAAGAATCTGATGGGAAAGAAAACTTAGCTTATTTACTAGATTTATTGGCAGATCATGCTAATAAATACAACCGTGAAGAGTTACAAGAAATTAGAAATCTAATGGAAGGCATAGAGCCTGAGATAGAAGAAGCTGAAGAATTAGATGCATAAAATAAAAAAGCCCTAATACGGGCTTTTTTTATAAAAAACCATAGTATGTCGGATAAAAAAGTTGGAATCATAATGGGTTCAGACAGTGACCTTGATGTAATGAAAGATGCTGCCAAAGTGATGGAAGATTTTGGCATTGCATATGAAATTACGGTAGTTTCTGCCCACCGTACACCCGAAAGAATGTTTACCTATGCCAAAGAGGCTAGAGAACGTGGATTACAAGTAATTATAGCTGGTGCAGGCGGTGCTGCGCATTTACCTGGAATGGTTGCATCTATAAGTACCTTACCGGTAATTGGGGTGCCAGTTAAACTTAAAACAATGGATGGACTAGATTCTTTGTTGTCTATTGTTCAAATGCCAGGTGGAGTGCCTGTTGCAACTGTAGCAATTAATAATGCCAAGAATGCCGGATTGTTGGCTGTTCAGATATTGTCGCTACAAGATTTAAAGTTGGCTGAAGCCATGCAAAAGTATAAAGATACAATGAAAGCTGAAGTTTTGGTAAAGGCAGAAAAGGTAGAGCAAGGCCGAACCAATATTGGATTTAGAAATGTATAAGACATTAATCCTTGTAAAATATTTTTATAAGGTTTGTTTATTCTAGCAAATGGTGCTAATTTGTAACCTAATAATAGCAAAAATTTGGATAGCATTTGGGATTTATTTAAGCCGGAAGAGCTCATTAGATTTGGTGGATTATTTTTACTGATCTTGATTATTTTTCTCGAAAATGGGGTGATTTTTGGATTGTTTTTGCCGGGAGATTCATTGCTTTTTACAGCCGGATTGCTTTGCTTTATGGGTGTTTTAGATGTAGAGCTTAGCTATTTAATTTTATATATTGGTATTGCAGCATTTGTGGGTTATTATGCTGGCTATTGGTTTGGTTTTAGAACGGGTGAGGCACTGTATAAACGCAAAGATTCGCTCTTTTTTAAGAAAAAATACATTAGCATGGCCGAAGCTTTTTATAAAAAATACGGCGGATTGGCACTGGTATTGGGCAGATTTTTGCCCATTGTAAGAACATTTGCACCTATTTTAGCTGGTGTAGTAAAGGTGCAACCCCTCGTATTTTTCTTTTTTAATTTACTTGGTGCTGTGTTGTGGCCTCTGATTATTGTTACTGGAGGTTACTTTGTAGGAGAATTGGTGCCAAATGCACTAGATTATTTAAATTATGTAGTAATAGTGTTTATTGTTGTTACATCTATTCCAATTTATAATACGATACAAAGAGAAAGAAAACGCAAAAAAGAAGAAGGTTTATCTGATTCTTAAGCAATTTTTTTGGCGTATATATTGTAACTATCTACTTGCCCGTATTCAAAGTTGCAAATTTCATTTAAGGCATCTCTAATTAAAGATTCGCCGCTCAATTTTTCCTCAATTATTAATGTAATGTTGTCAAAGTATTGAAGAAATTTTGAAGCACCTTTTATCATTTCCACTTCCATACCTTCTACATCAATTTTAACTAGGAGTTTCGTTTCAGGTGATAGTCCAAAATTACCAAAAACCTCATCTAACACTTTAATTTGAAACGTAAGGGTTTCATTGGTAGGTGTATTAACTCTTTTATTTGCACCAGGGTTGGTCTCATTTATTTCGAAATGGGCAATGGTATTAGCGCTACCCAAACCGAAATTGAACGCGCTTACTTTATCTGCTAATTGATTTAAGGCAATATTTTGTAATACCATATGATAGCTTTCTTTTACTGGCTCAAACGCTAGACAAGTATACCCTTTGTTACCCAGCCAAATACAATATTCACCCAAGCATGCTCCAATATCTAGGAATACTTCAAAATGATGCTGTTCTATAAAATGTTTAATTTCAATTTCATAAGCATAGTTGATGTATTGAAAATCTAAAGTTCCTTTTCTCGTTGCAAATACACCCATGCTGCTGTTCATTTGCTTTCCATTGGCATATGATTTCTTGGTAAACATGTATAGAAAAGCGTTGGCAATAGCAGCCCATTCTCTGTGTTTTATATACTCAAAAAAATAAATGGAGTATACTTTAACGCGGTTTAATAGGTATCTCATAGTTTCAAATTAACATCAAATTAAGGGATTTAATTTTTATTTTACTCAAATAAATGCCAAAATAAGCAGGAAGGTTTGTTAATTTGTATGCACAATGACCCAGCAAGGAAAATTAATTTTAGTGCCAACTCCCATTGGAAATATGGAAGATATTACTTTAAGGGGTTTGAAAATATTGCAAGAGGCAGATGCAATTTTAGCCGAAGACACCAGGCAAACAGGTAAATTATTAAAGCACTACCAAATTAGTAAGCCATTGTGGAGTTATCATGCACACAATGAACATAAACAAATAGAACACCTTTTAAAGGAATTAAATACTGGTAAATTATTGGCTTTGGTGAGTGATGCAGGTACACCTGCAATTAGTGATCCCGGATTTTTATTAGTGCGTGCTTGTCTTCAAAATAATATTGGTGTTGAATGCTTGCCTGGTGCTACAGCTTTTGTTCCAGCATTGGTAAAAAGCGGATTGGCTTCTGACGCGTTTATTTTTCTTGGATTTTTACCCGAGAAAAAGGGCCGCCAAACCGCTTTAAAAAATTTGGTAGCAATTGAATATACCATGGTTTTTTATGAGAGTCCACACAGGCTTTTAAAAACACTACAACAATTAAGCGAATATTTGGGTTCGGATAGACAAGCTAGTGTGAGCAGAGAACTGACCAAAATTTACGAAGAAACCGTAAATGGGAGTTTAACCGAATTAATAACATATTACACTACACACCCCGTAAAGGGTGAATTTGTTTTGATAGTAGATGGCAAGAAATAAACACGCAAACTATTTATTATTAAGTGCACTTTCTGCACTATTTTTTATTTTGGCCTACCAGCCATTCTATGTTTTACCCTTAATATTTATGGGTTTTGTACCCCTGTTTATGCTAGAACGAAAAATTAGCTTGCAGGAAGAAAATTCGTATGCTTGGCTTTTTGTATATGCTTGGTTAACTTTTTTATTGTGGAATATTGGGAGTGTATGGTGGATTTGGAATGCAAGTGCAGGAGGTGCAATAGCAGCATTTATTATTAATAGTTTACCCATGGTTTTGCCCCTTTTACTTTTTCATGGGCGTAACCGTTTAAATAGGAAAAGCAATTATATCTTCTTTGCGGCTTGTTGGTTAAGCATTGAATATCTTCAATTTCATTGGGATCTTGCTTTTCCGTGGTTAATTTTAGGAAATGTTTTTAGTTATATTCCTGTGTTGGCTCAATGGTATGAGATTACTGGCGTTTTGGGTGGTTCTTTATGGATTATCCTTGTTAATATTGCCATTGATAAACTCTTATTAGATTGGCCAAATTTACCAATTGCCATTCGCAAGCAGCAATTGTTAAACAAAGTTTTTTTATATTTACTTGCCCCCATTTTTTTATCTTTTTATCTTTTAAATGCTTTGTCTACTCAAAGTACTAGAAAGATTGACATGGTTTTGGTTCAACCAAATTTTGACCCTTATACAGATAAATTTGGAGGGATAAATGAGGTAGATCAATTAAGCAAGATGCTGCAATTGGCTGAACAAAAAATTGATGGAAAAGTTCAATATGTTGTTTTGCCAGAAACGGCTTTACAAGGAATGTTACTAGAGAATAATCTTTCTGCAGAGCCTTTAATTGCTCAACTAAAAGACTTTTTAAAAGCGTATCCACATTTGGTAATAGTTGCAGGAATGGACTCCTACTATGAATATAGTGCAACTGAAAAAAGAGGTTTTGCTGCCCGAAAATTTAAAAATGCAGATGCCTATTATGAAGTGTATAATGCCGCTTTACAAATAAATTCATATGATAGTATTCAAATATATCATAAAAGTAAACTGGTACCAGGTGTTGAAAAAATGCCATATCCTCAGCTGTTTAAATTTTTAGAAAGCTACGCAATAGATATGGGTGGCACTGCAGGTAGTTTGGCTCAAGATAAGGAAAGTAAGGTGTTTAATAGTTATCATAAAACTACTATCGCACCTATTATTTGTTATGAGAGTGTATTCCCAGATTTTATAGCCTCTTATGTTAGAAAAGGTGCCGATATTTTGTGTATTATGACGAATGATGGTTGGTGGGGAAATACACCTGGTTACAGGCAACATTTTGATTTTAGTAGATTACGTGCCATAGAAAATAGGCGTGCAATTGCCCGTACAGCAAATACTGGTATTAGTGGATTTATTGATAGAGAGGGGAGTGTTTTGGCAGAATCTGCCTATTGGGAAGACACTGTTTTAAGACAAGCAATTCCAGTTTATACAGAACAAACTTTTTATACTAAATATGGTGATTGGCTTTCCTATATTTTTCTTTTCATTGCGATATCTGATAGTTTTACCTTGTTTTTGAAAAGAAAAACTGGAACTATTTAGCCAATAAAGAAATGACTATTTTATGTTGTTCAGTTTCGCCTTTATCACTGTAACAATTCCATAGTGCAATATAATTGCCTATTGGTGCACGTTCGCCTGTGTTTGTATCTCCTGCCCAATGTAGTTCGCCGCTATTGGCTAGTAAGGTCGACTTACAAATGTCTTTTACTAATTTTCCTTCACTGGTATGTATAGATAAATCTGCCACCCAGTGTCCACCACCCGTTTGGTATTCGAAACTTAATAATTCATCATGCCCATCAGCATCTGGTGAGAAGTAACTTTTTGGGCAACTAAATTTTCCACTTTGGCCTGAACTTAATTTGAATTGTGAATTCTTTTTACAAGGTGTAGAGAAGTTTTGTGTTTCAGCAGCAGAGATCCAATTATTAACCTCAAATCTGGTGATGTATGGATTTATTTTTTCTAAACTTACACCTTCTGTATGGTGGAAAAAGGAAAGGTGCATTTGGTCTGAATAGTATACAGAATCTAATATATTATGCGTTTGATCAACTAAAATGATTGTGCCAAAATCATCATTCATGCTAGGAATTTTATGACTAATCCAATCTGAAACTTGAATTGGATAAGCGTTGTTTTGTGCCAAAGCAGGAAACTCTGAAATAGCCATGTATTGATTGGGTGCAAGTTGAATACCTTCTTCAGCAAAGCGTTCACATTCCTCTAGTATACCCTGATTGTTTATTTTACAAATTTGTAATTTGCTTACATCTAAATGAGCCTGAGAAGTATTGTATAATTCTATAAAATCGTAGGCGTCTTTTTCTGGGTTAAACAATACTTCATTAATTATTATCTCGCCTTGCTTAGGTGCTCTTGGAATTTGAAAATTGAGCGATTGAATAGGAGCAGATGTGTTAAAAGCACAATCTTGTATGCTTGGTATTTGCATTACATAATCTGTTTCTTCTTGTAATGACTTATCATAGTTTACATAAATAGTATTGCGCTTATTTGGATCTGTAGATATATTTTTAGGATATAAAATTGGGTTTAAACTAAAGTTAAGCGGATTTAATAAGCTAATACTATCTAGATGCTCACTAAAACTTACTTGTATTTGATTTAAATGAGGCACGTATATTCTAATGAGTTGTGGTGGATGTACATCTGGATTATTAACAGATACGCTATTTCTATTTCCTAAACTAGCACCATTTGGGTGTATACTGGCTCGCCAATTGTTTGCTCCTGCACAAGGATTGTTTATATCTATCATTTCAATGCTACATGAATATATTTTAGCAGTATTTTTTAACCAAGAATCTGTGTATTGAACCTGATGTAATAGAAATCCATTTGAGTCACTCAAATGAAGTTTATCGCTACTGTTTAAACTTGGCCAACTGTTCATACCAAGAGTACTTCCATACAAACTAAAATTTGCCGCATGATTCTTATGGCAAACAATTAAATAGCTTTTTGCGGCTAATACATAATTAGGGAATTTTACTGAACCTGCTGCATCAGAAAGTGTCATATTACATAAATTAATGGGGTGTTCAGTCTTATTATACAGCTCGATAAACTCCTCTTGCGGAAAATTTCCCTTGCGCAGCTCATCATAATAGATTTCTGTAATAATGAGTTCATTTTGTTTAGGCTCTTTGGCTTCTAAATAAGTAAATTGAATCTGTTGTTTTCCTTTATTTTGCAAGCAATCAATTAGTGGATTTAATTCAAATTGATATTCAAATTGATGTTGCATTGGCACTTTAAATTGTAGAAATACATTTTTTGAATTTGTGGCATTTGCCCAAATATTTTCAAGTTGAATACCTTGCTCTTGGATGTGGTTTTTCCACGTTGTTTGAAAGGTAATTTCTTTATTAAATTGTAGCTCAATTTGCCATGCATTTTTTATATTGAGCTGACTAAGTTGGGCGCTGCTCGTATCTTTTTTTGTTTCCCAAATATCATTTATTCTACCGGGTGTGCCACCCATGTTGTTAGAACTACTTGTCCAATTTTTAGCACCCCAACACAGGTGATTAGGATTAATAAGGGTTAAACTATATCCGCCTAGTTCTTTTTCTTTATCTTGGTAATAGTCTAAATTATACCCAATCTCTTGCCAGATTTCTTCCTTATATTTTAATCGGATGGTATCTTGGCTATTGTTTAAACTTGGCCATACAGGCATGCCAATGGTTTTTCCAAATGCTTTGAATAAGGAGGTGTCTTTGTTTGCACACAGTATAGCAAATTCGTAGGGATTTAAAATGATTGGTAAAATATTTCCTTGTGTGCTTGGGTCGCTGATGTTAAAATCTTTCAGCAGAACGGGGAATCGCGTATAGTTGTGTAGTTCAATAAATTCTGCATTGGGCAAACCTTGCACTGGATCTGGGTCGGGCAGTAATTCTGTTAAAATAATTTCATCTTTTTCTAAAACATGATAAGCCCAAACCAGTTGGGTATCTAAACTATTATTTGCTAAATCACTTAATTGTTTAAGGTGAAAGGTAAAAAAACTATCAGGTATAATGGCTTGCTCTAAATGTATGTTCCAGGTTTCTTGATTTACACTGCTTGCCTGAGCTTTTTGAAGCTGACTGAATTCAATTTGCGCACTTCCTATTTGATTCATTTTTTCTGAGAATTGTAAGACAATTTGTTGCGGATTTAGCATTTCAAAATACAAGAGTTTAGGTGCTGTTTTATCTAAAATGGGGAGACCGGCATATACATTATCGGCATACAAATTACTTACATTGCCGCTTGTGCATTTAAAGGTAAAGCCATGTAATATGCCCAAACCAATACTGCTGTCTAATGTGCTTCCCTCGCGAATAAAAATATTGCTTGATCCAGTATCAGAAAATAATTCCCAGTTTCCACCAGCATCTCTGGTTACCTTTAGCTGAACCAAATTATTTGTTTTGCCAATAGTAGCCGCTCTACCAGGAATGATACAATATTTTTGTCCGTTTATTTCTTTGTACAAGCTAATGCTGTCTGTGCTTCCTGTGCTTCCGCCCAATTGCACGTAATACGCGTTTTTTAAACTGGTATCAGTAGCACTTAGGATCCAACGCACTTGGTTTTGTGCGCTCGGATTAAATGCCAATCGCAACCACACACGCCATTCCATCTGAGCAGAAATAGTTTGGTTTGTAAAAAGCATTCGTTCACCTAGATGATTGTTAAAGGGTTTAGTTTGTAGCTGTTTGCTTGGATTAATTTGAAAAAAAGAATCTTGTCCGAACCAAACAGGATTTTCGGTAAAATCTCCATCTGAAAAATCCTCTATAAGCTGGGCTGTTGAATAAATGGGTAGGTTCAGCAAGCAGCAAAGTAAAAAGGGGTAGATAAAATATTGCATACTCAAAAATAATCGGGTAAGCTGATAAGTTTATTTTATTTTCGCAGTTGTTAAAAAGTAAATCGGGTAAACTACATATGCGGATCCTGATAAAATCTAAATAGTTTATATGAAAGTAGCAGTAGTTGGCGCCACCGGAATGGTGGGAAATGTAATGTTAAAAGTATTGGCTGAACGCAATTTCCCTTTGACGGAATTAGTGCCTGTGGCTTCTCCAAAATCTATTGGGAAAACAGTTGAATATAAAGGTAAATTATATCCCATTGTTTCGATGCAAGATGCCATTGCTGCTAAGCCAAGCATCGCATTGTTTTCGGCGGGTGGTGCTACATCTCTGGAGTGGGCTCCTAAATTTGCAGAAGCTGGTATTACAGTAATAGATAATTCATCGGCATGGCGTATGGACCTCAGTAAAAAATTAATCATTCCTGAGATTAATGGAAACGTGCTAGGTTCAGCCGATAAAATCATTGCTAATCCCAATTGTTCAACCATACAAATGTTAATGGTTTTAAATCCGCTTCATGCTGCTTTTGGAATTAAAAGATTGGTTATTTCTACTTATCAAAGTGTTACAGGAACAGGCGTAAAAGCTGTGCAGCAAATGGAGAATGAGCGAGCAGGGATTGTTGGAGAAATGGCATATAAGTATCCAATAGATAAAAATGCTATTCCGCAAATTGATGTATTTACAGACAATGGGTATACCAAGGAGGAGTTGAAGATGATGAATGAAACAAGGAAAATTATGCAAGATGAATCAATTGCCATTACGGCAACTTGCGTGCGTATTCCGGTTATGGGTGGACACAGTGAAAGTGTGAATGTGCAATTTAAAAAGCCATTTGATTTACTTAAAGTAAGGGAGTTATTAAGCAATGAAGCTGGTGTTGTTTTACAAGATGATTTAGCAAATTGTATTTATCCAATGCCTTTAACAGCGATGGATAAGAATGAAGTTTTTGTAGGTAGACTAAGGCGTGATGAATCTGCTGATAATGCTTTAAATATGTGGATTGTAGCAGATAACTTACGTAAAGGTGCAGCTACTAATGCCATTCAAATTGCCGAGTATTTAATTGCTAAACAGTTGCTGTAAATGAACCTTACTCCTTACACAAAGTCTCAGTTGGCATTGAGAAATGGGCAAGATAAGCCAGAAATTTGGGTGGCATTTAAAGGTAAAATTTACGATGTTACCAGAAGTAGGTTGTGGCGCAATGGGAAGCATTACGAGCATTGGGCGGGTCAAGATTTGACAGATGAACTATCTGCTGCTCCGCACAATGAAAACGTATTTGATAAATTTGAAGTAGTTGGAGAGTTGGTTTAGAATTAAATCTCCACCCAAACCGGACAATGGTCTGAATGTTTTATTTCCTGCATGATACCGGCGTCTTTCACTTGGTTTGTAAAGTGGTCTGATGCCAAACAATAATCAATGCGCCAACCTTTATTGTTATTTCGCGCATTGGCACGATAGCTCCACCAGCTGTATTGGTGTGGCTCAGGATTAAATACCCTAAACGTATCAATAAAACCATTTGTTATAAATTGATCGAGCCAATCACGCTCTTCTGGCAAAAATCCACTACTATTTTTATTGCTAATTGGGTCGTGAATATCTATGGGTTTATGACAGATGTTATAGTCGCCACAAATGATTAAATGAGGTCTTTCTTTTTGCAGTTGATGAATATAATCTGTAAAAAATTTCAGCCATTTCATTTTATAGGCCTGTCTTTCATCACCACTGCTTCCGCTTGGCATATATACACTAATAACGCTGATGTCTCCAAAATCGGCTCTTATAATTCTGCCCTCATTGTCGTAAGCTGGGTCATTAAAGCCATAACTAATATGATCTGGTTTTTGTTTACAAAAAATGGCTACGCCACTATATCCTTTTTTTTCTGCGCTGAACCAATATTGATGCGGATAGCCAGCTACATCAAACAAATAGGGCTCTACTTGATTTTGTAATGCCTTTGTTTCTTGAAAGCAAAATACGTCTGCACCGCTACTTTGCATAAAATCTACCAAGCCTTTACTCATGGCAGATCTAATTCCATTTACGTTGTAACTAATTATTCTCATGTTTGGCAAATATAGAAATTAGCCATCATTGAATTTGTTTAAATTCTATATTCAATTTTAATGCTAAATTTATTTGATATTTTTTCTCTTGGCATACTAATTTGTAAGATAGTTTTCCCATTTTTGCGTTTACATGAGTTTAGAAGTTAAAAAGTCGCGTATACCAGGAGCGGGTAAAGGATTGTTTGCCAAGGAAGTTTTTAAACGTGGCGATCGTGTAATTGAATATACAGGTGAAATAATTACTTGGGCCGAGTGTCAGAAACGCAACGATGCGCTGGATGGCGTGGGTATGTATTATTTTTATGTATCAGATAAAAAGTGTGTAGACGCCCAAAATGTGCCCGAATCTTTAGCCAGGTATGCGAATGATGCTTCTGGTTTTGTTCGATTGCCGGGCTTCAGAAACAATGCGCGTTTTGAAGTTATTAAAAGTACGCCATATATTATTGCTTCACGCACCATTAAACCCGGCGATGAAATTTATGTGGCATATGGCAAAGCATACTGGGATGCAATGCGCAGTAACGGGTTCGACCCCAACAAGAAAAAAGTAAAGAAATCTGGAGTGAAAAATAAAAAATAGCTGCTTTTAGTGGGTAAACCAAACATTAGTCTTTTTTTTGTAGCAGAATTTCTATAAAATTGAAGTCGCATTACCCATTAATTGTTGATTTTTATTCTACATGTTAAGCTTTGGTAAACAATTGGAATGAAAATTGGTATAGTGTAAAAAAAACGAAAATGAAGAATACGATAAGAATAGGATTAGTATGTATGATGTGTCTTTCTTTTTTCTCTGCTTTTTCGCAGGTGGGAGAAGAAAATCCAACTTTTGATTTTGCCGAGCCAGATTCGTCTGCGGTAATGGAAGGGGATACAACCCAGGAGTTAGATGAAAATGGCAACCCTAAAGAGGCTAAACCGGCAGTTAAGCCTTATGAAAGAATTATCTTAGTTATTGATTCTGCAACCAATTTAATAACATACAATGGGGTGGTAGAACAAGAAGAAAGTGGTTCAGATTCTTTATATTTAAGGGCCAAACGTTGGGTAACAAAAAACTTAGGTAAAGATGTAAAGTTAGAGGTAGATAAACGCAATCAAAAGCTTACCTACGTTGGTAGTATTCCTGCTTATTCTTACTTAAATAAATATACCAAAAGGCCAATTGGTAGATTTGAATTTAAACTAACTATCTTTATTAAGGAGGGTCGTTATCGTTACCAAATTACAAATATTGTGCATGAATCTGTAAAACCAGCAGATGGGAAAGGCACACGAAATTATTTTGAATATTATTATACCAGCACCATAAAAATTAGAGAACACGACGCTATTCTTCGCAATGCCAATAGGGATATTTTAAAACTAACAGAGAGTTTAATCGCAGCGCTTCGTGAACCGGTAATTGTTGATGAAGATGATTGGTAGTGTGTGAGTTTAATTCGCTTTAAAGTAAAAATCACCGCGCTCGAAGTATAAGGCTTCCTCTTTCGTCATTTCTATCAATTGATTTTGGTTCAACTTATATATTCTGTAAGAAAGTGGTGCCAGTAGCGAAATGATTTTTTCTCGGTTTTCTACACTAGAAATTTCCATTTGAATAATGGGTTTGCAACGTTTTAAGGTGCTTATCATCTGCGGGAATAAAATAACTTCATAACCTTCTACATCGCATTTCAGAAAATCTATTTTAGGTATAGTGGCAAATAATTCATCGGCAACTTCCATTTGAGCCTTGTAGGTTTCTGCACTTTCAGTTGGATTTCCCTCAATAATTTTTGTGAGGCCGTGCCTAAAAACCCCATCAATTACTGGTGTGCCCAAGCTTACTTCTTTTCTTTCTGAACCCAATGCACACCGATATAAACGAACATTATTGCCTGCAAATTTTTTAACATTTCTTAAAAAGATATTGCCAAAAATGGGCACAGGCTCTATGGCATGCACCATTCCAGATGCACCCGCATACTTGGAAAGAAATACCGAGTAATATCCAACATTGGCGCCAATATCTACACAAACGTAGCCAGGTTGAATTAATTCTTTTAAATAAAATAATTCTGGATATTTTTCTTTTAGAAAACCAGCTTTAATCAATTGAATATAGGTACTACTAATTAAACCCAAATAAGATTCGGTGCCTAATGTTTGTTGTAGAAGTGATCTTAATTTTTTTTCCATTTGGTATTATTTCACCTCTTCGTAATCTACATATTCACCCAACTTATCCTTAGTATTTTTCTTTTTGGTATTTACTTTCGGGTTAATCGTAATACTACCTTCTTCTTCATAACTGGTGTAATTCGGTTGTGTAGGTGGTTTGTGTTGATGGTAATGAAATACTTTTACCTTAAACCCACCAAATACATACCTGTACACAATGTAAAATATAAATAGATAAAAAAGAAATTTAAGCATGACCCTTTATTAAGTCTTCAAAGATGCAAAAAAATAGGATTTTATAAAAGTAGGCTTTTACTTCTTCTTGAAGTTCAGCGACTTCCCGTTTACACAGTATCTTAGTCCAGTTTTATCTTTGGGACCATCATCAAAAACATGTCCGAGATGGCCACCACATTTGGCACACATGATCTCCGTACGGATCATGCCATAGGTTCTATCTGTTTGAACCACAATTTTATCTGGGTTCAGGGCTTCGTAAAAGCTTGGCCAACCGCAGCCACTATCAAATTTTGCCTCGCTATCAAATAACTCATTTCCACAAGCTGCACAACTATAGCTTCCGCCATCATAAACATCTTCTAATTCGCTGCTAAAAGGTCGTTCAGTGCCTTTTTCTCTTAAAATCCTGTATTGTTCTGGACTTAATATTTTTTTCCAATCTGAGTCGTTTTTTTGTATAGTAAATGCTTGTGATTTATTTACTTCTTTGTGTTTGGTTAACGTATTCATTTTAGGGTTGTATGATTTTGTACGATTGGATTCTTGAGCGTTGCATGATACGCATAACATACATGCCTGTACTAAGATTATTTTCCAAAGGAATAAACGTATCATGATTTAGTATTGCTTTAGTATGAACAACACATTCCCCCTTTAAATTGTTTATCCAAATTTCTATTTCTTCTGGTTCTCCATCATATTGTAATTGTATTCCATTTGTTAACGGATTAATAATTCTTATGGGAGGTTCTTGCTCTTTGTTTGTATGAATAGAAACTACTTTAGAATAGGAAAACGCACCATCTAGGTCTACCTGTTTTATTCTGTAGGTATACTTGTATGTGTTTTCTGGGAGTTGCTTGTCTATAAAGCTATATTTTGTTACTGAATGGCTATTCCCTTTAGCCTCAATTCTTGCCAATACATCAAATTGTTTGTTGCTATTTAGGCGCTCAACTTCAAAAAAACCATTATTCAATTCGTTGGCTGTTTCCCAGGTTAAACGCACTATGTCTTGATTTATTAAATGGGCATTTACAGATAACCAGGTAACTGGTAAACTAACTGCACCAGATTGTAATACGCTCGATGTTAAATAATTGATGGCATTGCCAGTGCCATTGTATTCTACAATTAAAAAATGATAGACCACTGCTGCGTTTAACCCGCTAATCTCTGCATTACTACCCATACCATTATATACCACAAAATTACCTAAGCCTAATTGACTGCCATTGCCAAATTGTGAATTGGCTTTGTAACTTTGTGAATCACTAGGTAGCACATTAACAGGAGCGCCTGCTCTGGCAATAACGATTCTTTTTTGTCCGTTTCCGCTTTTCCAAGATATATTTAAACTGCTGCTGCTAAAACTTAATCTATTAAATTGCGTAGATGAAAGGCTAGGCTCATTGGCAAGCTTTAACCCCCAAATTTTGTGCACGTATTGCGGACTATCCACAAATGGGTTTCTATTACTTTGATACCCATAAATTGCATTATTTCTATTAATTTCTTTCACACTAGGTGGGTCTTGGTTATGCCATTTAAGCAATAAATCAATAAACCAAGGATCGTATACAGTGGTATTATTTCCAGCTAATACATCATTTGCATTACCGTTATTCTGCCAAGATGCAATTAGATTTTGATACCGTGTTGCCATATAAAAAAAACTTCTGGCTAGATCGCCTTTATAGTCGTTTATGGGTTCAAACACAATTCCTGTGTAACCCGGAGTAATATTATTGCCAAGCTTTGCGCCTTGCATAGTTGTGTAGGTGGGACTACTAACCTCTCCAAACGGATAATTGCTTCTTATGCCATTAACTTTTCCATCTGTTGGGTAAATGTGAAACATATCCGAAACCATTGGGCTTGCTTGGCTGAACCAACTTTGCGGAAAACTATGCTCACGATTATAACAATCACCTTCTACTGCATACGTGCCACATTGGTCGCTACTAAAGGTAAACTCAAAGGGAGAATTAACATCTAAACGTGTAGAGTAAATGTCCCATACTTTACCATTATAAAATGGGTCTGTTGTTGGGTAAGTGGCCCATAATCCAGAGCTTCCACTTCCATAAGGTGTAACCGTATGACCTAATATTTTATTGTATAAGGCAGTTTTTAGTGTGGTGCCTGAGCTATTACCTATGGTATTATAGTAGGTATTTGCATTAGTGCCTATGGCAGTGGTAAGTAAAGCAGTTCCAGTTACTGCTTTGTTTTGGGTAATACTTCCAGCGCTAATATGGGTAATATTTCCGCTATGGCTTCCTGTTTGGTTCGGACTAAATCTGACGTATATGACAGTGTTATTTATATTTCCGCCCACAGGTAAAAGGCTTATTGTTTGTGAAAACTGACTATTATACATTAAGGATATTTCGAAATGTGTTGGCGCTGTAATGCTCACAGGTGCGCTAAGTGCACTGCCACTTATTGTGTATTTTTGCGCATCACTTGCAAAATATATAGCGCAATTACCAAAGCTTGGAATGCTTCCAGCGGAGAGTGTTATCGTACCTCCAAATAAGGATAGGGCACTAAGCAAAATTGTAGACAGGATTAAACTTATTTTCGACATTATTTTCTTACTAGCTCGACTAACAAATGTATTTTATTTATTTCGTTTAAACCCGATTAAATTCCATTACTGAAGCTTGTGCACAGTTTTCACCATCCATAGCTGCACTAACAATGCCTCCAGCATAACCTGCACCTTCGGCACATGGGTATAGGCCTTTTATTTGTGGGTGTTCAAAAGTTTCTTTATTTCTTGGTATTCTTACCGGTGAGGAGGTTCTTGATTCAGTAGCCAAAACAACCGCCTCTTCATTTAAATATCCTTTCATTTTTTGATCAAATAAAACAAAGGCTTGCTGCAAAGATTTACTTATAAACGATGGTAATATATCATGTAAATTCCTACTAATTGTGCCAGGTAAATAAGAATTTTTGGGAATGTGAGTAGAAGTTTTTTTGGATACAAAATCTGTAAGTTTTTGCGCAGGGGCTTGTAGGCTTTGATTGCCTTTATGAAAGCAGTCCTGTTCTACTTGAGATTGGAACTTCAATCCAGCAAGCGCGCCAAAAGAAGCATACATTTTATAATCATCAGGCTGAACCGATACCACAATACCGCTATTGGCGTATGGATTGTTTCGCTTACTCGGACTCCAACCATTTACTACAATTTCTCCCGGGGCTGTCATTGCAGGTGCAATAATTCCACCCGGACACATGCAAAAGCTAAAAACACCTCTATTGGCTACTTGCTGAACCAAGCTATAACTGGCAGCTGGTAAAAATTCACCTCGATCGCTGCCGCATTTGTATTGGATACTATCAATTAATGTTTGTGGATGCTCTACCCGAACCCCAAGGGCAAAAGGTTTAGCTTCCAGTAATACATTTTTGCGGTGCAGCAGTTCATATATGTCTCTCGCTGAGTGTCCGGTTGCCAATATAATTTTACTAAAAGCATAAAAAGAATCATTCACAAACAACCCTTTTATTTCACCATCTTGTATTTTGAAATCGCTCACTTTTGCATTAAAATGAAATACACCGCCACATGCGATAATTTGATTTCTTATGGATTCAATGATTCCAGGCAATTTATTTGTGCCAATATGCGGATGTGCTTCGTATAAAATATTGTTTTGAGCACCATATTTTACTAGTATTTGAAGTATCCTCTGAACGTCGCCACGTTTGCTGCTTCTGGTATACAACTTACCATCACTATAAGTACCCGCGCCACCTTCGCCAAAGCAATAATTACTGTCTGGATTTACTGTATTGTTTTTGGTAATATTTGCTAAATCTCTTCGGCGTTCTTTTACCTGTTTACCTCTTTCAAAAATGATAGGTTTAAATCCTAGTTCTATCAGTTTTATTGCCGCAAATAAACCGGCTGGACCAGCGCCAACAATAGCAATTTCAGGCGCTAAACTGATGTTTTTTAAAGCTAATTCAAAGCTATTTTCTTCGGGGTTTTCATTGAGGAATAGGGCCAATTGTAGGTTTACCTTAATCGGCTTTCTTCTTGCATCTAAGCTTTTTTTAATGATTTGAATCCCTGTTAAATCACCTGATTTAAATCCATAATTTTTAGCAACAAATTGCTTGATAGATTCTGTTGTGGTAGCTACTTCCGGACTACAAACGATGTCTAAAATTTTCTTCATGCAAAGGTATTTATCCTTGAGAAAAGCAAAGGTAAATAATTTCTTAAGGATATACCTATATGTAATGCGTATTAGCTCATTTTGAAATAATATTTTGCATAAAAAATGAATAGGTAAAGATGTAAATCAAAACTTTTCTTTATTTTACATTTTAATTTAGTAAAAGTACACAAGGCTAAATCTTTGAAATGGAACAAACTCATTTAAATAAATTTATGCATTACCCAGACTTTTTTGAGTCTGAGCAACATGATGGAGAAGTAGTTTTTACTTGGCTGAGGGTTGATACTGATTTTATTTTAATTGCTATTGGCTTGGGTACTTCAAACGAGAAAAATAAAATCGCTAGTTTAATAGAAATTGGGAGTAGGGCGAGTAGACTTTTTGGGGTAGGCGGTGATATCTGTGCTGAATTAAATCATAGTTTTGCCAATAAGCAAAGTGTTTTTTCAGATTATTTTGCATCTGGGAGTGTAGGTTATGAAATTCAAGCAAATCATACCTATTTAGATCCGAATTTATTGATTACAAAGATTATTAAACGTAAGCAAGAAGATATTCGATTCACATCACCGATAGATTTATATAGCAAGGTATCAGCCGCACACGAATTGGATTCAATTGCAGTTGTGGACGCAAATTTGTGCTATTTAATGGCAAACAAAAATTGGCAGGCAGATTTTAAGGAAACCGATTCAAGTATTTTAGGCAAATCACATATTGCTATTTTCCCTGATACATCCGAAGAATGGCAAGAGGTATATACTAACTGTTTAAATGGGAAAATATTTACCTGTACCAAAGATTGTATTAGTAAGCGAAAAGAAGATTTTATATCTGTAAATTGGGAAATAAGACCTTGGTATAAAATTGATAATTCTGTTGGAGGTTTGATCTTTGTTAAAAAGAATGTTTCAGATAAAAGCGATGCAGAAGAATTATTTAAATTTCAATTTGAAAATGCGCCAGATTTGATTTTTTTATTAAATGCGAACTTTCAAATTATTGTAGTAAATAAAGGAGTTGGTAATGTCTTTTTAAAAGATGAACTAATTGGTAGGAATTTAAAGAAATTACTACCAAACTCAATCAAGGATTTTGTTATAAGCCATATTCAACGCTGTTTTGATACTAATTTATCATCCGATTTTGAAATTAATTTATTCCAAAAGTATTGGGCTAAAGTTAGAATAATACCTATGCCTATAGGCAGTAATGTTAGTCGACTTATGATTTTTGTTACGGATATTACTGAAAAGTATTTGGCCGAAGTAAAACTCAAGACCAATGAGCAGAGATTTCATAAATTATTGGAGAGTATTAGTGATACAATTATTTTGTTAAGCGAAAAATTAGAAATTCAATATCAGAGTCCAAATAGTGCCCTACTGCTAGATAGTAGTTATGAAAATTACCTTGGCAGCAAAATTTTAGATTTTATCCATCCAAACGACATTGATGAAATTAACGCAATACTGAATCAATCTATCAAACAGCCTGATGATTCATTTAATTTTCAGGCACGGATTTTAAAAAATCAAGCCCATTATATTTGGATAGAAGGATCAGTAAAAAACTTACTGCATGATGAAAGTGTTGCCGCTATGGCTATAAATTATAGGGATATAACTACTCGGAAATTAGAAGAACAAGAGTTGTTGATTGCCAAATTGAAAGCAGAACAAAGTGCCAAAAAACTTGCTTTAGCAGCGCTAATCATTGAATCATCAGAAGATGCTATTATTTCAAAAAATTTGGATGGATTTATTACTTCTTGGAATCCAAGTGCTACAAGAATTTTTGGGTATAATTCAGATGAAATCCTTGGCAAACATGAATCTATCATAGTTGGTTCAGATTATGTACATGAAGAAGATAGTTTTATGCAAAAACTACTCAACGGTGAAACGATTAGCCAATTTGAAACCTGCAGAATAACCAAAGAAGGCAAGACCATTAATGTGTCTATTTCTATTTCTGCTATTTTTAGTAAAGAAGGTAAAATTATTGGATTAAGTAAGGTAATTAAAGATATAACAGAGAAAAAATTACTTGAGCAAGAGAAAGTAAGGGTGTTGGAAGATTTAGTTCAAAGGAATAGGGACTTAGAGCAATTTTCTTTTATTGTATCACATAATTTAAGAGCGCCTGTTGCCAATATACTTGGAACCAGTGATATGTTAATTTCTGAAGACCTAAATCAAGATGCCAAAGAAGCACTTGTAATGGGTTTAAATAAATCGGCTACAGCTTTAGATACAGTTATAAGAGATTTAAACTATATTTTACAAAAGAAAAGGGAGATTAACGAGCCACATGTTTCTGTTTCATTTTCAGCCATTGTTGCTGAAATTAGTCAAAGTATATCACATATTATTACCGATGAAAACGTTTCATTAACCACTGATTTTACTGAAATAAATCAAATGTCGACTGTAAAAACGTATTTATACAGTATATTTTACAATCTGATCAGTAATGCTATCAAGTACAAACAGCCAAATTTGGCGCCTGCCATAAAAATTAAAAGTTGGATAACGAAAGAAGGTTTAAAAATTTCTTTTAAAGACAATGGATTAGGGATTGATTTAGAGAAAAAAGGTGACCAACTTTTTATGCTTTATAAGCGTTTTCATTACCATACCGAAGGAAGAGGAATGGGATTGTATATGGTTAAATCGCAAGTGGAGACATTAGGAGGAAGAATTACGGTTGATAGCAAGCTTAATCATGGAACCGAGTTTGTCATACATTTCCCAATCATAAACCCCTAAAATTTTCATGTGTTAAATTTATGGATTAATTGATACATGCTTTTAAAGCTCGGCATAACTTTGTACTTTTGTTGCTTTCATTCTCATATTTGACAACCATGAACAAACTTAGTGCTCAAGAAATCAGCAAATTAACTTCACAAATACGTCGAGATATCCTTCGCATGGTGCATGGATGCAAAAGCGGACACCCAGGCGGATCTTTGGGGTGCGCCGATTTTTTGGCGGCACTGTATTTTAATGTTATGGATCACAACCCAGATTTTAGGATGGATGGTTTAAATGAGGATATTTTCTTTCTTTCTAATGGGCATATTTCTCCTGTTTTCTATAGTGTTTTAGCACGTGCTGGTTATTTCCCAGTTGAGGAGTTAAAGACATTTAGAAAACTAAATACCCGTTTACAAGGTCACCCAACCACCCACGAAGAATTACCGGGTGTACGTGTGGCATCAGGATCTTTGGGACAAGGGATTTCTGTTGCAGCGGGAGCAGCTTTATCTAAAAAATTGAATCAGGATACACACCTAGTATACGTATTGATGGGCGATGGTGAAATACAGGAAGGTCAGAACTGGGAGGCCCTTATGTTTGCTGCGCACCATAAAATTGATAACCTAATTGTAACTATTGATTATAACGGACAACAGATAGATGGTTCTACCAAAGAGGTAATGGGTTTAGGCGATGATATTGCTGAAAAAGTGAAAGCTTTTGGTTGGGAAATTTTATACATGGATGGCCACAATATGCAAAATGTGTTAGATACCTTGGCTCAGGCTAAAGCAAAAAGTGGTCAGGGTAAGCCAATTTTTATTGTAATGAAGACCGAAATGGGCTATCCAGTTGATTTTATGATGGGTAGTCATAAATGGCATGGGGTTGCACCAAACGACGCTGAATTAGCAAATGCCTTATCGCAATTGCCAGAAACAATAGGCGACTATTAGCATTCGTTAACTGGGCATGAATACGTTTTCAAAATTTGTTTTTGTTTTGATATTGCTTGCTTTTGGTTGCCAAAACATGCATGCCCAAACTACGCGTCCAATTAAAACGCGCATTTTATTTTTATTGGATGCCAGCGGAAGTATGTATGCCCGCATGGATAATGATACTAGGATTAATGTGGCGCGCAGATTATTGGGAAAAACGATAGATAGTTTAGTTGGCACCCCAAATTTAGAAATAGCTTTAAGGGTATACGGACACACTTCTCCTCCTAATCAGCGTAATTGTAAAGATACACGATTAGAAGTTCCATTTAGAAAAGGCAATTTTGAGGAAGTTAAAAATAGAATCCAAGCAATTACACCCAAAGGAACTACTTTAATTGCCCATTCATTATTGCAATCTGCCTATGATTTTCCAAAAGAACCTTATACGCGAAATGTAATTATTTTGATTACAGATGGTATTGAGGAATGTCAGGGCGATCCTTGTGCAGTATCTGAAGCTTTGCAAAGTCAGGGTGTAATTTTAAAGCCTTTCATTATTGGTTTAGGTTCAACCGAAGATTTTAAAAAAGCTTTTGAATGTGTGGGTAGGTATTACGATGCCAATACGGAGCAAGGTTTTGATGATGCGTTAAAAATTGTGGTTTCGCAAGCTTTAAACAATACAACGGCACAAGTGAATTTGTTGGATGTTTTCAGTAAGCCTACTGAAACCAATGTGAATATGAGTTTTTATGATATGAATTCGGGGCAATTGTTGTACAATTATATGCATACAATTAATGAACGCGGTAATCCAGATACAATAAACTTAGATCCTGTATACAGATATAGAATGGTGGTGCATACCATACCACCTGTGGTTAAAGAAAATATTGATGTTTCGCCTGGGAAGCATACCATTATTGGTGTTGATGCGCCTCAAGGGCAACTCATGGTAAAAGTTGACGGACTTACCAATTACAATGGATTACAATTCTTGGTTCGGCAAAAAGGGTCAGACAAAACCTTGCATGTGCAAGATGGGAATACCAAGGAAAAATACTTGGTAGGTAAATATGATGTGGAGGTTTTAAGCATACCTAGAATGGTAAGAGAAATAAGTATCGACCAAAGTTATACCACCACCTTACAGCTGCCTCAACCAGGAAAATTAGTGGTAAATGCACCTGCTCAAGACTATTATGCAGATGTATACCAAACCATCAGAAATGAGTTGGTTTGGGTTTATAAATTTCCGGTAGAGAAACGAAATAATGTACTGGTAATGCAACCGGGAGATTATAAATTGATATACCGCGCAAAGGGTGCCAGTAAAAGTAGTTTTACTTTTGAAAGGGTATTTAAAATTACAAGCGGACAAGCAACTAATATTACTTTAAATTAAATTACGCAATGAAAAAGTTTGATATACAAAATGTAAAAGACACCAGAAGTGGATTTGGTGCAGGATTATCTGAGTTAGGAAAAACCAATCCGAAAGTGGTTGCCCTCTGTGCAGATTTAACAGGTTCATTAAAGATGGATGCTTTTCAAAAAGACCATCCAGAACGTTTCTTTCAGGTAGGTATTGCCGAAGCAAATATGATGGGTGTAGCAGCAGGTTTAACCATTGGTGGATGGATTCCATTTACAGGTACTTTTGCTAATTTTAGTACAGGAAGGGTTTACGATCAAATACGTCAAAGTATTGCTTATAGCGGTAAAAATGTAAAAATTTGTGCATCGCACGCAGGTATTACTTTAGGTGAAGATGGTGCAACACATCAAATATTAGAAGATTTAGGTTTAATGAAAATGTTACCAGGAATGGTGGTTATTAACCCTTGTGATTATAACCAAACCAAAGCTGCAACCATCGCTATTGCCAATTATGATGGTCCGGTTTATCTGCGTTTTGGCCGCCCGGCAGTTCCAAATTTTACCGAAGCTGATGCGCCATTTGAGATAGGTAAAGCTTTGCTATTAAATGAAGGTAAGGATGTTTCTATTTTTGCTACGGGTCATTTAGTTTGGAAAGCGATTGAGGCCGGACACGCTTTAGCAGAAATGGGTATAGATGCAGAAATAATAAATATTCATACCATTAAACCTTTAGATGAAGAAGCTGTATTAAAATCGGTTGCTAAAACACGTTGTGTGGTAACAGCTGAAGAGCATCAGATGAATGGTGGTTTGGGAGATAGCATTGCACAATTATTGGCAAGAAAAAATCCTACTCCGCTAGAAATGGTAGCTGTAAACGATAGCTTTGGCGAAAGCGGAACGCCAGATGATTTAATGAAAAAGTATGGCTTAGAAAGCAGTAATATTGTGGCTGCAGTTCAGGCCGTATTAAAACGTAAATAACATGAATTCTTCCTTGCCCAAAAAGATTGCCATTTTGTTGGCATCCCTATTTGTAGTGATACAATTTATTCAGCCAAAGAGAAATTTGGGTGAGTCTTTGGGTGAAAATGATATTGCACACACCGTTGTTGTACCTGCAGATGTGCAAGAAATTTTGAGTAATAGCTGTTTTGATTGTCACAGTAATGCTACCAAATACCCTTGGTATGCCAGTATACAACCATTTGGTTTTTGGTTAAAAGATCATGTAGATGAAGGTAAAAAAGAATTAAATTTTTCTGAGTTTAAATTGTATACCGAAAAGCGTAAAGCTAAAAAATTTAAGGAGATAGTTGAAGAATTAGAAGAAGATGAAATGCCTTTGCCATCGTATACTTGGGTGCATAAAGATGCCATTTTAACGCCTGTTCAAAAAGCAGCTTTGCTTGCTTGGGCGAAGAAGAATTATGAGTGATGAATTAATAATTACGAATTAAATTAGCCTTGTGAGTAATACAGATGCAATAAATCCTTGGGTAACGAAAACCAGTGAGGTGGTATACCAAAATAACTGGATTGAGGTAAAGCACCATGAAGTACTCACACCAGCTGGTACAGAAGGGATTTATGGCTTGGTTCACTTTAAACATTTAGCAATAGGTGTTATTCCTTTAGATGAAAATAATAATACTTGGATAGTTGGGCAGTATAGGTATCCTTTACAGAAATATTCGTGGGAAATACCTGAGGGAGGAGGCAAATTAGGTATAGACCCACTCTTATCTGCCCAGAGAGAATTGCTGGAGGAGTGTGGCATTATTGCCAAAGATTGGCAAAAAATTTTGGAAATGGATTTAAGTAATTCAGCAACAGATGAGCATGCCATTTTATATGTAGCTAGAAACCTAAGTTTTACCCATGCAGAACCAGAGGAAACAGAAGCATTGAGCGTAAAAAAAATACCATTTGAGCGTCTTTTTGAATGGGTAATGAATGGTGAGATTACAGATGCCATGACTATTGCTGCTGTTCTTAAATTGAAGATTATGCTAGACAATGTTTGAGTGTAGTGCTCATTTCTAGATCATATGAGTGAGGAACCTAAACTAAATATTTTAGCATACCAATATCCTAAGGTATTGCTAATCTTTCCGCGCTTAATTCGAATAATTTATATTTTTAATTACGCAACGCAACTGCGCAAAATATATGTAATGCGCGCCTGGAAGCGTTTAGTAAAGGCATCAGATAAAGCTGCCTTAATTGCAGATTTTGGGGCAGGTGAAGCACAATATTTGGTGCCTTTTTGTAATAGTTATCCTCAAAAAACTTTTTATGCGCTCGATAATCGGGATAGCAATATCCTATTTTGTGAGGCATTAGGGTATTCAAATTTAAAGGCCTCTTTGGTAGACTTAGAACATAATGCCTTTACGGAGCAAGCCGACTTAGGTATTTGCGTGGGAGTTATGCAATATTTAGAAAATGATATGGCAGCCTTATTAAACATATATCAAAGTTTAAAACCAGGCGCAACTTTGCTCTTATATGTGCCAATTAATGGCATTATACTAACTGCTGTATATAAACAGATTTTGATAAGATGGCAACATTATGAAACCATTAATAAGCGCAAGCGCGTATATAGCGAAGATGATTTGTTGTTTAAACTTAAAGAGGCAGGATTTAGTGTTCAACACAAAACTTATACCTATGGCTATTTTGGAAAATTAAGTCACGAAATATTAAATTCACTCAGCACCATAATTTTTTCTGGTACCAACTTATTAAAAATAATAGCGGTGTTGTTATTCCCCATTTGTTTTCCATTTATTATATGTTTTATGGGAATAGATTTTATATTGCCTAAAACCAATGGAAACGGAGTTTTATTAGAATTAAAAAAGGGTGTTCATTGAACACCCTTTTTTGTTATGGAAACTTCGGAAATTTCTTAAAATCTGGTTTTCGTTTTTCTAAAAAGGAGTTTTTACCTTCCTTGGCCTCATCACTTAAATAATATAAAAGGGTAGCATTTCCAGCTAATTCTTGTATACCTGCCTGGCCATCTAATTCTGCATTAAACGCGCTTTTTAACATGCGAAGGGCAATCGGACTCTTTTCCATAATTTTCTTGCACCATTCAATTGTGGCATCCTCAAGCATTTCTAGGGGCACTACTTTATTTACTAGACCCATGTCTAATGCTTCCTGCGCATTGTATTGGTCGCACAAAAACCAAATTTCTCTGGCTTTCTTTTGGCCAACTAATCTTGCCAAATAGCTAGCACCAAAACCTCCATCAAAACTACCAACTTTAGGTCCGGTTTGACCAAATTTAGCGTTTTCTGCAGCTATAGTTAGGTCGCATATAACATGCAATACATGTCCGCCACCAATGGCATAACCAGCCACCATGGCAATTACTGGCTTGGGAATGCGGCGAATTTGCATTTGCAAATCCAATACATTTAAACGTGGAACACCATCATCGCCCACGTAGCCACCATGACCGCGCACACTTTGATCTCCACCACTACAAAAAGCTTGACCGCCCTCTCCAGTTAAAATTACACAATACACGGCCTCATCTTGGCGAGCCAATTCCATCGCCTCACTCATTTCCTTAACGGTAAGTGGCGTAAATGCGTTGTGCACCTGAGGACGATTGATGCTAATTTTAGCGATTCCATCATAAAATTGAAATAAAATTTCCTTGTATTCCTTAATGGTAGTCCAATTATATTTTGATTGCATAGTTGTTATATTTTTTGCGTGGCGAATGTAGAATAAGTAGGTGATTAATCAAAAATTTATAGAATAAACAGGCTGAACCTAACTTAGTTTTTAGTCAAAAGCAGAAGAGACTTTCATGGATTTTTAAAATCTTAATTTTTTAAATGCGTCTATGGCCAATAAATTATCTTGTTCTTGAAATGCAAGTTCTAAAAGCACCGGTTGGTTTGATGGCGCATATAATTCATGTAGTTGTGAAAGTAATTGGTGCTCATCGGTACACAATTGGTGTTTAATTCCATATTGGCTACACATTTTAGAAATACTTAATTGATGGGGTGTGGTAAAATACCTTAGTTCATTGGGGAATTTTTTGGGTCCTTCAATCCAATTAAATATGTTTCCCCCTTGATTATTTAAAACAATAATTTTTAAGTTAGCAGGAAGCATCTGTTGCCAAAATCCATTTTGATCATAAAAAATAGATAAGTCGCCAATAATGAGCGTAACAAGCTCACTGCTTTTGGCCATTGCCGCGCCAATAGCTGTGCTCAATGATCCGTCTATACCACTTGTTCCTCTATTGCTAAAGAAGGTTTGTGTTGGATGGGGGATGCTTAACCAACTAGCCCATCTAACGGAGGAACTATTGCCCAATTGCACTTGTGCGTTTGCTGGTAATTGTGATAATACCATTTTCATGGCTTTAGGTTCAGACCAATTCGTATGTTGGATATGGGTATGTAAGGCGGTTAATAGTTGATCTTCCTGTGTTATCCATAGCGCTGTATAAGGTTTATGTTCCTTATTTTTAAAAATTCGTAACGATTGAAAGGTATGCAGATAAGGTTCTACATCAGTTATTATCTCGTGTGTTAGGTTTTGATAGGTGTTTACCACGATATCTGTTTCACTTTGTAACCTGAAATGATAGCGTGGCTGTTGTTTTTTGAGCCAATTTTTTAAGGCTTTTGAAACCAAAGAACCCCCAATCGATAAAACAAAATCTGGCTCTAGTTCAGTGAGTATTGATTTGTTTCCAAACTGTAAAATGGCATCAAAGTGGGGTACACTGCAAACACTTAATTGATTTGATACAATATCTCCTAGAACAACAACGTCATCTTGGTCTGTTAACTTTTGCAGATGGGCACTCATTTGCCTGTTTGGTGGCATTTGCCCTATAATAATTAAGCGTTTTTTTGAATGGGCCCAAGCCTCACTTAATTCGGCCAATAGAGGCATTTTTTTGATCCTATTTTTAGCATCTAAGGAGATAGGTTTAATAGGAGAAAAATCAACCATTTTAGGTAAATCGTACAGAGGTTCACGCAACGGAACATTGATGTGAACGGGTCCAAATTTTTCTGAACCAATACATTCAAGTAGGGCGCTTTTAACTATGCGTTCGGTAAGTTCATCATAGGTGATGTTTTCATCATAACAAAGCAATTCGTGACTAGCAATTACGTGTTTACCGTACACCTCTTTTTGCATTATCATTTGCCCATCTTGTTGGTTTAATAATTCTGGTGGCCTATCTGCTGTTAAGATAAGTAGGGGTATTTTTTGGTAAAAGGCCTCAGCTACTGCAGGGAAAAAGTTTAAACAAGCCGAGCCTGAGGTAGCAATTAATATCACGGGCACATTGCTTTGTTGAGCCAATCCAAGCGCTACAAAGCCAGCACTTCGCTCGTCTACAACAGAATGGCAGCGTATGTTTGTGTATTGCGTAAAGGCATATACCAAGGGGGCAGACCTACTACCTGGGCAAATTACTGCGTGTTTAATGCCAGCCGTTTCGCATACTTTTGCTAAGGTTAAAACGTGTTCGTGCATTGGCAGTGTTTAGTGTAGTTGGGCATGTATTATCATTTGGTATGCCACTAAGGCTGTTTTACCAAACGTATTTTCATTCTTATATCCGCTATAGGTCTATCTCCTGGTTTAGTGGCAGTGCTTGCAATTTTATCTAGCACATCAAATCCACTTACCATTTCTCCAAACACTGTATACGCACCATCTAAATGAGGCGCACCTCCATATTCCATATAGGTTTGCATTTGGTCTAGATTTACTTTATCTGCATTTGGATACAAACGCTTGTAAGTTTCGTCTATGTTCGCATGAATTTTATCCATGTAGGCTCTAATTACCTCTTTGTCGCCTGTATTTTGCAAAGAACTTACAGTGGCTTGAACCGAATCGCTTTGATAAACCTTATACAATAATTCTTGTTTACGTTGTAAGTTTCTGTTGTTAATGATTTGCTCCAATTCTTGGGAAGTATATTTTCTTCCTTGTACAATATAAAACTGACAACCACTGCTCATTTGCTGCGGATTATTATCTCTAGCGGCAGCAAGCGAACCTCTTTTGTGAAAAATATCTGGCCTAAATTCTGGCATTATTTTATAGCCATTGTCGCCAGCTCCTAACATTGTTTCTGGTGATGCATTTTTTGAAGTTGGGTCGCCACCTTGTATCATAAAAGATTTTATTACCCTATGAAACAAAAGGCTGTCATAAAATCCTTCATTCACTAATTTAATAAAATTATCACGGTGCAAAGGGGTTTCATCATACAATTTGATAATCATACTACCCAATTCAGTGCTAATTTCTACATGTTGGTTTTTTGCATCCTTTTTTAATGGAGCTGTAACGGTTGTATGCGTGGGCGTTTGCTTTTTGTTATTGGTTTTTTTGGTTTGCGCTGTTCCCAAGAACGCCACGAAAATACAAATGATTATTAAGCTTATTTTTTTCATATGATAATGCTATTGAATTTGTGAATGTAATGTAAGATGAATGCTTATGTTAATAGGTGCCATAGTTCTTTCATATAATTAGGGTCAGAAATTTTATCTTCTGCTTTTTCTGCAATGATATGTTCCAACAAGGTATCATTTTTAGCACCTTGATCTAATGCGTATTTGTATGAACTTAAACTAAAAGTTGTGAGTTCATATTGCGATTTAAATTCAGTTGGATATAACTCACTTAATTGGTGTTCAATTTGTTTTTTATGCAAGAAGTGCTTGTCGCCAACTTTTTCTGCCATTTCTGTGTAGTTTTGGATGGCTAATTGAGAGATTGCATCTGCGTTTGGCTTTCTCAGTTTTTGGTATTCATCAAAAACTTTGTGCCAATCATTCCCATATTTTTCTATGCATTCATCCATTACCACCACATCTTCAAAACTGCAGTTCATACCCTGACCATAAAAGGGAACAATGGCATGCGCGGCATCTCCCATTAGGGCTAGTTTATCTTCTTTGACCCAAGGATAACAACGAACGGTAACCAAACTAGAAGTTGGGTTTTTCATGTAATCATCTAATAGGGTTGGCATTAAAGGAATGGTATCTGGAAATTCTTCTTCAAAGAATTTTTGCACATCTTCTTTGGTTTTTACTGCATTAAAACTTTTTTCGCCTTCAAAAGGCACAAACAAAGTACAGGTAAAATCGCCAGCAGGGTTAGGAAGTGCAATCATCATAAAAGCTCCTCTTGGCCAAATATGTAGGGCATTCTTTTCCATTTTAAATTCACCCAATGCTCCGGCAGGTATTTCTAATTCTTTATAGCCTACATGTAAATAAAATTGGTGGTAATCAAATCTATCGCCCATTTGCATGCGAGCTCGTGTAGCTGCAAAGGCCCCATCTGTTCCAATTATTCTATCTGCGGCAAATTTCTGAATGCTGCCATCTTCCATTTCAAAAATTGCGGTGCCTTCGGCTACATTTACATCGGTACAGCGGGTATTAAAATGTAGGGTAATATTTGCAAACTCGTCGGCTAGTTCCAATAATTTTATATTTAACCTGCCCCTTGATACTGAGTTGATGGCCTGCCCTTCTTTTCCGTATGGTTGGTATTTTAATTCGCCTGTTTTACTATGCATCATGCGGCCATACATGGGTATAGCATCTGCTAATATTTCTTGGTCTAAGCCCACCTTGGATAAAGCATGCAATCCACGAGTAGACAAAGCCAAATTGATAGACCTTCCTGCGTATCCTTTATTTATGCGCATATCTGGCCTGCGCTCAAAGAGGTTAATTTCGAATCCTCTTTTCGCTAAATAAATAGCCATTAAAGTACCACTTAATCCGCCTCCTATGATGTTTATTTTTTCTGCCATTACCACTTAAAATTTAATTTGCCTTATTATTGGCAACCATTATATCGAACAAATTGTTTGTTTTTGTTATTTATTGTCAAAATACGCTTCCAACGCAACACCAATCTTAAATACATCCTCAAATGAATTATACAGTGGCACCGGACTCATTCGTATTACATCGGGTTCGCGCCAATCTGGTAGAATTCCTTGGGTTTCCAAGAAATCAAATAGTTGTTTGCCATTTTCTTTTACAATGATAGATAACTGGCAACCGCGTTGGGTTGGGTCAGCTGGAGTAATGATGTGTAAATGATCGGCAAATTTGCCTAATATAAATGCCAGGTAGCCGGTTAACATTTCACTTTTGGCTCGCAAGTTATCAATACCTGCCTCAGCAAAAATTTCCAAGGATGCTTTGTGTGCAGCCATAGGTAAAATTTGTGCATTGCTCAATTGCCAGCCTGCTGCCCCTTGCATAGGTATAAAGCCTTTTTTCATTTGAAAACGCGCCTGCTCATCGTGTCCCCACCAACCGGCAAATCTGTTTATTTCTGGGTTATTTCCATGTCTTTCATGCACAAAAACACCGCTGGTGCCACCCGGACCAGAATTAAGGTATTTATAGGTACACCACACCGCAAAATCTACATCCCAATCGTGCAATTTTACGGGAATATTGCCAGCTGCATGGGCCAAATCAAAACCTGCTTTGGCGCCTGCGGCGTGTGCTGCCGCAGTGATGGCCTGCATGTCGAATAGTTGTCCGGTATAATAATTTACCCCACCCATCATTACAATGGCTAAAGTGTCTTTATGCTTTTCAATTTCGGCCAAAATATCTTCGGTGCGCAAGGTATATTCACCTTCCCTTGGCTTTAATTCAATAATAGCCTCCTCTGGGTTCAAGCCATGATGTTTGGCTTGTGTTTCCATGGCATACATATCAGAAGGGAAAGCACCTCCTTCCATCATAATTTTGTAACGCGTTGCGGTGGGTTTGTAAAAGCTCACCATCATTAGGTGCAAATTGGCAGTAAGGTTATTCATAATAACCACTTCAGAAGGCAAAGCACCCACTACTTTTGCTGCATTTTCTGTTAAAAAATGATGGTAATACAGCCAAGGATTTTTACCTTTAAAATGACCTTCTACACCCAGTTCTGCCCAGTCTTTTAGCTCTTGGTCTATCGCTTCTCTTACTCGTTTTGGTTGCAAACCCAAAGAGTTTCCGCACAAGTATACACAAGGCTTACCATTGTGATTTATTAAATGAAATTCGTTTCTATATCTTGCCAAAGAGTCTTTTAAGTCCATCTCTTGGGCAAATTGCCTGCTATTCTCGAAATGCATAAACCTATAAATTTAGCGCAATAATACGGAATATTTTCACTGAAATTTCTCTAAATTAAGCAATCAAGCCTCATTTAAAACTGCCACCATTTTTTCTCAAAACCTACATAAATACCATCTTTTCGCATTTCTACCGGATAGGTGTTTACATAATCTCCTTGTTTAGGCAAGCCCTTGCCTGTTTTTAGGTTGTATTGGTAGCGGTGTATGGGGCAAATGATCATGTGGTCTTCGGTGCATTTTCCTAAGCCCAAACGTGCACCTGCATGCGGGCATGCATCGTCTATGGCATAGTACCCATCTGGCATGCGGGTAAGGCAAATGCGTTTATTTTCAATTTCTATGGTTCGAGCGCTATAAATGGCTTGTGGCTCTGCTCCATCATGTAAAAAGTCGTAGATTTTATAAAACCGTATCGCCATTAATCTAACTTCAATTTTTTTAGTAAAGTATGTGTATTTGTTTCTATTTTTAATAGATATAATCCGGCTGCTTGTTGGTTGAATGCAACATGTAATTGTTTGTCTGAACCAACCCATTGCTGTAATAATTGGCCATTCATTGATAATAGCTCTACTTTGTTAATGGTTTCGGTTTCATGACTTATTTGCAGCCAATTGGTGGCCGGATTTGGATAAACGAGTAGGGCATTTTGTATGTTATTAGGTTCAGCCAAATTACTTGGAATATTACCTGTTACATTTTTGTATAGGTATCTGGCAACATAATCAATAGTTGTATCCATATATAACTGATTTGATTCTGTTGATCCAACAAAAGGGACATGTGCAGCGCCCTCATAGGTGAATAAACGGGAGTCTATGCCATATACTTTTGCGGCAGAGTCTACGCTATAGCCACCATTTAATAGCGCAACATTGGTTCCAAAAAACTTGAAATAATTGGTTTTGTATGGTACCGTTGCATCTGCTGTGCCGTGCATATTGCAAATGCTTACATCCTTGTTATCGCTCATCCAAGTTACATTTCCCATGGCGCCGCATAAATTAATAACGCCCTTTACTTTCCAAGGGTAACCAGGGTTTCCGCTATTGCCTTCTATACCGCCAATAACATTGGTGTCTAGGCTTAAAGTGCTTAATTCGCTAGGCTTATCTAAAAAGGCTAATTGCAATCCGAGCACACCGCCAGCCGAAACACCGCCTGAATAAATTTGTGCAGGATTAAACTTAAACTCATTGCCATTTGCATAGGTTTTGTGCATATATCTGATGGCTGCTCTGCCATCTTGTGCTCCGCGCCAAACTGCTTGCTGAAACTCTTGTTCCAAGGTTTTGCCGCTAAAAATATCTACGCCTAATCTATACTGAATGGATGCCACAACGTATCCTTTTTTAGCGAAACTTGTACAAATCATTTGCATATCGCTACTCCTTTTATTTCCTTGTAAAAAAGATCCGCCATGGGCCAATACCAAGAGTGGTCTATTGCTTAACGTATCTCCAAATGGCGTGTAAACATCCATGAATAACGATACACTATCGCCTCTATAATCAGTATTAAATCCGTACTTTATATCCTGATAAACCACAACAGAATCTGTTATGTTGGTAAAGTAACGTTGAGCAAACGTAGGAGTAAATCCCAATACAGTAAAAACAATTACAAGTAAATTTATTCGATTCATATATGCCATATTTGATTCGAATATAAGAAAAATTTATTTAAGCAGTATGATCAATCCTATGATGAATGTGGCGCCTTGAAATTAGATTTATTAAATTATGGGTAGGTGTAGTAAATAATCTTCACACGTGCGATTTCCCAATTGAAAACTGCGGGTATTATAGATTTCGAAACCACATTTTTTATAAAATGCTAATGCCCGGTAATTTTCTTTCCATACACCCAAAAATAGCTGTTTTGCATTGTTGCTTTTTGCGGTATCAATAGCTGCTTGCATGAGCACTTTTGCCATACCTGTTCCTTGAGCTTTTTTTCTCAAGTATATCTTTTCTAGTTCAATGGATTTGCCATCTAATTTTTCTATTTCATTTGCATGTGCTATGGTTTTAATATAGCCCATTGCATCTTCTTCATTGTATATGACGTAGTAGCCAATAGCTGGATTAAGGAGATTCTCTTTTATTTGATTAAGCGAATACGTTTTGCTGATATAGGCTTGCATATCTTCCTCCGAATTTTCTGCAGCAAAGGTTTCGTAAAAGGTAAAGGCTCCGAGTTCTGCTAGAATAGCGTAATGTTTCCATTCTCCAAGCACCAACTTATACTTAGTAACCATGTATTAGTCTTTTTTAAATGCCAAAACACCAGTAATATAATTGGCTTTTTCTATAACCTCTTCCCAGCTAGGTGCAAGAATACTTACATGTCCCATTTTACGTTTAGGTTTGCTTTCTGTTTTACCATATAGATGCACATATACGCCAGGTAATTTGCTCACCTTGTCTAAGTTTTCAAGATAATAATGTCCGCTAAAGTCGTCGGCTCCTAATAAGTTTACCATACCTGCACATTGCACTAATTCTGTGCTCCCAAGCGGTAAATGAAGCAGAATTCTGAGTAATTGTTCGTATTGAGAAGTATAGCAAGCCTCTATCGTATGATGACCGCTATTGTGGGGTCTTGGAGCTACTTCATTAACATAAATGTTGCCATCTGAGGATAAGAATAACTCAACGGCAAATAAGCCTGGGCCGTTTAAGGCTTGAACCAAATCTCGGGCAATTTTTTCTGCTTTTTGTTCCAGCTCATTGCTAATTCTGGCTGGCGAAAGTAATACGGTAACTAAGTTAGCAATGGGGTCGAATTCCATTTCTATAGAAGGGAAAGTAAGGATATTCCCTGCTTGGTCTCTGGCTACAATTACAGCTAATTCTTTTTCGCAAGCAATAAATTCCTCTAATACACAGGGAACATCAAAAGGTATGCGCTTTGGATCAGCTAAGATTTCTTTACTATTTAAAATGGCAACGCCCTTACCATCATAGCCGCCTTTTCTTGTTTTTGCTACAAATTTTTCTGAACCCAGTAATGGGATTATTTCTGGCCAATCTTCCTTGCTGTTCACTAAATAAAATTTTCCAGATGGGATCTGATGTTGCTGGTAAAATTCTTTTTGTAAACCCTTATCCTGAATTAATTGTAAAATTTTTGGTGAAGGAATAATTTCTTTTCCTTCTTTTTCTAGTTGAATCAGCGCATCTGTATTTACATGTTCAATTTCATAAGTAAGCACATCGCATGAATTGGCAAGTTCTCTTATCTTTTCTTCATCCATAAGGCTGCCACAAATAAATTCGTTGGCCATGCTGTAGCACGGGCAATCTTGTGAAGCTTCTAAAATAGTATAATGAACATGGTAGCGAGCACTTTCTTCAAGCAGCATTCTGCCCAATTGCCCACCTCCTAAAACGCCAATTCTTTTTCTTAATGGATTCATTGGCGCAAAAATGAATTATATTATGAATAAAAAAAACAACTTTACTGCTTAAAAATGCTATTTCCTTTAAAGTGCAGCGGATTGATTAAATTTTTGTAATACTGTTTCATAGAAGGCCTCGTAAATAGGAACTATTTCATGGATATCGAACAATTTTGCCCTCGCCAATGCCGCAGCTTTAAATTGGAGCAATCGTTCTTCGTTTGCTAAAATATAAATGGCTTTTTCTGCCATTGTTTTCACGTCACCTACTTCACATAAATATCCTGTTTCACCAGATACATTTAACTCGGGAATTCCGCCTGCATTACTAGATATTACAGGTAATTCGCAGGCCATTGCTTCTAAGGCTGCCAATCCAAAACTTTCGGTTTCACTTGGCATTAAAAATAAATCGCAAACAGAGAGTATTTCTTCTACCTGGTTTTGTTTTCCTAAGAAGGTAATATTGTTGCACAGGTTTAATTCTCTGCATAGTTTTTCAATATTTACCCGTTCTGGTCCATCGCCAATTAATAATAGTTTGGCAGGCATTACCTTAACAATTTCTGCAAAAACCTTCACTGCATCGTCTATTCTTTTTACTTTTCTAAAATTGGAAGTATGCACAATGAGTTTTTCGCCATTTGGTGCAATGGCTTTTTTAAAATGGCCTCTATCTTGTTTACTAAATCGAGTAAAGTCTATAAAATTAGGAATAACTTTAATATCTCGGTTTACTTTAATATGGGTAAAGGTATCTTGTTTCAATGATTCTGAAACCGAAGTAACCCCATCAGATTGATTAATGCTGTACCTAACTACAGGCTCAAAACTTGGGTCTTTCCCAACTAAGGTTATATCTGTTCCATGCAAGGTGGTAATGACTGGAATATGGATTCCTTCTGTGGCTAAAATCTGTTTTGCCATAATAGCAGCAGATGCGTGTGGTATTGCATAATGCACATGCAGTATATCTAATTTTTCAAATTTCACTACATCTACTAAATGGCTTATTAATGCGGTTTCGTAGGGTGGAAAATCGAATAATGGGTAATTGCTAACATACACCTCATGATAAAACGTATTTTCAGTGAAGAAGTCTAATCTAGCAGGCTGTTTATAGGTAATAAAGTGCACTTTATGTCCACGTAAGGCCAATGCTTTTCCCAGTTCTGTTGCCACAACGCCGCTTCCGCCGTAGGTAGGGTAGCATACTATTCCTATATTCATTTTATTTCTATTTTAATTTAGAACACAAACATGTTCTAGTATAAGTAACCCTTTTTACAATCAAAAAGTTTTGGTTCGAACCTATTGTAAGTCTGTATTTAATCTATACCTACATACTCGGTTATTTCCTTTATCGCAAACAAAAATGGTTCTGCTATTGTAGCATATTCCGCTCGGATCTATTAAGTTAAAAGGGCCACTTCCATTTCCATTTTCCCCACTTCCGCCAAAAGATACAATGATTTGTTTTTTGGTTGGACTATTAGCGGGAGGATTTACGCCTTCAAAGCCATTGTTACTAAAAACGAACACTGAGTCTTTTTTGCTATCTGTAATAAATATATAGCCAGAAGCATCGGGGGCAGCAAAGATATCTTCGGGTTGTAGGAACCTAAAGCTTTCGTACATAAATCTGTTTGCCTTGCTAAAATCAAAATTCAAAAATGCACCGTTTTCTCCGTATACTGTTCCTTGGTCTGGGTCTTCACTTGAAACAATGCTCAATGCTCTATATTCTAAATTCTGACTTTGATCGCCGAGGCAAATAAACATATTTTTGGAGGTACTTATCCCAGATACGCGTTGAGGTGGTGCCGCCAAGGTGGCAATTCCGCTGATACCTACGCTTGATTTTAAACTCGATTGGTTCGGCGTAAGTTGTGAAGTAAATCCAATATTTTGCCCCGCTGCGTTAAAAACCAATACACCATTATCTGGTCGAGCAATTCCTCCCAGTTCGTTTCTTGGTCCACTACGTGCCACATAAAGTGTATTGTCAAATAAAGTTGCAAGTCCAGTAAATTTAACTGCTACATCATCAGCACCTCTATAGGCAGTATTATTTCTACTTTCATCGCAGATATAATGTTTAAGCGTATCTAAAAATTCGGGCTTACCTGATGCTAAATTTTTTAAATGATACACAGCAGCAAGGTGTGTAGTTTTGCTGGCATCTGTAAAAAATCTTCCTGCAATATAGGTATGTAATCTGCGGTCTTGAGTAATATCTGTAGCTCCCGGAATGGTTATTCTGTAAACCAATTGCGCTTTTTGATCAAACATGAATACCTCATTATCTTCTAGTATGTTTTCATCATTATCTACCACTACATAAGTAAATTCATCATACCCTACAAAAACATCTAATGGCTTATTTACATTATTTATAAATGGGTAAATAGGAACATAACTAACATTATTTGGAACTAAATTTGGATCAATAGCCCCTTGCTTAAAAACATCATCAACGGTACTGTTTTTTTTATTGCCAATAAGCGAGCAAGAGCTAATTGATAGCGTAAGTAGGCCAACTAAAACCGCCAATAAGGTATATTTTATCTGATGCATACGGATAATGTAATTCTGTGAAGGTTTCCTAATCTTGTTTTGCTGCTAAATCCATAATCGAAGCGGAAGCTACCAAAATTCCGGTTCAATGCTAGTCCAAGTCCAGCAGTTGGCGCTCTGAGTGCCTCATCGCTACCTACCTCATAGCCACTTCTCAAAAACAATAGATTTTTATATCCATATTCTGATCCAATAGCAAGGCTTTCATTATTATCTGTAGGGTGATTGAGTTGAGCAGCCACTGTAAGCATATGAGATGGTGTATGGATAGGGTCGAAAGCGCCACCAATTCTAAATGCGCTAGGCACCGAAATAGAAGAGAAGCTTTGAACTTGTTGTTCACCTGTTAATTTTAATAAACTCAAGGTTCCACTTGGTGCAACGTTCACGCCAAAATTACTGAACGAGACTCCAAAACGGCTATGCATTAAACCAATATTATAAATCAGACCTAGATCAAATAATATATTGTTTATTCGTACATCTGCTATACCTTCATGTGCCCATTTTGCATTAACTCCAAAGCTAAAATTATCTGTTAATACCTGTGCATAGGTTAGTCCCAACAACACATTACTAACCAACACATTCCTACCTGTACCATAAGGTTGCCATTCTGTAGTTTCTTCCATATCGCCATAGTTTAGCGATTGAGCTTGAAAACCAAAGTAGCGATATTTGCCAGGCCTGTATACCATTCCAAAAGCGTTTCCTCTGGCATTGGCATAGTATCGGGTATTGGCAACTTGCAAATTAAACCGGCCAGTATCTACTTTGGTAATACCTGCTGGATTCCAAAACATGGCAGAAGCGTCATTGGTAATGCCAACCACTGCGCCAGACATGGCGGTGCTTCGGGCATCATTAGGGATTTTTAGAAATTGCATTCCACTGCCACCCGTTCTAGAATTTCCAAAAGTAGGTAGCACTTGTGCAGTTAAACTTGCTGAAAAGCAAACAAATAAGAATATAAACAGCTGCTTTGCCATAGCTTTGCAAGCTAATTGTTTTTTAGAGAAAATCCTAAAAGGCTGTCCAACCTTGGGCTTTAAGTGCATGTTTATTTCCGCTTTTAGTAATTAAATGCATGCCTTCAGCAGCTTCTGATGCATATCCAATAATGGTAAAATCTGGGTGATTTTCAAGTTTTTTATAATCGTTCTGCGAAATGGTTAGCAATAATTCATAGTCTTCGCCACCGCTCAATGCGCAGAGTGTTGGATCTAAGTCTAATTCACGTGCAAAATTATAGGTAGTGGGGTCAATTGGAATTTTTTCTTCGTATAAGTTAAAACCCACATTAGAGGCTTTCCCCAAATGAAAACATTCACTAGCGAGGCCATCGCTAATATCTATCATGGCACTTGGTTTAATCTGTAAGGTTTTCAATAATTCGTAAATATCTTTTCTTGCTTCTGGTTTGAGTTGGCGTTCTATTATATAATCAAATCCGGCTAAGTCGGGCTGAACCGAAGGATTATCTAAATACACTCTTTTTTCTCTTTCTAACAATTGGTATCCGCAATAGGCTCCACCCAAATCGCCAGTAACTACCAGTAAATCGTTCACTTTTGCACCACTGCGATAGGTAATTTCTGTTGGATTTGCCTCGCCAATAGCGGTAATGCTAATCATTAAACCTTGCTTAGAGGTGCTGGTATCTCCGCCAATTAAATCTACTTGGTACCGCTCGCACGCCAACTGAATACCTGCGTATAATTCTTCTACTGCTTCCAACGAAAACCTGCTTGATAAGGCCAAAGAAACCGTGATTTGCTTTGGTTTTCCATTCATAGCATAAATGTCGCTGAGGTTAGCTATTACGGCTTTATAGCCCAAATGTTTCATGGGGAAATAGCTAAGGTCAAAATGCACACCTTCCACTAAAAGATCTGTGCTTACTAGGGTGTGTAGGCCTTGGGTTGGTTCAATTACTGCGGCATCATCGCCAATGCCCAACTGAGTATTATTCTGGATAGTAAAGTTCTTGCTCAGGTGTGTAATTAATCCAAATTCGCCCAAACTACTTATTTCTGTTCTTCCTGCGTTTTCAAACATTTGGCAAATTTAGCCCATTTTTGGGTTCAGACAATGCTACCTAAAAGTAAATTTAAGGTTTCGAAAAGTTTTTCATTGCCGTTTTGTTGGTATTGGGCAAGTTGCTTTTTAAAATGAGGTAACTCATATAAAAAGGCTTTTATTTGGTCTGAACCTAAGCTGTTAAAATGTCTTCCGTAGCCTAATTTTTCTATGTATGCAGCGTTCATATATTGCTCAAACTGCCCAGCAATGGGGAAAGAATAAATAGGTTTTTTTAGGTAAACTGCTTCACTTAAAAACGAGAAACCACCATTAGCAATAACGGCTTTAGCACTTTCAAAATCAGCAATAAATTCTTGCTCACTGAAAGGTTTAAATTGCACATTTCCTGCTGTATAATTTTGGTTCATTCCATACACAACAAAATTTTCGTGCGGTAATTTTGCCAAAGTTTCTTGCACATTCTTAAGACTACTAGAGGTTTGATACATAAGTATATGATTCCCTTCGCTGCAGCTAGCTTGGATGATGGCCTCACGAATGATGGGAGGCACAAGTTGTGTGTTTTTCTTGGTGATTTCTGCCTCAAAAAAACTACTTATGAGATATTGATTGCAGTTTGGCACTTTGGCTTTAACAATTTGTTTAGCCAAAGTAAAATTCCCTTGTTCTTCTTTGGCAATAGCAATGTTTAGTTTACACCTGTTCATTACCTGCATATTATCTATGCTAATAATGGGTAGCTGGTGTATTTTTGCATATACAAATGCAAAACTTTCAAAATCGCTTATCACTAAATCTGCTTTAAACGTGTGTTCAATTTCTAGTTTTTTAATATAATTATGAACTAAGTTTTTGCCGGCAGATTTTAGGTTCAGCAAAAAAGTGCCACCTTTAGAAATTTTGGCATTTTTATACGCAAAATGGAGGCCTTTAATTTCTGTAACTCTGCCCGGAAACTCTTGGTTTAAAAAGGTAAAGGCCCTATGACTAGCTACCACGCGCACATCGTGTTGCTGACTTAATAAATAGCTAATTATTACCTTGCTTCGCGTTGCATGTCCCATGCCTTCACCAGGCACGCCGTATAGTATTTTCATGATTATAATTTCTTATGTGTAATCCAATTTCGTGTGTAATCTACATATAAAAGTAAGTTGCCAATAAGTATGCCAAGTGTGGCCCCTGTTAGCACATCAACTATATTGTGAGCTCCAATGGCCACACGAGATATACCAACACCTGTTGCCCAAATAAATGGTAATATTGATGCGTTTTGTAAACCTTTGCTTTTGCTGTTATTTGCAATGCCAAAAGAAAAAATGCAAGCCAATAAAAAAGCATTAAAGGTATGTCCACTTGGAAATGAATATCCCGCTTCCTGCAGCCAATGTTCTAAAATGGTGGGTTTAATTTCAGTAAAGATTTTAGCTTCTTTAGTTGTATGCTGTCTGAACCAATTTTCTCTTTCTTCAGCACTCAATTGATATATTGAATCGAGTTTTGTTTGCATGTTTAACTTATTTAAAAGGTAAACATGACTAGGTCTTTGATACTTAAAATACGGTTTGGTTAGGTGTTCGTTTATAGCTGCGAACAGGCTAATAATTAAGATTAGTCCCAGTATGGCTTTACTAAAAACAAGTATTTTTTTTCTGTAGCCAATTTCATTAATGGTGTACAAAAAGGATGCTATAAAAATACCTAGTAAGGTGCCATTAATTCCTGCAGATTCGGTAAGTAAATAGGCTATGTTTGTCCAACTATTGTTTAAAAAAATAGCAGAAAAAGCCATTTGATTTACAGATAAAACTAAGCTTAAAGCCAATAAGCTAATGAGTGATGAAATGATACTAATCTTTAGTTTCATTATTCACCGGCTTAAACTGCTCAAACGCTTGCAAACAGTTGTTGCAGTAATGCAAACTGCGGCATAGTGTTGGTCCGAATGGCGTTTTCATATCAACGTTTTTGCTGCCACAAAACGGACATTCAATATGCTCCAACAACTCTTGTGTAATTTCACCTTGGTGTTTGGGTGGAGGCGCTAAACCATGTTTTTTTAGATGTTGCCTGCCGCGCTCTGTGATAAGATTGCTGTTCCAAGGTTTGTTAAAAGTGGTGCGCACTTCTACCTCTTTCACGCCAATTTCTATAAGCCTATCATGCACCATTTGCTCCATAGCTTTAATAGCAGGGCAGCCAGAAAACGTGGGTGTCATTTCCACAAAGGCCTTGCTTTGATCGGTGCTCATTTTTATCCCCGTAATAATTCCCATATCTACCATCGAAATGGTTGGTATCTCCGGATCCATCACGGTTTCCAATGCTTCCCATAAACTTTGTTCTGTAATCATAATTTTGCTTTTTGAAGTATAAAGTCGATAGACCATAGACCATAGTCCATAGCTTTTATTTCTACTTCAAAGGTTATTTTTTTCTTTTATTTTAATACACTCATATAGGAACCCTTAACTATAATACATAATCCATCGTCTATGGTCTATGGTCTATGGTCTATTTTCCCTCGCAAATTAATGTTTTTGGAAACGAATTAATCTATAAAATCAAAATAATTATCTTGTATACAAAACAAAAAGAGAGCATACCGCAAGGGTACACTCTCTTTTAAATTTATGATATTATTTTGAATCTAAAGTGCTATGGTCTATGGACCATGGACTATCGACTAAATTATTCTTTAATCAACTCCAGTCAATCTTGTCTACGTCTCGGTCTTCCCTCTCCGCTGCTTCTTCCTTCACTTCTTCTACCGCCACTAAATCTACCTTCAGAACGAGGAGCATCTGATCTACCGCCTCTTTCTCTTTCTCCTTCTCTCACTCTTCTTTCTCCTCCATAAGAACGTTCGCCACCAGATCTTCTCTCGCCTCCGTATGAGCGCTCTCCGCCGCCGCTTCTGTTGCCGCCAAATGATCTGCGTTCACCACCACCAGAACCACCACGTCTGTCGCCACTTACCTCTGCGCGCACCGGACGATCATTGTAGGTAATACCATTTAACGATTTAATAATGGCATCTACATGATTTTCTTTGGCATCTACAAAACTGTATACACCACTTACATCCACATGTAAATCTTGCCAAGATAAATTAGCTGAAGCGGCAACCCAGTCTTTAAAACTGCGGATATCGAAACCATCTTTTTTACCTAAACTAACAAAAATGCGCTTTTCGCCACTTCTACCGCCTCTTTCACCTCTTTCTCTTCCGCCTTCTCTAGCACCGCCTCTGTCATTTGGATTAATATTTAAATCTGGTGCATTGGCAAAATCTACAGAGAATCTGCGTAATTCTAGTGATAAGAATTTTTTCAATAACTCTTCTTTTTCAAGTGTCATGAGACTCTCAATTCCTTTCATTACATGCGCATCAAATACACCTTCTTCAACTTCAGTATTGATAATGGTATCTGTGAAAGCCAACAATTTTTTATCACGAACATCTTGTGCACTTGGAATCAAAACTTTTTCAAATTTGATATTGCTAATGCGTTCAATGTCTTTTAACCTGCCGCCTTCGCGCATGTGCAATAAAGTGAAAGATACACCTAATTTACCTGCACGACCAGTTCTACCCGAGCGGTGTGTGTAGTTTTCAATATCATCAGGTAAATGGTAATGAATAACATGAGTTAATCCGCTTACATCAATACCTCTCGCTGCCACGTCGGTTGCCAATAATATTTTAATAGCATGGTGACGGAAGCGGCTCATTACTTTCTCGCGTTGTGCCTGACTCAAATCTCCGTGCAAACAATCTGCATTGTAGCCATCTTTAATAAGTTTATCACTGATATCTTGCGTTTCCATACGGGTGGTACAGAAAATGATAGCATAAATATCTTCCGAATTAAAATCAACATAGCGCTTTAAGGCAGCGTATTTGTCTTTGGCATGCACTACCGCGTATTGGTGGGTAATATTTACATTGCCAGAATTAGATTTTCCTACACTAATTTCAACTGGCTCATTCATGTATCTGTTACCGATATTACGAATGGCTTTAGGCATGGTTGCACTAAATAAACAAACTCTTTTTTCAGCAGGTGTATGTCCTAAAATGTATTCTACATCTTCTTCAAAGCCCATGTTAAGCATTTCATCAGCTTCATCAAGCACAACAAAATTTACCTCGTTAATGTTGATGGCTTTGCGTTTCATTAAATCCATCAAACGCCCAGGGGTTGCTACAATGATGTGCGCTCCACGTTTAATGTCTCTAATTTGGCCTTCAATACTGGCTCCTCCATAAACGGCAACTATATTAATGCCTCTTTTTTGTTTGCTATAACTAGCTAAATCGCGCGAAATTTGCATACAAAGTTCGCGGGTTGGACAAATAACCAAAGATTGGATGTGTCTTGCTGCAGGGTCAATTAACTGCAAGATTGGTAATCCAAATGCCGCTGTTTTTCCGGTGCCCGTCTGAGCTAAACCAAGAATGTCGCGTTCGGTTTCTAAAAATACAGGGATCGTCTGCTCCTGTATAGGCGTTGGGTTCTCGAAACCCAGTTCTTGAATCGCATTCAAGAGGGACTGCTCTACGCCTAGTTCACTAAAATTTTTCAAAGTACTTTATTAAAATTGAGGCGCAAAGCTAAGTATAATATTTTGATTTACCGCTAAAGCGCTGAATTATTGTTGGTTTTAGTGTTATGTATAAGGTTTTTATGTTCCTGCTATGGACCTTGGTCTATCGACTATCGACAGTTTTTCTCAAACAAAAAACTTGCATAAAACCACACAATATCAATATATTCGCAGCACTTATCCAGAAAGACGGAGGGAATAGGCCCTATGATGTCTTGGCAAGTCGGCCACAGCCGTAGTGCCAATACCTATTTCGGAGGTTCTCCACCGAATGCTGATAAGTGAATGATGGTCCCAAAACCCAATCAAACACAACAGCAACAACTTTCTGAGAAAAGTCCATAGACCATGGTCCATAGTCCATAGTTTTTGGCCGATCCTAGCTTTTGCTATGGTCTATCGACTATGGACTATAGACCCAAACATGAATATAAACGAAATATTAAAACAACGCATTCTCATTTTAGATGGTGCTATGGGTACCATGATTCAGCGGTATAAGCTGGAAGAGAAAGACTTTAGGAATGAAGCTTTGGTTAATCATCAACGCCCACTAAAGGGTAATAATGATTTGCTAAGTTTTACCAGGCCAGATGTAATTAAAGCCATCCACCGTCAATATTTTGATGCGGGTGCCGATATCATTGAAACCAATACGTTTAGTGGTACCACCATTGCTCAGGCCGACTATGATTTGGGTCAGGAATGGGTAGATTTAATAAACTATGAAAGTGCCAAAATTGCCCGTGAGGTGGCCGATGAGGTAACAGCACTTAATCCTGCCAAACCACGTTTTGTGGCAGGTGCTATGGGTCCAACCAACCGAACTTTGTCTATTAGTCCGGATGTAAACGACCCAGGCTTTAGGGCAGTTACTTTTGATGAGTTGGTGGTGGCATACAAACAACAAGCCAGAAAGCTTATTGAAGGTGGGGTAGATATTATTTTGATTGAAACTATTTTTGATACACTAAATGCAAAAGCTGCATTGTTTGCCGTTGATGAATTGTTTGAAGAGTTAGGTAAGCAATATCCCATCATGATATCTGGCACCATTACAGACGCCTCAGGAAGAACCTTATCGGGTCAGACTACCGAAGCCTTTTTAATTAGCATGCAGCACATGCCATTGCTGAGTATTGGCCTTAATTGCGCCCTTGGTGCCAGCGCCCTGCGCCCATATTTGCAAGTATTAAATGCCAATGCACCATTCTTTGTAAGCGCTTACCCAAATGCTGGCTTACCCAATGAGTTTGGCGAATACGATGAATCTCCGGCAGCCATGGCCAAGCAAGTAGAAGAGTTTTGCAAAGAAGGCTTGGTAAATATCCTCGGTGGTTGCTGCGGCACCACCCCAGATCACATCCAAGCCATAGCAGAAATGGCTGCTAGGTATGAACCAAGGAAGCCATTAGCATAATGTCCATAGTCCATAGACCATAGTCCATAGTGAAGGTATGTTTAAATTTGAAAATTTAGCGGTTTGGAGAAAGTCAATTGAATTAATTGGTTTTATTGATTTTGTGGTAAAGAAATTTCCCAAAGATGAAGTCTATGTGCTAAGCTCTCAAATTAAAAGAGCCTCAGATTCTATCGCTTTAAATATTGCAGAAGGGTCGCAAGGACAATCAAACCCTGAGTTTTCAAAATTTGTTGGATATGCCATTAGGTCTGCTATAGAAGTTGTTTGTTGCATACATATTGCCAAAACAAGAGAGATTATTAGTAAAGAGGATTTTGATAAAATATATGAAGATTGTGAGGTTTTAATTAAAATGTTACAATCATTAAGAATAACATTAAACAAGTAAAAATTTAGCCATGGTCTATGGTCCATGGTCTATCGACAAAAAATACAAACAATGAACAAAGATTATACATTAAGATTAAGCGGACTCGAGCCCCTTGTAATTACCAAAGATACCAACTTTGTAAACGTAGGTGAACGCACCAATGTTACGGGTTCTAAGATGTTTTTGCGATTAATACGTGAAGGAAATTTTGATGCTGCTTTGGCTGTGGCCAGAGAGCAAGTAGAAGGTGGTGCGCAGATAATTGATATTAACATGGATGAGGGAATGATTGATGGTGTAGAAGCCATGGAACGTTTCCTCAAATTGATTGCTTCTGAGCCCGATATTTCACGCGTGCCTATTATGATAGATTCGTCTAAATGGGAAATAATTGAGGCCGGATTAAAATGCGTACAAGGCAAGTGTGTAGTAAATTCTATTTCGCTTAAAGGGGGTGAGGAAGAATTTGTGCGCCAAGCCAAAACAGTAAAGCGTTTTGGTGCTGCCGTAATTGTGATGTTGTTCGATGAATTGGGTCAGGCCGATAACTTTGAACGACGCATAGAAATTGCCGAACGTGCATACCGAATATTAACTGAAAAAGTACATTTTCCGGCTGGCGATATTATTTTCGACCCTAATATTTTTCCGGTAGCAACCGGTATGGAAGAGCACCGCAATAATGCCATCGATTTTTTTAGGGGAAGTAAATGGATAGTAGACAATTTACCTGGTGCAAAAATTAGTGGAGGCGTAAGTAATGTGTCGTTCTCGTTTAGAGGAAACGATAAAGTGCGCGAAGCCATGCATAGTGCATTTTTATACCATGGCATACAGAACGGTATGACCATGGGAATTGTGAATCCTAGTCAGCTAGAGGTATACAATCAAATAGACAAAGAACTACTAGAAATGGTAGAAGATGTGCTCTTAAATAGAAGAGATGATGCCACAGAAAGGTTATTAGAATATGCCGAGAAAGTTAAAGGTAAAGGCAAAGAAAAAGTGCTCGATTTAGAGTGGCGAAATGCCCCAGTTGCCGATAGGTTGAGCCATGCCTTGGTAAAAGGTATTGTAGAATTTATTGATGAAGATACCGAAGAAGCGCGCTTGCAATTTAATAAACCTCTAGAAGTAATTGAAGGTCCGTTAATGGCGGGAATGAATATCGTGGGCGACTTATTTGGTTCAGGCAAAATGTTCTTGCCGCAGGTGGTTAAGAGTGCAAGGGTAATGAAAAAGGCAGTGGCTTATTTGCTGCCTTACATGGATGCCGAGAAGAAATTGAGTGGCGATACCAGTACCTCGCAAGGCAAAATTTTAATGGCTACTGTAAAAGGTGACGTGCACGATATTGGAAAAAATATTGTGGGTGTAGTAATGGCTTGTAATAATTTTGAGATCATTGATATTGGGGTAATGGTGCCGGCAGAAAAGATATTAGAAACGGCTATAAAAGAAAAAGTAGATGTAATTGGCTTAAGTGGTTTAATTACGCCAAGCCTAGATGAAATGGTGCATGTGGCCAAAGAAATGGAACGTTTGGGAATGAAAATTCCATTGTTGATTGGTGGTGCTACCACGTCTAGGGCGCATACTGCTGTGAAGATAGACCCTGTGTATAGCGGACCAGTAGTGCATGTATTAGATGCCAGCAAAAGCGTTCCTGTTGCGCAGAGTTTAATTAGTAAAGACCAGATAGAAGGCACTACTCAGCGCATTAAAGAAGAGTATGCACAGTTTAGAATAGACTATAAAAACAGAAAGAAAGACAAGAATTTCGTAGGCTTAGCTGCTGCGCGCGAAAAGAAAATGGCACTTTCTTATGACGAAATTGTAGCGCCTACTTTCTTAGGAAATAAAACCTTTATTGATTTTTCATTGGCTGAATTAAGAGAACGAATAGATTGGACACCCTTCTTCCTCACTTGGGAATTGGTAGGAAAATATCCGCGTATTTTTGATGATAAAATAGTTGGCCTTGAAGCCAAAAAACTATTTGATGATGCCAATAAAATGTTAGATGAGGTTATTGCCAATAAGTTATTGGAAGCGCGCGCCGTGATTGGTTTTTATGAAGCCAATTCGGTAGGAGATGATGTTGTTATACAAACCCCAAGCGGTGAGCAAACTTTCCATTTCTTACGCCAGCAAAATGAAAAAGCGGCCAATTTACCTTATTTATGTCTAGCAGATTTTATAGCGCCAAGAGAAACTGCTAAAAAAGATTATCTTGGTTTTTTTGCAGTTACAGCGGGTATAGGCATTGAGCCGCTTATTGAGAAATATGAGGCCGATCATGATGATTATAATAGCATCATGATTAAAGCCATTGCAGATAGATTGGCAGAAGCCATGGCAGAGAAAATGCATGAGTTGGTTCGAACCAAATATTGGGGATTTGTGGAAAACGAACAGCTTACAAATGATGAAATCATCCACGAAAATTACATTAGTATTCGTCCAGCACCGGGTTACCCTGCTTGTCCAGACCATACCGAAAAGCGCAAGTTATTTGATTTGTTGCAAGCCGAAAAAGAGACTAGCATTACCCTCACAGAAAACTACGCCATGTACCCAACTGCAGCAGTTAGTGGTTTTTATTTTGCCCATCCAGAAAGCAAATATTTTGCCGTTGGTAAAATAGATAAAGATCAAGTGCTAGATTATGCCAGCAGAAAAGGAGAATCTGTAGAATACATAGAAAAATGGCTTGCTCCATATTTGGCTTACGATAATTAATACGTATTTGCCTTATTTGTGTATTTTTGAGTAAAATATAAGGCAATGCTAAAAAAAATTATATCAGTTTCTGCTGTATTACTCGTTTTCTTTTTCGGGCTGAACCAAACCTTTTTTTCGAGGTCATCGTATGCCATAGATGGTATGACGATGAATTTAAAGGCACGTTTAAAGGCCATGGTAAAAATGTATGCCGATCCTTCATTGGGAACCATTCCGCCAAATATCCGCGCTTTAGAATTGGCTTATGCCAATACCTTACCTGTAGATTTTGCTCAAAATAAATTTGCTACTTGGCAGTCTATTGGTCCGTACAATGTGGGTGGCAGAACCCGCGCTTTAGCCATAGATGTATTAGATCAAAATGTATTGTTGGCGGGAGCCGCTACTGGCGGAATTTGGCGCAGTACCAATGGGGGTATCAGTTGGTATACAACCCAAATGAAAGATGCCCCAACAGCCAATATTACCAGTTTGGTTCAAGACAAAAGAAAAGGAAAAGAAAGAACTTGGTATGCCTCAACAGGCGAATTATATGGTGGCAGTTTGCCCGGTGCGTTTTATAATGGCAGTGGAGTTTACAAATCTACTGATGGTGGCGATACTTGGGTAAAAGCAGGAAATGTAAGTAGCGGTTTAGGTGGCTTATCTGGTGCTTGGTCGGTTATACACAGACTGGCCCTGAACCCAACAATAGATAGTATTGATGTAGTGTTTGCAGCCAATTTTGATGGCATTTTTAGAAGCATCAATGGGGGAACCACTTGGGTAAAAGTAAGAGGTGGAAATTCGCAAGCAAGCAGTTATAGTTACTTTACAGATGTGGCTGTTTCGCCAAAAGGCATTGTATATGCCACGCTTTCTGGTGGTGGGCAGCATCAAGGTGTTTGGCGTTCTGCAGATAATGGAAAAAGTTGGACGAATATATCGCCAGATAGTTTTCAATCCACCTGGGATAGAATTGCCATTGGCCTTTCACCATCAGATGAAAACCAAGTGTATTTTATAGCGCATACCCCTGGCAGTGGGAAGGAGAGTAAAAATTTTGAAGGTAGAAGCGAATACAATAGTTTATGGAAGTACACCTATGTAGGTGGAGATGGCAGCGGAGCTGGCGGAACTTGGAGTGATAGGTCGGCTAATATTCCGGTTAACAATGAGATTTTTGGCAGCTATATTTCTCAAGGAGGATATTGCTTGGAAGTAACAGTAAAGCCAGATGATGCCAATACCGTTTTCTTAAGTGGAACCAATTTATATCGCTCTACAGATGGGTTCAGCACAAAAAACAATACGGTAATGATGGGTGGATATGGTATTGGAACCACCTTACCCGATTTTCAATTATACCCCAATCATCATCCCGATTGTCATGGGGTAATATTTTATCCCAACAATTTTACTAAGATGATTTCAATTCACGATGGGGGCTTATCACTTACCCAAAATTGTATGGAAAACAATGTAAGTTGGCAGTATTTAAACAATGGCTATGTAACTACTCAATTTTATACCATTACCCAAGATGCAGCAAGCACGAGTAAGTTTACGGTGGGTGGTACACAAGACAATGGCACCTATGCATGTTTAGCGCCAGATGCCAAAAAAGAATGGTATATGCCTTTAAGTTATGATGGTTCGTATTGTTTTGTTAAGCCAGGTGGAGGTGAGGTATATTTATCTATTCAACAGGGTAGAATGCAAAGGATGATTTTGGATGCAAATGGCAAGGCCACTCAATATACGCGGATTGACCCAAAAGGAGTAGATAAAAACATTTATGAGTTTATTAATCCCTTTACACCAGATGCAAATGATTTTAAGGTGCTGTATACACCTGCTCAAACTGTAATTTGGCGCAATAGCGATGTTACTGCTATTCCATTAAAAAGCAAGCTAGACAGCAATGCCAGTGCTATTAATTGGACAGCGTTAAGCAATACCCAGCTAACAGTAGCGGGTGATGAAATAACCTCCATTTTTAGTTCCAAATCACAAGTAGATGTATTGTATTATGGTACGCGTAGAGGCAGATTATATAGGCTAAGAAATGCATCCAATATTAACAGTATTCCCGAGTTAATTAGCGGCAGTAATTTTCCAAGTGCTTATTTGCATTGTATTGCACAAGATCCAACAGATTCATTGCGCATGTTTGTAGTATTTACCAATTATGGTGTGCACAGTTTATTTGAAACCAAAAATGCTGGAGCCACTTGGCAGCCTATTGGTGGTAACTTAGAACAAACATCTACTGGCGGTGGTAACGGACCGAGTTGCCGTTGGTTTACCATAGCACCAACCCAAGATAGTTTGTTGTATTTTGTAGGTACAAGCACAGGTTTATATGCCACTAAAAAGATAGATGGCATGCAAACCGTATGGACGCGCCAAGGCGCGTCAGCCATTGGTATGCAGCCCGTAACCATGATGCATCATAGAACCACAGATGGCAGAATGGTGGTGTCTACTTATGGTTCTGGAGTGTTTGAGTCGTATGTAAATTCATTAAACCCAACTACCCGTTTAAAAGAAAATAAGTTGAATGATTTTGTAGTTTATCCAAACCCAGCAAGCAATTATATTTGGTTAAAAGGCTTATCTAATGAAACAAATATTCGCTTCGAAATCTATAACTTACAAGGTGCAAAAGTAAAGCAAGGCAATGTTGTTTCTAGTGATGGCATTGATGTGCAAGAATTGCTCGAAGGAATGTATATATTAAAACTGCAGATACAAGGAAATTGGCTTTCAAAAACCATTAGTATAAAATAAATTATCCCCGAAAATCGGAAGCGCTACTTCCGATTTTCGGGGATAATTTATCTTTTTTATTGTTTTTTCTGGACTTAAGCTGCTACTGCACTGCTAATTTCTTCCCTTTGCTTTTCTTTTTTAACTTTGTGTTGCGGCATCTTATGGCTATTTTCGCATCTTATTTTTAAAAGTAAAAAAATTTACCGTGCAAAAATATTTAATTAAAGACCTTGCAAGTTTTGAAGGTCAGGAGCTTACATTATTAGGATGGGCCAGCAACAAACGTGAAAGTAAAGGTTTGGTTTTTGTTGTTTTACGCGATGGTACCGGCTGGTGCCAGTGTGTTATTAGCTTAGATACCGTTGGAGAAGCACTTTTTGAAGAGGCCCGCAAAATTACTTTAGAAGCTTCTGTTTCGTTAACAGGTTTGGTGGTAAAAGACGAGCGCCAAATGGGCGGATTTGAATTGCAGGTAAATGCGCTTCAAATCATTGGTGAATCGGTTGATTATCCAATAGCAAAAAAAGAGCATGGCGTAGACTTCTTAATGGATAAACGTCACCTTTGGCTACGTAGTCAGCGTCAATGGGCTATCATGCGTATTCGTAACAAGATTATTTTCTCTATTCATGAATTCTTTCAATCAAAAGGATTTGTGCAAATGGATGCGCCGCTCTTTACGGGCAATGCCTGTGAGGGTACAAGTAACTTATTTGAAACCGACTTTTACGGAGATCCAGCTTATTTGAGTCAGAGTGGCCAGCTGTATGGTGAGGCTATGGCTATGACTTTAGGTAAGATTTATACATTTGGCCCAACTTTCCGTGCCGAGAAATCTAAAACGCGTAGGCATTTGAGTGAGTTTTGGATGATTGAACCAGAAATGGCTTTCTATGATATTTTTGATAACATGGATTTAATCGAAGATTTCTTGCGCAGTGTGGTAAGTTCTGTATTACAGACTTGTGAAAAGGAATTAGCCATCATTGGAAGAGATACCGAGATTTTAAAGAATATTGTTAAGCCATTTCCGCGTTTAACTTATGATGAAGCCGTTCGTATTATCAAAGGGGAACAAGATGTAAACGGCCAAAATGCTATTGTTTCACTCGAGAATGAATTAAAAGCAGTTCAAGCGCGCATAGGTTTGGTTCAGACCGAAATTGCTGAGCGCGAAAATAAGATTAAAACACCTGGTATGAAAAAGGGTGAAATTGGTTTTAATCAAGCGCAGATTGATAAGCTAAAGCAAGAGCTTGGCGATTTGCAAGAGCAAGAAAGAAACATTCCGCAGTGGTTAAACAGTGCGCGTAATTTTGAATATGGCAACGATTTGGGTGGCAGTGATGAAACCGTAATTACGCGTTTGTTTGATGTGCCAATTATGGTGTATAATTGGCCACATGAAGTGAAAGCGTTCTACTTAAAACGCGATCCCAATAATAGTAAATTTGCCAGAGGTGTGGATGTATTAGCACCAGAAGGATATGGTGAAATTGTTGGTGGTGGTGAGCGTGAAACAAATGAGCAATTGCTTATTGAGAAAATAAACGAACATCAATTGCCAATGGAAGCCTTTGAATGGTATTTAGATTTGAGAAGATATGGAACTGTTCCCCATGCTGGTTTTGGTTTAGGTTTAGAGCGTTTGGTTACTTGGATTTGTAAATTACCACATGTACGTGAAAGTATTCCATTTCCAAGAATGTACGGAAGGTTATTGCCTTAATGCAATATGTTCAGGTAACATATAAACGATTATCTTTAGTTACTTTTTTCTTGCTTTACCTCAATTTTACGTGGGGGCAAGAAAGAAGTAAGTTAGAACTTCTTGTCGACAAAGCGTATACTTTAATTGAGGGGTCAGACACCAAACCCAAAAATAAATATTTTTATGTGATACCCATTTGGGCTGTTTCGCCTGAAACGGGTATAAAATTAGGCGCTAGTTTTGGTTATGTATTTAAAACAGCATACGATAGTATAACTCGCCCCTCATCATTGCGATTAAATTCTTCCTACACCCAATTAAATCAGTTTAATATTAGGCCTCATATAGATATTTTTTTTAAGCAGAATAGCTACAACCTAAAGGCACAATACGTTTACAATGATTTTAATGAATATTATTGGGGAATAGGAAATACGGCACTTGAATCTGCTAAGGAGTCCTATCATTTTAAACAGCATCGGTTTAATGCGCGCTTTGTTAAACAGGTTTTTAAAAACTTGTATTTTGGCCCGCAATTCATGTATGAGCGCCTTTTTGATATTCAATTCTCAGACCTAAATAAAACTTCCCAGAGCTTGGTTCCGGGTATTAATGGGTATGAGGTTTTAGGGGCAGGATTAGCACTTGCATTTGACAATAGAGACAATGTATTTTTTCCGAGATCTGGTGCTTATTTAGAAATAAGCAATCATATGTTTGTACATGCTAAATTAAATAACTATCGCTTTAAATCGGTTCTAGTTGATTTAAGAAAATACGTACCTTTAGGTAAAAAGGATGTATTGGCTACGCAATTTTTGGGAAGTTATAATGGCGGCCTAGTCCCTTTCAGACAAATGCCAACTATAGGCAATGAGATGATTATGCGTGGTTATTACAATGGTAGGTATAGAGATGATCATTATTTTGCATTTCAAGCAGAATTGCGCAAATCTATTTGGGGCCCGTTTGGGATGACTTTTTTTGGTGGCTTTGGAAATGTGGGCTCACATTTAAGTGAATTAAGTAGGCATATTAAGCCCAATTATGGATTTGGTTTTAGGGGTGTACTGATTCGAAAAGAACACTTAAATGCCCGCATGGATATTGGCTTTGGAGAAAAAAATATCCGTGGCGTATATTTAGCTATTTCTGAAGCTTTTTAGTTTTTTGGATAAGGGCAATGCCTACATCCATTTTTGCAGCAGTAACCCCTTTGTAGATGATAGTTTGCTGTAAATACCATATATCCATTTTCGAAATAATAATGTTCGCCAGCTACCAAATTGTTTTTAGACAAGTTGACTTTAGTACTTGGATTATTTTCTTTTTTATTTAGTTCTTGCATAAAAATTTCCTGTATTGATTTGGGTATGAAAACTCCCCATTAATTGTCCCGATAAATTGAAGCGATACACTTCGCTTTTTTGCACATAATCTTTGGCATCAGACACTAAAATTTCTTTATTATACGGCTCAAATCCAAGTGCATAAAAGTTTTTATTACCTGCTAGAATAAGCGCATTTGTTGGTAAAACGGTATCATTCACAGGCATGGTATATACATCTTTGTTAATCCAAAACAAGCGATTTTTTTGATCGTTCATCTCTAGCCTGCGCGGGGTATCTCCTTGTTTAAACCACAATTGTAATTCAAGCTCACCCGCACTGTTTAGCTTGGTTAAGCTAGGTAAAATAGGCGCTTTTCCATTGCTCAATACCCAAATATTATTTAATACATCTTGTCGCATATACTGTGCACCATATCCAATATAAATACTATCTATCAATTGGTCGCTAGTTGTATTGATAACATACACATAGGGCGATTCAACCCCACATACAAAGGCCTTATGGTTTATCAAAGTCATTTCTTCCGTCCAACCACTACAACTAATTTTTCCGCTAATCTGCTGCGTGTTTAGGTTCAGAACGTAAACAGCATTTTCATATAAATCGCTTACGTATGCCTTTTGTGCGTTAATTGGCAATAGGTATCTCGGCGAATTAAAGCCTGTTATGGTATGTGTTTCTTTCCAAGTTTTTGCGTTGAGTACGCTTATTTTTTGTGAGTTGTTTACTACCAAATAGAGTTTGTCTTGAAAGCTACAAATAGATTGCAGTACATCACCAACTCCTTTTCCATTGTGGGCTTTATATATATCGGTTTGAACCAAACCTGTTATGGGATTGTAAAAACTTAAACTGGCATTTCCCCAATTAAAATTTCCTTCATTGGCAATATACATACCTACCAAATTACTATCGGGTAATTGCGGTGTTTCCATAGTAATTTGCTCAGGTGTTTTATCGCAAGAAGCTATGAAAATAAGGCTAGCAATAAGCCATCTCATGTGTGTTATTTTTGTGAAAATGCCAGGTAAGTTTTGCATTTATTGTTTAATTAATTTTTGCTGACTGATGCCAAAAGCATGTTGAACGTGAACAATATAAATACCTGGTATTAATGCATCAATAGTTAGGTTGGTATCTTCACTTTGTAAAACACGTACTCCGTTTAAATTGAATATTTCTATGGCTTCAATTTTTTCATTACAAGCAATGTGTAAAGTATTTTGTGCCGGATTTGGATACATCCTTATGCCAAAGTTATTGTTTGCCTTTTCAATGCCTATGGTATGGGAGCCAAAGTTATCTATACAAAAATAAAGGGGAGTATTAATACCAAATTGGCCGGTATCTGAAGAGTAAAAATTGAAACTAAAACTGTCTACTGCACCAAAGGCATTTAAGTCTACAAATTTCCAAGTATTTAAGATATAATCATTGGCATTATCGCTAAATCTAAAATCAGCTAAATAAACATCTAGGCTTGTATCGGCTCGGTTTCCATTATTTTTCCATGCATTGATGCTTACTTTAAAAAAGTCTGGATCATTGCCACTTGTGCCTCCAAATTTTTTGGTAAATGCGCTGCCTTCTTTCATATCGTAGTAGGCATACGTTCCATTAGTAATAAAAAAACCGTTTACTGGTTTGCCTTTGGCATCTCCTTCTACTAAAATGTTTCCTTTTCCGTAAAATACGCCATAATTGGTAGAGTTAAATCCGCCACCTGTAATGGCACTGTATTGGTTCATAAAACCTTTGGTGCTATCATCCTTCATGTTTGAAACGGAGAAGCCACTCCAAAAGCCGCCAAATGAAGAATCGTAGCTATTTCTAAAATAGAAATCACCGCTTTTTGTGCCGCCGGCAAAATCGCTTCCATTGTAAAATGAGTTGGGTGCCAAGCTTATGTTTTCAAAGCCGGCAACTGTTTGTGCTTTGCCTACTTTGCTTAGTAGTAAGAAGAGAAGTACTCCTGTAAATTGTAATAGTTTTTTCATGTTGTTTAATGTTTAAAGTTTTAGATTTAGACTTAGTTGATAATTTACCAATGGCATAGGTTGGTTCACCATTATTTGGTAAGAAGTATTAAAGAGGTTATTTATCAATATTTGGGTTTGCCAATGCTTGCCGAACCAAGTCCATTTTTTGCTCACATTTAATCCATGCAGGCTATATGGCATGAGCCAATTGCTATGGTCTGAACTTACAAAGCGCGTTCCTATATAATTATAGATGTACTGAAAGGCATAAGTCCCTCGCATATATTGGATTTGCATTTGGTGTTTAATGCGAGGTGTGTATATGAGTTGTTTGTTTAGAGAGGCGTCGTTCATTAGCACAGATGCTTGGTTAGTGGTTTGGGTATAATCATGCATGCCACTGAATATGATTTCACTTTTCTTTCTATTTCTGAGTCTTACCTGCCAAGATAATTCAATTCCTCTGCTCCAAACTTTGTACACATTCATGGGTGTGCTTAAGTTACCACCTGCGGGCACCCAAATAATCCAATTATGAATGTGTTTGTTAAAATAGGTAATATTTCCGCTAACAAGCGCACTTTTACCCGTATAGCCTCCTTTAAAGTTTCTGAAGTTTTTAGATTCAAAGCCGTGTATACTGATCTCTTGATTCCACCCAAATTCTGGCTGAAGGTTTGGGTTACCCATATTGGGCCAATATAAATCATTGAAGGTGGGTAGTCGGTAATTGCGCGATACATTTCCATCTACATAAAAGTTTGGAGATAGTTTATAGCTTATTCCATAAGATGGCATGATTGGTATCTCTTTACCATCTACCCATTCTTGGCGCACCGAAATTTGCTGCTTTAATTTTTGGTCAAAGTGTTGAACTTTTACACTGCTAAATAGAGCTATTTTATCTTGTTGCCAAAACATATTGACACCTCTTAATTGTGCTTTATTTTCTTGAAACATGGCACTTCCGTGCCATTGGAATTTATCTTTCAAATAAAATTGGTCTATAAAAGCAGTCTGACTACTAGCCAAACTATAACTCTCTCGGGTCTGATCATTTTTAAAAGTTAGTGCATCGATAAAATACCCATACCTTGCCTGTAATTCATAGGCTTTATATTTATATGCATACTCAAGCATAGCCCTTGCCGATTCGTCTTTTTGCTGGGTATTTAGGTTAACTCCATTTAAGCTGGGTGGGATATTTCTTTCATGGTTTTGCAGCCATGTTCGGATATTCAGTTTTTGCCTATGTGAAATAGTATAAGCAAACGCTTGCACCCAGGCCCCATTTTTTCTTTGCGCATTTGTGGTGTATTGCGTGGGTAGTGAATTTGGATCTACAGTTTGCCTTGATTTTGGATACATTGCATCAATGGCTTTATAGGCAAAGTTATTATTGGCATATTCTAAAAATATTTTTTGCTCCATTTGCCATTTGCTTCCAGCTATTCCAAATTTAATACCCACGGTGTTTGAACCATAACTTCCTGTGCCCAACAAAACAGATAGGCCTTTACCCCTTGATGGGTTGAGTTGGTTGTTTAAGTGAACAGTGCCACCAATATTTCCTGAACCAAATAAAACAGATTGACTGCCAAATTGAATGTCTATATTATCTATTAAAAAGCTAGGAATGTTGTTTAGGTCTACTTGTCCGTTCATTGGACTTTGTAAATTAAATCCATTCCAAATAATAGCAGTGTGGTTCGCGTTTCCACCTCTAAAACTTGGTGTGGCCAGCATCCCTGGTCCGTACGACTTTATAAAAATCGGACTTTTAAACGCCAAAGTTCCAGCAATTGATTGTTGCTGAAAGGAGTTAAGTTGGTTTGAGTCGATATGAAGTAATTTGCTCCCAGTAAAAAATTGAGGGTAGCGTGTGCCAGAAATATGAATGATTTGTAAGACTTTATTGGTATCTATTTTCGCTGTATTAAGTGCACCAATTATAGGCTTGGCAGCCCATGATCCAATGCTCAATACACACATAAAGAGTAATACACCTAAGTTCTTTTTCAAAACACTGTTTTTTTACTTCGGGTAAAGAATAGGTATAGCAAATAGTGCCAAGCAAGATTTGGTTCACCCCGACTCTTTTTCCCGAAAGTCTTGTTGAATAATTACTTTGGCAGGTCTTCTGACTTACACCTTCTTTTTCTGCCTTCCCATTTATACATATAAAAAGTGGCCATGTACGAAAAAGAAATGAATGATTGCTCATTCGGTGCTTACAGCAGCGGGTACTGTCTAGGATTTACACCTAAGTTCCCTTTTAATGAAAGTGGTATGGTTTATACACAATCAACCTAAAGCGGTACAAAGCTAGTTTAATTTAATTCAATTGCAATTTATTTTGGTTCGAACCAAACTTTAGCTATGTGGATTACTGTACTTCATATGCGCCAATACTGGGTGCGGCAGTGTTCCTATTTCTATTTTTTAAATCTAACAATATCCCCACATTGGTGCCCGCATTTCTGCATGGAGAATTTGCTTCTAAGTCAAAATCTGCTTTTGATACATTTATGAATTTAGGGTCTTTGTTCAAGATATTCCCATTGGTATTTAAACTGGTATTTTTAGATTTAATCAGGCAGTTTTGTAAAATTGGGTTACTAATGGGAATCCCATTTGGATCATTATTAATAAAAAATTCGTCGTCGAGGTTGCCATAAATGATATTATTTTGAACCTGCATAACCAGTGGATAACTATATAAAATGGTACCTGAGGCCGACCTTCCTGGGGCGTTACTTAGATAAAAACCTGGGTCTTTTCTGCCGGTAACCTGACTTTGCGAAGAGAAGGTGTTGTGAATTAAGGTGTAGGTTCCGCCCAGTTCGCCAATAAATGTAAATAATCCGGTATTGGCAACTAGGTTGTTTTCTGCATAAATTTTAGCCGAGTAATTTAATAAGCCACAGGCACTCATGTTTCTTATGATAGAAGATTTGAGTGTTAATCCGTATTGGCCGCTACTTGGCATAGAGTCTACTTCAATTCCAATATATCCATTTTTTATAATGGCACCTTGTATACTATTTCCACTGCTACCTGGTAAAAATCGAATTCCAATCCATTGCCCCGGGAATTCTTTGTAATCATCGTCTAGTCTGCTTCCTTGAAATACCACTGGTTTTTCTATGGTTCCATTTACAATTAAGGTCCCTTGCACTAGAATACACGAGCGGTTATAGTTGTGTATTTGTGTGCCCGCTTCTACAGTGAGTGTGCATCCTTTTGGAATTAATATTGAATCGTAAATAACGATAGGTTTGTCGCTGGTCCACAGCAAATTTCCACTATTACAATCTAATACCTCATTTTGAAAGTAATTGGCGTCTTGCGTCCACGCCACTAAATCAACATCTTGCTTATTGCCATTGGTTTCAAACAAAATTTGATCAGTAACAATAAAAGGTGTGTTGCTACCAACGGGGTCTATATAAGCCTGAACAAAAATATAGATACTGTCGTTACCTCTTATCTCAATGTTGTTAAATACGCTTCCAGCTCTGCCATCCACATTCAGCTTAAAAATACCGTAAAAATTACCCAGCAAACTAATATTGGTTTTAACCGCATTGGCAGAAGGGTTGGTAACACGCACTTGTAAAGTGATGCTCCGGGGCGAGTTGGGATTATTTCCAAGTTTAGAGAATAGGGTGTCGAAAAACACGGTATCCGTTGAAAATTGTAAGCTTACCGCATCCTTGGTAAAAATATCGTTTTTGCGGCATGATTGTACCAATATGCCTAGTAAAAACAGAATGAATAAATAGGAAGTAATTTTTTTCAACGCTGTAAAATTATACTTTATTTTAAATGCTGTAACGCTCAATAATCCATTCTGGTATACTAGTGGCTCGAGCTGTTTTAAGGTCTATCATGGTATAATTAAAATATCCAATGCATGACACTTTTTGCGTATCATTTTTTAAAATTTCAAAATTTACCTTAACTCCATCTTTTTGCATCTCATCAATATAGGTTCGAACCAAAATTTCATCTCCTAAAACAAGAGGTCTTTTGTATTCTATGAACGTATTTTTTACAACCCAACCATAACCATGTTTGGTAAATTCTGTAATAGGCATTTTATAGCATCTATTCATTTGGTCGAAACGAGCAGCCAATACATAATCAATATACTTGCTGCTATGAACATGTTGGTTCATATCAATATCATCTGGCCTTACCTGCAAGATGCTCTCAAACTTACTTTTGTTTAATTCAGGCATGTGTCAAAAATAGGTAATCAAAACAATTTCAGAGAAATTTTCTTATTTTTGATAGCCACATTCATTATGTTTGATATAATTTGAATAAGATTTTAAGCATATTATTATTCCTCATTCTGCCTAATTGCCTGCAGGCAACGCATCTTGTTGGGGGTATTATTGAGTTGAAACATATTAGTGGAAGTTCATACCAATTAACGGTTCGGGTGCTGCGTGATTGTGAAAATGGCAACCCAGATGCGTATTTTGATAATCCAATAACAGTGGGCATTTTTGAAAAGAATACCCATATTAAAAAAGCGCAATTCTCATTAAATTTCTCCAGAGTGAACGACGATACACTTAAATTTACAGGAGATAATTGCGCAAGTGTTGCCACGGGTTGCACGCATGTTGGTACCTATAGGTCGAACATTACCCTCAACGATAACAATTACAACAGCAATAACGGGTATTACATGAGCTATCAGCGTTGTTGCAGAAATGGAATAATAGAAAATATTGTCAATCCGGGATCTGCTTCCTTAACTTTATACGCAGAGCTACCAAATTTAAGAACGGTAAAAAATAGCACGCCTAGATATACCAATAATCCTAATACATTGATGTGTACCAATAATTTATACACATACAATATGGATTTTGTAGATGATGACGGAGATGAACTGAGGTATTCATTTATTGAACCAATGAATGGCAATTTAGATAGAAATAATCCTCAGTCGAACAACGCTACTGCTGGTCCGTATTCCAATACAGTATGGAGAAATGGCTACGATAATTCAAAACCAATTTTAGGTACTGCTCCGCTCACAATTAATCCCACAACCGGTCAAATCTCATGCAATCCAAATGCCCCTGGAGTGTATGTGGCTAGTATACGTGTAGAAGAATATAGATTTGGTGTAAAGATTGGGGAGGTAAGATTAGAATTGCAATACACTGTTGCCAATTGTCCAAATAACCCACCAGTAGCAAGTGTTATTAAGATAAACGGACAATTATTAATGCAGGATACGGTAGAGATTCAAATTCCAGATAAGGCTTGTTTCAAAATTAGGGTAGTAGACTTAAATGATTCTGTTTACCTAAAAATTAGGATGGGGAACTTGGATTCGAGCATCGTTAACCGACCTGTATTTGATACATTAAGTGCTGGCTATAAACTTGCTGAAACAGAGGTGTGTTGGCAGTCTGCTTGCGAAATGGAAAAG
>JAJTEN010000041.1 GCA_021298155.1 Sphingobacteriales bacterium | reverse complement strand
AGCGGATTATTGAGTCAGTTTTTGCGCAGCCGCAAAAAGGTGGTGTTTATCTACCTGTTTTTATCTTTGCTCTTGATGTTGGTATTTTTATACAATACCCATTTCTTGAGTGTGAACTATTACAAGTGGATGTGCTTTGGAATTGGCTTTGCAACCGGCTATTGGGCTTTGTTTGTGACCATTGCCTCAGAACAATTTGGTACCAATATTCGCTCTACGGTAACCAATACCGTACCTAATTTTGTACGCGGAGCAGTAGTACCCATTACCTTAAGTTTTGCCTATTTTTCTGCCAGTTTGGGCGTTATTCAAGCGGCTTGTGTGGTTGGACTCATCTGTTTGTTATTGGCCTTTTTGGCCACCTTATACATAACCGATTCGTTTAGCAAAGACTTAAACTACGTAGAAATAGATTAGCGATTTGCCAACTTGCTTTTACAGCAGTGTTAATATACAATGGTGTTCGGCTTAAAATAGCCCTTCCAGGTTTTGGTATAGGGTGCAAAATCTTTACCCGGTCGCGGGTGAATAGACCCTTCAAACTGAACAAGCCAAGTATTTCCCCTGATTCGTCTGCCCTTAATTTGGCCTTCATATAACTGACGTGGTCCCGCATCTGGACAAAAACAACTGCGTGAATACACCACCTGATGCTTTATAAATTCTCCATCGGCAATGGTAAACCGATTGCCCTTGGGTGGATCTATTTCAAAGGTATACGATTCTTGGTATTCATCATCAGAAACCATTGGGTTTTCTTCCGATTGCTGTGAAAAATGGAAGACCCATTTCTTGCCTTTGGTATAGGTAACATCAAAGTAAATACTATCATACACCCGCTTGCTAATTTGACTATTGCTTTGGTAAACAAAACGCTTGATGGCTGGATTATTTTTGGGTTTTTCTTGGGCGCTTACAAAAAATGCCAGCACAATATACAATAGACTTAAGGTGTATTTCATGCGAACAAATATAGTTTTTTTTTAATTGCCTGCGCGGCATTTGCAGCGGGAGGAGGAATGGTAGAAATAATTACCTTTGTGCAATGAGAAAAGCAGAGCGATATACACAGGTATTGGATTATTTTTTACGCCATGTTCCCATTGCCGAAACAGAGCTGCGCTATGAAAATCCCTTTCAATTATTGGTAGCCGTGATCCTATCTGCGCAGTGTACAGATAAGCGCGTGAATATGGTAACAGTTGATGTGTTTAGAGATTTTCCAACACCGCAGCGCTTGGCAGAAACAGATTTTGATACCTTGTTTCCGTACATTAAATCTATCTCTTATCCCAATAATAAAACCAAGCATTTGATTGGGATGGCGCAACTGCTGCTGAGTGAATTTGGTGGCGTGGTACCCGAACGCATAGAAGATCTTGTTAAATTGCCAGGAGTGGGTAGAAAAACAGCCAATGTAATTGCCAGCGTTGTATACCAACAACCGGCTATGGCGGTAGACACCCACGTGTTTAGAGTGAGTGCCCGGTTGGGATTAACTACAGCGGCGAAAACGCCCTTAGAAACCGAGAAACAATTGGTTCAGCATATACCCGAACAATACATTGCAACGGCCCACCATTGGCTTATTTTACATGGCCGATATACCTGCGTGGCGCGTAGTCCAAAATGTGCTGACTGCGGCTTAAGCTTTGCCTGCAAGTACTATGCAGCGGAAGAAAAGAAGAAACAAAAAAAATTAGCTAAAGTGGGTTAAGGCGGTACTTAAATCAAGATAAGGATGTGCGACTTGTATATCTTGAACCATCTGTTTGTGCTTGGCCAAGAATTGGGCATGTGCCGGCGTATTGGGGTGTAAAAACCGATGCGTCATGGCTGTGCGAATGGGCTGCAGTTGTTTGTATAAGTCTTGCGCCTCTGCACTTAGCACATGTTGCCTAAACTGATCCCAAATGTATTGAATGGCTTGTTCGCTTGGGTGGGCCAAATCTGCCGCATAAAAGCGATAATCGCGCAGTTCATCTTGCAATATTTCGTAAGCTGGGAAATAATAGTGATTTGGAAATACCTCACGCAAAGCCTGTAAAGCCAAGAACAAAGTGGCCTTGCTTAGGTTGTTTGCATGGAGTCCGCCCCGCACATACTTAACCGGACTAATGCTCCAAACAATTTGAAGCTTGGGATTGATGTGTAAGAGTTGGTGTAAAAACGCGGTGTAAGCAGCAACTATTTCATCAACGCTTAACAAACGCTGCTGAAAAAAATGTCCAGGTAATTTATGGCAATTGGCTACTATTTGCCCAGTAGATGCCAAGGTAAATACCTGTGCCGAACCCCAGGTAAGGAGCAAGACATCTGCCTGCCTGATAGCCTCCTGAAAAACCTGCTGCTGGTCCTGTATGTGCTGAAGTAATTCGTTTTTACTATGACTCTGAAAACTGCCATGATGCAGCCAAGAGTAATAGCGAGATTGGTATTCGAATACGTATTTTTCTTCCTCAAAAGCGGCCGGGTTGAGGGCAATTTCCATGCCCGCCAACAAACTCATGGGATTAAAAATAATTCCATTGGGATTGCATTGCACCCTAAAAAAATAACGCTCCAACAATGTCCCAATATTGGCTGCAAAACACGACCCCAAACAAAGCACCCGCTGCGGGTAACCCAATCCCGGCACCAGTGAATCAAATACATGTTTGCTAAAAAACTCCAATAGGAAAGGGATTTTAAAGTGTTAAGTATATAGTGTTAAGTGTTAAGTGAATAGTGTTAAGTTTATAGTGTTAAGTGTTAAGCAAAACCCAAAACCCAAAACCCAAAACCCAAAACCCAAAACTCAAATAACAAACTCACTCTTAAACATTTCATAATGCGGACTCACGCAGAAGATAGGCACATTACCAGTATCATTTACAATTTGCTGTGCGTAGGTTTCAATGATATATTCACGAATAGATTTATCACTTTCCTGCTGCGTCATAATCATAATTAAATCTGCCAATTGTGTTTCGGCAAATTCCAGTGTTTTACGCGCGAAATCATCATCATTATCTAAGATGGTGGTGGTATGTTTTACCCCATTTTCATCAAAAATATTTTCGATTTGTTTGATATTGGCATTGAGCTTTATGTTTAAGAACTCATCGCCAATTTTGTAGGTAAGAATATGGATGGTAGATTGATAAGCCTTGCTCAAATGTAAAGCCCATTTTACCTTTTGTTTAGATTCTTTGGATAAGTCTAAAGGGAAAACAATGTTTTTGTAGGCATTTGGATTTTTATCGGTTTTAACCACAATCACCGGCGTGCTGCTGTAGCTAATAACCTTACTGGCATTACTGCCAATTACACGTTCAACGCCAGATGCGCCATGCGTGCCCATGATAATACAATCGCAACCAAACTCCTCTGCCGTTTCAATAATGGTTTTATAGATTTTACCCGAACGTACCTCTGTTTTACAATTGATGCCGAAGGTGTTTTTTATCTCATTAGCCTTTCCTTGCAGGCGCGTTAACATGGCCTCTTTGGCTAAATTATCTTTTGTTTCATTTTTGCTAAAGCTAAAAATATTGCTCAGGAAGTCCTCCTCTAAAATGCTTAACAAGACTAAATCGTTGTTAAAATGTTTAGCCACTTGAGCTGCATGTTGAAGGGCATTGATAGAGATTTCAGAGAAATCTATTGGCACTAACATGATATTTTTTTTGTTTTCCATACAATATGAATATTAGATTTTTGTTTACAAAGGTAATTGTTTTACTTAGCACTAAACTACAATAATAAAAAATGCCCATAAAAATATCCGCAACCGAACTTATTTTGAACCCAGACGGCTCTGTATACCACCTCAATGTATTACCAGAAGACATAGGCGAAACCGTACTATTGGTGGGAGATCCAGACCGAGTGCCGGAGGTTTCAAAGCATTTTGATACCCTCCAAATCCAGAAACAAAAACGCGAGTTTATTACCCATACCGGCACCATTGGATCGAACCGAGTGAGTGTTATTTCTACCGGTATTGGCACCGATAATATAGACATTGTGCTCAATGAATTGGATGCTTTGGTAAACATAGATTTGCATACACGCGAAGTAAAATCGGGGAAACACGATTTATCTATAGTACGCATTGGAACCAGTGGAGCCGTGCAAGCCGATATACCTGTTGATAGCATTCTTGTCTCTACTTTTGGCCTGGGCTTAGACCAAGTATTATGTTATTATGAGGTAGAACCAGCCGCAGATGTATCGCATGTTGCTGCAGCATTGGGATTACCCTTTTTGCAGCCCTATATATTTGCCGCAGATGAGGGATTATTGGCTCGGTTCAACCAAATGAGTTTAAAAGGCTTAACCGCTACCTGCTGCGGGTTTTATGCACCACAAGGGAGAAAAATGCGCGTAGCAACCCGCTCAGAAAATCTCATTACAAATTTGCAAAATTTAGCTTTGCCCCAAGGAAAGGTTACGAATTTTGAAATGGAAACCGCTGCAATTTTGGGCTTGAGTAAGGTTTTTGGATTTAAGGCAGTTTCTGTAAACGCCATTGTAGCCAACAGAATTACCCATCAGTTTAGTGCCAACCCACAAGCCATGATTGACAAAACCATTAGGTATACCCTTGATTCACTTTTTTAATTTATACCCCGGCCATGACACGTATTACCCCAACCTTGCGCGATCAAATTGCCCTTACATTAATACCCGGCATTGGCGATGTGCTCCAGAAAAACCTAATTAGTTATTGTGGGAGTGCTGAAGCTGTGTTTAAAGAAAAAAAAGCAAAACTTCTGAAAATACCCGGTATTGGCGAAGTTTTGGCTCAGGCCATTTGTGGCTTTAAAAGTTTTGATGCGGCAGAGAAAGAATTGGCTTTTATTGAAAAGCACCAGATTCAATGTTATTATTATTTAGATGAAAATTACCCGCACCGACTAAGAGATATTGCCGATGCACCCTGTTTGTTGTTTGGTTTGGGAAATATGAATTTGAATCCCACGCGTATGGTTGGCATTGTGGGAACCCGTAAAGCAAGCGATTATGGCAGGGCATTTACCCAAACTTTGGTGGCAGATTTGGCAACGCATAACATACAAGTGGTAAGTGGATTGGCGCTAGGAATTGATGGCATTGCCCATAAAGCCTGTGTGCAACAGGAGATACCTACCATTGGCATTTTGGCTCATGGATTAGACCGATTGTATCCGCCGCAACATCAGGCATTGGCAAAGAAAATGTTGGCCAATGGCGGACTCCTAACCGAGTGTTTAAGCGGAACCAATCCTGATAGAGAGAATTTTCCGAAAAGAAACCGCATTGTGGCGGGCTTGTGTGATGTGCTTATTTTGCCCGAAACTGCCATTAAAGGAGGCGCCAGAATAACTGCAGAAATTGCTTATTCTTACAACAAAGAAATGATGGCATTGCCTGGTCGAGTGAGCGATTATTACTCGCAAGGGTGCAATTACCTGATACAAGAACAAAAAGCCCATATGATTACTTGTGCCAACGATCTAATTCAACTGATGGGCTGGCAATTAGACTCGAAGCCCAGCAAACGCCTCGATTTATTTAACCAACTTTCGGAAGCCCAAACGGCCTTAATTAGCTGTATTCGCTCAAAAGTAAAAATAGGTATTGATGAGTTAGCGGTAGAACTAAGTGCAGATGCGGGTACCTTGGCCCTGCAATTGTTAGAATTAGAATGCATGGGATTGGTGCGTGCCTTGCCCGGCAAATGGTATGAGATTAATTAATGTATAATACACATATTCGTAGTATTATTGCCGTATCATTATTTATTTGGAAATGTATGCAGCGTAGTGTTTATCAAGGCCTTTTTTGGGCAATCCTAGTGCTAATAAGTCCTTTAATTTTGCGGTCTGAACCAAAGCCACGAATTAAAAAAGCCCCCAAAAGAATTATTTTTTTAATTGGAGATGGAATGGGTTTGGCTCAAATTTCTGGGGTAATGGTAAATTATGGCGGACAAAATGCTTTTGAGCGATTTCCGGTTATTGGTTTAAGTAAAACGGCATCGGCAGATAATTATGTAACCGATAGTGGGGCTGGCGCTACCGTATTTGCCATTGGCAAAAAAGCGAAGAATGGTGCCATTGGGGTAGACAGTGCAGAACAAGCACACCCTTCACTGTTTGAATGGGCGAAAAAGAATGCGTGGGGAACAGGTGTGGTGGTTAGTTCTTCTATTACCCACGCAACCCCTGCTTCCTTTTATGCCCATGTGCCCAGCAGAAAAATGGAAGAAGAAATTGCGAATTACTTGTTGCAAAAAAATTGTGATATCGCCATAGGGGGCGGACAAAAATTTTTCACCGAAAGAAAAGATCAACGCAATCTATTTGCTGAGCTTACCCAGCTTGGATATGTGTGTAAACAAGATACGGTATTGGTTCAAACCGATGCGCCTAAATTTATTCATACTTTGGCTGCAAATGGGTTAAAAACCAGGCAAGCGGGCAGGGGAGATGTATTGTTAAAAGGTACCCAATTGGCGCAAACAAACCTAAATAAATACTATAAAAAATCGTTTCTAATGGTAGAAGGTTCGCAAATAGATTGGGGTGGCCACGATAATGACTATGCCTATATGCGGGCAGAATTACTCGATTTTAATGAGGTAGTAAATGCGGTGTTAGATTGGGCAATGGCCGATAAAAATACCTTAGTAGTGGTAACTGCCGACCATGAAACCGGTGGCTTAACTTTATTGGAAAACAAGCAAGATTTGGGAAGTTTTACGCCTCATTTTTCAACGAAAGGACATACCGGTATTATGGTACCCGTTTTTGCCTTTGGTCCGGGAGCAGAACAATTTGCGGGCATTTATGAAAATACAGAGCTATTTGAAAAATTTGCACACCTCATAAACAGACATGGAATTAATAAAAGAATCAAGTAACTGGCTGCTGCCATTGGGATTTATAGCCATAGGCTTTGCGCTCATATATGGCATATTACCTAAACTATTTAAAAATTACAGCACAGAAAAAGCGATAAAACTGCTTATACTTTATGGTATAATGATCTATTTAAGTGTAGACTTTTACAAGCAAGAAAAATATGGCTATATCGCCTTTTTTGTGGTGGGTGCGGTAGTTTTTAGTTACCTAACTTGGATCGCTAGAAAGAAAGAGTAATGGAATATTAGCGTTTGCACAGGCGCATTAAATCATCAAAATCGCCTTTGAATACGTTAAAATCTACATTGCCTCTTATCCCTTTTACCTTGCCACTTTCATTGTGCTGCCAAAAATGCCAATCTCTAGTAAGGCGGTTTAAGTCGTCTGTGGCATAATGGGCAATCCAAAGTGGATAGCTTTCGAACTCTTTGCCACGGAAATAATTTTTATAAAAAGAGTAGCTGGTATAGAGAATCGGTTTAACGCCATAATGTTTTTCGGCCAAAACCAACCAGCGTTTTACGTTTTTCCTCAGTTTTGCCGGAGAAGCACTTCCCCTTACTTCAATATCTAATACTGGTGGGAGGTCTTCTTTTTCTAACTTAACAATGCTTTTGAATAAGTTAAATTGTTCGTCGGCGGTAAGGTGCGGTCTAAAAAAGTGGTACGCACCCCTCAACATATTAATATCTTTGGCACTTCTCCAATTTTCATGGAAATAATTATCCCTCACGGTTCTGCCTTCACAGGCTTTAATAAATGCGAATGAGATACCTATATCATTTGAGGTATGCTCGCTTACGGCATCCCAATTAATTCTACCTTGGTGTCTTGATACGTCGATGCCATGAACTTCATAATCTGGTGGAAGCCAAATACCAAAGCCAGGGAAATTGGCTTTGCTGCTTTTCTTGGCATTACAAAAAGCATTAAATGGCGGGTAGCCAATAATTGCGATAGCTAGTAAAGCTACGATGGCAAATGAGATGCCTCCAATTAAAACTTTTTTCTTTTTCATAGTCGTAATAGTAAGAATTTACAAATGTAGCAAAATATAAAAAATACTGCTCTCTTTACGCTTGTTAAATGTGTATAAACATGTGTAAAGTGCGGTTAATTGAACAGGCGCAAAATGAGGAACCCGTAAATTTTAATTCGTCATTTAATACTCAAACGTATCCAAGCGGCATTTGCGTATTTTAGAAGAAAAAAAAGTGCAATTTGCATAGTGGGGCTTGTTGCAGCTTAAGCTTGTGTTGTTAAAAATCAGTAGTTTACAACAAAATAGCAAGATTTTCTTTGATTAAAGTTTCTAAATTTTATATTTGCAGCCCTTTATGGCGGGATAGCTCAGATGGTTAGAGTCCCGCAGCGCGTGCGGGATAAACTCCGGATTCATAACCATACAGCATAACACTGTAAATGTTAAAAAAAATATGGCGGGATAGCTCAGATGGTTAGAGTCCCGCAGCGAGTGCGGGATAAACTCCGGATTCATAACCATACAGCATAACACTGTAAATGTTAAAAAATATGGCGGGATAGCTCAGATGGTTAGAGCGTAGGATTCATAACCCTAAGGTCGGCAGTTCGATTCTGCTTCCCGCTACTTTTAAAAGCTGCCTTAGGCAGCTTTTTTTTATATCTAGGGATTCAAATCCGCTAGCCAGCGGACGGCAGTTCGATTCTGCTTCCCGCTACATTCAGACCCAATTTATTGGGTCTTTTTTTTTGTGTTAATTTATTGGTGTTGTTTGGCAGTGTAGGGAGAAATTTTTGACTGTGAAAAGTTGATTGGATTGCTTTACATTTGATTGATAAATACAAACTACAGCCTATGCGTTTGCTATACCTACTTCTATTATTTACGTCAGTTCTGTTTGTTGCAAAACCCGCTTCGGCGCAACAAGTAATTGCTAGCGAATTACCCAAACAATTCACCGATTCTAATGCTAAGTATTGCGAATGGGAGGGTTTAGGATTGAATAATATCCCCAGCTATTTGTGTACCTGTAGTAATTTAGATGCTGCAAAAACAACCCAAACCAACGCCTTGTGGACTTCAGGTTCTTTGGGAATTAACCTCAGTGGAAATGGATTAAATAAGTTGGGCCTATGGGATGGAGGAATGGCCAGAACCAGTCACATCGAATTTACTGGGAGAATTATGGTTATGGATTCTCCATCCACCTTGAGCGCACATACCACTGCGGTGGCGGGTAATTTAATGGCTGCTGGTATCAATCCAAATGCAATTGGAATGAGTTCCCAAACCCAATTGAAAAACTGGAATTTTACGAATGATAATGCCGAAATTATTGCAGCAGCTCCCGATTTGTTTGTATCTAATCATTCGTATGCAACTACGGCAGCATGGACGAATATTGGTGGAAACTGGTATTGGTATGGAGATACCACTTTACATCCTACGAGAGACTGGAAATTTGGGTATTACGACAATAGAAGCAGAATTTGGGACAGTGTAATGCATGCCAATCCCTATTATTTGATGGTTAAAGCCAGTGGCAATAACCGCGGTAATGGGATTGCACCCGGAGCTCCGCATTTTTATTGGAATGGTTCGGCGTGGGCTTTATCAACCACTGTAAGAGATTCTGTAGGTCCATTCGATTGTATACCCACCTTTGGAAATGCTAAAAATATTATTTGTGTGGGTGCAATTCCGGTTTATCCAAACGGACTTGTAGGTAATATTAATACCTTAGGTTTTAGTAGTTGGGGACCAACAGATGATGGGCGAATTAAACCCGATTTGGTGGGCAGTAGTGGCAATATTATTTCGGTTGGTTCGGCCACAGACTCTGCCTATGCAGGATTGGGTGGTACTTCTATTGCCGCGCCAAATATTACAGGTTCATTGTTGTTGTTGCAACAGTATAACCATCAATTAAAAGGAAGGTATATGTTTAATGCAACTTTAAAGGCCCTGGCAATTCATTCGGCTAGAAGATGCGCGGTTACTGCTATGGGTCCGGATTACGCCTGTGGTTGGGGCATTCCTAATTTTAGATTAGCTGCACAAACCATGCGCGATTCTATTAGAAATAGCATACAAGAAGTAAACTTATTGAACCAAGACTCATTTGAAACATTTGTATATCTGTTGCCCAGCGATACGTTAAAATGCACCTTGGTGTGGACAGACCCGAAGGGAATCACCGCTGCACCTGCCTATAATGATACTACCTTAAAATTGGTTAATGATTTAGATATGCGGGTGTTTAATTTGGCAGGATCTGTAGTAGCTATGCCATTTGTTTTGAATCCCGCTAATCCGGCATTACCCGCCACAAGCGGAGATAATTTTAGAGATAACGTAGAGCAAATTATGCAAACTAATTTACCAAGCGCTTGGTATAAGGTAAAGGTTAAACACAAAGGAACATTACAAAACGGAAGTAGTCAAAGATTTTCATTAGTTATTAGCGGATCTAATACGTTAACTGCTTTACCGGTAACCTATGCCAGTTTGGTAGCAAGGCAGATTTCTGCAAGTGAAATAGAGCTGAATTGGCAAACCGTGCAAGAAATAAACAATAAAGGGTTTGAAATCTATCACGGCAATACACCCAATAACATGGAATCTATAGGTGCACTTGCAGGTAATGGAAACTCGAATAAGGTTCACTCATACAAGTATATTTTTACCAATCACACAGGCTTTGTGGGGACCCAATACTTTAAGATAAAACAACTGGATAGAGATGGAAAATTTAGTTATTCAACTATCGTTTCAGTTGTACCTACTGAACCATTTACCATTCAATCTGTTATTCCCAATCCGTTTGAAAATCAATGTATCATTAGGTATCAATCGCCCCAATCGGCAGCAAAGTTGAGTTTCTATGATTCGCAGGGAACTTTAGCCTTAAACTTGGAATTGCCTGCACATGAGAATGCCAGTATACCTGTAAATACAACAGGAATGGCTAAAGGCATTTACCTATTGGTGTTAGAAAATTTGGCAAGCGGTGAAAAGCTTCACTTAAAACTGATTAAGAGCGAATAATATTTTTGCTTGACTTAAAAAAGTGGTTCGTTCTAGTTTCAGATTTCTCTATCCTTTTCAATAGGACTAGCCACTTGCTTCTCAAACTTATTATGGATGATGAGCATGAGTAATCCAAATAAAACCGCAGCAACGATGAGTGCTACATTAATGATACCCGAAACAGAAAACGATATTCGAATTAAAATGGTTGATATGATAAAACCCGAATTTCTGATCACCTTATGAAACTCATCGGTGTGAAAAAAGGAAACCAACAGCAGAATTACATCTGCGATAATTAAGATATTGAAAAACTGTTCAAAGAAAATATTATTGATATTTTTGAATGAAATCGCATTGAGGTCAATGGGTTCAAAAAGGCCAGTTATCCAATTGAAAAATGAAAACAGGGCTATTACCAATAATACAGGAACTAAAGCTGTGGCAATCCATTTTTTGGCATCAATAAAGCGGGCCATTTTAACCGGATAAATGGCGGGAATTTCTTCCCTTTTAGGGGTTTTATTTCTTTGAACTTGGAAGAGATAAATGAGATAAAATAGCAAAAGTGAAGCCACTACATCATACGTAAATTGCAGGTCGTTTTTTACATGGAACCAATTGGGCGTTAGCGATAAGTCTGATAAGTCTTTAAATAAGCGCCGGATGATAATAAGTGCAATAATTTCATATTGCTTTGAAATATATGTTGAGGTTGATTTGGGGAGGTAATAGACCAATAAATATACCTCATATACCAGAATAAAAGAGAATGGCGTATAGATGGCAGCAATTGGGTTTCTTAATAAGTTTGAAGGTTCACTTACCGCAATAATTTCAAAATGTATTAAACCAATAAGGATAAGGTGTATAATAAAACTTGCCAACGCAATCCAGAGGATAGTTACTTCACTGCTTTCTTTTGTTTTTTTGGATAGTAATTGTTGATAAAGCCTATCTAATAAAATACTGATTTTGGTATGATTCATAGTGATTCTGTTAGGTGTGCTTTATGATTGGTGTATGATTTATTTATTTCACTTCTTTAAGGTTTCTTCATACAAGCTAATCCATTCTTTGGCGCTCATTTTTTGCATGAGTTCTCCGATGAGCGCGTAGGGAATATCATCCAACTTTTTGAAACGTATACAACTTTTTCCCATATCTAATTTTTGTTTGCTGTGCTTTGGATATTCTGCCACAAACCATTCTAGCAATGTGGGTTTGGCGTATATGCCCATATGGTAAAAATTAATGGAGTTTTTTTGCGCAGCGATAGATGCAAAGGGAAGTGGCTCGCTGGGTTTGCAATGGTATCCTGCCGGGTATAAGCTATGGGGAATCACATATCCCAATGCCCCATAACTGATACCTGGCTCAAAGCCTTTTGGTAGGTTACTTACAATGGTTTGATGTAATTGTTTAAACGCAGCAGCTTGCGCTGCTGGCGTATGAGTCAAAATAGCTTCAATGGTATGTTCGCTTGCTTTCATCTTATTCAGCAATGAGTTTAATATAATGATATTGCTCATCTACCTTCAACCTAACTAAGAATATACCACTCGAAATTTGCATAGATTTTGTATCCATTGGAAATGCATAGTTGCCAGCAGATTGCTGTTTTGGTTCGGCCAAAACGGCTATGTGGCGACCACTCATATCATACAGATCTAAGCCAATTTCTGCCAATTGATTGAGGTGTAAGGCAAGGGTAGTTTCTCCTTTAAATGGATTTGGATAAGCCGTAAATGTAATATTGCCATTAGCCATATTTTTAGCAATACTAACCGTATTCATGTTTACATCTGTGCTACTTGCATTGACACAACCTTTTAAAGATTTTACAGTGAGATTAATGGTGTAGGTTCCATTTGCTGCATAAAAATGTTTAGGTGAATATTGTGTGCTCGAATCGCCATCACCAAAATACCATTTACATTGAAGGCCAGGTTCTGCCGGAGTTAAGGTAACTCCACCCATAGCTTGACTTACGGTAAAAGCCGCACTCGGAATTGGGTTTACCGAAACTTCTTTTACGGCAAAGGCTGCACAGCTTGAACCAATTAAAGAATCGTATAAAAATACATATCCAGTGCCCGGAACATCCCAACTGATGGTGGCCATTGAGGTGCCCTGGCCAAATAACACACTACCGCCCAATACACTCCAAACAAATACCTTATTGGCATTAGGGAATGTTCCATAATTTGCAACGGCATCTGTACATAAATTACTTGCACCACTTATAATAGCAGTAGGTTTATCTGTTACCGTAATGGCTAATGGGATTGAGGTTCCATTACAACCTGTAGCATCTACGCTATCAAATACACTTACCGTACCTACGCCTAAAAATCCCCACAATACCACCACACTATCCGTGCCTTGCCCGCTTTGAATAATACCACCACTTACATCCCATCTATAGGTTCGGCCTGCATTAAATGGTGTTTTATACGTAATCTCTGAACCTATACAAACACTACTTGGTCCGCTAATAATTGGAAGGTCAAAATTATTTATAGTTACTGTAAACGGGTTATTAATAGCTACGCAACCACTGATTTGATTTGAGTCTCTCACATTGATGGAACCAGATCCACCACTTGGCCAAAACACTACTATACTATCTGTTCCTTGTCCACTTGCAATGCTACCTCCTGTAACAGTCCACGCATAGCTTCTATTTGCATTACGTGGTATGGTATAGCTTGCGATTGATCCGCCACATACGGTTTGGCTACCTGTAATATCAATATTGCTGATAGGTGAAATGCTTACATTTAGTGCAGCACTGCTTACGGCACAAGAAGAAACCCTATTCGAATCTCTTACTTCCACTGTTCCAGCACCAGCATTTGGCCAACTCACCAAAATAAAATTACTTCCTTGCCCGCTTAAAATAGTACCATTACCAATAGTCCAATTGTAATTGTTATTCGGACCAGCGCTGGTGGTATAGGATACAATCCCGCCAACACAGGCAGCGATATTTCCGCTTACTACAGGAATTGGTGCGCTATTTACCAATACATTGTATGGTGTAGCATTGGCATTGCATCCAGAGCTATTAATAGAATCATTTACCGTTACGGTTCCTGTTCCGGGGGCAGTCCACGAAACTTGAATACTCGCAGTACCTTGTCCGCTCAACAAAGTTCCCCCTGTGATGGTCCACCTATAGGTTCTACCCGTATTACTTGGTGTGGTATAATTGGCTGTATTATTTGCACAAATAGTTGAGGGTCCACTTATAATTGGCGTAGGTAGGTTGCTTATATTTACGATTACTAAATCGGATAAGGCTTTGCATCCAGAAGCAATAACAGAATCTTGAACGATGAGGGTACCTGTTCCAGATGCATTCCACAATACACTAATGTTCGACGTACCTTGACCACTTAGGATTATCCCATTGCTTACCGTCCATTGATACCATCTACCCGCAGATGCAGGTGTACTATAAGCATGCGTTGTATTGCTACAAACAGCAGTATTTCCGGTGATGCTTGGCGTAGGTGTATCCTCCAATACTACATTAAAAGTTGGGGCATTTCCTTTGCAGCCGGTGAGCGTATTGGAATCTACTAATTGTATACTACCATTACTTGCATTGCCCCAAATAATATTTACAGAAGCGGTACCTTGTCCGCTTGCAATAGTACCATTTGTTACTTGCCAAGTGTAAATTCTGCCTGCTGTTGAACTCGTGCTATAGGTGCTAACGGTGTTTTTACAGGCGGTATCGGTACCTGTTATGATCGGATTTGGATTGGCAAAAATATCTACCTCTACGAGGGCCGAGTTAGCGCTACATCCATTCCATTTATCATTTATGCTTAAACGAATATTTCCAGTGCCAGCACTTCCCCATGATACCAAAACAGTATCATTTCCTTGACCGCTTACAATGCTTCCACCTGTTACATTCCAGGTATAGATATAGCTAGTGTCGCCCACAACGGTATATTGTTTGCTGGTGTTTGCACAAGAAATAGTATCCCCTTTTATGCTTGGTTCAGGGAACAGAACAACCTCTACGCTAACAAAACCCGACCTGTTCACGCAACCAACACTTTTAATAGAATCAATCACCTCAATTCCACCAAAACCGGCGGTGTTCCAAACCACAGAAATGGTATTGGTGTTTTGTCCACTTACAATGTTTCCGCCCAACACAATCCATGAGTAGCTACTGCCAGGATTTAGCGCTGTAGTATAGGTTTCTGGGTTGCTATTACATATTTTAGTTGATCCAATAATAACAGGTGCATCGTATACATTTACATTGGCAGTACCCGCGTTACAAGTATTTGCGTGGCCATTTTCTATTTTGCTTACTTCTAATCCCACTAAAGAATCGGCCTGCGGATTGATAAAAATATTTTTTGTAAATTCTGTGTTGGTCCACAAGTAAGAATAACTTACCGGATAAATTTCTAATAAGCCAAACATGGTTGATTCGCATGGGATCAAACTTAAGGTGTCGCTATCTGTGTGAGATTTCCATTTTCTGTTTCCACAAAATTTACCTGGCATATAGACATAATCTTTTGGAGAAATTCCAGGTTGAGAAACAGCCCAATTGGTATACACCAAGGTGTCTTCATTCATCCAAGTATACGCACCACCAGCTGGTTTAAATAAGCCTATCCATACATTGCTGTCGGCAATAGATTCTATAAATCGTTGCTCGGCACTGTCTAAAATATTTACTAAATGTCCACCTGCATTGAGTGCATTTTGTGCAGCTTGTGTCCACCTGGTTCTGGTATTTGAACGATAATAATAATGGCCTTGGTAAGCTCCCAAATAACTGTATCCTGCGAGACTTTGTGCGGGCGTATAATTGGTTTCAGCCGGACCCACAAAAGGGGTAGCATTATTGTTTAAATCGGCCTTTAATTCGAGTACACTGTTTTTACAAATACTGGTATCGGTAAATGTTAATCCAACTTTATTTTTGTCAATGTAAATACTATCTACGGCCGCGCAGGCTCCAGGCATAGAGGTAACCCTTGCCCTTACCCAACCACTGTTGTATACAGAAGTGTTTCGCGTATTGGCGCCATTGCTCCAAGTATAGGTGCTTAAACCAGCGGGTAGACTTAACGCTACTGCGTTTTGCTTACATACCTTGATACTGTCACTGGTAAACAAAGCACCATTTGGTGGAGATGGATTGGTACTTACCGTTAGGGTATCATAACAAAAACCACCACTGATAGGTACACGCACCCAATATTTATTGATTGGGTTTACAGGTGTAACGGTAATATTTTGTGTAGTATCTCCGGTAGACCAAAGTACCTTATCTAATTTTCTAATGTGAACTTGAATATTATCTAAAGACCAGCTCTCATCGCACAAGAGACTATTATCAGCCGTATCTATTAAGTTGCCAATAAAAGATATATTTAAATTGGCACTGCTATGGGCAAAAGTTCTGGTAATCGTGTATTTGCTGGTGGTACTATTTAGGTTACATCTAAAAGGTAGATTGGTTTGAATAGCACCAGTATTAGCCGCATAACTTCCTGCAATGCCACTGCTGGCGTAGCTTTGTGTGCAAGTAGGATTAGTAGAGAAGGTAGTGTTTAATAAAGTTTGATTGCCATTTTTGAAGATAAATCGGTCTGAACCAATCACACTACAATCGCCATCCCAGGTATCATGAATGTATACATCAAAACTAACTGTAACAGAATCGTGGATAGGTAAAGCACTTAAACCTAAAGCAACCGAATCATTTGCAAACGGTCCTAATACCTTTGTGCTGTTATAGGTAAAATTACTGCTTTTATTCCAATTGGTAAAAGGTGCCGTTTGGAAATTTTGCGTGTATTGGGTTTGCAACACATAAGGGGGAGTTGGCCCTTTTACCAAGATACTGGTACCCGCACAAACTGTGGTATCTGCAGTGGCAATACTCGCATTATTTAAATTTACATAAATACTGTCTGAACCAATAAAGGCGCCATAGGTTACGGTTACTTTGTACCATCCGCTTGCAGTAACAGTAATAGATCGAGTGGTTTCGCTAGTATTCCACACATAGGTGTCCCAGCCTAAGTTGGCACCAATTAAAACACTATTGGCTTGACATTCTGTAAGCGTGTCTAGGTTTATGATGCTGCTTGTTTTTAATACCGATACAGTTATGTTGGCATTACAAATGGCATTGTTCTGGTTAACTTGAACAGAATAGCTTCTTGTGGTAGCCGGGGCTACGGTGATACTTGGCGTTGTTTCACTCGTATTCCACAAATAACTTAAAATTTTGCTGTTATCAAATTCAATCAAACCAAAAAAGGTTGATTCACAAGGGTCAATGGAAAGCTGAGATTCATCCGTGTTTTTCCATTGTCCTGCATCCGGACAACCACTGGCGCGGATGTAGGTATGTTGTTCACTTGGGATGGCACTTGGCGATGAACTAGAAACAGCCCAATTGGTATAGGTGGTGGTATCACAATTTACCCAATTAAATGCCGAGCCAGGTACGGTGCTTCTATAATAACCTATCCAGATATTATTGCCTGAGAGATTAGGGTCGGTGCTTAAAAAATCATTTTCTGCTTGGTTATTAATAGTAGCAAGGTGTCCACCCAATGCCAGTGCTCTGGTTTCAGCCTCTGTCCACGTGCTCGGAGCAGTGAATTTATAGTAATGGTGACCGTTTAATGATCCTATATATTGCAAATCTGGACCTAAGTTGTCGTTGGCATTAACCACCCTATTGATAGGTGCGCCAAATGGTCCGCAATTGTTGCGCGGCCAAGCATCTAAGGTAATAGATTGCGTTGGGAAAATGGTAGTATCCTTTTGAAGAATAAGGGCATTGCCTAAAGAAACAAAAATGCTATCACTGGCTTTACAGCCATTAGATAAAGTTGCGGTACATTGATACCAATTGGTTTCTGTTACTGAAATACTCTGTGTTGTTTCTGAATTACTCCACAAATAACTTGCAAAGCCAGATGGGGCGATTAGCGGCGTTGAAGGTGTATTACACCGAACCCAATCCAAAATATAATTTATCTATGCCATAGGCTTGGGTGCTTGTGTTGCTTTGTCCGCTATAGGTTCGGTGTGTGGTGGTGGGTCCAAACTTGGCATATACCCGCGAGCCAACCGGATCTGTAGGTCCAGTACATGAACGCAAACGTATACTCACATAATTGTTTCCTAAACTAATATTCTTGAGTAATCGGGCATTGGGTGAACTCCCTCCACCAGGTTGAAAGATATCAACTTTACCATCATTGTCATAGTCGAACAAAACATAATTGGCCGTAATATTGGTATCGGTAGTTGCACTCGGAATGAATGTATTTTGAACGCTAGTAAAGCTAGTTCCGCCATTGTAACGCATAAGTGCAGGTTTTGAACTTGCGCCACTGGTGTTTTTTATTTCCCAAAGTAAATCCGTTCTGCCATCATTGTTGTAATCAAATGCATGGGCGTTAAAGTAATCGCCCAACAAGGTACTTTGTGAATTAAAATTTGCACTTTGATCAGAGAATGCACCTGTTCCATTGGTGTTTCTGTATACTTTGAGTGAGAAAACACTTGGTGTGGGTTGAACCGTATCTTTGCTACCCAATAAAATGTCTTGGAAACCATCGTGGTTATAATCGAGAATTTGAGCAAAACCTACCGGACTACTATTGGTAATTCCGGTAGTTCCAGAGAATAAGCTGTATAAACCTGCCCCATTATTCTCGAACAAGGAAATTGCACCCGCATTGCTAAATCCGGTATTGCTAATTACCAACAGGTCCTCATTGCGATCGTTATTAAAATCAATTAAGGCAAAATTGGGGATAGTTGATGCACCAAAACCAGAGATAACATTTACTGGATTAGCAAAAGAAGATCCTGCATTTCTAAGTAAACTGATGTGAAATTGGCCTCCAATAAACCGAGAAAATAAAATATCAATATCGTTGTCTTTATCTACATCTGAAAAAAGTATAATGGGATTTAAACTTTGATATTGAGCTACAATAGTAGTATTTACGGGCATATTTGCAGCTCCACTTACCTCAGTAAAATTGATACCACAGTTGTTTTTGAATAAACGCATAGCACCATTGGCTCCCGACTGCGCATAGAGTAAATCTTTGAAACCATCTTGGTTATAATCGAAGGCATATACCCCTTCTGTACCTTGTCCGTTTCCTGCTATGAGTGGAAACCCAAGTTGTGCACTTACATTGGAGAATACCCCATTTTTATTGCCAAAAATTTCAATATTCCCGCCCAAGCCATTCTGGTAAACCACATCGGTAAACTCATCGTTGTTATAGTCAATTAAGGCCAGAATCATCCCGTTTGAGGCAGGCAATTGCGCTGAACCTATTACATCAGGAAATTGGGCGTAGACTGAAAGGTGAAGAACCAAAAAAAATGAGAGTAATAGTTTTTTCATTGTATTGTGGTGTTGTGTCTAATAAAATTAGACCTTAAGACAATATACAAACATACTCATAAAAAGGGAATTATCCCTATTTTTTACTTAATTAACTCTTAATTTTTCCCGCAATGAAAGGTGTATAATCCATTAAATTATTATATTTGATAAGAATGGATACATAAATCGAGGTGAATTGAAATGAAAAAATTAGGATTATTTTGGGTAGTTACTTTTTGTTTGATACCTGCTATATATGCGCAAATAGCCAAAACGCAGGTGATTCGCTTGCAAGCAAAAGCCAATGAAAATGGTAGCATAACCTTGTATTGGCCAGCAGAAAGTTTTACAGGTACCTATCAAATTTACAAGCGTGAAAATTTGTCGCTTGCCTCTTGGGGTCAGGCTATTGCAAGCATTCCAAGTAATCAAAATGAATATACAGATCTATTGGCTAAGAAAGGAGAGGCGTGGGAGTATCAAGTAGTTAAAATTCAAAATTCGAGTTCTGTAGCGCTGGGTTATATTTTTGCCGGCAATGCGTTACCCGAGCCCAAACAATTTGGCAGCATCATTTTATTAATAGATAGCAATTATAGACTATCCTTGCGGGCAGATTTAGAGGTGTTGATTGCAGATTTACAAAAAGAATCGTATATCGTTCAGCTTTGTTATGCAGGCAGGAGTGAAACGCCAGCAACTGTGAAAACACGCATAGAAAATAGCTATAAAACTGCAGTTCCAAAGGCAGAGTGTTTATTCATTATCGGACATGTGCCGGTTCCTTATGCTGGATTTTACTCCATTAATGGCACTGCGCCTCCACCAGATGGACACGTGGAAGGAAGCGGAAACCACACAGGAGCCTGGCCAGCCGATGCATATTATGGTATTTTTGATACGCCATTTACAGACGATTGGGTAGATTGTTCAACAGGCGCTCAAGCGCGCAATCACAATGTGCCCGGAGATGGTAAATTTGATCAAACCAAAATTGAATCTACCGTAGCATTAGAAGTTGGGCGGGTAGATCTTTTTAATATGCCAGCATTTGGCAAAAGTGATACCTTACTTACGCAATTGTATTTGCAAAGAAACCATGCCTATAGAACGGGGCAATGGAATGTTCCAGAACGCGCCTTGATCGATAATAATTTTCCAAGTTTAAATTTAGCCGCTACCGGGTATGCCAATTTTGCTTCTATATTGGGTTCAGACAGTGTGTTTGATAACCGAGATTATTTTACAGAACAGAAAAAAGGAGGCTATTTGTGGAGCTATGGCTGCGGTGCAGGATCCTATACCAGTTGCAGTGGAATCGGAAATACGAATCAATTTGTGAATGATAGTTTTGAAAACATTTTTACCATTTTAACCGGAAGTTATTTTGGTGATTGGGATGTGCAAAATAATTTTTTACGCGCCCCTTTAGCGTCAAAAAGTTTGGCTTCTTTCTGGGGTGGAATTCCCAAATGGTATGTGCAACACATGGCCATGGGTGAACGAATAGGAAAAGGGCTGAAGCTTACGCAAAATAATGATGGATTTTATTTTACTGGAAACTTTAATAATTCGGCAAAATCTATGCACATAGCCCTTATGGGCGACCCAACACTAACCTTGCGCAATGTGCCGCCAGCAGCAAGTTTGAGCGCTATTAGCAGCAATAAACAAGTTTCATTGTATTGGGATAAAGTAGGGGAAAACACTTTGTATGCCTTATATATTGTAGATACCCTCACCAATACCTATCAGCGTTTAAATCAATTCCCAATAGCAGATACCTTTTATGTAGATGCCAACAATCATTACTCAGGAAACTACGTGTATGCGGTTAAACCGATACGTTTTGAAACTACAGCAAGTGGAACTTTTTACAAGGTGGGTGGAGCCGCCTTTGCTCGGGTTAATCATGTAAATAATGTGCAAGCTTTAACAGAAAATTCGCTGGCTTGTAAGGTTTTTCCAAATCCAATTTCGGGCAATACCAAGCTAGGAGTTTTAATCCATTTAGCTGAGTCTGCTGGGGTACATTTTCAATTGATAAGCCTACAAGGGAGTAAAGTTTGGGAACAAACATTTGATGAATTACCTGCCGGTAATCAGGAATTGTTGATAGAAAAAATGCCTGTACCTGCAGGTATTTATTTCATGCAGATACAGGCAAATCAAAATTATGCGGTAAAGAAAATTGTGATAAGCAATTAAGCTTATAAAAAGTCTTTAAAATACTGGGTTATTTTTTTCATGAGATGAACCCTATCTGGTCCCAATACATTGTGTTCGTGACCCGGATAGACAAAGTAATCAACCAATACACCTTCTTCTACGCATTTTTTTAAGTAGCTGAGGGTATGTTGCCAAAGCACAACATTGTCATTGGTTCCATGGATGAGCATGAGCCTACCTTTTAACTGCTTCACGTAGTTGGTAAGGTCTGCTTCTTTGTATCCCTCTGGATTATTTTGCGGCATATCCATATACCTTTCTGTATACATAATTTCGTACATGCGCCAATCAATTACGGGTCCACCTGCCACACCCACTTTAAATACATCTGGGGTTTTGGTCATTAATGAGGTGCTCATAAAACCACCAAAACTCCATCCATATACGCCCATTCTGGAAGCATCTACAAATTTAAATTTCTTTAAAAATTGAACACCTGCCAATTGATCTTCCATTTCATACTTTCCTAAATTTCTGAAAGTGGCATTTTCAAAATCTAAGCCTCTGTTCATGCTACCTCTATTGTCGAGGGTAAATACCAAATAGCCCTGTTGTGCCATATAATACAGCCATAAATCTGCATTGCCTAAAAAAGAATTGGTGATCATTTGCGCATGGGGTCCACCATATACATACACCAATACCGGATACTTTTTGCTAGAGTCGAATTGCATCGGATAAATTAAACGGTAGTTTAGGCTCACCGTTTTATCTGTTGAGGCGATTTTACCTAATTCTATTTTGCAATTTTTATACTCTCTAATTGGGTTAATGGCGTTAAATAAGGTGCCAAATTCTTTGCCTTTATTATCCATTACAATATATCTTCTAGGGATATCTACACTGCTAATTTGATCGATGACATACTGACCATCTGTAGATACCAAGCCGGTATGCTGACCCTCTAATTTATTGATAATGGAATTAACACCTGTTTTTAAGTCGACCTTATAAATAAATTTACTCATGCCATCTTCGCTGGCAGCGTGATAAAATAAAAGGCTACCTTTTGGATCGGTACAAATAATATCTTTAACCGTAATGTTGCCCTTACTTAATTGTTTTATTTCATTCCCGCGTGCGTTGTATAGATACAAGTGCGTGTATCCATTCTTCTGGCTGAACCAAATAAATTTACTGGCATCATCATTGATAAAGTACATGGGTTTTTGCGGCTCAACATACTTATTGTGTTTTTCTGTAAATAGCGTTCTAATATATTGACCCGTTGTACCATCAAATTGTTGCAATTGCATCTCATTTTGATCGCGATTAACAATGGCAATGTAGAGGTATTCTTCATCCGGACTCCAAGAAACATTGGTTAAATATTGCTCAGGATCACCACTTGTCATTACTTCAATTTTACGCTTTTTTGCAAAGTCGTACATATACAAACGCACATGGTGACTTTTATTTCCGGCCATTGGGTATTTTAAATTTTCACTAGCACTGGGTTTGCTTAAACTTTGCGCATTGGTATCGTTCAGTTTTATTTGCATCAAGGGATAATTGTCTACCATGGTTTCTGTGAGTTTATAGTAGGCAATGCGATTGCCTTTCGGACTTATAAACGTACCTTTGGTGATGCCAAATTCATTTCTATGAACCGCCTTTCCGTATGAGGTTTCACTCTGCGCATCGTCTGTGATTAAGTCGTTTTTAGAAACGGCTTGTCCCATCCCATCAGTCCCCATTTCTGCAGACGATTGTCCGTTTACATTCACATATAAATTATTGAAAAGGGTATAAGCCAATTTATTGCTTCCGGCATCAAAATCTAAATTTTCGCCCTCCTTGGGAGCCTTGGCCAGCACACTTACTTTTTTATTACTGAAGGTAAACATATAATATGCGTTACTGTAGTAAAAACGAAAAGCACTCGCGTTGATCCAACTTAAAAAAGGAAATCTGTTTAATGCACTAGCCTTTGGAACTAGGTTAAGAAATGCGTTACTCAATTCTTGAATTTCTAAAATGGTATCGCTCGTTAAGCCAGGAATCTCTTGCACAACCAGCACTTCTTTGCCCTGTTTTTTAGCAACAAAAGAAATTTTATGGGTGGATGGAATCCACTGTAATTGAGATAAACGTTCGGGAGCTAAGGTGGTTCTTCCTTTTAATACAGCATCTTCTACACTCAATAATTTGTTTTGCCCCTTTGTTTGAACTTGGAGCACAAATAGGCACAAAAACAACCAAGAATTCTTCATCATATTTTTATTATTTTTAGTTTCCAATAATACCATTTTTTTGCGGTACGGACAAGTGCAGCTATCCAAGTGAATAGGCTGCGCAAACACCAAGAAATGGAATTGACGCAATCTAAAAATCACCTGATAAATTCAATTCTCACTATTTTCCTTATTTTCGCATTCCCAAAAAACTGAAATCATGTTCGAAAATTTAAGTGGTAAAATAGAAAAAGCCTTCAAAACCCTTAAGGGTCAGGGTAAAATTAGCGAAATAAATGTGGCCGAAACCGTTAAGGAAATTCGTAAAGCATTGATAGATGCCGACGTTAATTTTAAAATTGCCAAACAATTTACAGATACCGTTAAAGAAAAAGCATTGGGTCAGAATGTGCTAACCAGTGTTTCTCCTGGGCAATTAATGGTTAAAATTGTAAACGATGAATTGGTTCAGTTACTGGGTGGAAAAACGGAAGAATTAGATTTAAGTGGCAAACCAACCATTATATTAATGGCGGGTTTGCAAGGAAGCGGTAAAACTACCCATACCGCAAAATTGGCCAATTTTATTAAGAAAAAAGGACGTAGCGTTATGATGGCTGCCTGTGATGTGTATCGTCCGGCTGCCATTGAACAGTTAAAGGTATTGGGTCAGCAAATAGATGTGCCTGTATTTTTTGAAGAAGGTAATAATAATCCCGTAAAAATTGCTGAAAATGCATTAAAGGCTGCCAAAGAAGCCAATGCTAGCGTCTTGATTGTGGATACTGCTGGGCGTTTAAGTATAGACGAACAAATGATGGCCGAAATTGGCAACATCAAAAAAGCCTTGAACCCAAAAGAAATCTTGTTTGTTGTGGATGCCATGACCGGTCAAGATGCCGTAAATACAGCCAAAGCATTTAATGATGTATTGGATTTTACAGGTGTTATTTTAACGAAATTAGATGGCGATACCCGAGGTGGTGCGGCCCTAACCATTAAAACGGTGGTGAATAAGCCCATTAAGTTTATGGGTATGGGCGAGAAGATGGAAGCCCTCGATACCTTTCACCCAGATAGGATGGCCCAACGTATTTTGGGTATGGGTGATATTGTGAGTTTGGTTGAGCGCGCCCAAGAAGTTTTTAATGAGGAAGAGGCAGAAAAAATTCAGAAGAAACTCCTTAAAGACCAGTTTACCTTCGAAGATTTTTATACCCAAATTCAGCAGATTAAGAAAATGGGTAATCTCAAAGACTTAATGGGCATGATTCCGGGTGTGGGTAAAGCCGTAAAAGATTTAGATATTAGCGACGATGCGTTTAAAGGCATTGAAGCCATCATAAACTCTATGACCCCAGCCGAACGCAAAACGCCAGATATTATTAATGGCCAGCGCAGAAAACGCATTGCCAATGGTAGTGGAACCGATATTCAACAAGTAAATCAACTCCTTAAACAATTTGAAGAAATGCGTAAAATGATGAAAAGCATTGGCAAGTTGCAAGGAGCAGGCAGAAGTTTAAAAGGATTACCTTTTGGCAGGTAATTGCGCTTCTAATTTTTTCTTAGTCTATCTTCACATTAAACGGCATTCTTACCTGAACGCCCTGATATTGCATGGCTTTTTTTACCTCTTGGTATTGAATGTAATGAGCGCCTAATTCCCTTTTTAACAGAGCAGAACTAGCCTGATCACCCAGCGAGCCTATTAACTCCTGAATTGGGTCTTTCAATTCTGGCAAATGTACACATCTGTATTCACTTAGTTTGGCCTTGCTAGCAGCAATTTCAATGGCTTTATCTAATCCACCTAACTCATCTACTAAGCCAATTTTTTTCGCATCAATACCACTCCAAACCCTGCCTTGCGCAATTTCTTCAACCTGCTCCTTGCTCAACTTTCTACCCTTAGCCACACGCTCAATAAAGTTATCATAAACCCGATCAACCCCTCTTTGTACCACCAAACGTTCAGCTTCATTTAAGGGTCTATCCGGACTCCCTAAATCGGCAAATTCGCCAAACTTTACCGATTCAATTTTTACGCCAAGCTTATTGTTTAATAAGTCCTGCGCATTAATTAACATGCCAAATACGCCGATAGAACCTGTTATGGTATTGGGCTGAGCCAAAATATGATCGGCAGGCGCAGCAATATAATATCCGCCACTGGCAGCCACTTCACCCATAGAAACGATTACCGGCTTTTTGGCTTTGCATAAACTAACCTCTCTCCAAATAATATCACTAGCTAAGGCACTACCTCCAGGAGAATTAATGCGCAAAACCAATGCCTTATAACTTTCATCTTCTCGTACTTTTTTGATAGCAGCAGCCATGCGGTCTGAACCAATACTTTGATCGTCTCCTTCACCACCACTGATATCACCTACACAATATAAAACTGCAATTTTTTGATCAGATACAGAGGTATTGCCACTCACCATATTAAACTTGGCCATCGTAACATAATTCGGTTTATCAGTTTCACCGATGCCTAATTTAGTTTTTAATTCTGCTTCAATTTCATCCTCATATTTTACCCCATCTATAATTTTTAGTTTTATAGCATCTGCAGCACTTTGCACCTGCAATTCATCCACAATACTGCGCATGGTGATGGCATTCATTTTTCTGCTACTGGCAATGTCGCTAATAAATTGCTGGTATAAACTACCCAAGTAGGATTCAATCTGACTCCTATTTTCTTCACTCATGCTGCTAGCAATGAATGGCTCACCCGCAGATTTGTATTTGCCATGACGAATTAATTGCGGTTCAACACCAATTTTATCTAGCATGCCTTTTAAGTATACAACTTGTTGCGAAAATCCATTTAATAAGATTTCGCCTGTTGGATTTAAATATATTTTATCGGCAACCGATGCTACATAATAGCTATGCTCGTCCATAATTTCTGCATAGGCAATGATGAACTTTCCCGATTTTTTAAAATCGATTAACGCATTTCTTATTTCAGCCAAGGTAGCATAGCTGTTTGGAGAAACCTCTGCACCTATATATATACCTTTTATTTGCGCATTGTCTTTTGCCTTTTTAATATTCTTGATGATTTCTGTTAATCCCATCGCTTTGCCTTTTTCTAAACCTGGCAAGCTCATAAAATCAAAAGGGTTGTTTAAGGTCCTCTCTGGGATAACATAGTTTAGGTTCAGCCTAAGAACTGCATTATCTTTTAAGGTTACTGCACCACCCTCACTATCGCCACTTGCAATGCCGGCAACAATTCCTATGATTAAAAAAAGCAATACGAAGCTTCCAATTAAGAAACCAAGTAAGCTAGCGAAAAGATATTTAAAAAATTGCTTCATGGATGTATTATTTAGCGTGTGCAAAATAAACGCAATTTTACAGATTCTGAATTTTTTGTTTTGAATGGCTTTATTGTAGCCTAATCGGATAAAATCATTTGTGACTCTCTATCTTTATAAGTATGTTCGTGGCATGCGTAATCCAAATTTAGATCCGGATGATTTAAACTTGTCTCAAACAGATAAAGACATTGAGCGAGTGCTTAGACCGCGTAATTTTGATGATTTTACGGGACAGGAAAAGATTATTGAGAATTTAAAAGTATTTGTGGCAGCGGCCCGCCAAAGGGGAGAGGCGCTAGATCATGTATTATTACATGGCCCTCCAGGTTTAGGGAAAACTACCTTAGCAAATATTATTGCCAATGAATTAAAGAGTGGGTTTAAAACAACCAGTGGTCCGGTTTTAGAAAAACCAGGAGATTTAGCCGGTTTATTAACCAACCTTGAAGAAGGTGATGTATTATTTATAGATGAAATTCATCGCTTGAGTCCGGTTGTAGAAGAATTCTTATACTCTGCTATGGAAGATTATAAGATAGATATCATGATAGATAGTGGGCCAAATGCCAGAAGTATTCAAATTGAGGTAGCGCCATTTACCTTAATAGGAGCTACTACCCGAAGTGGACTCCTCACGGCACCTTTGCGGGCCAGGTTTGGAATAAATGCGCGACTTCAATATTACGATAAGGCATTAATGAAAACCATTATTGGTAGATCAGCTGATATATTAAAGTCTATCATAGATGAAGAGGCCGCCTTTGAAATTGCCCGAAGAAGTAGAGGCACGCCTAGAATTGGAAATGCACTATTACGAAGAACCCGAGATTTTGCACAAATAAAAGGAGATGGAATTATTAATATGCAAATTGCTCAGTTTGCATTAGATGCTTTAAACGTAGATGAAGAAGGATTGGATGAGATGGATACACGCATATTAAAGACCATGATAGATAAGTTTAAAGGTGGACCAGTAGGTTTAAATACCATTGCCACTGCGATTGGCGAAGATGCTGGCACCATAGAAGAAGTGTATGAGCCATATTTAATTCAAGAAGGATTTATGAGTCGCACGCCAAGAGGTAGAGAGGTTACAGACAAAGCATACAAGCATCTTGGCTTTGGTCCATCCTACAAAAACACCTTATTTTAAAACTTTTTCCAATTCACACTAAGGCAGTTAGTGAGTGGCAATAAAATATATTTGCTGAAAAGATAAAAGTCTTTACTTTTGCAGCCCCTTAGAGAGAGAGCGAAAGCGAATCGGACAAGGGGAAGGAAAGATAGAGATTCTACAGTTGCGAAACTGAAAACAAATAGAATAAAGTTCTTTGAAGAAATGGAATAGCAAGCACTTAAAATTAGTTTTAAGTTTTTAAGAATCCTTTGAGAGAAAAATCAGAATTTAAACATCTTTTACAATGAAGAGTTTGATCCTGGCTCAGGATTAACGCTAGCGGCAGGCATAATACATGCAAGTTGAACGAGATTAGTTTAGCAATAGACTATGAAAGTGGCGCACGGGTGCGTAACACGTATGCAACCTGCCCTTGACTGGAGAATAGCCTCTCGAAAGAGAGATTAATGTTCCATAACATATAGATTAAGCATTTAGTTTATATCAAAGCTCCGGCGGTCAAGGATGGGCATGCGGTTGATTAGCTAGTTGGTGAGGTAACGGCTCACCAAGGCGACGATCAATAGGGGGTCTGAGAGGATGTCCCCCCACACTGGTACTGAGACACGGACCAGACTCCTACGGGAGGCAGCAGTAGGGAATATTGGTCAATGGAGGCAACTCTGAACCAGCCATGCCGCGTGCAGGAAGACTGCCCTATGGGTTGTAAACTGCTTTTGTACGGGAAGAAATGTTACTACGTGTAGTAATTTGACGGTACCGTAAGAATAAGGATCGGCTAACTTCGTGCCAGCAGCCGCGGTAATACGAAGGATCCAAGCGTTGTCCGGATTTACTGGGTTTAAAGGGAGCGTAGGCGGTTTTATAAGTCAGTGGTGAAAGCCTTCAGCTTAACTGAAGAATTGCCATTGAAACTGTAGGACTCGAGTATGGTTGAGGTCACTGGAATATAACATGTAGCGGTGAAATGCTTAGATATGTTATAGAACACCAATTGCGAAGGCAGGTGACTAAGCCATAACTGACGCTGAGGCTCGAAAGCGTGGGGAGCAAACAGGATTAGATACCCTGGTAGTCCACGCCCTAAACGTTGAATACTCGGTCTTGGCGATATACAGTCAGGGCCCAAGCGAAAGCGTTAAGTATTCCACCTGGGAAGTACGTTCGCAAGAATGAAACTCAAAGGAATTGACGGGGGCCCGCACAAGCGGAGGAGCATGTGGTTTAATTCGATGATACGCGAGAAACCTTACCTGGGCTTGAATGTGAGTGACCGGTGCCGAAAGGTATCTTCCCCGCAAGGGGCACAAAACAAGGTGCTGCATGGCTGTCGTCAGCTCGTGCCGTGAGGTGTTGGGTTAAGTCCCGCAACGAGCGCAACCCCTATCATTAGTTGCCATCAGGTTAAGCTGGGGACTCTAATGAGACTGCCTACGTAAGTAGTGAGGAAGGTGGGGATGACGTCAAGTCATCATGGCCCTTACGTCCAGGGCTACACACGTGCTACAATGGGTACTACAAAGGGTTGCCACTTAGTAATAAGGCGCTAATCCCTAAAAAGTATTCTCAGTTCGGATTGAGGTCTGCAACTCGACCTCATGAAGTTGGATTCGCTAGTAATCGGATATCAGCAATGATCCGGTGAATACGTTCCCGGGCCTTGTACACACCGCCCGTCAAGCCATGGAAGTTGGGAGCGCCTGAAGTCCGTAACCGCAAGGAGCGGCCTAAGGCGATACTAGTAACTGGGGCTAAGTCGTAACAAGGTAACCGTACCGGAAGGTGTGGTTGGACCACCTCCTTTCTAGAGTAGGATTTTTAAAATTTAGTTTGCTATTCCACACTTCTTCAAGATTGAAGAATCATATGACAATTTTTGATAAGAAGTAGAATTTAAATTCTATTGACTATCGTCTAAGGTCTATGGTCTTTACAAAACAACGTTCTTTAATAGAAAACAGGAAGAAAACCCGAAAGCGATGATCAGGGATTTAGTCTTCTGAGTAATCGTGATTAATTAAATAGTCTCGTAGCTCAGTTGGTTAGAGCGCTACACTGATAATGTAGAGGTCCCCAGTTCAAATCTGGGCGGGACTACATAGTTCACTTTGATTAGTAGTTAGGTGAACAAAAAATCGATTACGGGGAATTAGCTCAGCTGGCTAGAGCGCCTGCCTTGCACGCAGGAGGTCAACGGTTCGACTCCGTTATTCTCCACACAGATTAGCTATTAGCTGTTAATCATTGGCCATTGGCCTAGGAAAACAGAGATTAGATAATCAAAAAGCAAACTAAAGAAAGCTAAAGGCTAACAGCCAAAGGTTAACTGCGGTAAGCAAAAAGTTCTTTGACATATTGGAAGAAAACACAATTGAAAAAAAGCGAGGAATCGCTTGACACAATTAGAATATATTAATGAGGATAAGTTACTAAGGGCGCACGGGGGATGCCTAGGCTCTCAGAGACGAAGAAGGACGTGCTAAGCTGCGAAAAGCTACGGGGAACTGCCAAGGGGTTTAGATCCGTAGATATCCGAATGGGGCAACCCATCCCGCTTGCGGGAACAAAGGTCAACCCACTGAACTGAAACATCTAAGTAAGTGGAGGAAGAGAAAATAATAATGATTCCCTAAGTAGTGGCGAGCGAACGGGGAAGAGCCCAAACCGGTTATGTTTCGGCATAGCCGGGGTTGTAGGACTGCAACATGAAATTAAAATTGAAGTTGAACTATCTGGAAAGTTAGGCAACATAGGGTGAAAGCCCCGTAAACGTAAGATTTTAATGGATAGCAGGATCCTGAGTAGCGCGGGGTCGGAGACGCCTTGCGTGAAACTGCCAGCACCATCTGGTAAGGCTAAATACTACTGAGAGACCGATAGTGAACCAGTACTGTGAAGGAAAGGTGAAAAGAATCTTGAACAAAGAAGTTAAATAGAACCTGAAACCGTGCGCTTACAAGCGGTCGGAGCCCTTTCGTGGGGTGACGGCGTGCCTTTTGCATAATGAGCCTACGAGTTACTCCTCAATAGCAAGGTTAAGTTCTTAAGGAACGTAGCCGCAGCGAAAGCGAGTCTGAATAGGGCGTATAGTTATTGGGGGTAGACGCGAAACCTGAGTGATCTACCCATGGCCAGGATGAAGTTGCCGTAACAGGTAATGGAGGTCCGAACTGGTAAGCGTTGAAAAGCTTTCAGATGAGCTGTGGGTAGGGGTGAAAGGCTAATCAAACTGGGAGATAGCTCGTACTCCTCGAAATGTTTTTTGGAACAGCCTCGGTATATAGTGTCGCAGAGGTAGAGCTACTAATTGGGTAAGGGGATGTCAAAGTCTACCGAACTCAGATAAACTCCGAATGCTGCGTACATGTTCACCGGGAGTGAGCCCTTGGGTGCTAAGGTCCGAGGGCGAGAGGGAAAGAACCCAGACCATCAGCTAAGGTCTCCAAATATAGATTAAGTTGAACTAACGTGGTTCAATCGCTAAGACAGCTAGGATGTTTGCTTGGAAGCAGCAATTCATTTAAAGAGTGCGTAACAGCTCACTAGTCGAGCGGTTGAGCGTGGATGATAAACGGGCATCAAATCTATTACCGAAGCTATGGATTTATACAGTGATGTATGAGTGGTAGAGGAGCATTCCAACAGCGTCGAAGGTGAGTCGTGAGGCTTGCTGGAGCGGTTGGAAAAGCCAATGTAGGCATAAGTAACGATAAGGCAGGTGAGAAACCTGCCCACCAATAGCCTAAGGTTTCCTGATCAACGTTAATCGGATCAGGGTTAGTCGGGGCCTAAGACGAAGCGAAGAAGCGTAGTCGATGGACAACAGGTTAATATTCCTGTACCAGTGGAGAGGGACGGATCGACGTGGTGTATGCGTGCTGACGGAAATGCACGCTGAGCATAGCCTTCGGGCGAAGCGAATACATAAAATCGGTTCCTAGAAAAGCTCCCACATTAGCCCGTACCGCAAACCGACACAGGTAGGCAAGATGAATATTCTAAGGTGCTCGAGTGATTCACGGTTAAGGAACTCGGCAAATTAACCCTGTAACTTCGGGAAAAGGGGTACCCATAGCAATATGGGTCGCAGAGAAATGGCCCAGGCGACTGTTTATCAAAAACACATGGCTATGCTAAATCGAAAGATACGAAGCCCCAGTAAACGGCGGCCGTAACTATAACGGTCCTAAGGTAGCGAAATTCCTTGTCGGGTAAGTTCCGACCTGCACGAATGGTGTAACGATCTGGGCACTGTCTCAACCGTGAGCTCGGTGAAATTGTGGTATCGGTGAAGACGCCGGTTAATCGCATCGGGACGGAAAGACCCCGTGCACCTTTACTATAGCTTTGCATTGACTTTGGGTAAATAATGTGTAGGATAGGCGGGAGACTTTGAAGCGGTGTCGCTAGGCATCGTGGAGTCAACCTTGAAATACCGCCCTTTGTTTACTTGGAGTCTAATCCGCTGGATAGCGGAGACATTGCATGGTGGGTAGTTTGACTGGGGTGGTCGCCTCCAAAAAAGTATCGGAGGCTTCTAAAGGTTTGCTCAGCACGCTTGGTAACCGTGCGTAGAGTGCAATAGGTCGGCTCGTCACATCCTGGGGCTGGAGAAGGTCCCAAGGGTTGAGCTGTTCGCTCATTAAAGTGGCACGCGAGCTGGGTTCAGAACGTCGTGAGACAGTTCGGTCCCTATCTGATGTGATCGTTGGAAATTTGAGAGGATCTGACCTTAGTACGAGAGGACCGGGTTGGACGTACCTCTGGTGTATCTGTTGTGGCGCCAGCTGCATTGCAGAGTAGCTATGTACGGATAAGATAAGCGCTGAAAGCATCTAAGCACGAAACTTACCTCAAGATGAGATTTCCTTTAAGGGTCGTAGTAGACGACTACGTTGATAGGCTACAGATGTAAAGATGGTAACATCAAAGTCGAGTAGTACTAATTACCCGTAGACTTACAATTATTCATTAATTAGCTAATTGCAAATGTGTTTTCTTCCTAATATTGTCAAATGTATGACAAGACCATAGACGATAGTCCATAGACCATAGCTTTTATTATGCCTGTTTACTATCATCCAAGTCGAATAGAAATAGTATTTACTATGGTCTATCGACTGTGGACCATGGGCTTTTCAACATTAAAATCTTCTTGGTGACTTTAGCGATGGTGTCCACCTCTTCCCTTTCCGAACAGAGTAGTTAAGCCCATCAGCGCAGATGATACTTGGGTAATACCTGGGAAAGTATGTCGTTGCCAGATTCTTAAAAGCCTCCTTACGCAAGTTTGGAGGCTTTTTTTTTGTCATATTCTAAGCCCATTAGCGCAGATGATACTTGTCCGCTAGCTAGCGGATGGGAAAGTATGTCGTTGCCAGATTCTTAAAAGCCTCCTTACGCAAGTTTGAAGGCTTTTTTTGCCTTGTGAAAAATGAACAATCATATTTAAAATCATAGCATTGGATTATTGTATGGATTTTCGTTATTTTGTTCAGAATTACTCACATGAAAATTAAAT
>JAJTEN010000006.1 GCA_021298155.1 Sphingobacteriales bacterium | reverse complement strand
ATTACGGTACGATTATAGAAAATTAGATGTGCCTACTTTTAGGAGGTTTGGACAAACCTATGCGTATGCCAAAGACTTTGGGGGACTAAATGCAGGGATAACTTATGTTTATACGGGTCCAAAAAACTGGCAACATACATTAAGTGTGCAAAGTGCCTGGCGACCACCAGCATTGAATGAATTGTATAGTTATGGCCTGCATTATGGATTGGCTAGTTTTGAAATTGGTGATAGCAATTTGGCGCCAGAACGCGCCTGGATGCTGGAGTGGGATGTGAAAAAGAGTTATAAAAACTGGCAAGTAGAAGGCAGTATGTACGCGCAGTTGTTTGAAAACTATATCTATAAAAGACCCTTGGCTGATCCAATTTTAACCATTCGTGGCGCTTTTCCCGCCTTTATGTTTACCCAAACAAGAGCGCTTATTGCGGGTGTTGATGCTGCATTAACATATAAGCCTGAGCAAGGGTGGCAATGGGAGAGTAGGTTCAGCCAGATTTACGGACAAGATTTGCGTTTGCAAGAAGCCTTATTTTTAATGCCAGCCAATAGTATGGAACATAGCTTGGCTTATGCTTTTAAAGGCTATAAAAAAATGGCTCAACCCTATGTAGAGTTGCGTAGCTTATGGGTGGCTAGGCAACACAGATTTGAAGCGCAATTAGATTTTAAAGAACCCCCTGAAGCCTATGCCTTATTTCAACTGAATTTGGGTTTTTCGTATTTGGTTCATCCAAAATGGAAAGCCTGGAATTTACATGTGACTATTAACAACCTGCTAAACACACATTACCGGGATTATCTAAGCAGGTTTAGGTATTTTACAGATGAACCCGGTGTTAATTTTATTTTACGATTACACATTCCAATTTAAATTTTTATGAAAAACAGTATTAAAAACAACACATTAAGTTTCTTTACATTGCTATTAGCAGGTATTTTTATGTTAGGCACAACGGCTTGTTCTAAGCACGATGACCATGACCATGATGATCACAACCACGATCACGAGAATGAATTAATTACAACTGTTAGATTGAATATGATTGAGCAGGGCTCTTTAGATACCGTAAGGTATGTTTGGAAGCAGGTGGGTGGACCAGGATCGGCGATTGCAGTGGATTCTATTCTATTAAAGCAGGGTAAGGTATACAACGTTTTTACGGAAGTATTGGATGAAAGTGCTACACCCGCAAAAAATTTAACAGAATCTATTAGAACTGCATGTCATGTACATAGGTTTATTTATACCAGTACTATTCCAAGTGTATTGCTGCAGGTTTTAGATTTTGATACACAAACGCCAGCTATGGAATTAGGGCTACGTTTAACAATTACTACACCAGATGTGATGGGTGCGGGCAATTTAAAATGTGTGTTAAAACACTATACCAATTCAGACCCAAAAACCAATGGTATTAATGCCGGAAGCTCTGATATTGAAGTGCAGTTTCCTTTAATTGTTAATTAATTACGAATTACGGATTACGAATGGAAGGTAGAATTTGCCTTTCATTCGTAATTATTTTGCTTTGCCTGTTTATAAAGAAACGATAGTCATTTCGAGCGCAGCGAGAAACCTCCATGAAAGCAGAATTTGTTTTACTTCATACTTCATAATTTCTCATACTTCTTAAAAAAAGATTTTAGCTTCATACTTACCACACCAATAATAGCTTCTTGGATAATGCCATTACTTATTTTGGATTCACCTTTGGTGCGGTCGGTAAAAATGATGGGAACTTCTTCTATTGTAAAACCATGTTTATGGGCTGTGTATTTCATTTCTATTTGAAAGGCATAGCCCCTAAACTTTATTTCATCTAGGGCAATGGTGCTAAGCACCCTACTTCTATATCCTACAAATCCAGCTGTGGTATCGCGAATTTCTAAGCCTGTTATAAACCGAACATAGGCGCTTGCAAAATAACTTAACATAACCCTACTCATTGGCCAATTTACCACGTTTACGCCTGTTTTGTAGCGCGAACCAATAGATACATCTGCGCCATTACACAAAGCTTCATATAATTTGGGTAAATCGTTTGGATTGTGTGAAAAATCTGCGTCCATTTCAAAGATAAATTCGTAGTCGTTTTTTAAACACCACTTAAATCCTTCAATGTAAGCTGTACCTAATCCGTTTTTTACTTGGCGTTCTAAAATATGGAGATTGAGTTTAAACTCATTTGCTTGCAGGTTTTTTACAATACTTGCTGTGCCATCAGGTGAATTATCATCTACAATGAGAACATCGAAAGACTGTTGCAAAGCGAAAACGGCACGAATGATTTCCTCAATATTTTCGCGTTCGTTGTAGGTGGGTATGATGACAATCTTTTTCGACAAGGTTTTCAAACTTAAGTTTTTCGCTGCAAATATTCAATATTTAACGAATATTTACGTACTTAGCGCGTATGAATACAGAAAAAAAAGCCGTATTTTTAGACAGAGATGGCGTAATAAACGTAGAGCGTGGCGATTATATTTCTCGTTTGGAGGATTTTGAAATTTTGCCTCACGTGGCAGCGGGTTTACAGCTTTTAAGAGATGCCGGGTTTATTTTTATTGTAATCACCAACCAAGGGGGTATTGCCAAGGGTTTGTATGATGAAGCCGAATTAACTAAAATGCATAATTTTATGCAATTTGAATTGCAAAAACACGGCATTCAATTTCATGACGTGTATTATTGTCCACACCACCCAGAATTTGGCCACTGTTTATGCCGAAAACCAGCTTCTCTCTTGGTAGAAAAGGCCCTGAGTAAACATGGAATTAGTCCGGAAAATTCTATTTTTATAGGTGATAAACCACGCGATATTGCTTGCGGCGAAGCAGTTGGTGTAAAGGGTATTTTGATTGAACCCAATGAAAATTGGATTCCTAAAGTGCAAGCATACGTATAATTGATATGAGCAAAAAATTAAATGTATTAGATAGCACCATGATTGTTATGGGTAGCATGATTGGTTCGGGAATTTTTATTGTTTCTGCCGCCATGCTGCGCGACTTAGGTAGCATAGAAAATTTGCTTTTGGCATGGGTTATAACAGGCTTACTTACCTTACTGGGTGCTTTAAGTTATGCAGAGCTCGGCGCTGCTATGCCAAAGGCGGGCGGACAATATGTTTATTTAAAAGAAGCCTATGGTAAAATGTATGGTTTTTTATATGGTTGGACACTCTTTACAGTTATTCAAACGGGCACTATTGCGGCTGTAGCCGTTGCTTTTGCTAAGTTTACCGGTGTGTTATTTCCGGTCATTTCAGAGAAAAATGTATTGCTAAGCCTAGGTGATTTTTCAATGAGTACGGTTCAATTATTGGGTATTGCCGTTATTTGGATACTTACCTTGAGTAATTTTAGATCGGTTAAATCGGGAGCTTTGGTTCAGAACGTATTTACGATTAGTAAAATTGTTGCACTCATTTTTGTAATTATTGCTGGGGTGTATTTTGCTTTTAAAAATCCTACTGTAAATTGGCAATGGGATTGGAATAATCTATCCTTAGAGGGCTTAGGGATAGGATTGTTTGCCGCTGCTTTGGTGGGCTCAATTTTTTCTAGCGATGCCTGGAACAACATCACCTTTACTGCCAGTGAAATTGAAAAGCCCGAGAAAAATTTACCACGTGCCTTAGTTTTAGGTACAGGTGGCGTTACCGTTTTATATATTCTTTGTAATTTAGTTTATGTGAAAGCACTGAGTAGTGCACAAATTGAAGGCGCCGAATTTGATAGGGTTGGTACAGTTTTAATGAATACTGTTTTTGGTGAATTAGGCGCCATTGTGATGGCCATTGTAATAATGATTTCTACTTTTGGCTGCATAAACGGATTAGCTTTAAGTGGTGCACGTGTGTTTTATGCCATGGCCAAGGATGGATATTTTATAAAATCTGCTGCTACCCTAAACAAACAGCAAGCACCACAAAAAGCACTGATTATGCAGGCTGTGTGGACAAGCCTGCTTACCCTTAGTGGTTCATATGGGGATTTGTTAGATTATGTGGTGTTTGCAGTGCTTATTTTTTATATTTTAACGGTAGCTGGAGTATTTGTATTGCGTTCCAAAATGCCAAATTTAATGAGGCCTTACAAGGTTTTTGCTTATCCAATTGTGCCCGCTTTATATATTATAATTGCCCTAGTTATTTGCATAAGCTTATTATATTATAAACCGCAGTTTAGTTTTGGTGGCTTGGGTATTGTTTTGTTGGGTGTGCCAGTTTATTTTTACATGAAGAATAAAGCGCAGTAATGCCAATTAAAACAGTTATTTTCTGTATTGTAATTATACTATTTCCTGGGTTATTGCTTGCCCAAGAATTGAATAAAAATTTGTCTGAACCCAAGCAAACAAAAGAGATTACTTACGCCTTATCTGGTATGCCTATTTATGCCTCTGTTTTTGCACATGATAAAGCAATAAAACATTATAAAGGTGTTACTGGATTTGGTTTTCAAATAGATTTAAATAGGTACAGAACAGATAAGAAAGCGCTTGAGTGGGCCGGTATTAAATATAATTCTGGATATAGTTTGCAGTATGTAAAATTTTCTCATTCAGATTTGGGTCAGGTTTTAAACCTAAGTTATTTTATAGAACCATTTTTAATAGATAAGCCAAAGTTTTCTTTGCGCCTAAGGGCTGCCGGTGGCTTAAATTATGGAAGTAAGCCTTGGAATGCTGTGAGCAATCCCATTAATTATACGTATAGCTGGTTGTTTAATGGTTATTTGGGTTTGGGTTTGCATGCGCATGTGGCTATCAATGCCAAACAAGCCGTGTTGGCTAGTGTTTCTTACGGACATTTTTCTAATGGAAATACGCGTAACCCCAATTTCGGATTAAATTACCCATATATAGGGATCGGATATGAGCGGCAATTGGTTCAGCAAAAAAGGGCTTTTGGCAAGGTGTTAACTTACCCCCAAAAGTGGCGTGTTGATATGGGTGTATCCATTTCTAATAAATCATTGTCTGATTATAAACACCTGCGGTTTTGGACATATGGATTAATGCTCAATGCATCCTATAGAACCAGCAATTTGCATGCATGGACATTGGGTGTGGAGGCTTTTAAAGATGAGAGTATGGATTTTGCCTTAAAGCGTCACAATATTTATTATGCCAATACTTTTGACGTGAGACTCCTTGGTCTTTTAGCGGGGCACGAATTTTTGTTTAACCGTATGATATTTTCGCAGCAATTGGGATATTATTTACACAATGAAATTCCCAAAGAGTTTGTGGGCAGATTTTACCACCGTTTTGGTATTAATTACAAACTAAATAAACACTTAATGTTTGGCCTGAACCTAAACTCAAACCTGCAAAAAGCTTATATTTTCGATGCCCGTATGTTGTTTAGTTTGTATAGGTAGAGTCGATAGTCCATAGACCATAGTCCATAGACCATAGTTGATAGTTCATTTTAACCATGGTTCCAATTATTTTTATTTAAGAAATTCAGTAATTTGAAGCGGTTATTTTACCAGAGGAACACCAATTTCTTTATTTTAAACTTGCAAAAAACTATCAACTATTAACATTGTACCATAAACTATAGACCATGGACTATCGACCTATAGTTCTGCTTTCATGCCGGCTTCAACGCGTATTGGCAATCTGTTTTCTTTGGGCGGAATAGGACAAGTATATTTACTGTTATATAAACAGTAAGGATTGTATGCTTTGTTAAAATCAATAGTTACTTCTGTACCTGCTGATTTATCTAAATCTATATATCGCCCACCGCCGTATGTTTCTGAACCACTTGTGGCGTCTGTAAAAGGCAATAATAAATAATTTTCGGCCCCAGGTTTTTTTACAACTTGCTCTAATACGAATAGTTCATAATTTTTACCTAGTAATTCAAAGCTAGCCACTGCATATTGTTTGTATGGTTTGGTGGCATTGTGAGAGTGAGGAAGCTCAAACACACTATCGGTTTTAAGTATGCTAAGCTTTGCCTTCACACGATATTGTTCTTGAATAGGAAAGAATTTTACTCCTTTAAATGTATAGAATAATAAGCTATCCAAAGGCGATTCTTTGGGGTTAAAAAACTGTTCATTAATAGCCATTCTTTCACTGGCTAATTCTTGTCTATAGGCAGGGTCTTCTGTGTTCTCAATACAAGCACCAAAAGCCAATAGCCAAAAGCTAACAGCCAACAGTTTCCTATTGTACCTTAGCGCCTTTTGCATGCAACACATTTTTCTTGGTTGTATTTAAATGTACAAACGCCACTACTTCTAAATTAGCCGAGTTCCAAGCCTTGTTGCGAAGGATGCGGTATTTTTTGTAAAACACCCTGCCCGGTTCGTAGCGCGCATTTAAAAAATCGCCAAAATAGCTGGTAAGCATGGTACGTAATACATGATTATGTACATAGTTGTCTTCATATATACTGGCACCCTGATCGTCTTTACTTTCTTGAACATCTATAATACCATTTTCTGCTAGGGCAATACTTACATATTGTGAATCGCTCACTGCACTGGTATATGTAAGCGTAATTTCTACTTCCACAGAATCGCCGGTGTTCTTTGCTTTTAAATCGATGTTAACAGGAGTTGGTTCAGCCAAATCTTGAGTAGCATATGCCGCCCATTTTTGGTAATCAATATTGCGGTGAACTTCTGATCCAAATAATTTTCTATTTATATTGCCAATAGGCAATGAGCCAGTTTGACCAAAACCTACCATTTCAAAAATTCTAGCACCTGGCTCAGTTCTAAAATCGTATTTACTGGTTTTTTTATCTCCTTTTGCTGCGTCAAATGGGCGTGTTAATGGAGTCATAATACCCAGAGGATGCATTGTTAGTATGAATACCCGATTTGGATTATTTTCTGAAATTAATTTTGCTTCTGCTTGTGCTTTCGGACAATTTGGGCATTGCACACCAGTAAACTCCTCAATATATATAGCTCTTGCTTGCGCACTTGGCGCTGGTAGTTTAATGTAGCTGGTATCGCCAACGGTTCTATCTGGCGTGAAATTAATATATGGTGGCTCTTCTTTACACGAAGAAAAGGTGAGAATCAAACTAATAAAAATAAAATAAATCGTATGTTTCATATCCTTAAAAATTTGTCATTAATGTTAATCTAACACCGCTAAAAGCCGGTTCAACCCTACACACACCACCTGTACAATTTACACCTTCAACTTGTTTTATATAGCCTCCTGTAAATCGGGTACTTTTAAAAGTACAGGCGCCAAATACGTTCCAGTAATGAACCAATTCAAATGTATTTTCACCACTTGGTTTATTTCTTGCTCCAGGCTTCACATTTACCATATCTCCAAAACTAAATGAATAATGTGGCGCAATGTTAAACTCTACAGATCCATTTACAAAGCTTCCTAAATCTTGTTTGGTTTCTAAATATTGGGTTTCTATACGAATAGATTTATTGTTACTTAATTTGTAAGTAGCCTCCCCAAAAATAGTATTGGCAACAACATATGGAACCCCTGGTTTGGCTTCAAATAATCTTTGGTTATAATTAATTATTTGGTAACCCAATAACATTTTAAATTTCTTGGTAAACTTATGTTGAACCTCTACATAGTACTCTCTAAAAAACCTGTTTGAATCGGCCTCAAAGTTTACTGGATTCACCGTATTGCCTTTAAAACTTCCAAGAGGTGTGGTAATGGCCGTATTAAAATTGAGTTGTGTTTGATATTTCTTTAGCGCTTTTGGTTTGTAGGTAAGGTCTAATTGAAATCCATTTTCGCCCCATTCTTGGGTGAAGGCATTATAACGCGCCAATAAACGATAAACATTTTGTCGGGTTACTGAAGGCAAATAAGCAATCATCCCTAAATTCTGATTCTCTAAGGGTGAACTCCTAAATGAAAATCTATCAATGTATCTATATTGGGCATTTACACCAAAGCCCTTCTGTGAATAACTAAGTGAGGTTAAATAAGCCTTACCTTTATGCAATTCCATTCTGTCGTTGTTTGGGTTTATGATAGCTTCTGGAGTTTTTTCGGCTAACTCTAGGTACCACGATAAGTTTTTATAGCGCAATGTATTGTATACATTGTAAACAAAAACGTTGTAAGTTGGGTAAAAGCGTTGCTCCAAATTGTAATTATTGATTGTTGCCGCCATTACATTCATGGTGGTTTGATCTATGGTTCTATTTACAATGCTTACACCTGGCTCCAAACTAAAATTGTCTGTGATGTTAAAATGATGCTCTGCATTGGCTCCTTTTAAAACTACAGGACGTAAATCGAACCTAAACTTTTGCAAGCCCGTAAAAGCTTTAATGGTGGTATTTTCGGTAGGAGTATACTTTACATGCACGCCTTGAACGGCAAAATCGAGTCCCAAATTTCTATCTTCAAATGCCCTAAACACCATCCCACTGGCAAACTGATCATAAAAATAACCAGCAGTTATACTTAATTTATCAATGTCTTTTTTTACACTGTAAATTCCTAAACCACTTCGTGTATAAGCTTCTTGTGGATTAAGCAAGGGCGAGTTATTAAATAAATCGAAACGGGCAGTAAAGGTATATCCATTGATCTTATAGTTGAGCAAAAGCCAAGCATCTGCAGATGATAACTCTTTTTGATATTGCGTAGTGGTTGCACCAATGGCAGAATCTCTTACATAGAACTGATTGGTGGTTTGAAAATTTCCGGAAAATTCTCCCTTGTCTATCTTCTTTTCGCCCTCTTGCGCATGTGATACGCTCCCAATCAATAAAAGCATTAAAGTTACGAGTGTGAGTCTTTTAAACATAAACTATCGGATTTAAATTTATTTTCCTTTAAATACAATTTCTTCTGCATCGCCCCACAATTGTTCGATGCCATAAAAATCTCTTTTTTCATCCTGAAACACATGGGCAACCACATTGAAAAAATCGAGCAATACCCATTCTAAATTCTCAAAGCCTTCGCGGTGCAATGGATTTTCATTCAAGCGTTTTTTTACTTCCTCTTCAGCGCTCTTGGCTATGGCCTCAACCTTTTTATCGTTATCGGCACTGCTTATCACAAAATAATCTGATGAGGCACTTTGAATCTTACGCATGTCTAATATGCGAATATTCTCTGCCTTTTTCTCATACATGCCCTGTGCAACCGTTAAAGCCAATAATAGTCCCGGCTCCATAGTTTGTATGGCTGCGGCATTTTTACTGCTTACTTTTTTTATGGCCGCTTTTTTAACTACCACCTTTTTGGGTGTCGTCTCTTTTTTAGCTGCTACTTCTTTTTTTGCTGTGCTAACTTTCTTAGCCGCTGTTTTTTTGGGAGCAGCTACTTTCTTTGCTGCTGTTTTTTTTGCGATTTTTTTCGCTGGTGTTATTGCCATCTAAATTCTACCTGTAAATTTGACGCAAAATAAGCATTTTTCTTTGGCACAACAACCTTTAAATATTGGCTCTTATTCTGTGTATGTAGAGCAAACTACTTCAAGCAATGATGAGCTTAAGTTGCTGGTTAATAATAGCAATGTACCAGAGGGTGCAGTAGTGTATACCCATTTTCAAAGCAAGGGTCGCGGACAAATGCAAAATATTTGGGAGTCGGAGTTCGGTTCAAATTTGCTAATGAGTGTATATCTAAAGCCACAATTTTTGTTGGTTGATGAGCAGATTTGGCTAAATTTAATTTGTAGTTTGGCATTGAGAGAAACCGTTGAAGCGCTAAGCAATGAAAAGGTTTCTATTAAGTGGCCAAATGATATTTTGATCCAAAATCAGAAATTAGCAGGGATACTGATAGAAAGTGTGCTTCAAGGAAAGCGCATGCGCATGGCTATTGTGGGTATTGGGCTAAACTTAAATCAGGCATCTTTTCATGTTTCCAATGCTGCCTCCGTGTATAATTTTACACAGAAATGGGTCGACCCAAACCTAGCACGCGCGCTGTTATGCGAAAAGCTTACACACTATTATGCCTTGCTTATGGGTAATAAACGTGAACTACTCTGGGATTTGTACCATAGCCATTTATTTGCCAAAGGTTTGCCAGCTTTATTCGAAAAAGACGGACAAATTATGGAAGGGGAAATAATAGGGATAGATAAGAAGGGTAAGTTGCATATTCTGCATGCCAATGATGAAATAAAGAGTTATGCCAACAAGGAAATTGCTTTCGTTAAATTACTACCTTAGAAACCTGAGCTAAGCTTAGTTTTCTGTGTGGCCTGTTTTTAAGGTATAAGAAATACATAGAAAGTGTAATATTGTAAAAACAATCGAAGCAAGCAAAATACATGAGCAATAAAAAGTCAATCGTGGTAGATGCGGGCAATACCCGAGTTAAAATGGCGCTGTTCGATCATGATGCGCTATTGCATCAACAATTGCTTCAACATGAAAATTTTTGGGAGGCCCTTGCCAATTGGATCGGTTCAAGCCAAATTAACCAAGTTCTTATTAGCGATGTAAGTGGAAAACTTATGCAGCAAATGCCTCCATCTTTTTCTTATCCTATACATTGGCTTGATGCAGAGATGCCATTGCCGTTTAAAAATTTATATCAAACAAAAGAAACATTGGGCGCAGATAGAAAAGCTTTGGTAGCTGCAGCCATGCATTTTTATCCTAAAAAACCCTGCTTAATTATTGATGCGGGTACTTGTGTAACTTTCGACCTGCTCAATGCGTCTGAGGAATACTTGGGCGGCAGCATTAGTCCGGGTTTACACATGAGGTTACAAGCGATGCATATGAATACCGGTAAATTACCTTTGCCAACTTTTAGTGAAATTCCAAATCTTATTGGCCAAAGCACAAACGCATGCTTGCTTAGCGGCGCGTATTATGGAATAATTGCTGAAATAGACTATTTGTCGAACCAATACCAGCAGCAATTTTCGGGTTTGCATGTTTTACTTACTGGAGGAGATGCACAGGTGTTGGCAAAGCGCATAAAAACTAGCATATTTGTACACGAACATTTATTGTTATTCGGACTTTATAAAATTTTATCACACCATGCAAAATAGTGCCCAAAGGCTTGTTTTTAGTATTATTTCTGGTATTTGGGCTTGTTCCTCTCTGGTAATTGCGCAAAATATTACCAAATCTCCTTATTCTATTGTTGGTATTGGCGATGTTATTTATTCGGGCAATGCTAGCACCTATTCTATGGGCCAAACCAATCAGGCAATTCGCAATCCGTATGCCATTAATATATTTAATCCGGCTTCTTATTCTTCCACCAAAACTACCAATATTGAGGCAGGTGCTACCTACAGCCTAGGAGCTCTTAAGTCTACCAACAGTATTGCAGATGTAAATAATGCCTGGATAGCTTACCTTAATTTTGCACTGCCTATTTCGGTAAAAAGGGGTATTGGCCTCTCTTTTGGATTAACTCCCTTTTCTGGTTTGGGTTATAATATTCAATCAGAAACAACCATTCCGGGTGACTCAGCAGCCATTCCAGTTTTATACAATTTTGTGGGAAGGGGAGGTTTAAGTAGGTTTTATTTGGGTTATGGTATGCGTTTGCACAGAATAGCTAGTGTGGGTATAAACGCAAATTATTTGTTTGGAGAAAATACCAATACTACGCAATTGTTAATCCCGCCTGGTTATAGGATGTTTAATACCAATGAAGACAAACGAACATACATGGGTGGTTGGGTTTATGATTTGGCGATACAATTGCACGATACATTTACGCGTGTGGTAAAAAATGAAATACGCGAATATGAATGGACGATTGGTGGAACATTTACGCCAATATCTCAGTTAAATGCTGAGCAGAGCTATTTGCTGCGCAGCCTACCTATTGGAAGCACTGGTGGTTCAAAAGATACGATTTTCTCTGAATCTGGTGTTTTGGGTACTGTAATTATGCCACTTTCTTGGAAAGCTGGCCTTAGCTTTGCACGTAAGGATGTTTGGTTATTAGCCGCTGATGTGAGAGGTACGCAATGGTCTGAATACAGAAGTTTTGGGAGTACCGATTCTTTGCGCAATAGTTTAGGCGCGAGTGTGGGTGGTAGCTATATCCCAAATCATAAAGGTAAAAATTTCTTTTCACGCATAGAATATAGAGCAGGTATTAGATACGAACAAAGTAACTTATCTGTTCGTGGAACGGGTGTAGATGTTGTTTCACTTAATTTTGGAATGGGATTACCTATGTCTAAAAGTAGATCTAAGGTAAACATTGGTGCAGAATGGCAACAACGTGGTACCACAGAAAATGGATTGGTTCAAGAAAACTATTTGAGGTTTTATATTGGCGTAAGTTTTGCCGATAAATGGTTTTATAGGTATCGCTATGATTAAATCTGTTTTTATTTCATGTATGCTCTTTTCGTGCTTCTTTTTTGCTTGTGGTAATAAAGATATGGAAAAGATAAAAGTTATTACTCAACAGTCAGATTTACCCGTAGAAATAGGAAATAATGTAAGCATTAGCTATACTGATAGTGGATTTCAAAAGGCTAAATTATTTGCCCCATTATTAGAGAGATATGCTACAGAAAACCGCTCAGAAACAGAGATGCGCAAAGGCATTACTGCTTATTTTTACAATAGGGAGGGTAAGGTAAACAGTTATATAAAAAGTAAATACGCCATTAGAAATGAACGCGAGAGAACTATTACCGCGCGCAAAGAGGTTCAAGTGGTAAATAATAAGGGCGATACCTTGCGCACAGAGGAATTGATTTGGGATGAAAAAACAGATAAAATTTATTCAGATAAACCTGTTAGAATTACCACGCCAGATAAAATAATTATTGGTACTGGTATGGTCTCTAATGCTGCTTTCACTCAATTTAAGGTGCTAAATATTAGTGGTATAATAAGCTTGAACCAATAATGGATAAATGGATAGTTAGAAACTGGCTGATACTGGCCATTAGCTCATTTTTAATTGGCTTTGTGGTGGCCATAATAGATGAATTTATTGCCGGAAAAGCATACATGTTTTTTATTTTATCTGTGCTGTTTTTCTTTATTTGGTTGAAAAAAAGCAATAAAATTTAAGGGATACGCAAAAGCGATTTTTTTTCTGCAGCGCGCTTAATGGTTACTAGGCCTTCTTCAAAAGCTATCTCAGAATTTTGAATGCGTGTAGGTAACATAAATCTAAAAATTGGATTGAATCCAACATCGCCTTCGTCTAACCAAGTGAGTTGCGTTTTCCCATCAACTGAGGAAAATAAGAAGGTTTGATTGATATTCATAAATCCATGATCCAAGGATAGATTAAATTGAATCTTTTCATTGGGTAAAGATTCAATAATTCTAAATCTTCCTATTCCAATTAAATTCCCTCTAAAGTATTGCGCAGCGCCAATTCCTGATTTATTTTGCGAATAAAAAAAGCGCATGGTGCTGTCTAAATTTTGGTTCCACGGACTCCAATCTTGCCAATTTTCTACTTCATTCAGGTAAGCAAAAGTCTCCTGAACAGGCAAGTTTATTGCAATTGATCGTTCAATTTTATACTGTCTCGGGAAAAACAAAGACACCAGGAAAACAAGGGCAAAAAAGCCCATAATTCCTGCAAATACTTTAAATAATTTCATGGTTTCATTCGATTAGGTTCAGCCTATAAAGCAAAGGCTTTATCTATAATAGCCAATTGTTCTATCGCATGTACTTTGCTATAACCCGTAGCTGGTGACGCACTAGATTCTCTTGAAATACGCTTTAATGTTAAGTTATTATCCCAACGCAATAAGTGCATCCATGCACCCATGTTTTTAGGTTCTTCTTGAACCCAGCAAAACTCTGCACCAGCATATTTTTGATATATTGCATCTAACTGTTCAGTAGGCATTGGATACAATTGCTCTAAACGCACAATGGCAATATCTTTTCGTTTTTCTGCCAATTGGCGCTCCAATAATTCATAATAAATTTTACCACTGCATACTAATACGCGTTTAACCTTTTTAGCATCTACGCTGTGGTCATCAATTAATTCTTGGAATTTATGTTGGGTAAAATCTTCTATTTTACTCACACATGCCGGATGTCTTAATAAACTTTTTGGGGTCATTACCACCAATGGCAATCTATGGTCTGTTCGCTTTAATTGGCGACGCAAAGCATGAAAATAATTGGCTGGCGTGGTAATATTGCACACTTGCATATTCCAGTTAGCACATAATTGTAAAAATCTTTCTAACCTGGCAGAAGAATGCTCCGGACCTTGTCCTTCATAACCATGAGGTAACAAAAGGGTTAGTCCGCTAAATGTTTTCCATTTAGTTGCCGCACTGGCAATATATTGGTCTATTACTATTTGTGCTCCATTCGCAAAATCGCCAAACTGAGCCTCCCAAATAGTTAGGTCGTTTGGCCTTACCATACTAAATCCGTATTCAAAACCAAGTACGGCATATTCACTAAGCAAAGAATTATGAAAATTAACATTTGCTTTTTTGTTTGAACCTAAACTATCAAACGTATTATAGGCTTTATCAGAATCTTCTTCTCTAATAATGGCATGTCGGTGACTAAATGTTCCGCGCTCGCAATCTTGGCCTGTCATGCGAACATTGTGGCCCTCATTACTTAAACTTGCATAAGCCAATAATTCGCCCATAGCCCAATCAAAATTGTTATTGGCAATCATGGCTTTGCGGTCGTTCATGAGTTTGGTTATTTTGCTAAACGCTTTAAAGTCCGCAGGCAATGAGGTGATTTGTTCTGCTAAGGTAATTAGTAATTCTTTGCTAACTGCAGTTTCTGGAGATTTTACAAAATCAGCTTCAGTGGCTGGTCTAAACCCTTCCCAAATTTCTTTTAAAAAGTTCTTAACTTTTGTTGGCTTGGCTGTTTTAGATTTTTCGAGTTTTTCTTGCAATAAACTTCTAAAACCTTTTTCCATCTCCTTTGCTAATTCAGCTTCTACACTGCCTGTAGCCAAAAGTTTTTGGTTGTATATTTCTCTTGGATTTTGATGTGAGGCAATGGCTTTGTATAAAACTGGTTGTGTAAAACGTGGCTCATCTCCTTCATTGTGGCCATATTTTCTGTAACCTAACAAGTCTATAAAAACATCACTATTGAATTCTTGACGATACTCCATAGCTAGCTTAATGGTATACACAACGGCCTCAACATCATCTGCGTTTACGTGAAAAACCGGACTCAATGTAGTTTTTGCTACATCCGTACAATAGGTTGAGGTTCTTGCATCTGTATAATTGGTAGTAAAACCAATTTGATTGTTGGCTACAATATGGATACATCCACCTACAGAATAGGCAGGTAGTCCGGCCATTTGTAATACTTCATATACAATTCCTTGTCCCGCTACCGAGGCATCACCATGAATTAAAATAGGTGCAACTTTATCAATATCATGTTGGTGTGCATACTCCATTTTGGCACGTGTAATACCTTTTACTACAGGGTTTACCGTTTCTAGATGTGAGGGGTTCGGACTCAAACTCAACCGTACTTTTTTGCCATTGTTGGTACTTATCTCACTTGAATAGCCCATGTGGTATTTTACATCACCTTCAAAAATACCTTCGTCTTCAGCAGATTTACCCTCAAATTCTTTGAAAATTTCGTCGTAGGTTTTATTTAGAATATTGGCTAATACGTTTAAACGGCCACGATGAGCCATGCCTAAAATAAATTCTTCAACGCCTAAATCTGCACCATATTGAATCACAAATTCAAGGGCAGGAATTAAGGTTTCTAATCCTTCTAAACTAAAACGTTTTTGTCCGACAAATTTAGTATGTAAAAAGTTTTCAAATACCGTAGCTTGGTTCAACTTACTCAGTATATGGCGCTTTTCATCGATACTTAATTGTGGCGTATTTTTAGTGCCCTCCATTTTCTTTTTGAGCCAAGCTAATTTCTGAGGTTCACGAACAAACATAAATTCTGCCCCAATACTTTGGCAATAGGTTTGTTCGAGGTGGTGAATAATATCTTTTAATTTGGCTGATCCTAATCCTAATTCTGCACCCGCTGTAAATGACTTTTCTAAATCGGCAGCTTGTAAGCCAAAATTTTCTATGGCTAAAGTAGGTGCATACTGTCTGCGGTTTCTAACAGGATTGGTTTTGGTGAATAAATGCCCACGGGTGCGGTAACCTTGTATTAAGTTAAGTACATTTATTTCTTTGAGTGCATCCTCAGAAATAGCATTGTTTTTTCCTTTAACAAATTGCTGGTTATATCCAAAGTCGAAACCTTCAAAGAATTTCTGCCAACCATAATCAACAGATTCTGGATTTTGCAGGTATTGTTGATGTAGGTTGTCTATTGCCGATACATCGGCATTTGAAACATAAGAAAATGTATCCATACGGTGGCACTAAAATTTGCCACGAATATAATATAAACTAGCTCGTAAAAATGGTAAAAATTAGGAAAAATGAGCCTTTTTATTGGTTTGATAACCAGTTGCTAATATCTATAATAACATTTTCTGGGATATTACTTTTCAAATAATATTCGCTATACGTAGATTGGGTATCGCCTGCATAAAACAAATGGTTGAGTCTGGGGTACAATTTTATGGTAGCTTTTTTATTTTTTTCTAGGGTTTTTTTCCATAATTCGTAATTCTCCATATTCGCTTGGTAATCTCTTTCGCCATGCATTACAAATTGCGGTTTATTTAATCTCTTCGAAATATCTAAGTGAGGGTATTGGTTCAGCCAAATCCAATAAGTAGCCTGCACATCATAAGGCATTAGGTGATGTTCTGTGAGCGGATTTAGTTTTTTATTCATGCTTCTGATCGCATTCCTTGTTTGCGCTTCGTATTCGGCTTTTTTTTCTGGTGTTACTTTGCTCAAATATTTATACTGATCTATCATCATCTCTTGGGTGCGCTTTGCATTGGCACCCATCATAATTACACCTGCAACTTCTTTGCGTTCTTTAGCTATAAGTGGCGCTAACATGCCGCCTTGTCCGTGACCCAAAATGAAGATTTTTTCTGGGTTAATATCATCCATGGTTTTGAGTGAATCTATAATTTTATATAAATCATCTAATAAGTCTTCTCTTGGAGTAAATTTTTCATAAGCGGCTTTGTCTTTCAGTAGAAAAATGCCATAATTATTTGATCGTTTCTCGTACCTAAAAACGGCAAAGCCTTTACTCGCTAATCCCCAAGCCAAGTCTTTGTATGGCTTGTTTTCTTCATAGGAACCATCCTTATCAGTTGGTCCGGCTTCTGGCAAAATAATTACGAGCGGTTTTTTGCCTGGCGCAGCAGGTGCAGATAAAATGCCTGGCAGTTCATACATGCCATTTACCACCGTAATTTTTCTTTCCAAGAATTTACTTACCTCACAATAATCTGGTGCAACATAAATTTTGTGCGCCTCCATAAATGAGATGTAAATAATCTTTCCTGCGCTATTAAAGCTGATATTGAAAATATAGGGTAAGTATTCAAATTGAATTTTAAAGGCAATGAAATGGTAATACGGACTCACCTCATAATTTACCGGCTTTGCACTTTTATATTGGCCATAAGTTCCTGTAAGTTCTGCCCAATCTTTTTCCAAAACATAGGCGGGGTAGCTGCTTTGGTAAGCAGAATCTACTTGTTTGCTTATGGCTTCAAATTGCTTTGTGGAAAGCATTTTCACTATTTCAAAACCTTTAGCTTCAGTTTCTGCATAGCTAAATGCGGTAGCTTGGTTCAACCCAAAAATGAAAAGACAAAAAAGTGAAATAGTTAATTTTTTCATGATAAGGCAAATGTAGCCTATCAATTATAAATAATTATTTAATAAATCTGATTCGCACACTTTTCGGTAAATTTTGTGCTGGATAGCTTCTGGTAAAATTTGCATATGCCGCATGTGATGCGTGTCTGAACCAACTAAATCTATTAAGTTATTGATTGCTAAATATTCTGCTGCCTCTGCTACAGGCTTTGAATAGTAACCCAATACACTCAACATATTTAATTGCATAAGTACACCACGTTCTTTCAATTCATGGTATTTTTCTTTGTTATTGGCATAGTATAAATACCTTTCTGGATGGGCCAAAACGGGAATGTAACCTGCAATTTGTAGTTCAAAAATACAGGTGCTTAAATTGGGTGGTTCTGTCATAAAAGGCAATTCAAACAAGATGTGTTTGTTGTCTTTTCCAAAAGTAAGAAGATTGCCAGCTGCGATTTTTTTTTCAAATCCATCATCTATCATGTATTCTGCAGCTGCATCAAATTCTATTTGAATGTTTTCTTGAACCAAGCGCTCTCTTATCTGGTCTCTGAGTGGGAATATGTTTTCTTTGCTGTTTTTGTAAAAATCACTCATTACATGTGGAGTTGTAATAACTTTCCGCATGCCTAGCTGTTCAAAATTTCTAAGTAATTCTATGCTTTGATCTATGGTTTCACAGCCATCATCTACCCCAAAAATAAGATGAGAATGAAATTCAACTTGGATGGGATTAGTAAAAGGAATACCCTTATTGTTGGGTATTCCCTTGGTGCCAAATATTTTATTAAATATAGACAATTTATGCGTTCTCTAAATATGATTTCAAAGAGGCAATGTTTGGAACATTTAAGGAGTCTACCTTCTTTGCATCTGCAACCAATAAGCTTATCCAATCTAATCTGTGAATGGTTTGGTAAACGCTGGCAATGGTAAATTGTTCAACGCCCATTTCAATAATTTTGTGGTTCTCTACTTCTAATAAACCAACTAAGAAATCGAATCTTGCACTTACTCTGCTATTTGCATTAGAATCTAAAAAGAAAAAAACAGTATCTAATGTACCGTAATAACTTTCTATCACATTGTGGTTATGTTCTGGAACAACATGCGTAAAACATTCGTGTTTAGCATTCTCTTGAATCTGTTGGGCAAAACGTGTAGCAACACTCTCAAATGGACCATCACTGAGTACCACAAATTTTGATTTTGATCTCGATTGAATAGCGTTAAAAACTTCTTCTGCATCTTTCTGATATTCGCTGCAATCTTCAAATAAATTGGCTACTGTTTTAAGCTCATCACTTTTTGAACTTCCTACCAAATCCCCAAAGATTTGAATGAGGTATGTGAGCGAAAAACCTAATGCCATTCTAGGTTGAAATCCTGGTTCAATGAAATAGGTTTTTAAATCATTTTCTTTGGCAAGTTCACCTAATTTACCGCCACTTGTTAGAATAATAATATGGCTACCTCGTTTTTGTACTTCTTCAAACATGGTAAGTGTTTCTTCTGTGTTGCCGCTATATGAGCCCAGAATAACCAATGTTTTTTCATTAACATAAGCAGGTAAGGTATAATCTGCAACTACTTCAACAGGTAATGGGAACACATTGGCGAAAACATTTTTTACCAATCTGCCACCTATACCGCTACCTCCCAATCCGCCAATTAGCACATTGTTGAACTGAGAACAACTCAATCCGTGATTGGAATAGTTATTAATGGCAAAGTTTATTTGATAGTTAAATTGTTTTAATGCTTCGTGTTGTATGTTCATGGTTTAGAGTGTTAAGTTTAAAGTGTTAAGTTTTAAGTTTAAAGTGTTAAGTTTTAAGTGTTAAGAATAATTCGTAATTACTTCAAAAGATTCATGAGATAGACGCCATAGCCACTTTTTAGGTATTTTTTGGCTTCTCTTTCAAGTCCGGCTTTATCTAGCCAACCCATGCGGTAAGCAACTTCTTCTATACAGCCAATTTTCCAGCCTTGTCTGTCTTCTATTACTTGTACAAATTGTCCGGCTTGCATTAAAGATTCAAATGTACCTGTATCTAACCAAGCAGTTCCTCTTTGCAAAACGCCAACTTTTAATTTTCCTGCTTCCAGGTATACTTTATTTACATCTGTTATTTCTAATTCTCCTCTAGGAGATGGTTTAATGTTTGCAGCAATCTCAACTATTGAATTATCATAAAAATATAATCCGGGTACTGCATAATTAGATTTTGGCTGCAGTGGTTTTTCTTCAATACTTAAAGCCTTCATATCTTTATCAAATTCAACTACACCATACCGTTCTGGATCATTCACGTGATAGGCAAACACAACGCCGCCTTCTGGATCATTGTTGCTTTGTAATAGCTGACTCAAGCCTGCTGCGTAAAAAATATTATCGCCTAATACTAGGGCAACTTTATCTTTACCAATAAAATCAGCACCAATAATAAAAGCTTGGGCTAAGCCATCAGGTGAAGGTTGTTCAGCATATTCAAATCTGCAGCCTATCTGAGAACCATCTCCCAATAATTTTTTAAATCCGGGTAAATCATGGGGTGTAGAAATAATTAAGATTTCTCTTATACCAGCTAGCATCAAGGTGCTAAGCGGATAATAAATCATGGGTTTGTCGTAAACTGGCATTAATTGCTTGCTTACAGCTATTGTTAATGGATGCAGTCTTGTACCGCTTCCCCCAGCTAGAATTATTCCTTTCATTTTTTGGTATTTGGTCGTTAGTCTTTGGTCCATAGTCCATAGACGATAGTCCATGGTTTGAGTCCTAATTTTTATATTTGATTATTACACTGTTTTAGTTGTTAAGTTTTTCAATTTGCAATGTAATAGATTTAGCTAAAAATCACTTAACACTTAAAACTTAACACTTAAAACTACCTTTCTGCATACATCGTATCGTAATATTTGGCATAGTCTCCGCTCGTTACCTCATCCATCCAAAGCTGATTTTCTATGTACCAATTTATTGTTTTTTCTATCCCTTCTTCAAATTGTAAGCTTGGCTCCCAACCTAATTCTTTCATTATTTTGTTGGCATCAATTGCGTAACGCAAATCGTGTCCAGCCCTATCTGTAACATAAGTAATCAATTTCTCTGATTCGCCTTCTGCTCTGCCTAATAGTCTATCTGCAGTTTTGCAAATAACTTTAATCAAGTCAATATTAGTCCACTCGTTGAACCCACCAATATTGTATGTTTCACCGTTTTTCCCTTTATGAAAAACATCATCAATAGCGCGGGCATGATCTACAACGTATAACCAGTCTCTTACGTTTTCACCTTTGCCATAAACAGGCAGTGGCTTGTTATTTCTGATATTGTTTATGAACAATGGAATTAATTTTTCTGGAAATTGGTTCGGACCATAATTGTTTGAACAATTGCTTATTACAACCGGAATTTTATACGTATTATGATAGGCCCTAACAAAGTGGTCGGAACTAGCTTTGCTAGCAGAATAAGGTGATTGCGGATCGTATGGGGTGTCTTCATAAAAGAATCCACCATCGTGCAAACTGCCATACACTTCATCTGTAGAAACATGGTAAAAACGTTTTCCTTCCATATTTCCTTTCCAGCAATCTTTAGCAGCGTTTAATAGATTTACTGTTCCAACTACATTGGTCATCACAAACTCTAGAGGGTTGCTGATACTTCTGTCTACGTGACTTTCGGCAGCTAAATGTATTACAGCATCAAATTGATGGGCAGTAAATAATTGATTAACAGCTGCAGCATCAACTAAATCTATTTTGTGAAAATGGTAATTCGGTGCTTTTTCAATGTCGGTTATGTTTTTTAAATTACCTGCATAGGTTAATTTATCTAGGTTATGAATCTGGTAATTTGGGTATTTATTCACAAATAATCGCACTACATGCGATCCAATAAATCCAGCTCCTCCGCTTATTAATATTTTTCTATTCATGCTAATTTTCAATTAATTTAATGAACTATTGGCAATTGCCTTTTCCCACTGCCAGGCACTTAACATACATTCCTCTAAAGATTTTTGGGTTCTCCATCCCAACTCATTGGCTGCTTTATCGCAGGCAGCATATACCTGAACAACGTCTCCAGCTCTGCGTTGCCCAATTGTATAATTTAGTTTTACACCACTTACTTTTTCAAAAGTTTGAATCACCTCTAACACAGAATTGCCTCTTCCTGTACCTAAGTTAAAAACAGAGAAGGATTCCTTGTATTTCTTTAATGCTAAAAAATTGATGGCAGCAACGTGGGCTAAAGCTAAATCTACTACATGGATATAATCTCTAATACAGGTTCCATCTGGTGTAGGGTAATCGTTTCCAAAAACCGTTAATACTTCTCTTTTACCTATTGCTGTTTGGGTAATGAAAGGAACTAAATTATTGGGTACACCTATAGGTAATTCTCCAATGAGTGCGCTTTCATGGGCTCCAACCGGATTAAAATAGCGCAGGGCTACTACTTTTAAATCGGTTGCCTTACTCTGGTCGTTTAGGATTTCTTCGCAAATTTGCTTGGTATTTCCGTAGGGTGACTGTGCTACTGGAATTGGCGCATTTTCGTTTACTGGGGGTGTGGCCTCACCATATACTGTGCAAGATGATGAAAATACAATTTGGTTGATATTGGCTTCTTGCATTGCCTCTAACAAATTTACTGTACCGCCAACATTATTTTCGTAATACTTAAGTGGCAGAGAAACGCTTTCGCCTACCGCTTTATTGGCGGCAAAATGGATTACTGCATCAATGCCATTCTGAGCGTTTATGTATTTTTTTAATGCCGCTTTATCACGTATATCAACCGCTTCAAAATCTATATTCTTACCAGTAATTTTTGCTAAATTTTCTAGTACACTTGGGAAAGAATTGTCGAAGTTATCTATAGCTAGCACATCATAGCCAGCTTTAATTAATTCAACAATGGTATGAGATCCAATGTATCCGGCACCACCTGTAACAAGTATTTTCATATTCTAAAATTTGAGGTAGTTTCCTAAAACCTATTCAATAGGGTAAGAATCTGTTGTTTCTTTCGCAAAGTACGGAAATTTCTGCAAAAATTTTCGCCTTCTTCCCAGCCTAAAAAATCAAACCAAATTTCCATTTAGGAATATTTAAAGTTTTGTTGATCATGTTTCAGAATTACTTCTTTTTTTGCATTGGATTCAACTCTGCCTATAATTTGGGCTTCAATTTGAAAAGAATTTGCCAAGGAAATGAGAGATGCTGCAGTTTTTTCGTCGGTGTAAAACTCTAACAAACTACCCATATTAAACACCTTATACATTTCTTGCCAATCTGTATTCGATTGCGATTGAATCATTGAAAAGAGTGGGGGTGTTTCAAATAAATTGTCTTTCACAATACGGTGTTCGTTTATAAAGTGCAAAATTTTTGTTTGACCACCACCTGTGCAATGCACCATCCCGTGAATTTTATCAAAATATTCGTCTAAAATAGGCTTAATAATCGGACTAAATGTGCGGGTTGGCGAAAGGATCATTTTTCCCACATTTAATGGGTGATTTGGTAATTGGTCTGTTAATTTTAATCCACCCGTATATACGAGCTCATCTGGCACCATTGGATCGAAACTTTCTGTAATGTGTTTATAATAGCTGCTCAATACATCGTGGCGAGCCATGGTTAGTCCGTTGCTTCCCATACCGCCATTGTATTGTGTTTCATAACTTGCTTTGCCGTATGAGGCAAAACCAACAATTACATCTCCAGGTTTGATGCGATGATTTGAAATAATTTCACTTTTTTTGGCTCTAGCCGTAACTGTAGAATCTACAATAATAGTTCTTACTAAGTCTCCAACATCTGCTGTTTCACCACCAGTAGAGTGAACTTTGATGCCATTTTGATTTAGCATCTCAATAAATTCTTCAGTTCCCTCAATAATGGTAGAAATGATTTCTCCAGGAATTAGATTTTTATTTCTGCCAATGGTAGAAGATAGGGTAATATGCTGGTATACGCCAGTACACAATAAATCATTTAAGTTCATTACAATGGCATCTTGTGCTATGCCTTTCCAAACGCTCAAATCCCCAGTTTCTTTCCAATATAAATAGGCTAAAGATGATTTTGTGCCTGCGCCATCTGCGTGCATAAGATTGCAATAATCTGCATCTCCGCCGAGGAAATCGGGAACAATTTTGCAAAAAGCCTGTGGAAATAATCCTTTGTCTATGTTTTTAATGGCAGCATGTACATCCTCTTTTTGAGAAGATACGCCACGTTTCATATATTTATCTGAACTCATATTTGATACAAAAGTAAGAATTTACTCGTTAAGCGCCAGCAGTATTTGCAACACACTTGGTAATTCATACAGGTATTTTTAACGTTTTGGTTTAAAATCGGTACGAATAATACGAACCGTGGTACGCCTATTTTGTTGGTGTTCTTCTTCTGTGCAGTCTACCTCATCGCTGCAATCATTAACCAATTTAGTTTCTCCATACCCAACTGCCACTAATCGTTCTTTTTGGATGCCTTTCTGTAAAAGGTAATTGACACAGCTTTGCGCTCTTTTCTTAGAAAGGTCAAGGTTGTACGCTGCAGGCGCTCTGCTGTCTGTATGCGATGCTAGCTCAATCACTAAATTGGTATTATTGTTTAAAATGGCTGCTAAAGAATCTAAAATTACTCGGGCATCCGGTCTCACATCCCATTTGTCTAAATCATAGTATATCCCTTGCATCGTTAATTCGATGTCTTCAGAAGGCACAAGATCTAAAGGAATTCTGAGTTCTATGCTTGTATCTTGTTTTATGTTTCTAGTATCTATTTCAATTGTTGCGCTGCTTAGGTATTTTTCTTTATTAGCAGACAGGTTTATTAGGTCGTTCAAGGGTATTTCTAGAACAGCTAATCCTTTGTCGTTGGTATTTGGTTCGGCTATAATTTTAGCTACCTTATTCTTTAATTTAAGATTGGCTCCAGCAATTGCTTTGTTTGTTTCCCTATCAAATACAGTTGCTTTTACGAGCACAATAATTGGTTTGTCTGCAATAGAATAAATATCGTCATCACCCATTCCACCCATTCTGTTAGAGCTAAAATACGCAAAGGGTGCATCGTTTTGTTTTTCTGACTTAGGAATAAAACTAATTCCAAAATCATCGCCTCCAGAATTAATGGGTGAACCCATATTTTCTGCTTGGCCGAATGTGTTTAAGGTGTCTCTGCTTGCAAAAAGATCAAAACCGCCCATCCCTAATCTGCCTTTGCTGGCAAAATACAAGGTGCCTTCTTCTCCTATAAATGGGAACATATCGTCTTCCGAACTATTTACGTTCTCACCGCAATTTTGAGGCGTGCCCCAGCGGTCTTTTAAAGCATCATATGAAACATACCAAATATCTTTTCCGCCAATTGAACCGGGCATATCGCTGCTAAAGTATAAGCGTTTGCCATCTGCAGACATGGCTGGATGTCCGGTACTAAAGCTATCACTATTGAATGGCAATGGCTTTGGGGCTATCCAGGTTCCATTTTGAAAATAACTCACATAAATTTTGCAGTTAACACCGGCACCATCCACTCCATTGCATTGTGTAAAATAGGTGGTCGAATAATTTGGGTCGAACCAAGCCACTCCTTCGTTATAATTTGAATTGAGTGCTTTAAGGGCTTGAGGCTTTTCTATTGTTTTATTGCTTATTTTACTTACGAAGAAATCTGAATACTTTTGTCCAGTCCACTCAAAAGTTTCACTGCCTTGCGCCTCTTTTCTAGTGGATGCAAAAATTAATTTACCTTGCACATAAAATGGCGCATAATCGCTTTGGTCTGTGTTTAGGTTGCTCAGGTTTTCAATGGTTAATTTACGTGGATTTGTTTTAGCATTTGAAGCAAATTGGCAGGATTGCTGGGCTATTTTACCTCGTTTATCATCTGGTACTTCAAAAGAATAGTCGTAAAAGGCTTTATTGGCTTCATCATACCGTTCAAAGTTTTTGAGTAATTGTCCGTAACTAAATAATATGGCCGGATCTGGATATTTGCTATTTACTAGTTCTTCAAACCATTGCAGGGCCTTTTTAAAATTATTGCTATTTCTATAGCTCTCGGCTATGCTAAATAAAACTTGTTGTTTTAATTCTTCTTCTTTAATTTTTGGATATACTTTTTGATACAATTGGGCTGCTGTATTGTATTTCTTTGCTTTAAAAGCATTATCAGCCTTATCTAAATCAATTTGATAGGGTTTAATTTGTTTCTCTTGGGCTTGGAGTTGAAAGGTAAAGCCCAATAGTAGGATCCAAATACTTATGTATACAATGTTTTTCATAAAAGTAAATCTAAGTTAAGACAAATTAAGGCTGCCTTGGGTTTTCTAAAAACAACAAAGGCACAAAGTTTAACGAATGTATTTCGCTACTTTGTGCCTTTGCGGCTGTATTTATTTTTATTTTCCTACCTTCTTGGTGCTGGAACGGCTCTATTTGGACCTGGCCTTGTGCCAGGTTTAGGAGCTGTTTTTGGTGGTTCAACAACAACTGGTTTTGGTTTTTCCCAGTATATATCCAATACCTTAACTGTTGTTCTTCTGTTTAATTGATGCTGTGCCTCGGTACATTTCAATCCTTCTATTCTTTCATTCGGTCCCTCACAGGCACATTCTTTTACTTCTAGGTCGTTTTCGCCATAACCTTTCGACTCTAACCTAAGTGAATCAATACCTCTGCTCACCAAATAGGCCACAGCCGAATCGGCACGTCTTTGCGATAACTCAATGTTATAAATTGAATCAGCTCTACAGTCTGTGTGTGATCCTAATTCTATTTTTAAACTAGGATATTTATTTAACACCAAAACAAGTGAGTCAAGGATTAAGGCTGCATCAGCGCGAATTTCAGCACGGTTTAAATCATATAATATACCACGTAAGGTAAAAGTTTCTAAGCCCAATGAGTTTAATTCAAAATCTTGAACCAAATCGGCCGACTGTTCTCTTCCTTTTGTAGTTTGTTCTTCTAATTTACTGTCGTAAAACATACTTCTAGAAGCAAATAATTCGTAGTCTGTTTTTTGCTTCAAAACAATTTTATAGGATCCCAATTGATCAGTTTTTAAAACGATTTTTCCTGTATCGCTGCTCGAAGTAATGGTAATTGATGCATTTGGCATTACTGCTTTTGTTTTTGCATTTCTAACCACTCCACTTAGGGTAAACACCAATGGGTTCATGCTAAAACGATAAATATCATCTTGTCCTTTGCCACCGTCGCGGTTTGAGCTAAAAAAACCACTTTCTTTATCTTTACCGAAAATAATGGCAAAGTCATCTCCATGAGAATTTATGGGCGACTTCATATTAATGGGTTCGCCCCAATCTGAGCCACTACCTTTGGTCATGAAAATATCTGTTCCACCCAATCCAACATGTCCGTTAGAAGCAAAGTAAAGGGTTCCATCTTCATGGATGGTTGGGTACATTTCGTCGTCTTCTGTATTTACAACTGGGCCAAGATTTACTGGGTCTCCCCAAGTTTTAGATCGTTTGCTATAACTAACTACATAAATATCTTTTCCTCCAAATCCGCCAGGCATGTCTGAGCTAAAATACATGAACTGATTATCTTTGGTTAAAGATGGGTGACCACAATTAAATGAATCTGAACTAAAAGAAACAGGTTCTGGGGCAGACCATTCGCTACCTGTTAGAGTAGATTCATAAATACGGCAGCTTTTTCCTTTTCCACCATTGTCGTAATTACAACGGGTTACATATGCTGTGCTAAACCTAGAATCGAAGGCAATTGAGCCATCATTTAATTTGCCATTTAGTTTATCTTTATCAACCAAAACTGGCATTTGATAGGTAATATTGTTTGGATTTTTTTTGTCTACTTTGTATGTTGAGGTATATAAATCGGTGTACCCATTGCCCGTCCAACCATATACAGAACTGCCACTAACGCCTTTTTCTCTATCTGAGGTAAAGTATAATTGATCCTTTTTAAACCATTGTGGCGCAAAATCTTGCCAACGCGTGTTCAAGCCTTTTACATTTTCAACATTGTACCTGGTTTTATCATTTTTCCATTTCAATGCATTTTCACAACCTTTAATTTGTCTTTCAACGGCTTGGGCATTTTCTTGGGTTAATTTTTGATAGTTTTTAAATTCAACAATGGCTTCCTCAAATTTTTGGTTGTTTTTGAGTGTTTTGGCTAATCTGAGTTGGTTTTCAGTATTACTAGGGTCAACTTTAATGGCCTTACGATACCAGCTTTCTGCATTTTTCATGTCATTCATTAACCAATAACATTCTGCAGCTTTATTAGCCGATTCGATGCGTTCTTGTTTGTTTTTAGTGCTAGAATAAACTTTACGGTAATTTGTGCCTGAAACAAAGTATTCTTTTTTTACAAACGCTTCTCTTGCAGCACTGATAGAACCTTTTCCGGGTCCACATGAACTGATGAGCGTGAGCAAGGCAAAACTTACAACCAATGGAATTAGAAAGTATTTATTCTTCATGAAAATTGGGTTTTCTAGTTAAACGTAATTAATGCAAGTTTATTAAAAAATCTAATTTAACCGACACTTAAAATAAAAAAAATCAAAAATTTAATAAAAATTTTTGATTTTTTTTAAAAATACAGCTATCAATCAATCGTTTAGTAGCTATACTTAGATTGCCAACTAAGAAAAAATTCCTTATTTAACAAATAACATTTCTCTATATTTAGGTAACTTCCACAATTCGTCGTCAACTAAAAACTCTAGGGCGTCGCTGCTCTCTCTAATTGGTTCAAACAAAGGTTTAATTTTATTTGAGAAGGCTGAGGCAGTTTTGTAGGTGCTACCGAGGTGATGCGCTTTTTCTAATTCAAGCAATAACTTATTTACGTTTTGGCTAATTTGCTTAATGTGACTACCCAGTTCTTTAATTAAATTTACTTGAACTTCTGTGTCAGATTTATTTAACCCAGCGTCTTTCATGGCCTTAACATTTTCGGCTAGGTTACGCTGATAGGCAATTCCTGCTGGGATAACGTGACTTGTTGCTAATTGGGCTATGAGCTTTGCTTCTATGTCAATTTTTTTAACATATAATTCTTGCATGATTTCATAACGGGCATTGAGTTCAACTTCGTTAAAAATTTCATTCTTTACAAAGAGATCTTTACTTTCTTTACTAATATATGCATTTAGTGCTTCTGGTGTACTTTTAATGTTGTTTAGTCCACGTTTAGCAGCCTCTTTTACCCATTCATCGCCATAGCCATTTCCTTCAAACAATATTCTTTTGCTGGCTTTGTAATACGTTTTTAGCACTTCTAAAATGGCATCCTCTTTCTTTTTACCTTTTTTAATCAAGGCATCTGTATCAATTTTAAACTGATTAAGTTGGTTTGCCATAATCGTATTCATAACAATCATAGCATTAGCGCTGTTTGCGCTTGATCCAACCGCCCTAAACTCAAATTTATTTCCAGTAAAAGCAAATGGAGAGGTTCTGTTTCTATCTGTATTGTCGAGTAAAATTTCAGGAATTTTCTTCACATTAATAGACGCGGCTTTGCTTGTATTTTTGGTAGATTTATTGTTTAATAAACTTTCTAACACTTCGGTCATTTGGCTACCAATAAAAATACTCATAATCGCTGGCGGAGCTTCATTAGCCCCCAAGCGGTGTTCATTTCCAGCAGATGCAATAGAGGCACGCATTAAGTCTGCATGATCGTGCACGGCTTTTATAACATTTACAAAAAAGCTCAAAAACTGTAAGTTTTCTTGTGGATTTTGAGTGGGTGCCAATAAATTAGTTCCATTATTGGTTATCAAACTCCAATTATTATGCTTTCCACTGCCGTTAATACCGGCAAATGGTTTTTCATGCAATAGCACTTTAAACTTATGACGAATAGCCACTTTCTCCATAACATCCATAAGCAATTGGTTGTGATCTATGGCTAAATTTACTTCTTCAAAATTAGGCGCACATTCATATTGTGAGGGCGCAACTTCATTATGACGTGTTTTAAGTGGAATTCCTAGTTTGTAGCATTCTGTCTCAAAATCTATCATAAAGTCGTACACACGTGGAGGGATAGAGCCAAAATAATGATCTTCTAATTGCTGACCTTTCTCAGGAGATAATCCAATTAAAGTTCTACCTGTTAACATTAAATCTGGTCGAGCCACATACATTGCCTCATCAATCAAGAAATATTCTTGTTCAATTCCCAATGATGCCCATGCTTTGGTTACATTTTTATCAAAATAAGCATTTACCACACTTACAACTGATTTTTCTACTGCATGTAATGCCTTCAATAAAGGTGCCTTATAATCTAGTGCCTCACCAGTGTATGAAACAAAAATGGTGGGAATACATAATGTTTTTCCATTTGAGCCCTCCATGATAAAAGCTGGTGATGATGGGTCCCAAGCCGTATAACCTCTTGCTTCAAAAGTATTTCGAATGCCGCCATTCGGAAAACTAGAGGCATCGGGTTCTTGCTGAACCAAAGCGCCGCCTGCAAATTTTTCAATGGCTCTGCCATCTTCCGTTGGCTCAAAAAATGAATCATGCTTTTCTGCAGTTGCACCGGTTAAAGGTTGAAACCAATGGGTGTAGTGACTAACTCCTTTAGAAATCGCCCAATTCTTCATCCCAGCTGCCACTTGATCTGCCATTGATCGATCTATTCTGTCTCCATTTTTAATGGCAGCAGAAACAGCTTTATACGCTTCTTTTGATAGAAATTCCATCATAGATGAGTCTGTAAAAACATTGCTGTTAAAGTATTCAGACACACGAATGGATGGCGGTGTAACAGATACTGTTTTCCTACTTTGAACTGTTTCGAGGGCTTTTGAGCGTGAACTTAGCATGGCGCTTTAATTGATTTGTGAATTTTGGGCGAAGATAATACAGCAAATTATTCTGCGAAAGAAAAATGTAAACATTTAATCCGCAATTTGTTCCATTGGCTTATGGCTTTCCAATTTTAACAATTAGCTGCCTAGTAATAAGCCTTCTTTTAAGGCATAATGGCTTACAATTATTTCTGAAAAGCCATAATTATTTGATATGTGACGCATTAATAATGTGGCTACAACAATCATACCTATCCTAAATGGAAGTAAACCTTGCATTTTTTCTCTTTCCTCTCGGGTACTTGTTAAAATAAAAGCATAAAAAACACTTGCATCGCTCATTTTTACTGCTTTTGCAAATTTACTAACAGCTTCATGTTTGTATTTTAAGTCAACTTGAAGCACATCCAATAAGGTTTCAAAACTGCCCGCAGACCCAACTAAGGTGTTGCATTTTCCATACTTAATACGTGTTTCTATTAAGGCATCTGAAAATGGTTTAAATGTTTTTAATAGATATTCTTCAATAGCATTAATTTGTGCAGGTGTGATGGGGTCATTTGGCCTAAAAATATCAAGCAATCTGGCAGCACCTACTTCAAAACTTTGTTTCCAAAGAATGGTATCTTGTATTCCAATAATAAGCTCCACACTACCACCACCAATATCCATTACCACTAATGGTTCTTTGGGGAATTGGAATGATTTTTTCACACCTACATAGATCAGTTCTGCCTCACGGTTGCCAGAAATTTGTTGTACCTCGAAGCCAAAGCGCGATTTAACTTCAGCCAAAAATTGTTCGCCATTTTTTGCGTTTCGAATGGCGGATGTTCCAGTTGCCAATACATTTGAAATGGCATATGATTGTATAATGGAATAAAATTCAGCTAGGGCATTTATTCCCCTGAGATAAGCCTCTTCCGTAATTTTTCCTTCGTTTATACCTCCCAGTCCAATTTTAACTGGAATTTGTTTTTGGAAAAATTCAATGATTTCTCCCTTGTTAATTTCAGCAATTAGTAAATGAAAGGTATTGGTACCTAAGTCAATTATAGCCCTCATTTACATACTCATTTTAAATAAATAAGCTGAGCCTAAACCAACATTTTTACCGGGTTTTCAAGTAAATCTTTTAAGGTAGCTAAGAATGCAGATCCTACGGCGCCATCAACCACTCTATGATCGCAACTGAGTGTTACTTTCATTATCTGGCTTATTTTCATTTGTCCGTTTTCTGCTACCACGGTTTCTTTGGCAGCACCAACAGCTAGAATACACGCATCAGGTGGATTAATGATAGCTGTAAATTCGTCGATTCCAAACATGCCTAAATTTGAAATGGTGAACGTATTACCCTCAAACTCATTAGGCTGTAATTTTTTGTTTTTTGCTTTTTCTGCCAATTGCTTCACCTCTGTGCTGATATGTGACAAGCTTTTATTGTCTGCAAACTTCACAACTGGCACAATTAGCCCATCTTCAATGGCAACTGCTACACCAATATTAATGTGGTTGTTATACCTAATTTTATCGCCAAGCCAAGATGAATTGGCATTTGGGTTTTTGCGCAAGGCAAGGGCTACTGCTTTTATAATAATATCGTTTACAGATATTTTAGCCTCACTGTATTCGTTCATTTGTTTGCGTGCGGCAATGGCTTTATCCATGTTAATAGACATGGTTAAATAAAAATGTGGTGCCGTGTGTTTACTTTCACTCAATCTGCGTGCAATAGCCTTGCGCATTTGGCTAACTGCAACTTCGGTATAACTCTCTTGGGCAACAATTTGCGGCAAATTAATTGTAACTGTTTGACTGGTTTTGGTGCTTGGGTTATAGTTTTCAATGTCTTTTTTAACAATGCGTCCATTATCGCCACTGCCAGCAATGGCGGCTAAGTCGATACCTTTTTCTTTGGCTAAAGATTTTGCCAATGGAGAAGCCTTCACTCTGCTGTCTGATCCATGTTGCACATTTTCTACTTGCACAGTTGCAGGTGTTTCATGCGCATTCTTGGTTGTTTCTGCAACTTCATTTTTTGGTTCAGCCGATGCGGTTTTTGGTGATGCTTGCAATAAAGCACTAATATCTTCGCCTTTCTGGCCAACAATAGCAATGAGTGCATCAACTGGAACTGAACCGCCAGCAGGAATACCAATATGCAAAAGCGTACCTTTTACAAAGTTCTCCAATTCCATGGTAGCTTTATCTGTTTCTACTTCAGCTAATATATCACCAGGTTTTATATCATCACCCACATTTTTTAACCATGATACGATTACACCCTCGGTCATTGTATCGCTCATTTTGGGCATATTAATTACTTCAGCCATCTTGTTATTTCATTTTTTTGCTTTGCAAAAGTATTTATTCCTATCTGCTTTGCAAATGGATTAGGTATAAAAAAATCAATTTAAAGGACGATTTTGTGTAAATTATTTTAAATAAATACGCAGAAATTTAGCATTTACTCTGTTTCTAGCATCTTCTAAGCGAAGAAAATCACCATCTATCACATAATGATCTGTGCTTTCTAACGCATCTCTAATGGCAAGCTCTGTATCAGGATCGGGGCAGGCCATCATGGTTGTAACAAGGTCGCTAAAACTAATTTTATTGCGATCTGCCAATTCATATTTTCCAATTAGGGTATTGCACCCGGCATTTCCACCAAAATTTTTGCCCTTGTCTTTTAAAACGATAAATGGTTCTTTTTCTCTCGAAACATTTGGCAATGGTTTTCCATTTAGTTCAATCAATTTCCAATATTTTTCTGTGATAACAAGTTTATCTTTTTTCAGGTTGTAAAAACTAGCATATTCTCCGCTTACTACTTTTCCTTCTGCATCAAGCAGGGTAATTTGGTTTAGCGAAAGTTTAATAAATGAAGAGTCACTGCCATTTAGTAAAAGCAAATTAAATCCGTCGCTATTCCAATATATTTTACCTTTATCTTCCAGAATATCTGTTCCTTTTCCCAGGTATTTGGTTTGGATGGTATAGGTATTGTCTTTGTTTAATTTAATCATGGTTTGAATGCCTTCGCAATTCGGACATGGAACAACGCCCAAGTATGCACCATCCCAATCTTTCACTGCGGTTGCAGGAGCGGTGCTGAGCCAAGGATTTTTTTTATCTTTTTTCTTTTGCGCAAAAATTGGGTTCAAAACAATCAGGCTAAGCGATAATAGTAGTAATTTTTTCATAGTAAAAGCTGGACTTATTTTTGGGTGGAAAATACAAATAAGTTTTCAAAAAACACCTTATTATTGCAAGTACAAATTTTTATAAAATGAACCAATACGAGCAGCTGTTAAAGCATATTTATGAAACGGGTACTTTTAAATCAGATAGAACGGGTACGGGTACGCGTAGCATTTTTGGTGCACAATTGCGGTTTAATTTGCAGGAAGGTTTTCCGCTTATTACCACCAAAAAGGTTCATTTAAAGTCTATCATTCACGAATTGCTTTGGTTTATAAAAGGAGAAACCAATACCAAATATTTGAAAGATAATGGCGTATCCATATGGGATGAATGGGCCAATGAAAACGGAGATTTGGGTCCGGTTTATGGCTACCAATGGCGCTCTTGGCCTGCTGCCAATGGTACCTATATTGACCAGCTTTCAGAGGTGATTGATACTATTAAGAAAAACCCAGATAGTAGGCGCATGATTGTTAGTGCCTGGAATGTATCAGATTTAAATAAAATGGCGCTAATGCCCTGTCATGCCTTTTTTCAATTCTATGTAGCCAATGGCAAATTAAGTTGCCAATTGTACCAGCGCAGCGCCGATATGTTTTTAGGCGTACCTTTTAATATAGCTAGCTATGCCTTTTTAACGCATATGATTGCACAGGTTTGTAACTTAGAGGTTGGTGATTTTATTCATACTTTTGGTGATGCCCACATTTACAGCAATCATTTCGAACAAGTAGAGTTACAATTAAGTCGCGAACCAAAACCTTACCCAAGCCTCCAATTAAACCCTGCTGTTCAATCTATCTTCGATTTTACTTACGAAGATTTCACCATACAAAACTATAATCCGCATCCAGCTATCAAAGCGCCAGTGGCAGTGTAAAATCTAAAGTTTGGAAATCTCGAATATCGCACGTTGTATTTCGAATGAAGAAGAATCAAAAACTATGGTCTATCGTCCCTAGACTATGGTCCCAATTCTACTCCCGTTCTATACGAAATTCATTTACTTGGAGTCCGTGCCCATTGTCTTTCATAAAAATATAGGTTCTAAATTTACCATTGCTTGCCTCATAGGTAATTATAGCATACTTGGCTCCTTGGGCAGAACTTCCCTTATGTTGTATGTTTACATTTTTTGGCGGATGTTGTGCAAAGAAATTCTTTAACATTTGCTCGCTCTGTTGTTTACTGTAAATGCCTTCGTTTTCTAATAAAGTTAGCTCCACATTATTGCTAAAAAATTTAATAACTCCCGGAGTTTGGGCATTTTTCATGGCCACCATAATATCGTCAAATGAATCTGCTTTAGCTGCGAAGACTATTATCTGTAAGCTAATAAATACATATAGGATTTTTTTCATGCGTTTTTTAAGATTTACTTGGGTTAACCCAAAAACAATGCCAATCAGGATTATTTTTTAACCCTACTAATATAAATCACAATTTTTGTTATTTAAAAGGAATATTTTCGCATACATGAATAACCGCGTAATATTGCTCATTTTAGATGGTTGGGGAAATGGAAAACCCTATGCAGGAAATGCTATCAGCTTAGCGAATAAACCAAATTTTGATTCACTAATTGCCAACTATCCCAATAGTGAGTTGTATACTTCTGGTGAGTGGGTGGGATTACCCGATGGACAAATGGGGAATTCGGAAGTTGGACACATGAATATTGGTGCCGGGAGAGTGGTTTACCAACAATTGGTGCTTATCAATAAAGCGTTCGAAAAGGGTTTGGTTCAGACCAATATTGCGCTGCAGAATGCGCTCACCTATGCCAAAGAAAATAACAAGAAAATACATTTAATTGGTTTGGTGAGCGATGGGGGGGTACACAGTAGTTTAGATCATGTAATGGGTTTATGTAGTTATTTACACCAACAGGCATTTGAAAATTTTTATCTTCATGCTTTTACAGATGGCAGGGATACCGATCCAAAAGGGGGATATCAATATATTAAAGATTTGTTGGCTCATTTGGATCAAACCCATGGTAAATTGGCAAGCGTAACAGGCCGTTATTTTGCCATGGATAGAGATAAGCGATGGGAGCGTGTAAAATTAGCTTATGATGCCATGGTAAACGCCTCGGGCGAATTTTCAGAGGATGTTTTGGCAAGCATTCAAGCGCGCTATCTGGCTGGTGAAACAGATGAGTTTTTAAGGCCAATTATTTGTGTTGGTTCGAACCAAAAACCTTTGGCTGTAATTGCCGATGGGGATGTGGTTATTAACTTTAATTTTAGAACAGATAGGGGAAGGGAAATTACAATGGCGCTCACGCAACAAGATTTTCCTGAGCACAATATGAAGGCATTGCCGCTGCATTATGTAACACTTACAGATTATGATAAAACGTTTAAAAATGTATCGGTAGTTTTTCCTGATATTGAATTAAATAATACCATAGGTGAGGTGTTGGCAGCTAATCATAAAAAACAGGTACGCATTGCAGAAACAGAGAAGTATCCGCATGTGACTTTCTTTTTTAGTGGTGGACAAGAAGCGCCTTTTGAAGGAGAAACCCGTCATATGGCACCTTCGCCTAAAGTGGCTACCTATGATTTACAACCTGAAATGAGCGCCGAACAGGTTTGTGAATTTACCTTGCAAGAAATTGCGAAAAATGAGGCAGATTTTATGTGTGTTAATTTTGCTAATCCAGACATGGTTGGACATACAGGGGTTGTTGAAGCAGAGATAAGGGCCATCGAAAAGGTAGATGATTGCTTGGGAAGAATTGTTGAGGCCGCCCTAAAAAATAACTATACTTTATTGGTTACAGCAGATCATGGCAATGGGGAGTATATGATAAATGAGGAAGATGGCTCTCCAAATACGGCACACACCACCAATCTTGTACCATTCCAATCTTGTACCATTAATACTGATTGAACCAAACATAAGGCATCAAATTAATAAGGGGAAATTAGCAGATTTGGCTCCTACGGCTCTTACTTTAATGGGTATACCGGTGCCTCCAGAAATGACTGGCGAGTCACTAGTGTTTTAGTCAATAGTCCATGGACCATAGTTTTTAGTTTAATAGTGAAATTTATTTTACTAAAAATGTTTTGCTATGGTCTATGGACTATGGTCTATCGACTTTTCACTTCTTACGCGGCTGAACCGATGTGCTTAAGGTGCAATAAATGAGATCTAAGCGCACTTAGAACACTTGGGAATTCATTGTAATTGATATTAAATTCTTTACAAGTGTGTATCAAAATTTTGTTGAGTTCTGGGTAGTGAACATGACTAATTTTTGGAAATAAATGATGTTCAACCTGAAAATTTAAACCGCCCAAAAACCAGCTGATTGTTTTGTTTTTGGTTGCAAAGTTAAAGGTGGTATTTAATTGATGAATGGCCCATTCTGTCTCTATTTTTGCATCTTCTCCATGTGTATCTATAAACGGAGCATCTTCTACAACATGTGCCAATTGGAATACTATGGCAATCACAATACCCGTTACAAACACCACCATTGCATAACCAATTAAGGTATTTATTACACCTACATTATAGAAAGGTAATACTAAGAATAAACCGATATAGCCAATTTTGGTAAGCCAGAAAGCAATGTGCTCAGAACTTTTCATTTTACGAATGGGCGTGAAATCTGATATTTTTCTTGAAAAGTACTTTTTAAAATCGTTCAAGAAAATCCAAAATAAATAGGTCATACCATATAATAATAACCCATAAATATGTTGAAAGCGGTTGAACCAATACCCTTTTTGGTCTCTGTGAACACGAATAAATGGTTTAATATCTATGTCATCATCCATGCCTTCAATATTGGTGTATGAATGGTGATTAATATTGTGCTTTAACTTCCACATAAAGCTAGATCCTCCTAGCATATTCAATGAGTAGCTCATCATGTCATTTACCCACTTTTTGCTACTATAGCTGCCATGTGCACCATCGTGCATGATATTGAAGCCAATAGCAGCCATATCTAAACCCATGATGGCACAAATACCTAGGCTTAACCATGCCGATTCTGGTGTAAAAAACACTAAAATGGTATAGCAAATAAATAATATACTAAGTAGAATACCTGTTTTTAAATACAATTGAAAATTACCGGTATAGGCTATTTTCTTTTCTTGAAAATAGGCATCTACACGGTTTCGTAGGGTGTTAAAAAATAAGGCGTTGCTGTTATTGAATTTTATTTTTGCCATGGTAATTTTAAAATACTGGTGTGCAATATATTTAATTATTAAAAATATTAATCTGATTTATTGACACCAAGTAAAAAGTTTACAAATATATCCTAATTTTCTGCATCTTCGAAGTCAAATATTATGCAAGGTGAGATTTCAGGATGAACAAAGTATAAAGGATCTGATTAGTCAATTAGTAGATCAAAATAAGCTGAAGCCCAAACTTTTAGAAGCAAAGCTTATAGCCGAGTGGCCCAAGATTATTGGCGAGCCCATTGCAAAGTATACTGAAAAAATTCAGATTTATAAGGGTAAGTTAACACTTACCATTAGTTCTCCTGCCCTCAGAAATGAATTAGCCTTCCAACGAAAAGCTTTGGCAGAACTAATTAACAAAGAACTTAATTGTGATTTTATAGAAGATGTGGTAATTAGGTAGCGCTTGTTCTCTTTATTTTATTAATTACCACTTAACGTTGCTCTGTTTCCCCTTGTTACCTTGAAATAAATGGTGTAATACTAGTGTTCAATTTCAATGTCATATTTGTTTAAAAGTCCTGAAACGCTCAAAACAGAAAATTTTGCTCTTTTAATTTGGTTTATTTCTGGGTCAATTGAATAATTGTAAGCTGTTCTAAAATCTGCTTTTTCAATATTAGTATTTTCAAATGTGGCTCTGCCCAAATCGCAATTTTCAAAAATGGAACTATTTAAGTCACAGTTTACAAAATCTGTTTCTTGTAATTGAGAATTTTTAAAAATTGTTTTTTTAATTTTGGTATTGTAAAATGAGGTATGGTTCAATTGGCAATTATCAAATGTAAAGGAGAGCCCAAACGCATTACACGTATCGAACCGAAGTCCTAACATTTTGCAGTCTTTAAATTTTACATCCCGAAATATAGTATTATTTATTTTTGCTAGACTTACATTACAACCTATAAACGCACAGTCTATGAATTTCGATTCCGATAGGTCCGTTTCGGCAAAATTGCAATGGTTAAAAATGCAGTTTTCGTATTCTGCCTTGGGTAACGGGGTTTGGGTAAAATCGTTTCTATTAAAAGTTTCGTCTTCTCTATAGGATTCGCTCATATGCTGTCTGTTTATTGTTGTATATCGTAGGTTAAATTTACAAGTCCAGTTTCAAATCTTTCTACGTTTGTTAAAGTCCATTTTGATTCTTTGGCAATTTCAGGAAACAATGAGATACCTTCTCCAATTATAGTGGGAATGAGCGTTAAAATCATTCTATCTAGCAGATTGCGCTCCATAAATGCGGCAATGAGTTTACCCCCTCCAATGAGCCAAATATCCTTTTCCTTTTTTTGCTTTAAATCGCTTATCAATTGGGTTAAGTTATTAGAAACAATAAAAGTGTTTGGTGTGCTCGATTTAAAGTCTTTATCTGTTGTTACAACGTAGGAGTTAATAGCTAAATAAGGCCAATCTACACCAAATCCAAGTATTTCTTGGTAGGTATTCTTGCCCATAATGCAGGTTCCAATGCTGCTTAAAAATTGATTATACCCATGGTCAATTTGATTCGGATTTGGTATAGCATGTAACCAATCTAAACTGCCGTCTTTTCGCGCAATCTTATTATCAAGTGAAGTTGCGATGTATAGAATTGTTTTGCTCATGGCTTGCTTATTCATTTAATATGCTTTTGCTAATGAAGTAAAAATTGTCCACCAGTCGGCTCTTCCTTCATTCTTTCCCAGCCTCACAATAATTAAATCTTTTGAGGGATGTACATAAACAAATTGACCCAAAATGCCTTCCGCCATAAAGTCTTCATTTGGTGTTGGTAGCCACCATTGATATTGGTAAAAATCTGCACTTCCCTCAGATGTGTCGAGTTTCGTAGATTCTTCAACCCACTTTTGTGAAACAATTTGTTTTCCATTCCAGTTGCCCTTCGCTTTATACAGTCGCCCTATCTTGGCAAAATCTCTGGCTATTGCGTTCAAACAACAAAATGTTTTTTCTAATCCATTTTTTTTCCTGTCGATACTCCAAGATGCATTATTTTCCATTCCAAGCGGTGTCCATATTTTCTCTTGCAAATAAGTTGTAATAGTCTTTGACTCTAATGAACGCTCTAACACCAAGCCCAGTAATTGCGTGTTCCCACTCACATATTCAAATTGTTTTCCGGGTTCTGTTTTTAAGGTCATTTTTGAAATGCTTTTTCTAAGATTAAATCCGTAATAAAATGACGCAGCATCACCAAATGGATTTACATAACTTTCATTAAACTTAATGCCAGATGTCATTTGCAGAAGGTGCTTAATGGTTACTTTTTCAAAACCATTTTTTAATAATTCAGGGATGTAATTGGTGATTGGTTCGTCTACAGACTTTATTAAACCCTCATCAATGGCGCAACCTATTAAAATGGATGTTACAGATTTTGCCATTGAAAAAGAAGGAACAATACGCTCTTTTTCATATCCCTTGAAATATTTTTCATACTGTATTGTGTCATTTTTAATGATTAAGAAAGCCACTGTTTGGTTATCTTCAAGGTATTTGTCGAATGGGGTATCGTTAATTTGTTTTGGAAATTTACCTAAATCAGTTGTTTGAAAATAATAGGGTGATGGGTTGGCTGTTAGGGATCTCGACTGAAATTTTTTATAGTCATTTATGTCGGCAAAGTTATAAAATATAAAACGTCCTATTTGACAGGATGTGAGCATGGTGCAGGCAATAATCATTAAAACGCCAATTTCATTAAGTCTGATTCTTCTTCTCATGTGCTGTATTTCACTCTGGGTTGCTGGTTATTAAAGCTTTTTATTGCAATTAACTCCTTTGGTCACTAGTACGTGAATGCTTGTGAATTGTAATTTTTTCATGTGAATGGAGTATGATTATTGAATTTATTTGAGTATGAACCGAGCTAGTTTTCGGTTCAGCCAAAATAATTGAAATAGCTTTAAAACACAAGGTTTTGTTTTTTGACTAGAGCCATAAATTTTTAGTCAAGTTTGAATAGTTAAAATTCACTTTATTTGCACTATAAATAGCAATAAAATGGCCAAACAATTAATAGAATGTGTTCCTAATTTTAGTGAGGGGAACGATTTGCAAATTATTAAGCAAATTACAGATGTAATAGAGCGAGTAGAAGGGGTAATGTTGTTAGATGTAGACCCTGGTAAAGCTACAAATAGAACGGTGGTAACATTTGTGGGCGAACCTGAGGCAGTGATTGAAGCTGCTTTTTTGGCCATAAAAAAGGCTTCAGAGCTTATAGATATGCGCAAGCACAAGGGTGAGCATCCGCGCATGGGAGCTACCGATGTTTGTCCACTTATACCCGTTAGTGGTATTAGCATGGAAGAGACCGCTGCGTATGCGGTAAAGTTAGCGAAAAGGGTTGGCTCAGACACACAAATACCGGTTTATTTATATGAGTATGCACAGCCCAACAAAGAGCGAAACAATTTATCTGTAATCCGCGGTGGAGAGTATGAGGGCTTTTTTGATAAGATTAAACTACCCGAGTGGAAGCCCGATTTTGGTCCAGCTGTTATGAATGAGCGCGCCGGAGCTACTGTTATAGGTGCGCGCGATTTTTTAATAGCGTATAATATTAATTTGAACACTAAATCGGTTCGATTAGCTAATTCTGTGGCCTTTGATGTGCGTGAGGCTGGTAGGGTTAAGCGTGATGGTCACCCAGTTACTGGTAAGGTAGTAAAAGATGCTGATGGAAATGATGTGCGTATACCAGGTACTTTAAAAGCTTGTAAAGCGATTGGTTGGTATATTGAAGAGTATGGTATTGCACAAATAAGTATGAACCTTACTAACTACAAAATCACATCGGTGCACAAGGCATTTGATGAGGTTTGCAAAAGTGCCGAGAGCAGAGGCTTGCGTGTAACGGGTTCAGAGTTGGTTGGTTTAATTCCATTAGAGGCTATGTTAGAAGCAGGCAGGTATTTTTTGCAAAAACAAAAGCGTTCTTTGGGAGTAAGTGAGGCTGAGTTAATAGACATTGCCATCAAATCATTGGGATTAAATGAACTTACCCCATTTGATCCTCAGCAAAAGATTATTGAGTATAAATTAAGCCAGGCATCAAAGGCTAAATTAATTGGCATGAACCTAGTGGCATTTGCCAATGAAACAGCCAGTGAGAGTCCGGCTCCAGGTGGAGGTTCCATTAGTGCTTATGTGGGTAGTTTGGGTGTTGCTTTGGGAACCATGGTTGCCAATTTAAGTGCCGGTAAAAGGGGTTGGGAAGATCAATACGCATTTTTTAGTGAATGGGCGGTGAAAGGTCAAGTAATTAAAGATAGATTATTGGCAGCTGTAGATGAAGATACCGCTGCATTTAATAAAATAATGGAAGCCTTTTCATTGCCAAAAAATACCGCAGAAGAAAAGTCGGCTCGAACCGAAGCCATTGAAAATGCTACCAAATATGCCTGTGAAGTACCCTTTTCGGTGATGCAAACTGCCTATGAATCACTAGAGATGTTGGGCTTAATGGTAGAAAAGGGAAATCAAAATTCTATTACAGATGCGGGAGTGGGTGTATTGTGTGTTAAAACTGCTGTGCGTGGTGCCTATTTTAATGTGATGATTAATGCCAAAGGATTAAAAGATCAGGCATTTGCGCAAGAGATTATTCAGAATGCAAAAGAGTTAGTAGCCAAAAATCACCAAGAAGCAGATAGGATTTTAGCCATAGTTGAGGAAGCATTAAATTAATTGCTTAGATTGAATCCATGAAGACGATACTAAAAAAAGCAATTGGTTTACTATTGATGATTGCGGCGCCCATTATTAGTGGCCGTGCCTTTTACGAATATGCCTCGATAAAATTTTTACATAAGCAACCCAGTTATCCTTTTGGTAAATCAGTAATGGAGCATACCCAAGTAAACGATATTACCTATTTGGCCAATTATGAGAGTCAGTTATTAAGCATAGGTATTATCTTTTTGGCTGTGGCGGTGCTGGCATATATAAGTATGCTTGTGCGCGCATTTATAAATCTAGTATGGCTAGCATTGCTTATTGGAGTGGGTTTTTACCTGAGTAAGGTTTTGTAGTTTGGGTAGAATAATGACGAATTTAATTTAGTTTAAATCTAAATTGATAGGATTTGAAAACAAGCGCTGTGATTTGGGGTTTGACTATCTAAATTCGTTCCATTAATTAATCAAATACATACCATGAATAGAAAAAACTTTTTAAAATCGATGGCCTTGGGTGCTGCGTCTACAAGTATCCTAGTAGCTGCTTGTGGTGGAGATGCACCTAAAACAGAAACAACTACTGCACCTGCAGAAACACCTGCAGCGGTTCCTACAGAAACGGCCCCTGCTGCTACAGCAGATTGTACTGATTTAAGTGGATTAAGTGAGGCAGAGCGCAAGCAAAGAGAATCTGTTGGCTATGTAAATGCCTCAACTGAAGCAGATAAAAATTGTACAAATTGTCGTTTCATGCAAGTAGGTACACAGCCAAATGGTTGCAACGGTTGTCAGTTATTTAAGGGGCCAATTGTACCAGAAGGGTACTGCAAATCTTGGTTCAAGAAAGATGCGTAAGCCTATCTTCTATCGGCTAGAAAATTAAAAATAGTAATCATTTACAAAAAAGGGGCGAAGCCCCTTTTTTGTTTTCAGTCAGCAATTATTTCAGTCATAATTCTGTCATCAAAAAAAGGGTACGCAACTTGAGCTATTGTTTTGCTGTTTTATAGGTATAAACACAAAACTTTATGAAACTCTTGAACTTTTCAAATAACAACTTAGATGAAGTTGTTTTTGAGCACCGCAACAAAGCGTATGGAGCCTACGTAATACGCAAAATGTATCCAGAGCATTTAAATAAAAGTATGTTTTTAACCATCGCTCCGCTTTTATTCGTGCTCGCTTCAATGATTATATACAACCTATTTAAGCCATCGCCATTTGTGGCTAAAGAACTTGTATACGATACTAAAATTCGTGAGAAAATAAAAGATATCGTTGAGGTGAGTGGTGGGTTTGCCTTTATTCTAGAGAATCCATTGGCAGGGTTTGAAGTGGTTGTAGATAAGCAAGTAAAGCCTGAAATAAAGAAGCCAAAAATACCTGATCCCATTGAGATGCGCCCTATTGTTTCTGGATCATCGAGTGGTTTGATACAGCCAAATTTAGGTGAAATTGGAATGGGAGGCATGGGTGGAACTGGAATCGGACTAAAGGCTGGCGAGTCTGCGCAAGGCGGTAATACTATTATTGAGTTTACTGCCGAGCGAATGCCTGAATTTCCGGGTGGACAATCTGCTATGTATGAATATATTTCGCGTAACTTACAATATCCACGACAGGCTATTGAAAATAACATAGCTGGAAGGGTGCTTATCTCTTTTGTTATTATGCCTGATGGGCAAGTAGAGATGAGTCAGGTTGAAAAAGGAATTGGATTTGGTTGTGATGATGAAGCCCTTCGCGTGGTGAGGGAAATGCCAACTTGGATGCCTGCTGAACAAAATGGTAGAAAGGTGCCTATTCGTATGTTTTTACCGGTATTGTTTAAGCTTCCATAAATGATGTGCGCATTTTTAGCAAACCTATAAAACCTGTTTTTTAGGTTTGCTAACCGTTGCAAATTGCGGATAAAAAATATCCATGGCTGTAAACAACATTGGAAGGTTATATAGATAGGGTTTTATAGATTTAGATTTATTAATGCCTTTGTGACTAATAATTTCAAAGCCTAATTCGGTATACATTCTTTGAATACTCTTTGACGTAAAAAAACGTAAGTGGGTAAAATCTAAAATTCCTGATTCGCTGTATTTAAAATCCTTTTTAAAAATAATTTCAATAATTGCTTTGTGGTAGCGGATATTGGGTATGGAGCTAATGATTACGCCAGTCTCCTTAAGTTTTGGTTTCAGCATTTTTAATACCTCATTTGGATTACTTAGGTGTTCTAAAACATCATTTAAGTATATGGCATCAAAATAGGCATCTGGCAGCTGTGGAATTAAATTTTCACAAGCGCCAACATATACTTTATGCATAATTTCTTTTGCCTGCTCTGCTTCAGATTCCATTAATTCTATACCCCATGTTTCAATAGTATATTTTTCCTTTAATACAGCAGATAATGCGCCGTTTCCGCAGCCAATATCTAGCACAGTTTTCGCATTTGCAGGTAAAAAATCTAACATCTCCTTTCTGTAGGCTTTATAATAACCTGTAGGTTTGTTGTCGTAATTCATTTGTGTTGGCTTGTTCTTATTTTAATCGAAAATATAAAAAAAATGGATAAATAAAAGTGAGTAGGCCCAACATCAAAAACTATTCCTGTAACATTCTTTATATTGCACCCATGCAAGAAAAGAAATTGTTTTTATTAGATGGCATGGCCCTAGTTTATAGAGCCTACTTTGCTTTTAGTCAGAACCCCCGCGTGACCAGTTACGGATTTAATACTTCGGCCATTTTTGGATATGTTACTACTTTATTAGATTTACTCAAGAGAGAGAAGCCTACTCATATAGGCGTATCATTTGATACGCCTGAACCAACAGCTCGTCACATAGAATTTGAAGCATATAAAGCCCATAGGGAAGAAATGCCAGAAGGCATTTCGAGTGCGCTACCCTTTATATTTGAAGTTACCAAGGCCCTCAGGATTCCTTTGCTTATTATGCCCGGTTATGAAGCAGATGATATTATTGGCACACTTGCAAAAAAAGCCAAGCAAGAGGGTTTTACCGTTTATATGATGACGCCCGATAAAGATTTTGCCCAGCTGGTAGAGGATCAAATTTATATTTATAAACCTGCTAGAATGGGTAATGATATTGAGATTTTAGGTGTGCCGGAGGTCTTAAAAAAGTGGGAAATTAGTGATGTAAAGCAAGTGATAGACATACTTGGATTATGGGGTGATGCAGTAGATAATATTCCTGGAGTGCCAGGTGTTGGGGAAAAAACGGCCAAATTGTTGGTTCAGAAATATGGCAGTATGGAAGGTTTGTATGAACATACCCATGAGCTTAAGGGAAAACAAAAAGAGAATGTAGAAAACAATAAAGAACAGGCGTTTTTATCGAAAAGGTTGGCTACAATAGACATACAAGTGCCTATCACATTTGATGAGCATGATTTGCGTTTAGATCCACCAAACAAAGAAGCAACAGAAAAACTATTTGCCGAGCTCGAATTTAAAACCTTGCTCAAAAGACTATTTCCTGATCAAACGAATGCTGCTGATTTAGCGCCTGCTATGCAGCCTCAACAGGCATCAGGCACCTTTGATTTGTTTAATCAAGGTGCTCAAACACCAAAGCCTAGTGCAGCAACATCCACCATTGAAGAAACCGAATCTGAGGCGTTGGCTGCACCCAAAAATACGATTAGTACAACTGAACACCAATATGAATGGCTGCAAACTGATGCAGAAATACAGGCTGCTTTGGATGTATTATTGCAACAAACAGAGCTGTGTTTTGATACCGAAACTTCACAGCTAGAAAGTACTGAGGCCGAAATTGTTGGTTTATCTTTTGCCTATAAAAAGCACCATGCTTATTATATTGCATTTCCAAACAATTTTGATGAATCAAAAGCTATTTTAAAACGATTTGAACCTATTTTTAGCAGTGAAAAAATTACTAAGATTGGTCAGAATGTTAAGTATGATTTAAATATCTTGAAGCGATATGGGTTTAGCCTGAGTGGACCCATTTTTGATACCATGTTGGCCCATTACCTAATAGAGCCAGATTTGCGCCACGGAATGGATTATTTAAGTGGTATTTATCTTAATTATGAGCCGGTAAGCATTGAAGAGTTAATTGGGAAAAAGGGAAAGAACCAGCTAAGTATGCGGGATGTTTCTATTGAGAAGATTAAGGAATATGCAGCAGAAGACGCCGATATTACCTTACAGTTAAAAGAGAAATTGGCTCCCGAACTGAAAGAACGCGCGGCCGAAAAATTATTCTTTGATATAGAGGTTCCTTTAATTGATGTGCTCAGTGATATGGAAATTGCGGGTATAAAAGTAAACGAGACTTTCTTAAACGATTACGCTAAAGAATTAGAAATTGAGTTGGTTCAGCTAGAAAAAGATATTGTTTCTTTGGCGGGTATAACTTTTAACATCTCTTCTCCAAAACAATTGGGAGAGGTATTGTTTGATCATTTGAAATTAGATCCCAAAGCTAAAAAAACAAAGACTGGGCAATATCAAACTGGGGAAGATGTGTTACAAGGATTATCTGAGCATGAAATTGTACAAAAGATTATGTTGGTTAGGCAATTTCAAAAGTTAAAATCTACCTATGTAGATGCTTTGCCAACCATGATAAATAAACAAACGGGTAGGGTACATACTTCATTTAACCAAGCGGTTGCAGCAACAGGCAGATTAAGTTCTACCAATCCCAATTTGCAGAATATTCCTATTAAAACGGATAAAGGAAAAGAAGTACGTAAAGCGTTTATACCGCGCAACGAAAATTATGTATTGTTAAGTGCAGATTATTCTCAAATAGAATTACGGATCATTGCTTCTGTTGCCAAAGAAGAAGCCATGATAGAAGCATTTAAAAATAAGCAAGATATTCATCAGGCAACAGCTGCAAAGGTTTTTGGTAAGTCTATTGAGGAAGTAACGCCCGATGAAAGAAGGCGTGCTAAGGCAGTTAATTTTGGAATTATTTATGGTCAATCGGCTTTTGGTTTAAGTCAGAATTTGGGCATAGGTAGAAAAGAAGCTGCTCAAATTATTGAAGATTATTTTAAAGCCTACCCCGGTATTAAAACCTATATGGATTCTACTATTCATTTTGCTAAAGAACATGGTTATGTAGAAACTTTATTGGGTAGAAGAAGGTATTTACGTGATATTAATTCGGGCAATTTTACCGTTCGCGGTTTTGCCGAACGTAACGCAATCAATGCGCCCATTCAAGGAAGTGCTGCCGATATGATTAAGTTGGCCATGATAAAGATTCACAAGGCGCTTAAAGATCCTGCCAACGGAATAGTGCATTCTAAAATGATTTTGCAGGTGCATGATGAATTGGTTTTTGATGCGCATAAAGATGAGCTAGAATCGCTTAAAAAATTAGTGTTGTATAACATGGAAACGGCTATGGAGTTGTTAACACCTGTTGTGGCTGAAGTTGGAACTGGTAATAATTGGTTAGAGGCACATTAGTAGGAAAAATTATATTGGCATTCAAGTCGTTTTATACAAGGTTTTATGTGCTAGCTAAACTCAACTATTTTTGGGGAGCACTCCTAACATTGGTTTTATTTATTGCTTGCATTAACAATTATATTGGCAATACAGCGTTGCGCATACAAGCAGATGGAATAGGCTATTACGATTATTTGCCTGCTACGTTTATCTATCATGATTTACATCGCATACATGATTCAAGTGGTAAACTGAATGTGCGGGTTTCGGAACTAAAAGGTGCTTATGTAGAAACAGGAAACGGGAATTGGGTAAATAAATATGCGCCAGGTACGGCTGTACTTCAATTGCCTTTTTTTCTTTATGCCCATTTTTGCGTAACCGGGCCAACAGCAGGTAAATTGGGATATCAATTGCCCTACCAAAATAGTGTTTTTTATGCGGCATTGTTTTATCTTTTTCTAAGTTTGGTTTTTACTTATCTGCTGCTAAGAACATATCAGATATCACCATGGATTATAGGGTTTATTCAGCTTTTATTGGCGCTTGCCACAAGCCTTACACATTATGTGAATGTAGAGGCTAGCTTTAGTCATGTCTATTCATTATTTGCTATTACTGCTTTTTTGTTTTTTGCACGAAAATTCTTTTTGGAACAGCAAAGTAGCTCCTTTTTATGGTCAAGTTTTTTCTTTGGTCTGATCCTACTTTTACGCCCTGTTAACATCCTTATAGTGGCAGCCTTGCCTTTTATTTCTGGGGGTTTTGAGAATTTGAAAGATGGATTTTTGTATCTCTTTAAAAGATGGTTTTTAGCTGTAAAAGGGATTGTGATTATAGCTTTGTTTGTGTGTTTTCTTTCTTTTGTTTGGTATATCCAGTGCCAGCAATGGTTTTTAAATACTTATGAAAGTGAAGAGGGTTTTTACTTTTTAAATCCTCAGTTTTTTAACATACTTTTTTCATACAAGAAGGGCTTGTTTGTTTATACGCCGGTTTTACTAATAGCTTTCTTCTCTTTGATTTTTTGGGTCAAACAAAAACAATATTATACTTTATATACTTGGCTTGGGTTCTTTTTACTACTCACTTTTATACTATCGTCTTGGTGGAGTTGGTTTTATGGATGCAGTTATGGTTTAAGGGCCTACATAGATTTTTATCCTGTGTTTTTTATCCCTATTGCAATAGTGTTGCAGCAAGCAAAAAAATGGCAGCGTATAGGTATCATTATTTTGGGTATGGCTTGTGTGTATTTAAATTTGGTTCAAACATATCAATACAAAGAATACATATTACATTGGATAGACATGGATAAAATGGCTTATTGGAAGGTGTTTGGGAAAACAGAAAGGAAGTACAAAGGTATTTTGTGGAAACGAACCTATAACTTCAATACCTATAAATTGCGTAAAGAAATTAATCTGACTAGTCTTCAAGATTCAGTATGCCATATTTCTTCTCATGAAATTCCCAATTTTTCAGAGGTTTCGCTGCTAGGAATTACCTTTCATTCTAATATGCGAGAAGCCAGTAACATGTTGGTTTATGTTAAGTTAAAATCTGTAGAAGATAGTGCCTATTATTATGATTACCATGTTCCACTTATCCATTTTGCTGATCCAAGTTTGGATAAATTTGAGGTATGGCAGAATGGATCCTATTTCCTCGAAATTCCAACAGCTCCAGAGGCGCAGATTGAAGTGTTTTTTATGGGTAAACATGCGGCTGATACACTGAGTAACGCTTCCATTAATTTTTACAGCAAGGTGCAATAAAAAAGCCTGCTTCAATGAATTGAGCAGGCTTTTTTATTGGAATAAAATCTATGAACTATCTTCTTATTTTGCGAAGTTAACCGAACGTTTTTCTCTGATAACCGTAATTTTAATCTGACCTGGATAAGTCATTTCTTTCTGTATACGTTGCGATAAATCAATACTCATAATATCTGCTTGTTCATCACTCACTTTTTCACTTTCTACCATTACACGTAATTCTCTACCTGCTTGGATAGCAAATGCTTTTTCAACACCATTATAGCTTAATGCAATATTTTCTAGTGTTTTCAAGCGCTTCATGTAGTTTTCAGTATCTTCTCTACGTGCACCTGGTCTTGAACCACTAATAGCATCACAAGCCTGAACAATTGGAGATAACATAGATGTCATTTCAATTTCATCGTGGTGCGCACCAATTGCATTTACCACTTCAGGATGTTCTTTGTACTTCTCGGCCAATTTCATTCCCAACAATGCGTGTGGTGTTTCGGCATCATCATCTGGAACCTTACCAATATCATGCAATAATCCGGCACGTTTAGCTAGTTTTACATTTAGGCCAAATTCGGCTGCCATGGTAGCACACAAATTAGCTACTTCTCTACTGTGCATTAATAGGTTCTGACCATAAGAACTTCTATAGCGCATTCTACCCACCATCCTGATCAACTCGGGGTGTAAACCATGAATTTGCAGGTCAATACAAGTGCGTTCTCCAATTTCAACAATTTCTTCCTCAATTTGCTTTTTGGTTTTAGCAACAACTTCTTCAATACGGGCAGGATGTATTCTTCCATCTGTAACCAATCTGTGCATTGCTAAACGAGCTACCTCTCTTCGAATGGGGTCGAAGCAAGATAGGATAATAGCTTCAGGCGTATCATCTACAATAAATTCAACACCTGTTGCAGCTTCTAGGGCACGAATGTTTCTACCTTCTCTACCAATGATTCTACCTTTTAATTCGTCGCTTTCAATGGTAAAAACACTCACTGCATTTTCAATAGCCTGCTCAGCAGCTGTGCGCTGAATGGTGCTTAAAATAATTTTCTTAGCTTCCTTACTTGCGGTTAATTTAGCTTCATCTGTGATGTCTTTTATTTTAGATAATGCTTCTGTTCTTGCTTCCTCATGCAGGGCATTAACCAATTCTTTTTTAGCCTCCTCAGCGGTAAGTCCGGCAATTTTCTCCAATTGTTTTACTTGGTTGTTTAATGCTTTTTCTGCCTCCTCTTTTTTCTGCGCCACAACCGACATTTGTTTTTCAAGCGTTAATTTTAAGCTATCGAGCTCGGAATCCTTTCTTTGGGTGTTTTCCATTTTCGATTTTAGGCTTTGCTCCTGTTGCTTAATTTTATTTTCTTCTTTTAAAATCTGTGCATTACGTTGGTTTACCTCTTTCTCATGTTCTGTTTTTAACTGTAAGAACTTTTCTTTTGCCTCCAACAATTTGTCTTTTTTGATAACTTCAGCTTTTTCCTCTGCTTCTTTAATGATTTGAGCAGCTTTTGATTTAGATAGGTTGTTATTTACCATCCACATCAGTGCTGCGCCCGCACCAGTTGCGAGCATTGCAATAATAATTACTAAATAGATTTCCATATTGATTTAACGGTTATTGGGTTAACGTTAAACGCATTACCTTACAATTGAACGTGTTTAAGCAAATCTTCAATTTGCCCAAATGCTGCATCTGTTTCAGCAACATTTGTTTCGATTTGCCTTTTAAGCGCCATGTTCTCATTTGCAATTTCCAAAGCAAACATGGCTAATGCATCTTGCTGGTCGCGTAAGTTAAACTGCGCGCTGTAGGCTTGCAATTTATCTTGTATGAGTTTGCCGGCCGCACGCACATGAATTTCTTCACTTGCATTTGCACTAAGCGGATATACCCTGCCAGCTATGTGGATATTAATAGACAGTTCGTTCATTTGTTGTTAGTGTAATGGTTTAACAACTTTAGGCATTCATCTATATCACGTATGTACTGATTAATCGCTAGTTTTAAATCAGTAACATCTCGTTTTCCTAGTTGAATTCCATCAGCAAGTTTACTAATTTTATTCTTATCTTCTAATATTTCTATTCTTTTTGTTTGGTCTGCAAGTAATTTTTTTAGTTTTTCATTCTCGGCTTGAACCAATAATAGTTCATTTTGAAGGTTTTGCTGCTGCTTCAACAAGGCCTTTACCTTCAATTTTATTATACTCACTTTTTCTTGCAGCAGCATCTTTACCCTCTTAAAATAGCCCCAGTTTCTTTTTCAAAATGCTGGATTAACTTTTTCATTACGTTCTCAATTTCCTGATCGGTTAGTGTTTTCTGCTCATCTTGAAGTATAAAATTGAGTGCATATGATTTTTTGCCTGCCTCAATTTTGTTTCCCTGATACACATCAAATACTCCCATGTCTTTTATAAGTTGAGGGGCTGTTTGCATCGCAATTTTTTCTAACTGCTGGTAACTCACCTCAAGATCTAATAGTAAGGCTAGGTCTCTACGAACCGCTGGAAATACCGAAACAGGCTTGAGGCTAAATGTAATATTTGCCGCCAATTCAGTTAGCATTTTTATATCAATACATGCGTACCAAACTGCAGTATTTAAATCAAACTGTGCGGCAAGTTTTGGTTCAACTTTACCCATTACAGCTATTTGTTTTTTCTTAAACTTTAATTGGGTGGCATGTTCAAATCGATCATCAGCTTCAAAGGTGTATGTTAGTTGATTTATTCCGAGTTTGGCAAATAAATTTTGTAACAGATTTTTTAAGCTAAAATAACCAAATTCTGTTTTGGGATTATTCCAAGATTCTGGCTGTTTTTTACCCAATAAGCCAATGGCTAGGTAGCTGTTTTCATGGTAATTGCTTAATTCATTGCCCTCGCCAAATTTATGATAGGTATTTCCCAACTCAAAAAAGCGTAAATCGCTATTTTTTCTGTTGTTGTTATATTGCATAGCTTCTAACATGTTTGGCAATAAGTCTATGCGCAACATGTTCAAATCCTGACTAAGTGGGTTCAACAAACTTACTGCATGTTCCAGTTTTTCTGGAGGGTATTGCGCCGATCTACCTAAAGAATTACTCATCATTTCTAAGAAGCCTCGATTGCTTAAAAATTGAGCCAATTTATTTTTCAGATTTAGTCCAAATGTAGCATCGCTAAAGGTTGTGGCAGATTTTACTTCTTTGCCCATCTCAATATTATTGAGTCCGTAAATGCGCAAAATTTCCTCAGTAACATCTATAGGCCTGCTCACATCAACACGGTATGGAGGTACCATTAGTTCCCATTCCGACTCGCTTTTTTCGTGAATGCTAATTTGTAGATGCGCTAATATTTCTTTTTGTTTCGCTAAAGGAATCTCTTTTCCTATGAGTTGGTTAGATTTATTTGGATTAAAAATGATGCGTGAATCTGAAATGGGTGTTGGATAGATATCAACAATTTGACTTGGGATATTTCCACCTGCAATTTCTATAATTAAATGGGCTACTTCATGCAGGGCCTCTAGGGTAATGTTAGGGTCGGTGCCGCGCTCGTATCTAAAACTGGCATCGGTATTTAAACCGTGTGTTTTGGCACTTTTACGCACTACAGCCCCATCAAAGTATGCACTTTCAATAAAAATATTTTTTGTGTCATTTTGAATACCAGCGTTTAATCCGCCAAATACACCAGCTAAGGCTAAGGGTTTTACTGCATCACAGATCAAACATTCTTGTCCACTCATTATTCTTTCTTGGCCATCCAATGTTTTCATGGTTTCACCTGCCTTGGCTTTTCTAACAATAATTTGATGTGCAGCAATTTTTGAAGCATCAAAGGCATGCAATGGTTGGCCTATGCTGTGCATCACATAGTTGGTGGCATCAACAATGTTGTTAATTGGCGATAAGCCAATGCTACGCAACCTATTTTGTAGCCAACTTGGCGATGGCTTAACAGTAATGTTATTTATTTCAATTCCACTGTAACGCAGGCATCCACTTTCTTTTTCTAATGTAATGGTATAAGGGTTTTCTAACTCACCCAATGTGAGTTGAGGAATAACTCTTGCCCTTTTTTTGATACCCAATGCATATAAATCTCTTGCTACTCCCAGATGACTTGCGGCATCTCCTCGGTTGGCAGTGAGTCCAATTTCTAATGTAAAATCTGAATACACATCAAAATATGCACTTGCTGGTTTACCCGTTTCGTAGTGATCTGGTAATACCAAAATGCCTTCGTGGCTGTTACCTAAACTCAATTCGTCTTCTGCACAAATCATTCCCTCACTCACTTCTCCTCTTATTTTTGCTTTATTTATGGTAAATGGCTCGCCTTTGATGGGGTGTACTGTGGTACCAACTGTTGCAACCAAAACTTTTTGTTTTGCAGCTACATTGGGGGCACCGCATACAATCTGCTTTATATCTGAACCAATGTCTACCGTGCAAATACTTAATTTATCTGCGTTGGGGTGTTTTTCTGCGCGTAAAACTTCACCAATTACAATCCCTGTTAATCCACCTGGAATTGAATGAAATGGTGTAATATCTTCCACTTCTAAGCCGCAGCCGGTGAGTAGTTGGGCAATTTCTTCCTGACTAGCAGCGGTATCTATAAAATCTTGTAGCCAATTATAACTTATTTTCATGTACTTGCGAATATAGGGTGCGAAAATAAGAATAAAAAAGTCTTTTCTATTGGCTTTTATCCCTTTAATTTGTTGTAATTATGATGAAAAAAACCTTAATTATCGGTGCATCTCCTAATCCAGATAGGTATTCATATATGGCAACCGAAATGTTGGTGGCTTATGGTCATGAAGTTTATCCATTTGGATTACGTGCTGGAAAAATTGGTTCAGTTCATATCGAAACAATTTGGCCAATTGACCAAAGTTTTGATACGGTAACCTTATATGTGGGTAGTGGAAACCAAGATGTTTATTGGCAAAAAATGATTGATTTGAAGCCCAAACGTGTTATTTTTAATCCAGGCACAGAAAACAGCGCGTTCTTTGAGGCATTAAATAAAAATGGCATTGTTGCCATAGAAGCTTGTACCTTGGTTATGCTCCGGACGGGCCAATATTAGTGCAAGATTATTTTGTAGAATTTTACTTATACCTGTACATTTGGAAAAATTATTTTTTATGTTGCCTCTTTCAAAAACTTTTCAAAACATCTTTCTTATCAGCGCCAGTATTTTTATCCTCGCTGCCTGTCAGTCGCCCAAAGAAAAATCATTAAAAACCATTGAACAAATGGAAAGTAATGATAGTGCTTTTAGTAATGAGCTGATGCAACAACTCAAAACTGCTTACACAGATTTTGCAACGGCATATCCAGACGATGAGCATACCCCTGGTTTTATATTTAAAGCGGCACAACGTGCTATTGTGCTGCAACAAGCTAATGAAGCGGTAGAATTATTATTGCAGTTAATTACTAAATATCCCGCAAATGAGTTTGCAGAGGATGCAACCTTTTTGTTGGCTTTTACTTATGAAAATAACCTCAATGATTTGTCTAATGCGCGTTTGTATTATGAGAAATTTTTAAAAGAGTATCCTAAAGGAGAATTGGCTGAAGAGGCCAAGCTTTCCATCGAAAATTTGGGTAAAAGCGCAGAAGAATTTCTAGAGCAAATTGAATCGACCAAAGAATAAGCGAATCGTACTTATTTAATGTTACATTTCAATTCCATTTTTGCTTTTGGAAAGTTAATGATGGCCTGATATTGATGTAATAAATCGCTTCCTAATACACCGTCAATTTCAGGAAAGCCTAATCTTTTATAAGCTTGGTTTACATGGCCTAAATCTAATACAGTAATTTCGTGTTGGGTGAGTTTTATTGCGCCTAACCGTAAAGAGGGTAAGTAACTTATTTGCGTTTCTACCTGGCTTGAACCTAAGCCAATCGCGTTTATTTCGTATTTACTGAGTGTGGAAGCATCTACAAATTTTAAGATTTGTGTTTGGTCAAATGCTGTTTTTGATGCCCCCGTATCTACAAGTAATCGTGCTTTTTTGCGCCCAATTTTAGCATAAATAAATAAGTGGAAATTGCCTTTTTCAATTTCTATAAATTCTATGGGTAAGATTTCTTTGATTGTCAAAGTAAGTGTGTCTAAAGCGATTTAGTTTGCGTATAGGGTGGATTAATTCACTAGAATTCGTTTGAATATGACCCCTTTGTTTGTATGTATTTTTAAGATAAATTGTTGGTCAGGCAAGAGGAATTCACCTATATGCAGCTCAATATTTTTTGTTGGCTGCGCCGGTAATTCTGTTTGAACCAATCGCCCTTGCATATCTAAAACTTCAGCTTGCTCCATTAGGGCGTCTTTGGTTTGAATATGAATTAGTTCTTTGGCTGGATTTGGGTAAACGATGGATTCTATTGAGGTTTCTTCTTCTTCTTTTATGCTTGATGCCCAAGTTACCTCGAAACTTGCTGGTTTAAAGAAGAAACTTGAAAAATTACCTATGGCAATGTCGTAGAATCCTCTGCTTGTATTGGCCGGAATAAATAGGTCTACATTAACTAAACTATCATTTTCTACGCGTATTCCGTTAATGGAGATTGCACTGGTGGGACTCCCATTTTGGAAGAAGGCAAGGCTCTGACTTCCTTGGGTAAATCGGGTTCTAGATCCGCTAATGCTTACTGTTAAGTTTTGGTTCAGGCTGCCAATATTTGGACTTATACTTGTAATTTTTTCGGTGGTTGCGGGGTTTCCAACAAAAAATGAATTTAACCCATTGCTTTGGCCAGTTACTGTATGGTTGAGCTTAAAACTATATGCGCCAATTGTAGCAGAACCTTTTATAAATACAGAAGCTTCAAGTGTATTGGGTGATTTAATTTGAAAATTGCTTGCAGCAATTTGGCTGGTACCTGTACCTTGTCTGAAAAACTGCATGGTAAATGTTCCAACGCTAAATTGGGTGTTTATACCTGTAAGGGTAACGGCTAGCTGACTAGATGGTTCGCCAACGTTTGGGGTGATTACAATTCCGTTTTGGGCTAGTAAAAAGTTACTACAAGCGAGAAAGAATAATAAGATTAAAGAATGTCTTTTCATGTGCTTAGGCTTTACTTTACAAAAGTAAGGGTTTAACCTGTGTAAAAAAAGTATTTTAAGAATGCCTGCTTGCTTCTTATTGAGGCCATATTAACTCGTTAAATGTGTGTCCTTGCGCTTGGTTCCAAGTAAAATAAAACACTACAAATTTTGGATCAGAAATGCTTTGTAACGCTGCTTGATTTGAGGAGGCTGTATTTTTTTCAATCTCTTGTTTTAAATAGGCATAGCCAATAGCTTGTAAAAATTGGATGTATTGGGTATTGCTCTCATCAAATTTAAATGCATATAAACAATCCATGGCTGAGGTGTATTTTTTTTGATTATACAATACCGCACTTTTATTTAAAATGGCATCGGGTTGTGTGGGCGAAATCGACAGTAATTCGTCATAAAATTTGATTGCAGCATCATGATTTCCTTCTTGTTCTTGCATGCCTGCCATATTGTTTAATACATGAACTTGATATGGGTTAACATGATAGGCCTCTGTAAAATATTGTTTAGCAAGACTTGGATTATTCAATGCATATTGAGCTAAACCTTGATACCAAGCAATAGGAATTGAATAGTTATCAATAGAGTAGACATTTTTGTTGATTTTACTGGCCTCCTTTAATAGCTTATTCCAATTGGCAAGCGCATGCGCTTCGATGATTTTTTTACTGTGTTTTTCATGGTTCATTCGAACTAAGCCATAACTTAAACTGCTTGCAATTAGGATGGGTAAAACAATTACTACTAGGTAATTTGGCTTGCCAACAGAGTCTTTTTTTTGTTGGTCTGAACCTATTAGAATACAAAACAAAATAGCTAAAATAAATTGATGTTCATTTCTTTCTAAAGGGAAATCTACCATGGCCACAAAAACATAGGCAATTAGAGTGATTAGTAAGCCCAAAATGAATACTTTTTCTTCAACTATTGTTTTGTATTGAAGCTGTTTAATTCCCCTTTTAAGTACATACATAAATAGCCCAACATACGCAGCAAATCCAAGTATTCCCAATTCGCTTAATACCCACAGAAAATCGCTATGTGGCCTTTGAAAGGTGGTGTATCCATCACTAACTAAATAATTGGTTTGCATAAACGATTGTAAACCGTATTTGGGGAAATAAATTTGCCAATTACCTGCTCCTACCCCAAACGGAAAATACGCTTGTATCATGTTAAGGGTATTTTTCTAGAGTAATTAACGTTCTTTAATGGTATCGTTGTTTAGTAAAAGGGTAAATTTTTCTTGCTTCAGGTAAACAAGTAAACAAGCTGTTAAAAGGAGTATAACATAAGCCAGCATGGCTAGTTTAAATTTGCCTTTTTGCTCTTTCCATAAATAGGTGCTAGCCATTGGTATAATCAGTAAAACAGACATAATTAATCCAAGGATAACTGATTTGGTTTGGATCAATGCGATAGACAGTAATAGCAGTATGATTAAACCAATACTTAGTGATTTTATAATAAGCTGTTTGGATTGAAAAAAATATAAGATAAAAGGCAGGCAAAGCAATTGAAAAGAGGCATATAGATTTTTGTGTCCAAAAACAGATTGAATGGCGTATAGGTTTTTTTGTTCCCATAAACGAGTGCCAGCTTCTTGTTTCTCAATAATCTCTAGTATCAATAATATGCATGCAGACATGGCAGCTATGCCAATACCTATAGATAGATGTTTAATGGTAATTTGGCCACTTTGTATGATTATATAAAGTAGCCATATAGCCGAAATATATAAAGCAACTTTGCTACTGGTATACCAAAGTTCTGGTAAGTTATTGGCGTAAAATACGCCTAATACTGCACTAGATAGCCAGGTTAGACATAGAAATATCAACGGTTTTGGGAGGCTAAATGAAAATTGTGTTATATACCTGCCAAATAGTATTAAGCCTAAAAGCAATAAAAATCCAATATAAATCTGTCTGCTTAGGAGGCTAGGGTCAGCCAGTGATTGTATTTGAAAAAAAGGAATAAAAGCAATTGCTAGTACAAAAATATAGGCAATAATTTCTTTAGATTTTATTGTTTTCATGACCATCAATAGTAGCCAAAATTTTACAGAATTGTTCCCCCATTTTTCCCCACTCCATATGATGCTTTTAATGAATATCAGCATGTTAAGAAATTGGTTTAGGGCAATTTTAGGTAGGGAACTTCTTCACATCCCTATTTTTTTATTTGTCGCATTTCTTTTTTAAAATACATCTGAACTCCAAGTAAATAGAGGGTTTTTATGAATTTGATAAAATGTGTAAAACGCAAACTTTTCCACAAAAGTGGGGAAAAGTGGTGAAAAGTGGAAAATTGTTCTTACTTTTACGCTGTAATCGCTCAACACTTACAATGACGCAGCTTCACGGAGAATACGAATGTAAAATGGATGCCAAAGGGAGGTTAATGATCCCGTCTGCACTAAAAAAGCAGTTGCCAGAGGCAGCCAAGGATTCGTTTTTTATAAACCGAGGTTTCGAGAAGTGTTGTGTATTGTATCCAAGTAATGAATGGAAGTTGATCGCCGCTGAAATAGATAAGCTGAGTGATTATATTCAAAAAGAGCGCACGTTTAAGAGGTATTTTTTGAGAGGCGCTAGCAAATTAGAGATGGATTCTGCTTCACGTGTATTAATACCTAAGCCACTTCAAGAATTTGCTGATTTAAAAGGTGAACTTGTATTGTTGGCTTACGGTAACAAGGTGGAGATTTGGAATAAAGCAGAATACGATAAAATGTTAGGAGAAGAGCCTTCGGATTTCAGCGCTTTAGCAGAAGAGGTAATGAGTAAGCGTAAAAAGGAGGATGAAGATGGAAAGTAATTATCATGCTCCTGTAATGTTAACAGAATGCCTAGATGCCCTGCAAATTAAGCCAAACGGCACCTATGTTGATGTAACATTTGGTGGTGGTGGGCATTCTCGTGCGATATTAAATGCCCTTGGTCCGAAAGGGACACTCATTGCCTTTGATCAAGACGAAGATGCCAAAGCCAATTTACCTGCCGATAAGCGTTTGGTTTTTATTGATCAAAATTTTGAGTTCATAGGTAATCATATAGATTATCAAGGCTTATTGCCTGTTGATGGTATTTTGGCCGATTTGGGCGTTTCTTCACATCAATTTGATGTAGCGGATCGCGGTTTTTCCTTTCGCTTTGATGAGGCTGATTTGGATATGCGCATGCAAGTGAATGATGGAATCAATAATCCAAGTGCTGCTTATATAGTTAATAATTATACAGAAGCTCAAATTTCAGATTTATTGTTTCAATATGGTGAACTACAAAATGCACGCAGTATAGCTGCCTCTATTTGTCATTTCAGGATGGGTCAGCCTATTCAAAAAGTTGGACAACTAAAAGAGGCCATTAAAAAGCAAACGCCAAAGTTGGGTGATTATAAATTTTTTGCTCAAGTTTTTCAGGCGTTGCGTATTGCCGTTAATCGTGAAATGGAAGTGCTCAAGACTTTTTTGCAGCAGGTTCCTCAGATTTTAGCCCCAAAGGGCAGGCTCGTGGTAATGAGTTATCATTCTTTAGAAGATAGGTTAGTAAAAAATTTTATTGCAAGTGGACAGTTTTCTGGAACCCTTGAGAAAGACTTTTTTGGAAATATTAAAAAGCCTTTACAAGCTGTAAATAGAAAAGTAATTGTAGCTACTAACGCTGAGTTAGCAGAAAATCCACGCGCAAGAAGTGCTAAGTTAAGAATTGCTGAAAAGCCCTAAAAAGCATGAACAGAATTATTAAAGAAGATGAGCCATTAGAAAAAAAATCGGTTGATTCCGACACGCGGAATTTTACCGATACGGTAAAGCGCTTATCTGAATTTGACTTTAGGATTAAGCCAGAGCAAGTGATGCGACAGCTACCCTTTTTGGCCTACCTATTTCTGTTATTGATATTATTTATTTATAACAGTCATAGAAGCGAAAAAATCATTCGTGAGGCAGATCGCTTACAACAAGAAGTAAAAGATTTGAGAAGCGAATACATCAGTGAATTGAGTCAGTTAATGGGAGAAAGTAAACAATCTTCTGTAGCTAAGAAATTAGGTCCATACGGAATAAAAGAATTAAAAACACCGCCAAGTAAAATCACCTTTCGAGATGAGCAATAACAAATCAAATACACGCAAAGCAATCTTATACCGAACCATCGTGGTGTTTTCGGGTATGCTTGTATTTGCCGGATTTGTGATGTATTCGCTCTTTACTATTCAATTTGTTGAAGGTTCTAAATGGCGTGCTTTAGCAGATAGTTTAAGCACAAGAGTGTTCGCAATTGAAGCTGTTAGAGGGAATATTTTTGACAGTAAAGGAAATTTATTGGCTACATCTATGCCTATTTATGATGTACGTATAGATGCACAATCGCCGGCTTTTACTGATGAGGAATTGTTTTTAAATAAAATAGATTCATTGGCACTTGGTCTATCTGTTATCTTTAATGATAAACCTGCAAGTTTTTATAAAGAACTTTTGGTTCGAACCAAAAAAGCGGGCAATCGATACTTTTTATTCAAAAGAAAAATAAGCTATAATCAATTACAAGCCATGCGAAAATTGCCACTTTTTAATAAGGGTAAATATAAGGGTGGATTAATGGTAAATGAGCGCACGCGTAGAGAAAAACCATTTGGTTTATTGGCCGAGAGAACGATTGGTTTTAAGCAAGAAGAAGGCAATGTGCGTGTAGGTTTGGAGGGTTATTTTGACAAACATTTAAGTGGTAAAAGTGGTAAACGTGTGATGCAAAGAATTGCAGGTGGAACCTATATTCCCATAGACGATGAATTAATGATTGATGCCCAACAGGGAAGAGATATTGTTACAACAATTGATATCAATTTACAGGATGTAGCTGAACAAGCCTTACATACGAACTTATTAGAGAACGATGCCGATTATGGCACTGCTATTTTAATGGAAGTGGCAACTGGTGAAATAAAGGCGATTGCAAATTTAACCCGTAAATCAGAAGGCGAATACCATGAAACCTATAATTATGCGGTAGGAGAGAGTGTTGAGCCAGGTTCTACTTTTAAATTGGTTTCTGCCATGGCCTTACTACAAGATGCTTATATGTCGCCAACAGATCGCGTAGATACAGAAGGTGGTCAGATTCGTTTTTGCAATTTAACCATGAAAGACTCTCATTTGGGTTCTGGAGTAATGACGCTTCAGGAGGCTTTTGAGCATTCTTCTAATGTGGCTTTTGCTAAATTAATGCAAAAATATTATCTCAAAAATCCATTAAAATTATATGCCCATTACCAGGCTTTGGGAATAACTGAAAAACTCGATTTTCAACTGTCTGGTGTTGGGAGTCCTGTTGTTAAAGGGCCGAAGAGTAAAACTTGGAGTTGCACCAGTTTACCTTATATGGCTATAGGTTATGAGTTACAACTTACTCCACTTCAAATGTTAACTGTGTTTAATACAATTGCTAACAATGGCGTTTTTGTAAAGCCATTATTGGTGAAACGTATTGAGCAAGATGGTAAAGTGATTCAAGAATTTCCACATACTGTTTTAAATGCTGCAGTGTGTTCGCCTGAGGTTGCCAAGCAATTACAAGGAATGATGGAAGGTGTGGTACTGCATGGAACCGCATCTTCATTAAAGAGTAATTTTTATTCTTATGCCGGTAAAACGGGAACGGCTGTTATTGCAAATAGAGGAAGTGGTTATTTGGCAGGTGGAGGAAAAAGCTATAGGGCTTCTTTCTGTGGGTATTTTCCGGCAGAAAATCCCAAATACTCTTGTATGATTTTAATTAGCCGGCCTAGAAAGGATAATTATTATGCAGCAAAAGTAGCTTTACCTGTTTTTAAAGAGATTGCAGATAAGGTATATGCAAGTGCACTTAATCTTCATAGAGAATTAAAGTTTACTCATAAAACATTTAGTAAAGACCTACCCTATATAAGTCTGGCTGAAAAAAACGATGTAAAACTGGTATTGGATCGCATAAAACTTTCGTCTCACTATCACAACGATTCTATACATCAAGATCAAACAGAATGGGTAAATGGATTTGCTCAAGACAATTCTGTTGCCATGCAGCCTCAATTGTTGAAAGATTCCTATATGCCAGATTTACGCGGAATGGGCTTAAGAGATGCAATGTATTTATTAGAGAAAAATGGTTTGAAGGTAGAAATAAAAGGTTTTGGAAAGGTAAGAACACAATCTGTTTCACCAGGAACTAAACTTTCAAAAAAACAACTTATTCAATTGAACTTAGGATAATGCAACAAGATTTACAACATATTATTCATGGTTTAGCAGCTAAGCAAATTTTGGGAAATGTTTCTCAAAAGATTTCGCAGTTGACATTCGATTCACGTAAAGCAAATTCGGAAACTTTATTCTTTGCAATAAAAGGTACACAAGTAGATGGCCATTCTTTTATTCCGCAGGTTATTTCATCGGGTTGTTTGGCTATTGTTTGTGAAGAGTTGCCAATGAATGTAACAGATGCTGTTTGTTTTATTCAAGTAGCTAATGTTTCTATCTTTATGGCTGAAGTTGCAGCTAAATTTTATAATTATCCGAGTAAAGAATTGAAATTGGTTGCTGTAACGGGTACAAATGGTAAAACAACAGTAGCTACTTTATTATTCAATCTCTTTAGATTATTTAATCACAATGTTGGTTTACTTTCTACCGTTCAAAATCAAATTAATGAGGAAGTCATTCCAGCTACACATACTACGCCAGATGTTATTACATTAAATGCTTTACTGCGTTTAATGGTTGATAGAGGTTGCAGTTATTGCTTTATGGAAGCGAGCTCACATGCCATTCATCAGCACAGAATTTCTGGACTCCATTTTGCCGGATTCGGCTTTACTAATATTACACATGATCACTTAGATTACCACCATACTTTTGATGCTTATATTAAAGCTAAAAAGCAATTGTTTGATCAAGCCAATGAAGATGCGTTTGCTTTAACCAATAAAGACGATAAGAATGGCTTGGTAATGCTTCAGAATACGAAGGCAACAAAATATACTTACGGCATTAAGCAGATGGCGGATTTTAAAGCCAAAATCATGGAAAGTGATTTTAACGGCATGTTGCTTCAAATGGATGGCGAAGAAGCTTGGTTTAGGTTGGTAGGTAATTTTAATGCGTATAATTTATTATTGGTTTATGGAATTGCTTATTTATTAGGTAAAGATAAGTTAGAAATAATACAAAAATTAAGTCAACTTGGTTCAGTTAAAGGTCGATTCGACTATGTAAGATCTGCCAATGGTATAGTTGGTATTGTAGATTATGCGCATACTCCCGATGCCTTGGAAAATGTTTTAAAAACCATAAATGAGGTACGAAGTGGTAACCAGCAATTAATTACAGTAGTAGGTTGTGGTGGCAACAGAGATAAAGCAAAGCGACCAATTATGGCATCAACAGCTTGTGATTTAAGTACTAAAGTAATACTTACTTCAGATAATCCCAGAGACGAAAATCCAGATGATATTTTAAATGAAATGCAAGCCGGAGTGCCTGCGTTGCACTATAAGAAAACGCTCAGAATTAGTGATAGAAGGGAAGCTATAAAGACAGCAGTTAGCATTGCTAACAGTGGAGACATCATCTTAGTTGCAGGTAAGGGTCATGAAAATTATCAAGAAATTCAAGGGGTGAAATTTCCTTTTGATGACCGCGCAGCATTAACAGAATTTTTTAACCTATTTCAATCTTAATAACAAATAATTGTATGTTATATTATTTATTTAATTTTTTAGATAGTGAGTTTAATTTCCCTGGAGCGGGGATTTTTCAATACATTTCATTTAGAGCTGCTTTAGCTATCATTCTGTCTTTGTTTATCTCATTAGTTTATGGAAAAACACTGATAAAGAAGCTAAGAAATTTACAGGTTAGCGATGAGATAAGAAATTTAGGATTAGCAGGTGAACAGCAGAAAAAGGGAACGCCAACCATGGGTGGTTTGATTATTTTAGCGGCTATTCTTATTCCTACTTTATTATTTGCACGTATTAATAATGTGTATATCATTCTGATTTTAATATCAACTGTTTGGTTGGGATTGGTTGGGTTTTTAGACGATTATATTAAGGTATTTAGAAAAAATAAAGAAGGCTTAGCCGGTAGGTTTAAAGTATTGGGTCAGGTTGGTTTAGGCTTTATTGTAGCAACAACTTTATACTTTAATCAACATGTGAAAACCAAGGAGTTTTATCATCCAAGTGAAGTAGATGCAACATTTATAAAAGAACACAACTTAAATCCTCAAGTAATAAGTGGTCAAGTTATGTTGGTTCGCGATCATAAGGCAACTACAACTACTATTCCATTTTTTAAATCGAGCGAGTTTGATTATGCAGATCTATTAAAGTTTGTTGGAACAAGTTATAAAGATTATAACTATATCATTTATTTATTAATTGTTATTTTCATTATAACTGCAGTATCAAATGGAGCGAATATTACCGATGGGATTGATGGATTAGCAGCAGGTACTTCGGCCATTATATCCTTTGTACTAGGCATTTTTGCTTATATCAGTGGTAATATCATTTTTGCCAAATATTTAAATATTATGTATATCCCTCATTTGGAGGAGATGGTAATATTTGCTGGTGCTTTAGTAGGTGCATGTATTGGTTTTCTTTGGTACAATGCATATCCGGCTCAAGTGTTTATGGGCGATACGGGTAGTTTGGCCTTGGGCGGAATTATAGCAGCCTTTTCCATCATGGTTCGCAAAGAACTCCTTATTCCAATTTTATGCGGAATATTTTTAGTAGAAAATTTATCTGTGATGATTCAGGTAACTTATTTTAAGTATACCAAAAAGAAATATGGAGAAGGCAAACGTGTATTTTTAATGTCGCCCTTACACCATCATTATCAGAAATTGGGCTTTCACGAAGCTAAGATCGTAACCCGCTTTTGGATTATCGGAATTTTATTGGCCATTGTTACCATTATTACTTTAAAAGTTCGCTAAAGATGAGCCAAAGAATTGTAATATTAGGTTGTGGCGAAAGTGGTGTGGGTGCAGCCATGCTAGCTAAGCAAAAAGGGTTTGAGGTATTTGTTTCCGATGGAGGAAAAATTGCCGATCACTTTAAACAAGAATTGGTTCAAGCAGGAATTGATTTTGAAGAAGGTATGCATACTTCATCACTTATTCTAAATGCCCATGAAGTGATTAAGAGTCCGGGAATACCCGAAAAAAACGAATGGGTTCAGGCTTTAAGAAAAAACAATATTTCTATTATCAATGAAATTGAGTTTGCAAGCAGGTATACCCAAGCCAAACTGATTTGTATAACAGGTACCAATGGCAAAACAACTACAACCTCACTAACCTATCATTTATTAAAAAAAGCCGGATTAAATGTGGCTGTTGCTGGAAATATTGGTATTAGTATGTGTAGAATGGTTGCAACAGGAAACTATGATTATTTTGTTTTAGAAATTAGCAGCTTTCAGCTAGATGATATGTATCAGTTTAAGGCTGATATAGCAATTCTCTGCAACATAACACCAGATCACTTGGATCGATATGAGTATAATTTGAGTAATTATATCTCTTCAAAATTTAGAATTAGCAGCAACCAACAAGCCAACAATCTATTTATCTATTGTGCAGATGATCAATTAACGGTAGAAAATTTAGAAAGACGTAAGGGAGATGCACAATTGGTTCCCTTCTCACTTATTCAAAAGAATGTACCAGGAGCTTGGATTTCAGACGCTCAACTTTTTGTTCAATTAAACGAAAATCAATCAAATCAATTTACCATGTATACTTCAGAATTAGTTTTAAAAGGCCGACACAATGCCTACAACTCCATGGCAGCAGCCACGGTAGCTCATGCACTGCACATCCGCAAGGATATTATCAGAGAGGGTTTAACTGATTTCCAAAATGTAGAGCATCGCCTCGAATTTGTTGCAACTGTAAGGGGCGTAGATTTTATCAATGATTCTAAAGCAACCAATGTAAATTCTGCTTGGTATGCATTAGAAAGTATGGACAAACCTACTATTTGGGTTGTGGGTGGTGTAGATAAAGGAAATGATTATGATATGTTAAAAGATCTTGTAAAAGAAAAAGTACGTATGATCGTTTGCTTAGGTTTAGATAATACACGTATTCATGAAGCATTTGGCAAAGATGTGGATATGATTATCAATACCAGTAGTGCTCAGGAAGCCGTGCATGTAGCTGCAAAATTATCGAAGCCAGGAGAAACAGTATTACTTTCCCCAGCTTGTGCCTCATTCGATTTATTTAAAAATTACGAAGATAGGGGTCGTCAATTTAAAGCTGCAGTTAAAAGTTTATAATTCATAAAAATAACTACTGCTTGATTACCACCTGGCAATAGTTCTGATAGAAAACTATGAACTGGTTTACATTCGATAATTTAAGGCCAAAAGGCGATAAGCTCATGTGGCTAATTATTTTTTTGCTGTCTATGGGTGGCCTGCTTGTTGTTTATAGCTCTACAGGCGCGCTGGCACATCAAAAACAAGGAGGTAAAACAGAGGTATATTTGTTGCAACAAATTGGCTTTTTACTCATGGGCTTCTTAGTTATGTTACTCACTCATTCGGTTCATTATAAATACTATTTAAGACTTTCTAAACCTATAATTTATCTTGCTTATGCCTTATTGTTACTAACCATATTTTTTGGGTCGAATGTGAATGATGCACAGCGTTGGTTAAAGATTCCTTTTATTGGAATTTCTTTTCAAACTTCAGATGTGGCTAAAGTTGCCCTTATTTTATTCGTTGCCCGTGAACTCGCTGTTCGACAAGAGGATATTAAAGATTTTAAAAAAGGATTTTTACCCATAATTGTGCATGTTGGATTTATAAGTATTTTAATTGCTCCATCCAATCTCTCAACAGCCTTAGTTTTGTTTAGTACTTGTATGGTAATTATGTTTATGGGAAGAGTAAGCATTAAGCATATTTTTTATATTGGTGCACCCATTTTAACAGTCCTTTTCCTAGCTATTTTTTTAGTGCTTAATACGCCAGACAAGTATATTCAGGATTTTGGAAGAGTGCTTACTTGGAAACATAGAATTGAGAATTTTAAAACACGTTCTACAAATTCTGATGAAACATATCAAAATGACCATGCAAAAATAGCCATAGCCAATGGCGGCTTAATTGGATTGGGTCCGGGTGGCAGCACAGAAAGAAATTTTTTACCACAAGCGTACTCAGATTTTATCTATGCCATCATTGCAGAAGAATATGGTTTTATAGGAGCCGTATTTGTGATGTTTTTATATTTGTTATTTATGTATCGTGCATTTAGGATTATCTTTAAGAGTCCGAAAGCTTTTGGAGCGCTCTTAGCGGTTGGCTTAAGTTTTGCGCTCGTACTACAAGCCTTAATCAATATGGCTATTGCTGTAAATTTGGTACCAAATACGGGATTAACCTTGCCATTAATAAGTAAAGGAGGAACCTCTATTATCATCACGAGTTTTGCCTTTGGTTTAATTATGAGTGTAAGCAGATATGTTGAAGAAGATGAACCAAATGAACCTGAAAATAAAATAGTTAGTTAATACATGTGGAAACTATGGAAGTTGTAACTAAAAAATGGAGAATAATTATCAGTGGCGGAGGAACGGGCGGCCATATTTATCCTGCTATTGCTGTGGCTCAAACCTTACAAAATCGATTAAATAACGAAGTTGAATTTTTGTTTGTTGGGGCCAGTGATAGAATGGAGATGGAAAAAGTGCCAAAGGCTGGTTTTACTATTATAGGATTATGGATAAGCGGTATACAAAGAAGCTTTAGCCTTAGAAATGTTTTATTTCCTGTAAAAGTGTTTAGTGCTGTTCTAAAATCTCTGTTTATTCTAAATAGATTTAAGCCAGATTTGGCAATAGGTTTTGGCGGTTATGCTAGTGGTGCAATGATGTATGCTGCAACTTTAAAAGGAGTTCCTACATTGATACATGAACAAAATTCATATGCTGGTATTACCAATAAAATACTAAAGAATAGGGTGCTCAAAATAGCAGTTGCGTATGATGGAATGGATAGATTTTTTCCCCCAGAAAAAATGGTTAAAACAGGAAATCCAGTGCGTTTAGATATTTGTAATCTTGGGAATAAAAAATCAGAAGCCATTTCTTCATTTGGTTTGAACCCAAATAAAAAGACTATTTTAATCATAGGTGGTAGCTTGGGTGCAAAAACAATTAATGAAAGTATTGAAAAAGACTTGCTCATTTTGGCAAATGCTCAAGTAAATGTGATTTGGCAAACAGGTAAATTATTTCAGAGTAAACAGGTTGAAAAAATGCCAGCAGATTTTAGTATTAAGCTTGAAACCTTTATTTATGAAATGGATCTGGCTTATGCCGCCGCTGATGTGGTTATTTCTCGCGCAGGAGCTTTATCTATTGCCGAGTTGGCCATTGCCGCCAAACCTTGCATTTTGGTGCCTTCGCCTAATGTGAGCGAAGATCATCAAACTAAAAATGCCATGGCTTTGGTGAACAATAATGCAGCCATTTTGGTGAAGGATATAGAGGCAAAAGACACATTGGTGAAGGCTGTTTTAGATTTAATAGATAACGAAGATATGCAGCTTACACTGTCTAAGAATATTGCTAAAATGGCAATACCAAATGCTGCCGAGTTAATTGTAGATGAACTTTTAAAGTTAAAAAAGATATGAATCTCGCCCATATAAAGTATGTTTATTTTTTGGGAGTTGGCGGCATTGGAATGAGTGCCATTGCAAGATATTTTAAACATATTGGTTTGCAGATATATGGCTATGATAAAACTGAAACAGCACTTACTCAAGCCTTAGTTTCAGAGGGAATGTATATACATTATACAGACGAGCCAGATTATGTAGCCAATTTGCCCGTAGATAAACAAAATACTTTGGTAGTTTTAACACCTGCCATACCTAAAGATCATCAAGAATGGGAATGGTTCAGGAAAAATAATTTCAATATTCTGAAACGGGCAGAAGTATTAGGAGTTTTAAGTGAATTTTCTATTACAATTGGTGTGGCAGGTACACATGGTAAAACAACAACTTCTACCATGTTGGCCCATTTATTAAGTCAGAGTAATGTGAAATGCAACGCTTTTCTAGGTGGCATTGCAAGTAATTACAATAGCAACTTGGTTTTACATCCGCAAGCAGAAACCTTGGCTATTGAGCAGCAATTTACCGTAGTAGAGGCAGATGAATTTGATAGGTCATTTCTAAGTTTATCGCCTTATTATGCTATTATTACCTCTACAGATGCTGATCACCTTGATATTTATGGCGTGCATAGTGTGATGCAAGAATCTTTCTTAGCATATGCCAATAAGTTGCGCGCTGGTGGTACCTTATTGGTAAAATATAATTTAGATATTATTCCAAAATTAAGTGGCCAATTTAAAACATATGGCCTACATCAAAATGCGCAGATTTATGCGCATAATATCAGAATTAATGAAGCAGAGCATATTTTTGATTTAAAGCTTGAAGATAAAGAGATAAAAGATTTATCACTTGGTATACCCGGACTACATAATATTGAGAATGCGGTGGCTGCATCAGCTATTGCATTGATGTGCGGGGTAAGTGAAGTTGAATTGCGTTTAGGATTAAGTTCATTTAAAGGGGTAAAGCGAAGGTTTGAATACCGCATAAAATCTCAGGAACACATATTTATTGATGATTATGCCCATCACCCAGAAGAGATTAAAGCTATTTTAGGATCGGTGCGCAGAATGTATCCCAACCAAAAGTTAGTGGTTGCTTTTCAACCCCATTTGTTTAGTAGAACCCGCGATTTTTTGGATGAGTTTGCCCAGTCATTATCAATGGCAGATTCTGTTTATTTATTACCCATCTATCCTGCCAGAGAATTACCCATAGCAGGAATAAATTCTGAATTGTTATTAGAAAAAATTCAGGTAAAAGAAAAGGCCCTATTAGATAAACAGACATTGGTAAATACAATTGTTGCATTGAAGCCTAGCTTGTTTGTATGTTTGGGTGCTGGAGATATAGATACTTTGGTTGAACCCATTGAAAAAGGTTTATTAGCAAAATAGCATGAATCTGAAAGCAAAAATAGCGATTAAAAAAGTAGTTAATGCAGCCGTTTGGGTTGTGCTGATTGGCTTCGCAATTTTTGCCTTGGCATTTTCTAATAAGCAAGCCAGTACTTTGCCCTGTGCTAAGGTTAATGTTCGTGTTTTTCCAGCTGAAATTGGATTTTACAATCGGCAAAAAATATTAGAACAATTGCGCAAAGATTTACCAGCCGGTAAAAAAGTAATTGGAATGCCTTTGGGTGAAATTAACATCCAACAAATCGAGGAGCATTTATCGCAATTAGATCATGTGGAGCATGCGGAAGTATTTGCCGATATGCAAGGTGAATTAAATTTACATCTTCAACAAAGAAGACCAATTTTACGTATGTTTCGGTATGATGGAACCCAATTTTACGTAGATCAATTTGGAATAAAAATGCCCCTTTCAGACCATTTTACCTGCAGAGTGCCCATTGCCAATGGCAATATTTTTGAGCGATTAGAAAATGGTGATACAGTGTACTCTTTTGTAGGAAATGAGGTGTTCAAAATAGCCTCATATGTTGATAAACAACCATTTTATAAGGCATTAATTGAGCAGATATTTGTAAATGCCGACAATGATATGGTATTGGTTCCAAAAATTGGAAATCATGTGATCATTTTTGGAGATGCTAATCAAATTGAAATCAAGTTTAAAAAGCTGCTTGCCTTCTATAGAGAAGGCATGAATAGAATAGGGTGGAGCGCGTATAAAAGCATTGATGTAAGATTTGATGGTCAGGTAATTTGTAAAAAATAAAAGGGAATAACATGTTGGTAGAATCCAAAATAATTGTAGGTCTTGATATTGGTACAACTAAGGTATGTGCCATAGTTGGCAAACGCAACGAACACGGTAAAATAGAGGTGTTGGCCATGGGTAAGGCAGAGAGTTTAGGGGTAATTAGGGGAGAGGTAAGAAATATCGAGAAAACAGTTCGTGCCATAAATGAGGCAATTGAAAAAGCCCGTCAGGCTTTACTAAAAAATAAAATTCAACTTGAAATTCATAATGTACATGTGGGTATTGCTGGCCAGCACATTAAGAGTCTTCAACACCGCAATAGTATTAGCCTAGGGGCAAGAGATGAAGAGATTAGCAAGGAAGATGTTATCCGATTGATTAAGGATACAAATAAACTTGCATTAGCTCCTGGTGATGAAATTATTCATGTTTTGCCTCAAGAGTATACGGTAGACGATATCAATGATGTTTATGATCCAGTTGGGATGACAGGTATTAGGTTGTCATCTAATTTTCATGTTATCACAGGTAACGTAGATGCCATAAAAAATATATATAAAAGTGTTGAACGCGCAGGCTTAAAAGTGGCTGATTTAATACTTGAGCCATTATCTTCTTCTGAAGCGGTGCTAACTCCTGAAGAATTAGAAGCCGGCGTTTGTTTGGTTGATATTGGCGGTGGAACTACGGATGTAGCGATCTTTAAAAATGGAATTATTAGACATACTGCTGTTATTCCATTTGGTGGAAACATTATTACCAAAGATGTAGAAGAGGGTTGTAATGTACTTAGAAATCAAGCAGAGGCTTTAAAAGTTAAGTTTGGTTCAGCGTTATCTGATGAAAATAAAGAGAATGAAATTGTGAGTATCCCTAGCTTCCATGGTCGACCACCAAAAGAGGTGAGTGTAAAGAATTTAGCTATGGTTATTCAAGCCCGAGTGGAAGAGATTTTTGAAACGGTTCTTTTTGAAATCAAAAGTTCTGGATTAGAAAAGAAATTAAATGCCGGAATTGTTATCACGGGGGGTGGTTCTCAGTTAAAACACCTTGATAAATTAGTGGAGTATGTAACGAGTTTAGATGCTAGAATTGGTTATGCCAATGAACATTTAGGTGTTACAGAGGTAGAAGAAATTAAAAGTCCAATCTATGCTACTGGGGTAGGTTTGGTGCTAAAAGGATTTAAAGAAATGGAAGAAATGGAAAAAATTAATGCCATTTCAAACCCAAGTGAGAGAGAAAAGGCAAAAGAAGAGGTAAAGCAATTCGGTATTATTACGCGAATAATTAAGCAGGGAAAAAAGTTTTTTGAAGACGATAATTTAAATGATTTCTAGTAAGTAAAATACAATAATGAGCGATATGGGAGAAACAGCATTCAAATTTAATATGCCTAAGGAAAAATCGTCCATCATAAAAGTGTTGGGTGTTGGCGGTGGCGGTGGTAACGCTGTAAACTACATGTTTTCTCAAGGCATTAAAGGAGTAGATTTTATTATCTGCAATACTGATTTACAAGCCTTGGAAAATAGTCCGATACCCAATAAAATTCAATTGGGTGCAAGTTTAACGCAAGGTTTGGGTGCAGGCGCTAATCCTGAAGTAGGAAGAAACTCTGCCATGGAGGCCATTGAAGATATTATTGACACCTTGGGTGTAAATACCAAAATGCTTTTTATAACTGCGGGTATGGGCGGTGGAACTGGAACGGGTGCTGCCCCTATTATTGCTAAAACAGCCCGCGAAATGGGTATTTTAACTGTTGGTATTGTTACCACTCCTTTTTCTTTTGAAGGTAAAAAACGCCAAGATTTTGCTTCAGAGGGCATAGAGGCACTTAAGAATGCAGTTGATTGTTTACTAATTATTGGAAACGATAAAATTAAAGAAATGTATGGCAATTTGCCAATGCGTGCTGCATTCGGACATGCCAATGAGATTTTAAATACAGCAGCAAAGGGAATAGCAGAAGTAATTACTTACCCTGGTGAAATTAATGTGGATTTTGAGGATGTAAGAACGGTTATGAAATCTAGTGGTGTAGCCCTTATGGGTTCTGCTACTGCCCGTGGCGAAAACAGAGCTATGGAAGCTGTAAAAACAGCTTTAAATTCTCCACTCTTAAATGCAAGTAAAATAGTTGGTGCCAAAAACATTCTATTAAACGTAAGTTCTGCCACTGGTGCCCATGAATTGTTGATGAGCGAGTTTGAAGAAATTAACAATTATGTGCAAGAAGAAAGTGGTTTTACAGCAGAAATGATTATCGGAACCAGTTACGATGAATCGCTTGAAGATGCTTTAGCTGTTACTTTAATTGCAACCGGATTTGATTCTGCACCAAAAGAAAACAAAATCATCATTGGAAATGTAAATAATATGGGAGTTACGCCAAATGTAATGGCTCCAAAAGCTCCTTCGGTTCAGCCCGTAGCTCCAAAATCTATTTTGCCCGAACCAACCAAATATAGTTTAGAGGAGGAACGGTTTGAGCCAAAAAAGCCTGATGCCAATCCATCTGAAATTGAATTGAGTTTACGCATTGATGAATCGGAGGATTTGGCACCGCAAATGGAATTTTTTGAAGAAGACGCAAAAATTATAAATGAATTACAGGTTGAAGCAGATCAAATTACTACTGAAAATGTAGCGTCAAATATCTTTAACCTCATGGATAATTTGAGTTTAGAAGATCAAGAGAAAAAGATTGAGAAGCACATTCAGCGCATTAAAACTTTAAAAGATTTAAACATAAGCATTAATTCTCCTCAAGGTTTACGTGATTTAGAAAAAGAGCCTGCTTATAAGCGTAAATTAAAGCGCTTAGATGATGTACCACATTCTTCAACTATACAGGTAAGTCGACTCAGTTTATTTGATGATAATACCGGTAAACCAGAAATAAAAACCAATAATTCTTTCTTGCACGACAATGTAGATTAAGGAATTCCATTTCTTTCTTTACTTTGCAGCAAATGAATAGAAATTTAACGGATGGCATTAACTTTATTTCTAAGCTTAATGGGCGAAGAATAGGGAATGCCATACAGCTATATCTTAGTTACTTATTATCTCGCATATTTCGTAAACCTATGCAGTGGGGTATGCCAATGGTTATGGAAATTGAGCCTACCACCAGCTGTAATTTGCGTTGCCCGCAATGTCCTAGCGGGTTAAGAGAATTTTCTCGCGAAACTGGAATGCTTGATTTGCCGCTATATAAAAAATTAATAGATGAATTACATCCTGAATTGGTGTATTTGATTTTGTATTTCCAGGGCGAACCTTTCTTAAATAAACAATTTTTGGAGTTTGTGAAAATTGCCGCTGCTAAAAATATTTATACAGCCACTTCCAGCAATGCGCATTATTTTACAGATGAAATGGCCAAAGCTACCATTGAATCTGGATTAGATAGACTCATTGTTTCTATTGATGGCATAACCCAAGAAACTTACCAGAAGTATAGAAAAGGCGGGAACTTAGAGAAGGTCTTAGATGGCACGCGTAATTTGGTGAAATGGAAGAAAAAATTAGGAAAATCTACACCACATATTATTTGGCAGTTTATTGCCTTTAAACATAATGAACACCAAATACCTGAACTACAAAAATTAGCCAAAGAAATTGGGGTAGACGAACTAGGTATTAAAACAGCTCAAATTTATGATTACCAAAATACGGATGAATTAATTCCGGAGACAGATGCATTAAGTAGATACAAAAAAACCGAGAATGGCTACGAAATAAAAAATGATTTGCTGAACCAATGTTGGCGATTATGGCGCGGTAGTGTAGTAACTTGGGATGGTTTGGTTGTGCCATGCTGTTTTGATAAAGATGCTACCCACCGATTTGGTGATGTAAGTAAAGAGAGCTTTGCCAAAGTATGGCGCTCAGATGCATATCAAGGTTTTAGAAGAGCAATTTTACAATCGCGCAAAGAAATTGATATCTGCACCAATTGCACTGAAGGCACTAAAGTATGGGCCTAATTTAAATACCATTGTCCAACAGCTCTAGTCAACTGCTGTAACTTTCGTTACTTCAGGAATAGCGTTTTTAATGCCACTTTCAATTCCTGCTTTCATCGTCATGCTGCTCATGCTACAATTGCTGCAATTACCCAATAAACGCAATTTTACTTCCATGTCTGAGGTAACTTCCACCAATTCCACATTGCCTCCATCTGCTTCCAAAAACGGACGCATACTATTTAAGGCAATCTCTATCTTCTGCTTTATTTCTTCGTTCATCATGCTATACAATTTTTAAAAACACAAGCCATTAACTTTAAGCTATTAAACTATTCTGCTGCATTTAGCAAGGCAATCTGCTGCGCAACTTTTTCTGCAATCTCATTAAATACCTGTTGTGCAACTCCATCCAATACTGCGCCAGGGGTTCCTTTATCTCCACCTTCCCTTATGCTCATTATGATTGGTACTTCACCCAAGAAAGGTACTTTTAACTCGCTGGCCATGGTTTTTCCTCCTCCATTACCAAACAAATAATATTTGTTTTCTGGTAATTCTGCGGGTGTAAAATAAGCCATATTTTCTACTACCCCTAAAATGGGTACTTTCACGGGAGTCATTGCAAACATGGTTGCTGCTTTATAAGCATCAGCAAGCGCCACAGCCTGCGGTGTTGTAACCATTACAATTCCTGTTAATGGAACAATTTGAAGCATAGTTAGGTGTACATCTCCTGTACCTGGAGGTAAATCTAAAATAAGGTAATCTAATTCGCCCCAATCCGTATCATTTACAAACTGTCTCAAAGCACTCGATACCATTGGTCCACGCCAAACCACTGCTTGCTCAGGCTTTATTAAAAAGCCAATCGACAAGAGTTTTACGCCATGTTTTTCTATAGGTACCATCAATTCTTTCCCATCAACGCTGCGCATCATTGGTTGCTCATTTATTACGCCAAACATCATTGGTACACTTGGACCGTGAATATCGGCATCTAATAAGCCAACTTTTGCACCCATTTTAGCCAAGGCAATTGCCAAATTGCTTGAAACGCTTGATTTCCCCACGCCACCTTTTCCGCTGGCAACGGCAATAATATTTTTAACGTTAGGTAGGGTAAGTTTATCGCTCCTGTTGCTTGTTACATTAGCGGTCATAGTAATTTTTACTATGGCCTGATCCGATACCAAATGATGGATAGCGTCTATACAGTCTTTCTCTATTTTTTCTTTGAGTGGACAAGCGGGAGTGGTTAATACAATGGTGAAGCTAACTTCATTGCCATCTACTTCAATATCTTGTATCATCTTCAAGGAAACCAAATCTTTCTTCAAATCTGGTTCTTGAACCGTGCTAAGTGCCTTTAGAATATCATTTTTATCCATTTTGTAATACATCAATTGCCGGCCTGCTTTTGCCAACTAGGGCAAATATAGTCTCAAATATTTTGGAATTACTTGTTGATACTAAAAAATATGGGTGAACCCCGTTAATCTTCTAATTGAAATAAGTCTGTAAACCATTTCTTTTTTAGATGGCTACCAATATGGTTTACTTTATTGGCTATTATTTTCTCATCAAATTGTTTTCTACTCGCATTTACAATGGCAATGGTAGTATTTGGGGGCAACTGTTTATTTATATGCTCATTTAAGATACTCTCGTGTATTAAGATAAGATTGAACAAGGTACCCGAGTTAACTAGAAATGGCTGGGCCACTTCAAAATCAGGAAAATTAAATATCTCAGGATGTATGCCCAACTCTTTGAAGAACTTTTCTTGAGCGGCTAGGTGATTAATGACTGGGTCTATTTGAATAATTCTAATTGTTTTAGGTTTGGGTATACGCTGTGTCATTTACAATTAAGATTTTACAAACGCGATTAAGCATTTATGCTGAAATAGTAAGCAATTTATAAATTTTTGTTGTTGAAATAAAAATAAAGTTAAAAAAATTTTAAGTTGGTGTTCATATTTTTAATCTGTTCGAAATCAATTAATTATTTTTGTCTAACTTTTTATAAGATGCCAAAAATACGCCTGAAAATACAATCAACATACTGAGAAATTTATCTGCACTTAAATGATCTTTTCCAGATAGAATAGCTATGAGCGTAGCCAATACTGGTTGTAAATAAATATATGAACCCACCAAACTTGAACTTGCATGTTTCAATGCATAAGCATTTAGCACATAAGTTAAAAAGGTTGCTCCAATTGTAACAAAAGCAATAGCGCCCCAAATACTTAATGGTAAATGTGCAACATCTATTTCTAAAGTTTGGCTTAAACCAAAGGGAAGTACTAAAAAGAATCCGAAAAAAAACGCATAGAGTGTAACAGTAAGCGGATGATATTTTACCATTAATTTTTTGGCATAAACCAGATAAAAAGCATAGATAATGGCATTAAGCGTAACAAATAAATCGCCAAGTGCACTTGTCTGGTTAAATGTAAAATTACGTCCACCAATAAGTAATAATGCGCCCAAGGCAGCTATAAGAATGCCTGAAATTTTATGGATTGTTAGTTTTTCTTTTAGAATAAATGCAGCAAAAATTAATACGAATATTGGGGTATTGAGCATTAATACAGAAGCATTGATTGGAGAAGTAATAGATAAGCCTTTAAAAAATAAGAGCATGTTACCTGCTACACCAAAAACGGCCGAAACAAACAATGGCCAGAGGTCTTTTTTATCTTGAATGGCTCCTTTAACAAAATGTCTATGAAAAAAATAAATACAAATGGTAGCCACACTTACCCGCAATAAAATAAATGCAAAAGGTTTTACATATAAAGGCATTGCCAATTTGGCAATGGTGAATGTGGCTGCATACAAGAGGGAAACTGCAAACAGTGCCATGTGAACTTTTAATCGGGTTTGCATGGTATTAATTGGTTAAAGGATTAACAAGGTCTACATTAATTTTGTTGCTTTCTCTTAAAAATCGTTTACTCAATAGCCAAGCAGATAAACTTAAACCAATAAGCAATGCTAACCATACGCCATATAAATTAAAAGATAATTTAAAACATAAAATATAGCCAAGCGGTATGCCAATGATCCAATAGGCAAAAATGGTAATTACAGTTGGAATTTTGGTGTCGCCAATGCCTCTGAGAACACCTAGTCCAACACATTGTATGCCGTCGCTAATTTGGAAAAATGCAGCAATGTATAGCAGTGATGTGGCCATCGTAGCAACCTTGGCATCCGTTGTATAGAGTGAAATTATATTTGGCGCGAATGCAGCTAATATAATAGCACAACAGGTCATAAATAATGTTCCCATCAACAAAGCAGCTCTTCCAAAGTCGATAATATTTTTTTTATTTTTTTCGCCCAAGGCTTCGCCAACAGCGATAGAGCCACCTGCTGATATACCGGTTGCAATCATATATGTGATGGATGCAATATTAATAGCTACTTGGTGCGCAGCTAAAGCAAATTCATTAATCCAACCAATCATTATGGCAGCAAATGCAAATGCCCCAACCTCAAAAAAGTATTGGAGTCCAGAGGGTATACCCACAGTAAAAATCTGTTTTAAATACAAGGTATTATCTATGTTTTCTGAGGTTTTTAAATATGGTTTGTAAATGGTATTTGAACGGATGTATATATACATTGAAATAGCCATAATAGCTCTTGCAGAGCTGGTAGCTATTCCTGCTCCAAGCAATTCTAATTTGGGCGATCCTAGATTGCCATAAATAAAAACCCAGTTTAAAAATACATTTATTAGCAAAGCAATAATGGTAATGATAGCCGATGGTTTTGTTATTCCTAATCCGTCGCTATATTGTTTAATAGCAAAAAATAGGAGCATGGGCAGTGTTCCAATATTTAATAAATGTAAATAGTCTTTGGCGAGCAGACTTACAGCAGGGTCTTGTTTAAACCAATGCAAATTTTCGGTAATTACAAATAGGATTACTCCTATAAAAAGGCTCAAGATGAAAGCAGCGTGTATGGATTGTTTATAGATACTTGCACATTGTTTGGGTTCATTAGCGCCTTTGCTTTTAGCAACCAAGGGTGAAACGGCAGTTAAGGTTCCAATTCCTAAAATAGCTATAAAAAAATAAATGGCATTGGCCAGAGAGGCGGCTGCTAGATGAATAGGTTTTAATTTACCTATCATTATTACATCTGCTACACCCATCAGAACAATTCCAAGTTGACCAACAATAATGGGTAAACTTAAAATGATAATTTGTTTAAAATAGGGAAGGTATCTCTGGTACATGTATGCGAAATAGCCTGCTAAATTAGGCTAAAGTTATGGCTTGCCAAGTATAATTTGAGATTATTCCAATTTTAATAGCTTGTAGTTGCAAAGCATTTTGCTCATTTCATTAAAACAGGTTAAGGTATTTGAATCACGAAAAAACGATAAAATTATACGTTTTCTTTTTGGAATAAGGCTGGAATGGTTCGCAAAATAATTTTTATGTCGTTTACAAATGAACTGTTTTTGGCATATTCATTATCAAGTTCCATTCTTTCCTCCACACTCATATGACCGCTGAGTCCCCTGTTAGTTACCTGCCATAAACCGGTAATCCCTGCTGGCGCCATAAACCTAAGTGCAAATTGATCTGTAGTTAATTTTTCAGCTTCATATAGAGGTAATGGTCTATTCCCAACAATACTCATATCGCCTTTTAACACATTAATTAATTGAGGTAATTCATCAATACTGGTATTTCTCATAAACTTCCCAAATCTCGTAGTTCTTGGGTCATTTTCAATCTTGATGAATTTGAAGTTTTCTTTCACTCGTTTATAGTCGGCAAATATTTTTTCGCAAATCATTTCACCATCCATATAAAGTTTATTCTGGCATCCAGCATTGGCATTCTGACATTCAGGGCATAAATAATTATTAAAATTTTGAATGCCATCCAAAGTGCTTTCATGATATTGATTTAGGTGTTTTAAACCTTTTAACATGGCATCTGCACCATGGCGCATAGACCTAAATTTATAAAAATTGAAGAGGGTATAGCCCGATCCAACTCTTTTCGCTGCGTAGAAGACTGGACCCCTTGATTCAAGCACAATGATAAGCGCAAAAATGATAAAGAAAGGGAGCAAGCATAGCAAGGCTAGGGATGAAAAAATGATATCAAAAATTCGTTTAGAAGTTGGAATTTTATATTTAGGAAATATGGTATTATTTTTAGTTAACGAAGCATGATAACGCGGAGGGTTTTCTATTAAATACTTGGCTCGAAGTAAAAATTCATCTGCTTGTATTGGGTATTCAAAAATATCTGCGAACTGTTCAAACAAGGCAATATTCCTATTTGCCTCTGTTATCCGGTCTACAATAAGAACAAAAGGGATATTTGCTGTGGTAGAGATATTTTTACATATTTTTCTAAAGGTAATACCGTTTGAGCTCAATAAATCTGAGTAAGTAACAACTAATTTAACTGGAATGTTCGAATTATTCCATTGAATAAATTTAAAAATATTTTCAAAGTGGAAAACATCAAATTCCTCTTTGAATAAGTGACTAAATTCAACAATAGAATCTGGATTAGAAGAAATAAAGGCAATTCTATCTTTAGAAATGATATTTTCCATCCTTAAATTTTTTTGATTCGTCTGAAAATATTTTCTATCCTAGCCTCTAATTCCTCTGGATTAAAGGGTTTAATCACGTAGTCATCTGCACCTGCTTTTAAACATTTTATTTTATCAGAAGTGCCCTCATTACCAGAAAGCATAATAAGCGGTACGTTTTTGAAGAAACCACTCGCTCTAATTTGTCTAATGAAATCTAAGCCATTTATCTCTGGCATATTTACATCTGCTATAATTACATCTGGAATAACTCCTTGTTGCATCCACTCGAGTGCATCTTTTCCATTTTGCTTGGCAACAACGGTATAATTTTTATTAAAATAAAAATCTAATATTTTTAAGATACTCAGCTCATCATCTAATGCTAAAAGTGTTTTTTTCATAATTTAGAGTATATTTTCCTAGGTGTGAGTTGCTATTTATTATATATTTTTTGAAATGAATCCGTTTTCATTATACGGTAAATGGTAGATTTTCCAATTTTTAATTTCTTGGCAACCGTTATCACATTATGGTCGTATTTTTCTAAGTAATAGTTGATAATAGAATTGGTATAATCATCAAAACTCATCTCCTGATTTAGAATTGAGCCCATAGATTTTTCCGAGTTATAGGTGATGTCTTTGGCCTCAATAACATGATTATCGCACATTACACATGCTAATTCTACAATTGCTTTTAATTCTCTTATATTTCCTGGATATGAATAGTCTAAAAGCTTTTTTTGAGCCTCATTGCTTAAGGTTATTTTGCCAGTTTTGTTCTCTTTAACACTCTCGTCTATAAAATGTTTAGCCAAATAAATTACGTCGTTTCCGCGCTCTCTAAGTGGAGATAAATGAATAGGCAAACCAAGTAATCTATAATAAAGATCTTCTCTGAATCTGCCTTCTTGCACCTCTGTAGCTAAATTTTTATGTGTGGCAACAATGATTCTTACATCAATTGGTATGGCATTATTACTTCCAATTCTTGTAATCTCTCTCTCTTGTAGTACGCGTAATAGTTTGGCTTGAAGATTTAAATCTAGTTCACCAATTTCGTCTAAAAATATAGTACCTTTAATAGCTTGTTCGAATTTTCCAATTCTGCGGGCGTCTGCACCGGTAAATGCTCCTTTTTCGTGACCAAAAAGTTCGCTCTCAATTAACTCTTTTGGAATTGCTGCTACGTTAACAGCAACAAATGGAGCTTTTTTACGTAAACTATTATAATGAATAGCTTTAGCTACCAACTCTTTACCGGTTCCTGTTTCTCCTGTAACTGAAACAGTAATTTTACTATTGGCAGCCTTTTCAATCAAAGAAAACGTTTTCTTTAATGAATCGCTATTTCCAATGATGGTTTTGGCATAATCATACTTTTTGCCCAAATCTTCTCTTAATTCAATAATTTCAGTTTTTAGTAAATTATTAATTAAGGCGTTTTGAACCGAATTCATCAAACGCGTTTTTGTATCTTCATTTTTAATGATATAATCAAAAACGCCTAACTTTAATAAGTTTACTGCAGTATTAATATCTTCTTGGCCTGAAATGACAATTAATTGAACTTGGTCGTCAATTTCCTTTATTTTTTTTATTAGGTCGGAACCATTTATACCCGGCAGAGAATAGTCTATTGTAATTAAATCTGGCTTTTGATGCAGGCTATTCAAGCAATCTTTTGCATTTTCAAAACTCACCACCTCGTAATCGGGGTTTAATTGCAATGTATAGCTTAAGAAGTTTCTATACCAAGTATCGTCTTCTACGATAAAAATTTTATGGTTATTTTTAACTTTTGCCATTTGCTGAAGGTGTATTAAAATGAATATTTTGTTGCAATTTGGGAAAAAAAACTCAATTTGTGGCTAAAATTTTTAAGAAATCTGTATACGCCAACTTAATCCCTTCTTCCAAACCAATTTTTGGCACCCAGCCTAGTGATTTAATTTTGCTCACATCCATTAATTTCCTGGGTGTACCATCTGGTTTTTCTGTGTTAAATATCAAATCCCCCTTAAAATCAATAATTTTTTGAATGGTTTTAGCCAGGTCCTTAATGGTTAAATCTTCACCAGTTCCAATATTTAAAAATTGTTTTTCTTGGTAATTTTGCATGACCAAAAAAGCTGCCTCAGCCAAATCATCAACAAATAAAAATTCGCGCAAGGGCATACCACTGCCCCAAATTTCTACTTGTTTAGCTCCACTAATTTTAGCCTCATGAAATTTCCTAATAAGTGCTGGTAAAACATGAGAATGCTCTGGATGATAATTGTCGGCATAGCCATATAAATTGGTGGGCATTACCGATACATAATTACAATTGTATTGGTCTCTATATGCTTCACACATTTTAATTCCACTAATTTTAGCAATGGCATAAGGCTCATTGGTTTCCTCCAATAATCCGGTTAATAAACTTTCTTCTTTCAAAGGTTGTGGTGCAAACTTTGGATAAATGCAACTTGAGCCAAAAAATAACAATTTTTTAACGCCCTGAAGGTAGCTTTGGTGTATGACATTGTTTTGGATCATTAAGTTTTCATACAGAAATTGAGCCCTGTAGGTGTTGTTAGCATGAATACCACCTACTTTTGCTGCAGCTAAAAACACATAATCAGGCTTTTCTGTTTCAAAAAAATGAGCCACCGCGGCTTGGTTTCTTAGGTCTAAATCTGAGGAACTCCGCAAAACCAAATTTGTAAATCCCTCTTTTATCAGTTTCCTATGCATGGCTGATCCAACCATTCCTCGGTGACCGGCTATGTATATTTTATCCCCTACTTCCATGTTATTTATACGTTTGAAGTTTACTTTTATATATCAATACCATCTCTTGTTTGGTATGTTCACTAAATTTAGAGTTATAAATCATTTTGTATTGGCTACCCATTTCAATAGAATCATATTTTTTTACCCTAAGCGCTTGTGTATGAAAAATGGCAATAAGTTCTGATTTATAAAAGACCAATAATAACCTAGGCACCAAAATTTGTTGCACAAATTCTGGCTCTTGAATGAGGTAAGAACTGTAATTGTTATCTTCTATGGTTTTCTTAAAATCGTATTTATTAATGAAATTTTCAAAAAAAGAAAAACGCTCATTATTTTCTGCTTTATCTAATAAATTACTTAGTTCTATTTCGGGTACAAATTTTAAATCTGTACAACCTTTGTGCATATACCCACTAATAATTATATGGGTTAAACTATCTTTTACCTCCAAAATTTGCATGGGATTAAATGATACATTTACCTTACCAATGGCTTTGTTTTGTTGGTTGTAAATTTTGGTTTTCTCTTGTAACCTTAATCCATCATATAATTGGTAACTGGGTACCCAAGCATTAATCCAAACCCTGTTTTTTATGGTATTAGCGGGTAGGCATAAAAATTCTGTTCCAGGGAAAAGCGCCAAAACTTCTTTCCCTTGCTCTTCTTCACTTAGGCTGCAAAAACCCGCAGTTTTCTCGGCAAAAATTGGTTGCGCCCAGATGAAAAGAATAACTAATATGTACTGTTTACTTTTTAGCAAAGCGGTGTTTTATGACCTGAAAAATTACTGGTAAAACAGAAAGAATAATGATGCCAAAAACTACTTTTTCAAAGTTTTTCTGAACCCAGGGGTTGCTTCCCAAGAAATATCCTGCTAGGGTTATGCTTGTTACCCAAAGTATAGCGCCAATAATACAATAGGTAATGTATTTGCTATATTTCATGCTGCCTACTCCGGCTACAAATGGAGCAAATGTGCGCACTATTGGCACAAACCTAGCTATAATGATGGCTACGGTACCATGTTTTTCATAAAATTCTTCCGTTTTGCGTATATATTCTTTTTTAATGGTAAAGATACCAAATAGCTTGGCTCCTTCGCCTTTTTTAGCTAAAAATTTGCCGATAAAATAATTGGTATTATCGCCCAACAGTGCTGCAGTAATAAGCAAAAGAATGATGATAGAAACATCCAAATTATTGTTTGCATTTCCGGCTAAAACCCCTGCCGTAAAAAGGAGAGAATCACCGGGTAAAAGCGGCAAAACGACTAAGCCTGTTTCACAAAAAACAATTAAAAAAAGTAAGCCATAAATCCATAATCCATTTACCTTAACAAATTCTTCCAAGAAACCTTTGGTGTTGGTTAGTAATTCTTTAATAATTTCTAAAATTTCCATCATTTGTTCTTAATATCTTGCAAGTTTAATGAAATCTCATTGGTTTTTATAATTTTGTAACATGAGAAAAAATTGGAATGGGTTCGTAATACTCCTTTTCTTGGTGAGTATTGTTAGCTTGTCTGCTTGCAATACACACAAGGGAATTGCAAGAGATAAAAAATGTAATTGTCCTAAATTTTAATGAAACAACAACCTAAATTTAGTTTAATTACAGTTTGTTATAACGCTGCCCGTTTGCTGCCAGACACCCTTCAATCTGCTTTGCAGCAAAGTTTCAAAGATTTTGAACTTGTTATTATTGATGGTGGCTCAACTGATCATACGCAAGAAGTATTGAGGCCGTTCGAAGCCTATATCGGTACATTCATTTCTGAACCCGATCAAGGTATTTATGATGCCATGAATAAGGGAGTAAAGGCCGCAAAAGGAGAGTATGTATATTTTCTGAATGCAGGAGATTCTTTTTATTCTCCACATGTACTCGAACTGGTAAACAATTGCCTAGAAAAACAAGCGATTGATTTTTTGTATGCCAAAGTAGAAACCAAGAATGAACCTACACAGGTGAATTATGTGACGGGTAAGCCGGTTAAATTTTCCATGTTTTTTTCCCATTATCCCATCTGCCACCAAGCCACATTCGCCAAAAAAACCTTATTTCAGCAGCTTGGTTTCTTTAACCTGAGATATTCTTTAGTAGCTGATGGAGAGTGGTTTGTTAGGGTATTTAAAAATCAACAAGTAAAAACATTTTTTCTGAACCAAATAGTGGCTTTCTACGACATTCAAGGTGCCACCTATTTTAAGCGAATGAAGGGGTATAAAGAATACATCCATGTTGGATTTACTCATTTTCCGCCCTATATTGCTATTCTTAATCTGTTGTTATATCCCGTAATTTATGCCAAGGTGTGGTTTATTAGAAGTTTTCAAAATACATTTTGGTTCAAGCTGTATAGGACTTACAAATTTAAAAATAAATTGGCTAATTTACCTGTAGTTAAATGAAAATTAGAGAGTTAACTGATTATCTAGAAAGTTTTGCACCCCTTGCTTATCAAGAGTCTTATGATAATTGTGGTCTCATTGTTGGATCTGCTGATACCGAAGTTAATCGTGCTTTGATTGCATTGGATTGTACAGAAGATGTTGTATTAGAGGCAATTAATTTGGGTTGTAACTTAATTATCTCTCATCATCCAATTGTTTTTACGGGATTAAAAAGGTTGAATGGAAATAGTTATGTAGAACGTACCATTATTTTAGCCATTCAACATCAAATAGCCATTTACGCGGTGCACACCAATTTAGATAATGTGCGCATTGGTGTAAATTCAGGAATTGCCCAAAAACTTAATCTGCAACAAACCCAGATATTGGCACCAAAATCGGCTGTCCTAGGTAAATTGGTCACATTTGTGCCTCATGATTATGTTGGTAAGGTTAAAGATGCACTTTTTCTCGCCGGTGCCGGTAAAATTGGGAATTATAGTCATTGTTCTTTTAGTTCAACAGGTTCAGGCACCTTTACAGGTAATAAGGAGGCAAAACCTTTTGTTGGTGAAAGAAATCACCTGCATACTGAGGCTGAAACACGTATTGAAGTGGTTTTTCCCCAATTTCTAAAAGGAAAAATTGTTACTGCACTAAAAAAATCTCATCCTTATGAGGAACCTGCCTACGATTTATATTCTTTATTGAATGAAAACCAAGAAGTTGGTTCAGGCCTAATTGGATTTTTGCCTACTGAAATGTCTCCCACTGATTTTTTATCTTACCTCAAGCAAAAAATGGAATTAAAGCTAATTAGGCATACCGTTCTCGCGGGTAAAAATATTTCAAAAGTAGCTATTTGCGGGGGGTCTGGTAGCTTTTTGCTTAAGCAAGCAATAGCCTGTAATGCCGATGCGTATGTTTCGGCCGACTTTAAATATCATGAATTTTTTGATGCAGAAAATAAATTGATGATTGCCGATATTGGTCATTATGAGAGTGAAAAATTTACAAATTCATTAATTTGTGAGTTAATTCTCGAAAAATTTCCTACTTTTGCAATCCTTTTATCAAAAATTGATACGAATCCGGTAAATTATTATTTATAAAATATGGCAGGCGCAACAGAAACCAGTATTGAACAAAAATTAAAAGCTTTATATAAGCTTCAGTTAATCGACTCAAAAATAGGGAAATTAACCGCCATTCGCGGAGAACTTCCTATTGAGGTTAGCGATTTAGAAGACGAAATAATTGGTCAGGAAACAAGATTAAACAACTTGAAAGCTGATGTTACCAAGTTGGAAGAAAACATTTCTGCTAATAAAAGTAAAATTACGGATGCCAAAGCATTGGTTAAAAAGTATGAAAAGCAATTAGACAATGTTAAAAATAACAGAGAGTTTGATGCTTTAAATAAAGAAATTGAAATCCAAGGTTTAGAGCAACAAGCGCTTGAAAAGCGTATCAAAAATACTCAGTTTGATATTGAACAGAAAAAAATTGCCATAGATACTTTACAAAAAGAACTTGAGGGCAGAGCCATAGATTTGCAAAACAAAAAAGCAGAACTAGATACAATTGTTGCAGAAACGCAAAAAGAAGAGGATGAATTATTGAAAATCCGCTCAGCTGCAGTTAAAATTGCTGATGAGCGTCTCGTTCATTCTTATGATAGAATTCGTAAAAGTGTAAAAAATGGCATTGGCGTAGCAACTATTGAACGCGAAAGTTGCAGTGGATGCTTCGCTGGTATTCCGCCTCAAAGGCAAAGCGATATCAAGCAAAGAAAAAAGATTATTGTTTGTGAAAACTGTGGCCGCGTTTTAACAGACGCATTAATGGCTGAAGAGGTCGCATCAGATTTTACAGTATAAAAAAAATGCTGCCCTCGGGCAGCATTTTTTTTATATACAAATTCCCATTGTTTTAGGCTTATATTTACTCAGTGAAAAATTGCTATCGATTTATTTTACGAGGCCTAAGTATCTTTCTGTTGGTTTTCATTGTTACGGCCAATTCAACAGCTAAGGCATATGTGGAGTATACCCCAAACCTAAATGATTGTATGGGCCATATGGCTGCCCTAAGATTGAAGCAGGCTCATTTATGTTTGCAAAAAGAAGTAGCAAAAAAGGATGAAAATATTGCCATAGATTATCTGAGGCATTATCACGATTTTTTTCAAATAATGGTGCAGTTTAACAAAGCACTGCTCCCTGCATTTGAAATTCAACATCACAGCACCTTAAAAAAAATCGAATTGCTTCCAGACCATTCGCCCTATAAATTATTTTATAAAGCTAGTATACATCTTCAATTAGCCATTGTTAAAGGTGCTTTTAATGAATATTTATCTGCAGCTTGGGATTTTAGATCTGCCTTCCAGGAGGTAAATTTAAATGAAAAGAAGTTTCCTAACTTTTTAAGTCATAAAAAGGAATTAGGTACATTAATGGCATTATTGGGAAGTTTTCCGCCCCAGTATAATTGGATTTTGCAGGCAGTTGGTTTAAAAGGGGACTTTAATAGCGGGTTGGAATTGTTAAAAAACTACATCAATCAATCTCATTCAGAACCTATAATTGAAAGACAACAAGCCACGATTATTTATGCCCTCATTCAACTAAACTTTGGCAAGGATAGACACATTGCACTTACATTTTTTACTCCCTTTGCTAAAGAATATCATCATAATTTAATGCAATGTTATGTGAAATCTTATATTGAGTTGAAAACAGGTGCAAATGATTTGGCTTTAAAAACACTCCGCAATAAACCCCTTGGTGAGCAATATGAATCTATTCCTTACCTAGATTTTATCATGGGTGATTTGTTATTACATCGCCTCGATCAATCGGCTGCTATTTGGTTCAAAAAATATATTACTTTCAGTAAAACCAAGTATTCTTTGAAGGAGGCCTATCAAAAATTATCTTGGCTTGCATGGATAAATTTGGATACGGCAAAGTTTGAAATTTATCACGACTTAATGCAGAAGAATACCAAAGATGCAGGGTCGGAATTGAAATTGGTAAATGCCGATTTATCCCATAAAATTTATCCTTCTGTAACTCTCCTTCAGGCCAGATTATTATTTGATGGTGGTTATTACGAAAAAGCCTTGGAGCAAGTTAAATTAGTTAATCCGGCAATCTTGCAGAGTAAGTACCAGCGTGTTGAGTATTATTATAGACTTGGTAGAATTTATCAAGAAATGAATAATCCTTTAGCGTCTATTCAATACTACAAACTTTGCTTGGAGCATGGTAAAAACATACCAACTTATTTGTTGCCAAATACCTGTTTACAACTTGGCTTAATTTATGAGCAGTTGAATTATGCAACCCTTGCTAAATCATACTATGAACAGGTTTTATCCTATTCGAATATCGATTTTGAAAGTAGTTTAAAGCAAAAAGCAAAAACCAATATTTGGCGATTAAGCAATTAAAAAATAAAATATTTACGAAGTTTCTATCCCACGGTAAACTTTAATTTTATCCAAACCAAAGAATCCTTACTTTTGCTGCTTCTTATGGAAAATAATCAGCATTTAAGTGAGCCGGAAAGAATTCGCAGGCAGAAATTAATCGAGTTGAACCAATTAGGAATCAACCCATATCCACCAGAGCTCTTTGAAGTAAATACTACTTCTGTAGAGATTAAGCAGTCTTATCCTAGCGATATGGATGCAGCTAAATGGAAAGAAATTAGCATTGCGGGCAGAATAATGAGTGTTCGGGATATGGGTAAAGCAAATTTTGCTGTTATCCAAGATGATGCAGGTAGAATTCAAGTGTATGTTCGCCGAGATGATATTTGTACCGGTGAGGATAAAACCTTGTATGATGTAGTTTTTAAAAAACTACTCGATATTGGTGATATTATTGGAGTAAAAGGATACGTGTTTACTACTAAAACAGGTGAAACATCTATTCATGCAACCTCCTTCACACTTCTTACCAAAGCTTTGCATCCACTTCCCATTGTAAAGGAGAAAGAAGGAGAAACTTTTGATGCCGTTACAGATCCTGAATTTAGATATCGCCAACGTTACGCAGATTTAATTGTCAATCCACAGGTAAAAGATACTTTCCTAAAGAGATCGCAAATGATTCGTTCTATTCGCGATTTTTTAAATGCACATGGTGCACTTGAGGTAGATACGCCAGTACTTCAAAATATTCCTGGTGGTGCTGCGGCCAAGCCATTTATTACCCACCACAATGCCTTAGATGTGCCTTTCTACCTCAGAATTGCCAATGAATTATACTTAAAGCGTTTAATTGTTGGAGGATTTGATTGGGTATATGAATTTAGTAGAAATTTTAGAAATGAAGGAATGGACCGAACCCATAATCCTGAGTTTACAATTCTTGAATTCTATGTGGCCTACAAAGACTATTATTGGATGATGGACTTTACCGAGAAAATGCTCGAAAAAGTGGCTATAGATTTGCATGGCTCTACAGAGGTGCCAATGGGCGAAAATACACTCCAGTTTAAAGCGCCATTTAAGCGAATATCTATTTTTGATGCCATTCTTGAATATACGGGTTTCGATGTAAGTAAGATGGATGAAGCTGAGTTAAGAGCGGTGTGTAAAGAATTGCATATTGAGGTTTCGCCAAGCATTGGGAAGGGTAAATTAATCGATGAAATTTTTAGCGAAAAATGTGAAGGTAATTTTATTCAGCCTACTTTTATAATAGATTATCCCGTTGAAATGAGTCCACTTACCAAAAAACACCGCAGTAAAGAGGGCTTAGTAGAGCGTTTTGAATTAATGGTAAATGGTAAAGAAATTGCCAATGCCTATACAGAATTAAATGATCCGATAGATCAAAGAGCAAGATTTGAGGAGCAAGTAAAACTGATGGAGAGGGGAGACGATGAAGCGATGTTTATCGACCACGATTTCTTGCGTGCACTCGAATATGGCATGCCTCCAACTGCAGGTATAGGTATCGGAATTGATCGCCTGTGTATGTTATTAACCAATCAAGTTTCTATTCAGGATGTTTTGTTTTTTCCTCAAATGAGGCCAGAAGTAAATCAACAAGCTGATACACCTGAATCTGATACTAATTAAGGCAATTATTGGTCCAAATTTAAATATTAATATTCTGTGATACAGTTTATTACTATTTTAAAGGGGCATGTATTAGTTTAATTGGTAGATATGTATTTTTTTGCATTTAATAGCGTAACCAGTTGTTGGATGTTGCTAATAGGAGCCAAGGAAAACCGCAATTATGAAAATGGTTAAAGGAACAATAAAATCTGTAGTAGTGGATGATGTAGACCTAATGAGGGCTACATTAAAGAAGGTACTGGCCGGTTTCCCAGATATTGACATTGTTGGGGAGGCATCAGATTATGAATCGGCTCGAAAAGTGATTAATGAAACAAAGCCTGATTTGATTTTCTTAGATATAGATTTAAATGGCTTAACATCCATAGATTTATTAAATGAAATTGAATGTGAGCCTAAAATCATTTTTGTAACTGCACATCCAGATTTTGCTATTAAGGCATTTGAACTAAATGCAGTGGATTATATTCTGAAACCAATTAGTAGCGAACGTATAAAAAAGGCAATTGATCGGGTAGTTAATCTTAATCAGGAACAAGAGAAATTTAACCATCCTGATGGGTACGATCCTAATGCAGATGACAGATTTAAACCTGATCAAATTATTTTGTTAAATTTTGATAGTAAATTATCTTTTATAAAAATAAAAGACATCAACTATATCGAGGCCTTTGGTAATTATACCAAAATATTTATGAATGATGGAAAGTTAAGTGTTACCTATAACTCTATTAAAAACTGGGATAATAGGCTCCCTGAAGATGTATTCATTCAAATTCATCGTTCTACCATAGTTAACTTACTTAATGTTTCTAAGATAGAAAAATGGACCAATGATACCGGCCGTTTATTCTTAAAGGGTATTGAAAAGCCTTTTGAAATTAGCAGAAGCTACTTCTTTCAAATAAAGAAAAAATATAAGGTTTAATTTTTTAAACCCTTCTGGCATTTTATTTATTTATGCTGTGGTATCGGGCTAATATGCCTAAAGGTAATTGTATGCCACTTTTGGCTTGTAAATACAGTTCACCATTTTCCAAATGTTGACTTTGTTTAAAATTTTGCTGAACCAAATTTTGAACCAACAAGGCACTCAATCCTAAAGAATATACGTTCAATATTAAAAAATGCTCCTTTGGGTCGAGCAGGAGTGAAATGTCTTGTAATAACTCATTAATGCTATCTTCTAATTGCCACCTTTCTCCGTTTGCTCCAATACCATAGGCCGGCGGATCTAATATTATGCCTTGGTATATTTTACCACGCTTTACTTCGCGTTTTACAAATTTCATGGCATCTTCAACTACCCATCTAATATTATCTAGCTTCGATGCTTCCATGTTTTCTTTACTCCAACTAATTACTTGCTTAACAGAATCAACATGGGTTACATCTGCACCTGCTGCTTTGGCTGCTATGCTTGCACCTCCTGTATAGGCAAATAAATTTAAAAACTTTGGTTCATTCATGCCTTTTAACTTGCTGTATATATAATCCCAGTTAGCGGCTTGTTCAGGGAAAATGCCAACATGTTTAAAGGATGTAAGCGATAAATTGAACTTTAATGTATAATCTTTAGTTTGGTAAGGTAAATGCCATTTGGTTGGCAGTTTCTTCGGATTAATCCACTCACCGTTGTGACTCCCTTTCTGTTTAAAGGTAATATCGGTTCTTTTTTTCCATTCAATCTCATCCCAAACCTTATCCCACAAGGCTTGCGGCTCTGGTCTGCGAATTACAACCGATCCAAATCGTTCTAATTTTTCAAAATTTCCACAATCGAGTAACTCATATTCTCCCCAATTTGCCGGTGTAAAGGTTTGCATACTTTTTTTCCTTAAATGAATTGCTTGGCAAGTTACATTTTTTATGCCTAATTGATGTTACTCTAATACAAAGGTTTTACCTTCTATAGCTAATTGGGTATTGTCAAATTCTGATTTTGCTTCATTTAATAGTTCTTCCAAATCATCATAGCGTGATGAAAAATGTCCGATCAGTAAATGGTTTACTTTGGCCAATCTTGCCACCATTCCTGCTTGCTTCGCTGTTGTATGTTTTGTTTTAATCGCTCGCTCTAACTTATCGTGCAAAAAGGTTGCTTCATGATACAAATAGTCTGATCCCTCTATAGATTTGATAACGCGTTCGTCATATAATGTATCAGAACAATAGGCGTATGAAATGGGTTGGGTCGACTCAAGGGTAATAGCTTCGTTTTTATAACAAATGCCTTCCGGACTTATATAATCTTTACCCATTTTTATATCACTAAAATAGGTAAACGGAATTTTTAAACGTTGGCAAACTTCAACGTTTAATTTCTTTAACATATATCTTTCCTCAAATTGATACCCAATGGTTGGAACACGGTGAAACAGGGGGAAAGATTTTACCCTAAAGTGTAAGTTTTCTAAAATAATCTGAGCACTATTGGGGTCTATGGCATGATAATGCAAAGGGAAACTGAGCTCTGTTTCTGAGTGTTTAAAGATTACATCTAATATCTCAAACAATTCTTTGGGTCCATAAATATGCACAGGTTGATCATGTTTAACCAAATTCATAGAGAGTAACAAGCCAGGTAAGCCCAATATATGATCACCGTGAACATGACTAATAAAGATATGCGACAGCTTCGATTTTTTGATTTTATAGCGTTGCAATTGCATTTGTGTTCCTTCGCCACAATCTACCAATAAATGATGGTCGCATATATTGATATACTGAGCACTTGGATGCCGGCTCAAAGTAGGGGAGGCCGAGCTATTGCCTAATATGGTAACTTCAAATGCCATGTAATTTGCTAATCTAAGTCGTTCAAAAATTGTTTCTCTAATTGATCCATATAAATATATTCTACCGCTTCACTTTGACTCGGTACAATGATAAAATCTTGCTCACTCATTACTTGGTGAATAGCGGGATTTTCATTCTTAAAAATAAGTAAACCTAGGTTTTCTTGCATGGCCGAACCAAACGCCTGGAGTATCGTAAAACACGTATTGTCTATAGTATTTACCTCGCTAATGTCGAAAATAAAGTATATTATTTCTTCATTCGAAAGCGCTTCTTTAGCCTTATTTACCAAGGCTTCTGCTAGTGTGGTATGAAGTACATTTTCTGTGGTACTTATTTGGGTATAGTGTTCGGTTTTTTCAATTGAAAGGTTCATATTTGTTCTCACTTCGATTTCGAAAATATAAAAAATGAACAAGAAAATTGCTTTTATTACAGGAGCTACTGCCGGAATAGGCGAAGCTACCGCAAATTTGCTCGCAAAAAATGGGTACAATTTAATTTTATGTGGTCGCAGAGCAGAGCGTTTAATCGCACTTCAATCGCAGTTAAAAGCCAATTATCAAACAGAGTCGCATTGCGCTGTATTTGATATCCGTGATAAGGAGTCGGTTCAAACCGCCATACAAAATATCCCTGAAGCATTTAAAGGTATTGATGTATTGGTAAATAACGCCGGTTTGGCAAGTGGTTTGGCCACCATAGATAAAGGAGATTTGGCAGATTGGGAAACCATGATAGATACCAACCTCAAGGGTTTGTTATATGTAAGCAGGCAAATAATTCCGGGTATGGTGGAGCGTAAATCGGGTTATATTGTAAACATTAGCAGCATAGCGGGTAAAGAAGTATACGCAAATGGTAATGTGTATTGTGCCACAAAATTTGCGGTAGATGCGCTTAATAAGGCCATGCGTATAGAGCTTTCTGTGCATCCTATCAGGGTTACTGGAATTTATCCGGGAGCAGTTGAAACTGAATTTTCAATCGTGCGTTTTCATGGTGACGAAACGCGCGCCAAGGCTGTTTACGAAGGCTTTGATAGTTTATTAGCCAGTGATATTGCAGATGCTATCCATTACGTAATTAGTACACCACCGCATGTTAATATTAATGAACTGGTAATTATGCCAACGGCTCAACCTATGCCTGGCATCATACATAGAAAATAACATTAGTTTGTATGTGTGGAGTTTTCCATGAGGTATGCTTTAATAAACTCCTCCAAACCGCCATCCATTACTTTTTGCACATCTGATGTTTCTACATTGGTGCGCAAATCTTTGACTAACTTGTATGGGTGGAACACATAATTTCTAATCTGGCTGCCCCATTCAATTTTCTTCTTGCCTGCTTCAATCGCAGATTTTGCCTCGTTTTGTTTGCGGAGTTCTAACTCATATAACTGCGAACGTAACATCTGCAAAGCGCGTTCTTTGTTGGCACTCTGTGAGCGTTCTACCTGACAAACAATGACAATTCCAGTAGGCTTATGCGTTAATTGAACTTTGGTTTCAACCTTGTTTACATTTTGTCCGCCAGCACCACCAGATCGCGAAGTTTGGAATTCAATATCGGCATCTTTAATATCTATTTCAATGCTATCATCCACTACCGGATATACATACACAGATGCAAAAGAGGTATGTCGGCGGGCATTACTATCAAAAGGGGAAATCCTCACTAATCTATGCACGCCATTTTCTCCTTTGAGATACCCATAGGCAAAATCTCCACTTACTTCAATGGCGCAAGATTTTATTCCTGCACCATCACCTGCTTGCTCATCTACAACGGCTGCTTTTAAGCCTTGTTTGTCGGCATACATGATATACATACGCATGAGCATTTCTGCCCAATCCTGACTTTCAGTGCCACCGGCTCCAGAATTGATATTGATAATACAATTCATCTGGTCTTCTTCGGCGCTTAACATGTTTTTAAATTCAAGCGCTTCTACAATATTGCGGGCATCTTGATAAGCTGCTTCCACCTCTTCTTCGGTTCCTTCACCAGCCTGATAAAATTCAAATAATACAGCCAAATCCTCTACCACAGTCTCAGATTGGGTATAGGCATCTGTCCACATTTTTTTGATGCGGGTAGCCTTAACCAAACGCTCAGCCTCTTTAGGATTATCCCAAAAATCGGGCATTAAGCTACGGGCTTCTTCTTCTTTTATATCGAGTAATTTTGTCTCGACGTCAAAGATACCTCCTCAGGTCTTCTACCCTTAACTTTAAATTCTTTAATTGTTCGCTTGTCATGAGCTTACGGTATAAAACAAAGGCCGCTTAATTTAAACGGCCTTTGTTGTGTTTTGTATTAGGCGCTAGCCATTGAGTTTTTGAAACGTTTACGTTCGTTTTCATCTAAATGAATTTTACGTAAACGCAAAGAAAGTGGGGTAATTTCAACGAGCTCGTCGGCTTGAATATACTCCATACATTCCTCTAATGAGAAATTAATTTTTGGCGCAATTCTAGTTTTATCATCCGAACCAGAGGCACGCATATTGGTTAATTTTTTCTCTTTGGTAATATTAACTACTAAATCATCTTGGCGATTGGTTTCACCAATAATCTGGCCCATGTAAATATTTTCCCCAGATTCTACAAAGAAACTTCCTCTGTCTTGCAATTTATCTATAGAATAAGCAATGGCTTTTCCTTGTTCACCAGATATCATTACGCCGGCACCACGATTTGGAATAGGGCCTTTCCATGGTTCAAAGGCTTTGAATCTGTGAGCCATAATAGCCTCACCTGCGGTTGCAGTTAATAGGTTATTACGTAAACCAATAATACCACGTGAAGGAATTTCAAATTCTAAATGAATTAAATCTCCTTTTGGTTCCATAATTAGCATATCACCTTTTCTCTGACTCACATACTCAATTACTTTTCCTGAAAATTCTTCTGGTACGTTTACGGTTAAAATTTCAATTGGTTCACACTTCTGACCATCAATTTCTTTGATGATAACCTGTGGCTGACCCACTTGAAGTTCATAACCCTCGCGGCGCATGGTCTCTATTAAGACAGATAGATGAAGAATACCTCTACCAAACACTAAATATGAATCGGCAGCATCTGTTTCTTCCACACGGAGCGCCAAATTCTTTTCTAGCTCTTTAAATAGACGATCACGTAAGTGACGAGAAGTTACAAATTTACCTTCTTTGCCAAAGAATGGAGAGTTGTTAATACAAAACAACATGTTCATGGTAGGCTCGTCTATTTTAATTGGAACTAATCCTTCAGGATTTTCAAAATCGGCAATGGTATCGCCAATTTCAAAACCATCAATACCCATAACCGCACAAATATCTCCGCCAAAAGCTTCTTCTACTTTTAACTTTCCTAAACCTTCGAAGGTATATAATTCTTTGATTCTTGATTTTTGAATTGAACCGTCGCGCTTAACGATACTTACTGGTTGATTTACTTTAATGCTACCACGTAAAATTCTTCCAATGGCAATCCTTCCTGTGAATGAAGAATAATCTAAGGAGGTAATTTGCATTTGAAGTGTACCTTCTTCAACTTTTGGAGCTGGTATTTGAGAAATAATATCTTCTAGAAGTGCAGTAAAATCGGTGGTAGGGTTTTTCCAATCTCTTCCCATCCAACCCATTTTAGAGCTACCATACATCGTATGAAAATCTAATTGTTCTTCTGTTGCTTCTAGGTTAAAAAACAAATCAAAAACTGCATCATGAACCTCATCTGGTCTGCAGTTTGGCTTATCTACTTTGTTAATTACTACAATAGGCTTTTTTCCTAAAGCCAAAGCTTTTTGGAGCACAAAACGTGTTTGCGGCATCGGACCCTCAAAAGCATCCACTAATAATAAAACGCCATCGGCCATGTTTAAAACACGCTCAACCTCTCCGCCAAAGTCACTGTGACCAGGAGTATCAATGATGTTGATTTTGGTGCCTTTGTAATTT
>JAJTEN010000040.1 GCA_021298155.1 Sphingobacteriales bacterium | reverse complement strand
CAGGCTTCCTCGTTCCTAATAATAGGGTGGTAGCTAGCATCTATATCTTCACCAAATTGCGCAATGGTATCGGCTTGGTTTTGCTTTACCATTGGGTCGCTTTCGCAGTGCGTGGCAATTAAGGTTTTTACCTGAGCAAATATTTGCTCTAGGGCTTCTGGGTCGTCTACCAACATATCGCCTGTACTCGAACCCATAAATATTTTTACCCCACAAACCGTGCTTGGATCTACCTTTAATAACTCTGCTAAATTATGGTTGGTGGTACCCATAAAGAAACTATAATTGGCCAAGCTACAGGCACTGGCACGCGCGTATTTTTGCTCTAATAAGTCTATGGTGGTGGCAGAAGGAGAGGTGTTTGGCATTTCCATATACGAGGTAATACCACCTGCCACCGCTGCTTTGGCTTCGGTATATATTTCACCCTTATGGGTTAATCCCGGCTCTCTAAAATGAACCTGGTCATCTATTAATCCCGGTAATAAATATAAACCCTGCGCATCTATAACCGTATCGGCAGCCATGGCAATACCCTGACGTTCTATTTTTTCAATAAATGCACCTTTGATATAGACATCTGCGTGGTAAATTTCGCCCTCATTTACCAACTTAGCGTTTTTAATTAATGTTGTTTTCATCTTGCCACGAACTTACAAATCTGCTCGGGTATTTTGGGTATACCTTAACGAATATTTTTAGTAAACTTCACTACCAAGGTATTATCTTTGGACTCAGAAAAATTATTTTGAAGCAACATCCGCTCTTATTTCCTTGGTTGGCATTTGCCGCTGTTTCTATCTTTTGGGGTACTACATTTTTAGCTATAAGCATTGGCGTAAAAACGTTTCCGCCCTTATTTATGGCGGCATGCAGACATACCATAGCCGGTTTACTATTACTAAGTTATTTCTTATTGCGCGGGTATACCATTCCCAAATTAGCCTCCCTAAAAACCTTTAGTTTAAATGGCATATTAATGTTGGCGGGTGGAAACGGAATTATAAGTTGGGGTATGCAATATGTTGGGAGCGGACTCACCGCCTTAATTTGCGCACTTACCCCGGTATGGATTGTACTTATTAATCGCGTGTCTGGCAACCAAGAAAAACTTCATCCATTGGCTGTATTGGGTTTTGTGATTTGTTTATTGGGACAGTTTTTTTTGTTTAAAGACAAAGTAGCCTTGTTTAAAGATGAAATGTTTATATGGGGCGTATTGGCGGTGGTACTGTCTAACTTTTTATGGGCATTGGGAACGGTGTATGCTAAAAACCACCAAACCCAAATTCATCCCATGTATGTTTCTGCCTGGCAAATGATACCCGGCGGATTGTTTCTTTTTATCATGGCATTTTTTAGGGGTGAGTTACATGCCTTTGCACCCGCACCAGAGGCCATTAATGCCTTGCTTTACCTAATTATTTTCGGTTCAATTTTGGGCTATGGTTCATACATGTATGTGATTAAAAAATTGCCCGCTACGATTGTGTCTACTTATGCGTATATAAATACCTTGGTGGCCATTATATTGGGTTGGTTTTGGCTCCATGAAGGAATGGATTTTTCTACCCTTATTGCCATTGTGCTCACCATATCTGGCGTATATTTGGTAAGCAGAAATTCTTAATACGCGCCAAAGCGCAACATGCATGCGCAAATAAATAAAATGCTTCTTGTAAAAACATGCTTAACTTTGGTGCATGCAAAAGTCAATTAAAAAGCCTGCACGTGGAGCAGAAAAAACCAATCTACATCCCAGAAATCGCCACCGCAGTTCCTATGATTTTGCCCAATTAACCGAGGCTTTACCTGCGCTAAAAGAATATGTTAGACCCAATGCCTTTGGCACCATTTCAATAGATTTTGCCAACCCCAAAGCCGTAAAATGTTTGAACCAAGCCTTATTAAAAGCCTATTATAATGTTGAGTACTGGGATATTCCAGACGGATATTTGTGTCCACCCATACCCGGAAGAACAGATTATTTGCACTATGTTGCCGATTTATTGGCAGCAGCTAATGGCGGTAAAATACCGCAAGGTGCAGGCATTACGGGTTTAGATATTGGTGCAGGTGCTAACCTTATTTATCCTTTATTGGCACATGCCATCTACCAATGGAACATGTGTGCCACAGAAATTGATGCCGTGGCTATTGCCAATATGCAGCAAATCATACAAAAAAACACAGGCTTGGATCAGGCTATTTCTGTGCGCAAACAAGTACACAACACCCAAATTTTTAACGGAATATTGCAGCCCAATGATTTATTTGATTTTACCGTTTGCAATCCGCCATTTCACGCCAGTGCAGCAGAAGCCTTTGAGCAATCGAGTAGAAAGTTACGCAACCTAAAAACCAAAAATCCCGTATTAAATTTTGGGGGATTAAGTCACGAATTGTGGTGCGAGGGAGGCGAAAAACTATTTGTAAAACGCATGATTTTAGAAAGTAAGAACTTTGCTTCTAGCTGTTTTTGGTTTACTACATTAATTTCTAAAGGCAGTTCTATAGATGAGTTGGGTAAGTTTTTAAAAGAAGCCGGGGTACAAGATTTAAAAATGGTAGAAATGAGTCAGGGACACAAAACCAGCCGTTTTATCGCATGGACCTTTCTCAATAAACCCCAACAAAAGGAGTGGCGCAAGCAACGTTGGATGTAGGCACTTGTAAGGCAAAGCTTTTTGTGTTACCTTCCAATAAATGGAAGAAAAAGACACCAAGCATAACCAAGAAACCGGAAGACTAGGAGAGGATATTGCCGCACAATTTTTAGCTAAAAAAGCCTATGTTATTGTTACTAAAAACTACCGTGCAGGCAAGGTAGAATTAGACCTTATATGCAGGAAAAACAAGCTTTGGGTCTTTGTAGAAGTGAAGTGTAGGTTTAATGCTTTGGTTCAGCCAGAGATGGCCGTAGATTATATAAAGCAACGCAATATTGCCCGCGCTGCTAGTTCTTATTTACAACGGTACCACATCCAAGATCCCGTACAATTTGATATTGTAGCCATCAACTTTTTTCAAGGAAAAGTAGATATTATGCACTTCGAAGATGCATTTTATCCGGTTTTCTACAAATAGTTTTTAATAGCCATATTTGTCTTTCCATTTGCTTCTTAAAAATTGGGCTTGTTCCATTTCTCTGGGATTATTGCCGGGTTCAAAAAACTTTTGCCCTTGAATGGTATCTGGTAAAAATTCTTGACTTACAAAATTACCCGCATAGGCATGTGCGTAGGCATAATCTTTCCCATAATTAAGGTCTTTGAGCAAACGCGTAGGGGCATTTCTGAGGTGCAGAGGAACCGATAAGTTGCCTGTTTTCTCAACCGTTTCCATGGCAGCGTTAATGGCCATATACGCGGCATTGCTTTTTACAGAACAGGCCAAATAAATTACACACTGCGATAAGATAATTCTGCTTTCTGGAAAACCAATTTTATGAACCGCATCAAAGCAAGTATTGGCAATTAATAAGGCATTTGGATTCGCATTGCCGATGTCTTCACTGGCTAAAATAAGCAAACGCCGTGCAATAAATTCTGGTTTTTCACCACCCGCCAACATGCGCGCTAAATAATACACAGCCGCGTTTGGGTCGCTCCCGCGAATAGACTTAATAAACGCAGAAATAATATTGTAATGATCCTCCCCATTTTTATCGTAGCGTTGCGTTTTCTCATGCAAAATTTTCCCCACCCAATCATTGGTAATGGTAATTTCTCCCGCATTTGGCCATTGCATCACGAGCAGTTCCAATAGGTTCAACAATTTGCGTCCATCGCCCATGCTGTGCTGCAACAATAAGTCGCTTTCTTGCAAGGTAATGGTGTATTTGCGTAATATCTCATCTTTGGCAATTGCTTGAACCAATACCGCTAATAAATTTTCTTCGCTTAATGCTTGTAAGGTGTATACTTGGCATCGACTTAAAAGCGCGTTGTTTACCTCAAAGCTGGGATTTTCGGTAGTAGCCCCAATTAAGATAATACTGCCATTCTCTACCGCACCCAAAAGTGCGTCTTGCTGACTCTTATTAAACCGATGAATCTCATCTAGAAAGAGCAAAACTTTGCCCAACTTTTTAGCCTCATCTATTACTTTTCTAACCTCTGCTACGCCCGCTTGAATGGCACTTAAAAAATAAAAATGGAGTCCCAATTCATGACCAATTACCCGGGCAAGCGTTGTTTTACCAACCCCTGGAGGTCCCCACAAAATCATAGATGGAATATGTTTATTTTTTACCACTTGGTACAAAGGCCCACCAGGTGCAATTAAATGTTCTTGACCAATAATTTCTGATAACTGCTGAGGTCTTACGCGTTCTGCAAGTGGTTTAATCGGACGAGCACTTTCCATTAAAATATAATTAAAAATTATTTAGTGTATCTTTGCCAAAGTAATGAAAAAAATTACGCTACTTATTTACTTTTTGTTCGCACTGGGAATATTTCATCAAACCATGGCCCAGGGTGTTCCGCCTATGGATACTGCTTCACAGGCGCCTACTCCCTTTTATCAAGAAGGTAAGGCAAGTTATTATGCCAATATGTTGCATGGCAGAAGAACAGCAAGCGGCGAAAAATACCATAAAAATAAACTCACTGCCGCACACAGAACCTTACCCTTAGGCACCCGAGTGCGGGTTACGCAAAAACAAACTGGTCGTTGGGTAATTGTTACCATCAACGATAGAGGTCCGTATTCCAATAAATACATCATCGATTTATCTCGCAGGGCGGCCAAGCATTTGGGTATGACCAACGGCAAGGGTTACAGCAAAGTGTCTATCGAAGAATTGCCTAAAAAAGATCAACCTTGGCCACAGCGCCATGTTCCAGACAAGCCAGGTCAAGGATTAAAATAAGGTTTTATTTGGTTGAAATAGGTAAATTTTCTACCAATATATCTACCGCCTCATCCAAAATTAAATTGCCCTCTTCCTTCTTGCTTTCCTTTAATTTGGCTTTTTGCGCCTCTCTATTCTTTTTCTTTTGCTCGCCAATGGCTTGCTCTGCTTTGTATTTCTCTTCGTTAAGCGTATAATATTTTCTGTCTTTAGATTCCTTTATATTCTGAATATCTTCCAATAAAAATTGATAGGCCGCAGTAGTTTTCATGCGTTGCTCATGCGCTAATTTAACCTGAGCCAAATTGTCTTTAACATGACCCTGCTTGCTGTACAATTGAGGTTTTATTTCATCATAAGGTAGAGCAAATTCACTTGCACCTTCCCCAAATTCTTCATCTGAATAAAGGCTTGGAAATTCAATATCTGGAACCACGCCATTAAACTGCGTACTTCCGCCAGAAATGCGGTAGAACTTGGCAATGGTAAGTTTAAGCTGACCCAATTTTTTCCCATCAATTTGCACAAAATTATTGAGGTCTGTAAGCTGTTGAACCGTACCCTTACCATATGTTTTTTCGCCAACAATTAAAGCCCTATCATAATCTTGCAAAGCAGCTGCAAAGATTTCTGAGGCCGACGCACTAAATCTATTAACCAATACCGTTAAAGGGCCATCCCAGAGGATATTATCATCTCTATCTTCCTCCGCTTTGGTGAGTCCGAAATGATCCTTCACCGCAACCACAGGTCCTTTACTAATAAACAAACCCGTTAACTCTACCGCTTCCTGTAAACTACCACCGCCATTGTTTCTAAGGTCTATGATAATACCCTGAACCGATTCTTTTTTAAGCTCTTGAATAAGTTTTTTTACATCGCGGGTAGTGCTTTTATAGTTGGCATCTCCGCGCTGAAGGGCTGCAATATCTATATAGAAGGTTGGTAATACCACCACGCCAATTTTTACCTTTTTCCCATTTACCATTCTTTCTTGAATGCTACTTTTGGCACTTTGGTCTTCCAATACAATTTTGTCGCGGGTAATTTCAATGATTTTTTTCTGGTTGTTGAGCGCATCATGTGGTATAATTTCTAGGCGCACAATGGTTCCTTTTTTACCTCTAATTAAACTTACCACATCATCTATACGCCAATCTAAAACACTAACAATTTCTCCCTCTTTTCCTTGTCCAACCCCCGAAATTCGGTCGTTTGCAAACAGTAGTTTGCTTTTATCGGCCGGACCACCTTTAACCACCTCTCTAATTTTGGTATATTCATTTTCTGTTTGTAAGGTTGCGCCAATACCCTCCAAACTTAAACTCATGCTGGTGGCAAAATCTTCTGCAGCCCTAGGCGAAAAATAATTCGTATGCGGATCGGCAATTTCTGAAAGCGAGTTGGCAATAAAAGAAAAAACATCTTCATTTTTTGTTTTGGCAAGTTGCTTCAACAAATTGTAATAACGTTTTCTTAAAATGTCTGTATAGGTTTTAAAATCTTTTCCATCTGCTTTAAGTTGTAGCGCCTCACTTTTGGTTTTTCTCACCCACAAGGCATCATATTCCTTATTGGTTTTGCACCAAGTGCTCAAGTCTTTATCTATTAAGATAGAATCTTGAAGGGTAAAATCCATTTCTTGATTAAGCAAGGCAAAGGTAAATTGAATGCGCTCATACAACCTGGTTTGATAGGTATTATAAATGTCAAAAGGTTTGCTTAAATTACCCTGCATAATTTCATCATCCAGGCTGTACTTAAAACTTTCAAAACGATCTATATCCGATTGCAAAAAATACACCTTTGCTGGATCTAAATTCTCTAAATAATTTTTGAGTAGCGTGCTTCCTAATTTATCATCAATACTTAATTTTCTGTAGTGATAACTGTTTAAAATTTGGCCAATTACTTGGTATAGGAGCGGGTGCTGACTCTCAGGGGTGTAAGATTTAAGTTGAATTTGTAAACTGTCTTTTTCGGCATGAGCCCATTGAATACATAAAACAGCAACTATGCTAAGGATAATTTTTCTGGTCATTGTTTGCAAGTTATAAAAAATACTTATGAGCGCAAATTTTGTAAATAGAAAGGATAAAAATTATTGAAAAGGCTTAATTATTGCCCTTTGTTTGATAAAAGCTTAACCATTCTTTTTCAAATGCCTGGGTACTCATTTCAATAATTCTGCCCACTTCTTTTCCGTTCTTCAAGAATATGCAGGTGGGTACCGACTTTACCTCAAAAACGGCTTCATTTACATAAAATCCCTTTTTTTCTTCATTGAGCATGTGCACATGAATCTTAGGTTCAGGTAGGCCAATGGCGTCTGCAATGCGATAGAATTTTGGCAATTCCCTTTGCGTGTCGCTGCACCAAGAACCGGCAAATACAAGAACCTGCATAGGTTCAACATATTGTTTGAGTTCCCTAATGGTAGCCGTATCCATTACGTAGCTATTATAACTTGGTTCGAACCAAGGCTGGGTGATGCGATGCTTCAGTAGTATTGATTTTTGTACACTACCCAACAAAATTTGGTCAGTTTTATTTTTTTGAACCCAGTACGGGTGGTGCGTTGAACAAGCCGTAAATGCTATCATTATGAAAGGAATGCCATATTTAAACAGCCAATTAAATTCTTTTGTTGCAATCATGCTAAGTAATATTATTTTTGGAATGTAATTTGTAAAATCAACAGCAATTAACAACAATAATTATGAAAAAATTAGTAATAGCCTCTGCCGTTACCGCATTGTTTATGTTTTCAAACTGCGGCGCTTCAAGACAAGTGGAGCGTATGGATCCGAATCAAGTCACAGATATTAGCGGAAGATGGAATGATACCGATGCGAAATTGGTGGCAGAAGAAATGATCAAAGATGTGTTAGAGCGTCCGTGGAGAAGTAACTTTGAAACGAGAGTGTGGTTCAAAGCGGCGCAGAACGCATAGAATTGCGCGATGAAAGAAACGATCAACAGCAGTTCTCAAGCGAAGAAACCAGAAAAAAATGGGGTAAAGAAAAAGGGGCAGATTTTATGTTGAACGGGGTAATTTTAAGTATTACCGACGAATACAAAAGACAAAAAACGGTTAAGTACCAAATTAACTTAGAACTAACCGATTTAGAAACCAACGAAAAAGTTTGGATCGGCGAGAAAGAAATCAAAAAGTTTATTAAAAACTAAGTACTGCCTACTTGATACCTATTTTCAACATATGTAAATATGTTGCTTGCCTACTTTTTGTTTTGTTGTTAGCGGCTTGTGCCACCTATTACCAAAAGAACGAAAGTTTAATGCAAGCGGTGTATGCGAATGATTTTGCTGGCGCCGGCAAGCTGCTGTCAGACGATGCCAAGTGGGAGAAACAAAAGCGCAATCAATTGCTATTTTACCTGAATAAGGGTACGGTTTTATTTATGGATAGCCAATATGAAGCAAGCAATGTGTATTTTAGAAAAGCCGATTATTTGGTAGAAGATTTTAATAAAAATGTGGGTGATTTTGCCGTAACCATTTTGGTAAATGCGAAATACACCAATTATGGAGGTGAAAATTTTGAACAAATTTTAATTCATTATTATACCACCTTAAATTACTTAGCCCAAAATAGAACCGAGGAAGCCTTGGTTGAAGGAAAGCGCATGTTGGCTAAAATGCAAAGAATAACCGATGCGTATAAATCGGAGAACAAATACAAACGCGATGCATTTGCGCATAATTTGGTAGGCATGATATATGATATACGCGGGGAATACAATGATGCCTTTATTGCCTATAGAAATGCCTATCAAATTTATGAGGAAGAGTACACCAAAAACTTTGACATGAAGGTGCCCTTGCAATTGAAAAAAGACCTCATCAGAACGGCCAATAAAGTTGGCTTTTATGAAGAACAAGCCGCGTATGAAAAACAATTTAATTTAAAAGCTGAACCCATTCAAGATGCCTCAGCAGAAGTTTTATTTTTTTGGAACAATGGCTTGGGTCCAGTTAAAGAACAAAATGCCTTTAATATCCTCATTTCGCCAGCTGGGAATGGATCGGTAAATTTGGTGAATCCAGAATTAGGGATTTCTATGAATTGGCCAGTTAGCGATAAAAATGAGCGCCAAGATATGCTCGACATGAATTTTATTCGCTTGGCATTGCCTAAATATGTAAGCAGGGTGCCGGTATTTAACCGAGCCCATTTAGAAATAAACCAAGTAAGGTATCCGCTGCAAATGGCAGAAAATGTAAATGCCATTGCCTATAAAAGTTTGCAAGATAGAATGGGTAAAGAATTGGCTATTGGTTTGGGTAGGGTTATTGCCAAGCAATTGGCCGTTCACCAACTTAAAAAAAATAAAGATCAGCAAGGTTTTGCCGCCGCCGCAATGATTTATGGCGCAGTTTCTGAGCAAGCCGATACCAGAAACTGGCAACTATTGCCTTATGCCATTCATTATGCTCGGGTAAAAGTAAACCCCGGAAAACAACAGATTAAATTTACAGCCAATTCGAGTGGTTCAGAGAAACGCGAGCAACTATTTAACTTAGATCTCAGACCCAATCAAACCAAAGTGGTGATCACCCAAACCTTAGATTTTTCCGGGTATCAGTAACTTGGGTTTGGTTCAATTTAAAAAGCCATTAGAGTGTCATTCCTAGCGTCCACTCCATAAAATCTGATTGCAATTGTTGCTTTTGATTAATGGTTCCTTTAAAGAATAGTCCGCAAAAAAACTTGGGATGAAATTGATATCCCAAACCAAATCGAATATAAACAGGTTCTTTTATGTGTTTCATGGGCGCCACATAATGATAAATTCCCAGCGGTAGAAAAATCTTGCCAATGGTAAACCGCTGATGGAGTCCGAGGGCCAGGTGGTATTTTTGATGTTCTTTAATATCCCTAACCCGTAAGGTAGATTCATACAAGAGTGCCTGTGAGGCATCGTAAAAGCCATCTAGGCCAATGCCTAAACTATATAATTTATTAAAAGAAAACGCATATTGTTGTCCGATACTCGCCACCCAAAACTGTGTGAGGTAATCAAAATAGCCTAGTTCTCGGTAGCCAGCGGCTATTTGGAAAGAATAGTTCCATTTTTTTTGGGTTAAGGTATAATTGGGTTTACGTTCTTTTGTGCTGCCCATTCCATGCGGGAAATAGCTAATACCCGCAGAGCCATAAATAATATTTATACCACCATTAGGCATTTTTAAACTCCCGTTAGATACATGATATAAACCAGTAAAGAATTCGGCTTCTAGGTATTTATTTAAGGTAAAATGAGCACTTGCTCCTATATCGAAACCAAAGTTTACAGCCGAACTGATGGCCCTATTATCAAAGTTTTGCTGTTGGTGATATTGCCGCGTGTTTAGGTTCAAACCGTAACCAATACGCGCTGCTAAAATTACTTTTTCTGATGTAATAATAGGTAAATCATAGCTTGGTATAAAGCCAATGCTAAGGCCAAATGTATCTGCGTTGTTGAGTTGAAAAATTTTGGCAGTAAGGCCAATTTTTGGTCCTCCATAGGTGTCTGTAAACAATTTGTTTTTTAGTCCGTATTGATAAACAGAAGCAGAAAATCCGTAGGTAAATCCGTTTAAACTTTGGCCTGTTTTTGCAATTGGATTAGAAGCATAGTGGTAGCCGCCGAGCGAATGAAATGAAAATCCAAGCGTATTATTTGTGTTAGATTGACCCAATACTTGCCATGTATTGAGCAACAAAACCACACTGCAAAGGATAGCATAAATACGGTGCATAGCGATACCTAAAAACGCCAGAAAATCATTGATACAATACCGGCTATCATAATCCATTTAGACAGGGCGCTTAGCCGGGTAAAATCATGCTTTACATCGGCTGTTTTAATAAACCAAGCCATTACAAACATGGGTATAAGCACCAATATGAGCATATACATGAGAAACATAATATATATTTTATAGCTGCTGTAGCTCAGGGCAACAAAAGAGGTACAAAAGGCCATGGTAAGTGCAATGATAATAAAATGTAGCACCAGTAAAACCTCTTTGGTTTTTCTTACACCAAGTACAATAGGAAGGGTTTTGCATTTAAAATTTTGATCACCCCTGAGGTCTTCAGTATCTTTAATAATTTCTCTAACCAAGGTAGTGCCAAAAGCAAAGATGCCATATACCCAAATGCCTGCTACCATCATGTCTTCTTGGAAAATATGCATAATCCAGAGGGTAAAGGCTGTTAGCAGGGCTACAAGAATGTTCCCAATTAAATAGGTTTTTTTAAGAAATTGAGAATAGAGCCAAAGCGAGAGCGCACATACACATACCAGAAGGGCAATATGTTTGTTAATAGCCAAAGCCAAGAGCACGGCAATGCTATTTAGCAAGAAGTGCAAGAACATGGCCCAGCGCCTAGAAATACTATTCCCAACAATTACCTTACTGGGTTTATTGATTAGGTCGAGCCTTACATCCATGTAATCATTAATGATATACCCAGCGGCTGCCACAAAGAAGGTGCTGGCCAATAGAAGTAAAAAGGGTAAAGAAAAGAGCTGCGCGTAGGATAAATTTGGCGTTAAGAAATAGTAAGCAAACAGTTGAGTAGCAGAAATAATAATTAAGTTTTTAATGCGGATTAATCTGAAAAAATCAATGATTGGTAGGCTCATAATGTATTTCCGTCTATTTCATCTAATTTTATTACGCCACCAGAAATGATAAACTTCATGAGGTTGCTGCTTTCTCCTTTGTAGGGTTTAATTTTTTCGTTTGTTATAAAAAATAAATTACCAGAGAAGGCGTAGGAGTGAGGCATATAAACGGCCATCATGCCCGGAAGATGAAGTAAACTTAGGTCTTCTTGGGTGATAAATCCCGGTTTATAAATACCAGGAGATAATTCTACAATAACGGGTTTGTCAAATTTCTTTTTTTCGCCAACAAAGGCTTCCATTAAATCTTTAACCGAGGTGTAAATAGTGTTTACAAAAGGAATATTGGAAATTACATCATCTAATAAATCTATAATGGGCCGGGTAATAAAGGATGAACCAATAAAGCCAATCATTAAAACACTACCAATAACAATGATAAATCCCAAGCCGGGAGTATCTAACAATAATACCTCATCTATTGATTCCATTAAACCACGTAAAATTCTATAGGTGGCGTATATTGGAAGCGAAATGAGCAGCCCTTTAATGAAATAACTCAGCAGTTTTCTGAGTCGCGACCCAAAACTTTTTTTGATTCTTTCTTTACCGTAATTCATGATTAATAATCTATTTCTAAGCCTAATCCCTGAACAAAATCTCCCAGCATTGGATTTTTATTAACCATTTTCTTGAGTTGATCTGGTTTGGTTAATTTAGTCATTTGAGGCATTCTGTCTTTATTGATGGTAAACACAATATCTAGCAAGGTGTTTTTTAAATTTTTTCTGAAATATGGAATTAGGTCTAATCGCTCTTCTTCCATCATTTCACTTTCGAGTTGACTTTTCAGTTCCACCTCCATTTTTTCGCTGCCAATCTGTTTAAGTGGCGAATCTTTTAAGAAGGCGGCAAGCCTAGATTTGCCCGTTTTCTCTAGTTGTTCGATGTAACTAAACCATTCTATGCTGAAGCTTTCGAGGGTGAATGGCTTATTTTCTTCCACAACAAGCGCTACATTTTCTTCTTGTATTTGTTGTTGCGCATTCAGTTCTTTCTGCTTGTTTACTTGCTCTTTTAAGCGTTCTAATGTAGATTTTGACCCATTGTTATCTGCAACTGCCACGGGAGTTTGAACCATTTTGGGTTCAGCAAGTGGAGCGGCAACTACTGGGCTGGCTTCGTGGGGTGGATTGCTTTCTACATTAATTTTTTTTTTCTCATCAACCAGAGGTTGCTGAGTACTTAACTGAATGGCTCTGCCCAAATTACAGAGTTTCATGAGGGCTAATTCTACATGCAAACGTTGATTTTTACTGAGTTTGTAGTTAAAATCGGTTTGGTTCAGCAAGTTTAGGGCATTTAATAACCAAGAGCTGCTGCAAGATTGCGATTGCTGGGCAAACTTATTGGCAACATTGGGCGCTACTTCTAATAATTTGAGGGTATCTGGGTGTTTACATACCATTAAATTTCTGATATGTTCACTAAAACCATGTAAAAAATGTTGGGCTTCAAAGCCATTGTTTAAAATTTCATCAAATAAAACCAAACTAGCGGCTAAATTACCAGACAACAAAAAGTTTGTGGCCTTAAAGTAATAGTCGTAATCGAGAATATTTAAATTGGCAATAACATCTGCGTAGGTAATTTTATTGCCACTAAAGCTAACAATTCTATCGAAAATAGATAATGCATCGCGCATGGCACCATCAGATTTTTTTCCAATTACATGCAAAGCTTCTTCCTCTGCCTGAATATGTTCGTTTTGGCAAATTTTCTTCAGCTGCTTAACGGCATCATCTATCTTAATGCGGTGAAAGTCGAATACCTGACACCTACTTAAAATAGTAGGAAGAATTTTGTGTTTTTCTGTGGTTGCTAAGATAAATTTAGCGTATGGAGGTGGTTCTTCTAAGGTTTTTAGAAATGCGTTAAATGCTTGTGCACTAAGCATATGAACCTCATCAATAATATAAATTTTGTATTGAGCGCCCTGTGGAGCGTATCTTACCTGATCTACTAAACCCCTAATATCGTCTACAGAGTTGTTGGATGCGGCATCTAGTTCGTAGATATTAAAGGAGGCATTGGCATTAAAGGCAGTGCAGCTTTCGCATTGGTTACAGGCTTCAAAATCATCAGATAGCTGCATGCAATTGATGGTTTTAGCCAATAGTCTGGCGCTTGTTGTTTTACCAACTCCTCTGGGTCCACAAAACAGAAAGGCATGGGCAAGGTGCCTATTCTTAATAGCATTTTTTAAGGTTTGAACCACATGTTCCTGACCCACTACAGTATCAAATCTATCCGGTCTGTATTTGCGTGCGCTTACCACAAAGTTTTCCATGCCGCAAATTAAAAATAAAAAATGGAATTAATAATTTATTCCACGCCTGTTTGACCGAAAAGGAGAAGATTGGTGTAAAAGCTTGTTTATGAGTTTATTTTACTTTTATACTTTTTAGTTCCCCTAATTCGCGAAAAAACGAATTTATTCTAGAAATAGCTTGTTTATCCGAATTAAAAGCCTACTTTTGCAATCCTTTTTAAATAAATTCCTCAGTACAATGGCAACTAAAACCAAATCTAAAACAACAGAATCGGTTGTCTTAAAAGACTATGAGTCAGTGATTATTTTCACTCCCGTGCTCAACGACGAGCAGTTAAAAGATGCAGTAGCAAAATACCGCAAGCTTATAACTGACGAAGGCGGAGAGTTGGTTCATGAAGAAAACTGGGGTTTGACCAAATTAGCGTATCCAATGCAGAAGAAGTCTACAGGCTTCTACATTCTGTTTGAGTACAGGTCGAAACCAGATTTTATTTCAAAATTTGAACTAGCTTTCAGACGCGACGAAAGAATCATGCGTTACTTAACAGTCTCTTTAGACAAACACGCAGTTATCTACAACCAACGCAAACGCAATGGTGAATTCAATCAAGGCAAAAAAGATCAAAAACAGGAAGGAGCGAAGTAAGCATGAAAAAGAAATCAAACGCAACTCCGGCAATGGTTTTTAATACCATGCCTGAAGCACCTCAGAAGAAAAAATTCTGTCGTTTCAAAAAGAACGGAATTAAGTATCTTGATTATAAAGATGCCAATTTCCTTTTAAAATTTGTAAACGATCAAGGAAAAGTTCTTCCTCGCAGGTTAACAGGTACTTCTTTGAAGTATCAACGTAAAGTGGCTCAAGCTATTAAGCGTGCTCGCCACATCGCAGTTCTTCCATTCACAGGTGATTCTTTAAAATAAGGAGATAAGGTTATGAAAATTATTTTAAAAGAAAACATGAAAAACTTAGGTCACCAAGGTGACGTAGTTGAAGTGAAAAATGGATATGCTAATAACTATTTATTCCCTCGTGGAATGGCAGTTATGGCTACTGCTAGTAACTTAAAAATGCACGAAGAAAACAACCGTCAAGGTGCCTTGAAGCGTGAAAAAATGAAAACTGATGCCCTATCGTTGGCAGAACAATTAAAAGATATGTCTATCACTATTGGTACCAAAGCTGGTGCTAATGGTAAGATTTTCGGTTCTATTACTCCACTTCAAGTAGCTCAAGCGCTTAAAGTAAAGGGTTTTGAAATCGACAGACGTAAAATTGAAATCAACGATGTGAAAACTTTAGGAAACTACGAAGCTATCCTTAATTTACACCGTGATGTTACTGTTAACATCGCTGTAGAGGTTATTGCAGAGTAATTCTTAATACGATTGTTACATAAAAAAAGCCACCCTAGGGTGGCTTTTTTTATGTCCGAGAACTCAGTTGTTTCTGAATATACTTACCTAAAATATCAAATTCTATGTTCACCTTATCTCCAATTTTAAGTGTTTTGAAGTTGGTATGTTCGTATGTGTATGGGATAATGGTTACATAAAATCCTTCTGCTGTGCAGGCTACTACTGTTAAACTTGTACCGTTAATGCAAATACTCCCTTTGTCTACAATCAATTGCTGTTGCTTGCTTTGGTTCAAACCGAAATAGAAGAGCCAACTGCCGCCAACTTCTTCTATGTGGGTACAGGTGGCTGTATCATCTACATGGCCTTGCACAATATGCCCATCAAACCTGCCATTGGCTTGCATGCAGCGTTCTAAGTTTATTAGGCTGCCCATTTCCCAGGTATCAATATTGGTTTTTAATCGGGTTTCTAAAACAGCAGTTACCAAATGCTGTTCATCTGTTACATCTACCACCGTTAAGCAAATGCCATTATGGGCAATACTTTGATCTATTTTTAAGGCTGAACTAATGGGCGATTTCACCCAAATATGAAGATTTTCTTCCCTTTTTTCTAGAGAAGCAATGCTTCCCGTATTTTCTATTATTCCTGTAAACACAATTATCTAATTATTGTTAATGTTCCTCTATTACTGCGTTTTTTACTTCCAGCTAGGTAGCTTTCATTAATATCTAATAGGTAATAATACACGCCTTCTGAGAGTGCTTTGCCGTTCTTTTGATCTGTGCCATCCCAGGTAAAATCGAGATTTCGGGTTTCAAATACCAATTGGCCCCATCGGTTATAAATCTGCAAATGGATATCATCGATAAACCGATATGGAAAGGGTTTTAATACATCGTTTAAGCCATCAAGACCCGGACTAAATACGTTGGGTATGCTGTAATACGGACAATTATCTACGCATTTCTCATTATCTAAGAAACTCTCATTCTCAAATGAATCTACCGCAGAAACAGCATAACAACCCGCAATAGAGAACTTCAATTTTTCTCTACTATCAATATATTCATTGGTACCCAGTGGCACAGAGTCAATTAATTCCCATTTTTCTTTTAGGTTTTTTTTCCAATAAATACGGTATTTAACCACATCTTGGTCGCAGCTTGCTGGGTATTTCCAATGTAATTTGATTTCCAGAATAGTGAAATTTTGGCAAGGAGTATCTATGCTTAAAATGGGCGCACAAGGCCTTATGGTATCAATGGGAATGGCGCAAACCAATTGCGAAAAATTATAAATAGGGGCTGGGTAATAATTGGTATCATAGTTCCCTTTCGTTTCTATTTGGTAACAATAGCTTTGTCCGTTTACCAAGCCTGTATCTAAAAATGATTGTGTTTGGGTTAAACCCACCAGGTTAAAGGTGTTCAAACCGATTTGCCTAAAAATCTTAGCTTCCTTATTTATCCAAGGAGTTTCTGGATTCCATTTCAGTAAAATAGACCTGTTGGTGGGATTTGCATTTAAATACACTGAGCCTGCTAGACTGCTTTCTTCGATAACTTTTAACACAGCATCTCGACTAGCTGAAAACTGAACTTTATAATAATAACTGGTATTGGTGGTATTTAAAAAGCTATCGATATAACTGAGGTCGCTCAAACTACTAAATGTAGCAAAATTATAGGCCGAACCAATATTGGTAAATGGACCACGCAGACTGGTTCCCCTTTGCAATTGCATAGAATAAGGTGGAGGGAATTGCGTGGTATCGAGTGAAGTTGGTTTAATCCAATCTATTTGCATAGATCCATCTAGTGTGCCGGTATTTCTTACACTTACTTTAGTAATTATGGGTTTGGTGCGTAAAACCATATCACATACCTCATCGCTGGCATAACTTTCTGTTCTTTCGCCCACTAAAATAACCGTACCGTTTTCATTTCTTGGGTAATAACTACTTGTAATGATGTAGCAATACCGAATGAAGGGTGAAATACCTTTCCCATTATTATTATCGAAAAATTGGGTATTGTTTACACCTCGGGTGGTATCGTATAGCACATAACCTGTGCTGGCAGGCACGCCTGTTTCACAAGTTCCGTGTTTCCAGAAACTCGAATCAATTCTCCTATAAATATTATATCCAAAGGCTAATCTACAGGTATCTCTATCCCATGTTAATCTAAAACCATTGCTGTCTAGGCGAATCTTAACATTTTTAGGCGCGGGTCCAACCACCTTGATGTTCCAATAATTTATGGCAGATAGTGGTTTGGTTACATCATTGTCTGTTACTTTAAATACAGCCATGTGTGGACGGTAGCGTATGGCGTTGCAGCTCGGTCTCCAAGAAAAAGTACCCGCAATACCTCCGGCTGGTCCGCTTGGTTCTGCAGGATTAATAGTAGCTGGACTATTTAACTGAACAAATGGACTCCCAAAGTAGCTCATTTTAATAGTCTGACCAGGATTTGGGTCGGAACCCCTTATTACTTTTTGAAAGAATTGGTTGGCTTCTACGCATGTATCTATATGGTTGGAAATAACAGGAGGGGAGTTATTGCAATTTCCATTAATATACACTTGCATATCTCTGATCACAAAACCAATTAGTTTGCCGCCTCTAAACTCTCTAATTAAAATGGCCCAATTGTAGTGACCTTCTTGCACAGGTTTGTTCCAAGTTAACTGACCTGTATTAATATCTATGGCAAATGAATCGGAGAAAATCGGGATGGTGAAATTTTGAACATCAACACCCACTGCTCTTTTAGGAGCAACAATACTAAAGGCTAGGCTATCTCCATCTGGGTCGTATGCAGCTGGGTTGTGGGTAAAGGTTTGGAAAATACAGCCAACATCAATAGGGGGTAAAAGCAATACTGGAGATTGATTGTTTCCTATGCCTTCTTTAATGGTGAGCAGTGATTCTACATAGAATGGAATTTGCACACTATTTCCTCCATTGATATTTCTAATTTGGTCTATTCTATTGGGGTCAGAAATCCAAATGGTATAATTAAACGGACCCGGGTAAGTGTGAATACTGGTATATATATTCTTTTTGATGCGGTTATTTAAATCTGCATTTACGATTTGGCCATTGCCATTTGATCTGGGAACAATCTCTGATTTTCCATCTCCATAATTTACTTCTAACTCTGTTCGGTCGGCTCCGGTGTTTACCGGGTCTGTATAGGTAATTACAGAAATCTCATAGGTATAGGCTACCAACTGTTTGTAGGTTATTTCACCTGCTCTATAATGGGTGGCACGCGCAGAATTAACTAGCCCAGCAATGGCAATTAAAAGGCATATTAAATAACTGTTGCGGGTCAAATGTATTGGCATGTAATATAAGACGCTAAAGTAGGCTATTTTGTTGCATTTTCAACATAAAAAAACCGGAATAGGCCTTTCAGCATAGTCCGGTTTTAATTATTTTAATAAGGCTATCTTCCTATTTGTCGTTTGATGCCAAACCTGCAGAAAGAAAATCTCTATTCATGCGGGCAATGTGTGTTAAAGAAATTCCTTTTGGACATTCAGCGCTGCAGGCACCGGTGTTAGTACACGCACCAAAACCTTCTAAATCCATTTGTGCAACCATTTCTGTAACACGTTGGTGTCTTTCTGGCTGACCTTGCGGTAACAAGGCAAATTGAGAAACCTTGGCAGAAACAAAAAGCATAGCAGAAGCATTTTTACATGCTGCCACACAGGCTCCACAACCAATACAAGCCGCGGCTGCAAAAGCTTCATCAGCGTTTTCTTTTGGAATTGGAATGGCATTTGCGTCTTGTGCATTACCTGTATTTACAGATATAAAACCACCTGCCGAAATAATTCTATCAAAAGCAGAGCGGTCTACCACTAAGTCTTTAATTACTGGAAATGCAGTAGCTCTCCAGGGTTCAACTACAATGGTATCTCCATCGTTAAAGCTACGCATGTGCAATTGGCAGGTAGTAACTCCTTGTTTTGGTCCGTGCGGCTGACCATTAATGAACATACTACAAGAACCACAAATACCTTCTCTACAATCGTGATCAAAAGCAATTGGCTCCTTGTCTTCTGTTACTAACTTATCGTTTAATACATCAAACATCTCCAAAAAAGACATGTCTGTTGATATATTATTTACCTTATACTCTTCAAACTTTCCTTTATCATTGGCATTTTTTTGGCGCCAAACTTTTAAATTGAGATTTAAATTCTTTTCCATTTTATTTAAGCTTTTAGCCAAAAGCGATTAGGTTTTGGCACTTGATTTAATAATTATTTTTTACAAAGTATATTTAGCTAAGGGCCAAAAGCCAACAGCTAATGGCCTTTATTTATAACTTCTTTGAGCAATTTTAATGTTTTCGTAAATTAATTCCTCTTTATGAAGTTCCCAGGTATTTCCTGCAAAATACTCCCAGGCAGCAACATATTTATAATTTTCATCATCGCGCAATGCTTCACCTTCTTCTGTTTGGTATTCTTCTCTAAAGTGACCACCGCAGCTTTCGTTTCGCTCCAAAGCATCTTTACACATTAGCTCGCCTAATTCTAGGAAGTCGGCAACACGTCCGGCTTTCTCCAATTCTTGGTTCAAACCGTTAGCATCTCCTGGTACTTTAACATTATTCCAGAATTCTTCTCTCAATGCCTGCACATCTTTGATTGCTTGTTTTAAACCCGCTTCATTTCTTGCCATACCACATTGGTTCCAAATAATTAAACCTAATTTTTTATGGTAATAATCTACGGTTTTCGACCCTTTTATACTAAGTAACCTGTCGATTGTTTGTTGTACATTTTTCTCTGCTTCAACAAATGCCTCATGGTCTGTTGAAATAGGTTTGGTCATAATTTCTTTGCTTAAATAAGCACCAATAGTGTAAGGGATAACAAAATATCCATCTGCCAAACCTTGCATTAAGGCTGAAGCGCCTAGGCGGTTAGCCCCATGATCTGAGAAATTGGCTTCACCCAAGGCGTATAAGCCAGGTATGTTTGTCATTAGGTTATAATCTACCCACAAACCGCCCATGGTATAATGCACAGCAGGGTAAATCATCATCGGTTGCTCGTAAGGATTAACCCCAGTAATTTGCTGATACATATCAAACAAGTTACCATATTTTTCTTTTACTACGGCTTTACCCATACTTACAATTTGCTCTTCAGTTGGGTTGTGCATGCCTTTTTTATTGGCTTCAATTTTTCCGTAACGGATAGTGTTTGCTGCAAAGTCTAAGAATACAGCTTCACCTGTTTTGTTCACGCCATAACCTGCATCGCATCTTTCTTTGGCGGCCCTAGAAGCCACGTCACGTGGCACTAAATTACCAAAAGCTGGATACCTTCTTTCTAAGTAGTAATCTCTATCTTCTTCTTTGATATCATTCGGTTTGATCCTACCTTCACGCAGCGCTTGTGCATCCTCTAATTTTGCTGGCACCCAAATTCTACCATCATTTCTCAATGATTCACTCATTAAGGTTAATTTAGATTGGTGATCGCCCGAAACAGGAATACAAGTTGGGTGAATTTGCGTAAAGCAAGGATTAGCAAACATGGCACCTTTTTTATGTGCTTTCCAGGCTGCTGTTACATTAGACCCCATGGCATTGGTAGACAAGAAGAACACGTTTCCATAACCACCACTGCATAACAATACGGCATGTCCGAAATGTCTTTCTAGTTTGCCAGTTGTTAAATCTCTTGCAATAATTCCCCTACATTTTCCATCTATCGTTACCACTTCTAACATTTCGTGGCGGGCATACATTTTTACGTTACCTGTTCCAACTTGGCGTTGTAGGCCGCTATAGGCACCTAATAAGAGTTGTTGTCCGGTTTGTCCAGCTGCATAAAAGGTTCTTTGCACTTGGGTTCCACCAAACGAACGGTTACTTAATAATCCGCCATATTCTCTTGCGAACGGAACACCAGAAGCCACACTTTGATCTATAATGTTTGCGCTTACTTCTGCTAATCTGTATACATTGGCTTCACGTGCACGGTAATCGCCACCTTTAATTGTATCGTAAAATAAACGATAGGTAGAATCACCATCGTTTTGATAATTTTTAGCTGCGTTGATACCACCTTGTGCCGCAATACTGTGTGCACGACGTGCAGAGTCTTGGAAGCAAAATACTTTTACTTTATATCCTAACTCTGCCAATGAGGCGGCTGCAGACGCTCCTGCAAGGCCTGAACCTACTATAATAATTTCTAAACTACGCTTGTTGGCTGGATTTACCAATGGAACAGTAGAACGATACTTGGTCCATTTTTGCTCCAAGTTACCTTCAGGTATTTTTGAGTCTAATTTCGATGTCATATCTATTGGTTCAATTATTATTTAAAGAAGAAAAATAAAGGCATGGCAGCAAATCCTGCAGGAATTAAAATAGAAAATACCCAAATTCCAATAAAGTTTATGAGTCCGTTATACTTTGAGTGATTTAAACCTAAACTTTGAAATGCGCTCTTAAAGCCATGATATAAGTGAAAAGCTACAGCAAACATACATAATACATATAAGGCCACTAAATACCATTCTTTAAATTGGCTAGCTACTGCTTTGTATAAATCTTTAACAATAACTAAACGGTACTGGCCATTTTCGTCGGCTGTCATCCCTTCTTCAATTTTGTTAAATTGGGTATATTCAGCACTCATTTCTTTGCTGCCTGTTACCCCTGTAGCTAAATTGGTATAATAAGAAGTATACCCAATTTCATGTCCAAATTTATATTCAAACCAAAAGTTTTTCATGTGAACCACAATAAAAACTAAAATGATTGTACCCAATAAACCCATGCTTCTGCTGGTCCAATGACTATTCGCAGCGCCATTTTGAACGGCATATTTAACAGGTCTGGCTTTATTGTTTTTAATTACCAACATAATTCCTTTAAACGCATGGAATAAAATACTGAAATAAAGCAAATAAGATGTTACTTTAATGAGCGGATTGGTAGTCATAAATACGGCATATTTATTAAATGCCAAACCGTCGTCTGCTTTGAAAAGCTGCAAATTTCCAATCATGTGCACAATTAAGAAAGAGCACAAAAACAATCCAGTTAGTGCCATGATAAACTTCTGGCCTAAGGAAGATGAAAACATTTTAATAACCCAGTTCATTATTTTTTTATTTTTTAATTTGGTGCGAATTTAAAGTTCTATTCAATTTCTTTGGGGTAAACTATTCACAATTGTGCATATTTGAGGTATTTATACTAATTCTAAATAGCTTCTTGTTTAAAGGTCTAATTTCTAACAATTGTTTTTTCGGAATTGTTTAGAAAAACGCTGTGACATATATAAATTTGACAAATTAAATTTTAATCATTTTGTATACACTTATTCGTCGGTTTTTGTTCTCGATGCCAGCAGAAAAAGCGCATCATTTTACTTTTGATGGAATTCGCTTATTGATGAAAATTCCATTTTTAAGTCAGATTACCCGTTGTATCTATTCTGTTTCAGATTCTTATGAGTTTATCGGACTCACATTCAAAAACCGTGTAGGTTTGGCGGCGGGTTTAGATAAAAATGCAAGTCACCTGCACGAACTGGGTGCTTTAGGTTTTGGATTTATCGAAATTGGCACTGTTACCCCAAAGCCTCAAGATGGAAATGAAAAACCAAGGTTATTTAGGTTAAAGCAAGATGCGTGTTTAATTAATCGAATGGGATTTAATAATGATGGGGTTGATGTTATTGTTGAAAGATTAAAACATAGGCCAATGGGCTTAATTGTGGGTGGTAATATTGGTAAAAATAAGATTACACCCAATGAAAATGCAAAGGATGATTATGGCATTTGTTTCACAAAACTTTACGATGTAGTAGATTATTTTGTGGTGAATGTGAGTTCTCCAAACACGCCAAATTTAAGAGAATTGCAGGATAAAGGTCCTTTGTTAGACATATTAAATCATTTGATTTCCCTGCGTAACACCTTTGTTGAGAACGGAAAAAAAGCCAAGCCTATCTTACTTAAAATAGCGCCAGATTTAACCTATACGCAAATAGATGATGTAATTAGTATTGTGCAAGAGAGTGGAATTGATGGCTTAGTGGCAACCAATACAACCATTTCAAGAGATGGATTGCTAACGCCAAAATCTGAGGTAGATGCAATAGGAGCAGGTGGCTTAAGTGGAAAAGTTTTACAAAAAAGAAGTACAGAAATTATTCAATACATCAGCAATAAAACACAAGGCAAACTTCCCATTATTGGGGTGGGAGGGATACATGATGCCAATTCTGCTGTAGAAAAAATTAATGCAGGTGCGGGTTTGGTTCAAGTATATACCGGTTTTGTATATGCTGGTCCAAACTTAGTTAAACAAGCAGCAAAGGCCATAAAAAAAATGGCTTAAACCGCTTCTGCTACTATGAAAGTGCTGCCACCAATAAAAATAAGATCATTTGGTTTAGCAGCTGCTTTAGCGGCATCAATAGCCAATTTTACACTTGGATAGCTTTTGCCAAATAGTTCAAAAGTGGCTGCTTGTGCTTGTAAATCCATTTCGTTTAAAGCCCTTGGGATATTGGCTTTGGTAAAATAATAACTTGCATTTTTGGGCAATAAGGCTAAAACTTTTGCAATGTCTTTGTCTTTAACCATCCCAATAACGCAATGTAAATGATGATAGCTTTGTTGTGCAAGTTGCGCTACAACATATTCAATTCCATTCACATTGTGTCCCGTATCACAAATGATTAAGGGATCTTTCCCAAGTATTTGCCACCTACCCATGAGTCCGGTATTTTTCTTTACAAAACTTAGGCCATCGCGCACGTGTTGCTCGGTGATCATATAGGCTGCTTTTCTCAGTGGCTCTAAGCATGCCAACACCGTTCGAATGTTTTTTTCTTGATATATTCCGTTTAAGTCGCAGTGCACATTTTTCCAATGCAAACCATATTGAAATTGAACATCAAAAGCGGCATGGTTGAGCGAGCTATTAAAATACAGGATATTTATTTTTTGCATGGCCAAGGTTATTGGGCTTTCCTCGGCTTTGGCTTTTCCCATAAACACGGGAAATGTTTCTTCTTGATGTTCCCCAATAACCACCGGTGTACCTGTTTTAATAATCCCTGCTTTCTCACTGGCAATTTTTGCTAAGGTATCTCCCAATAAATCGGTATGATCCCAACCAATATTAGTAATAACACTTAAAATGGGTTGTATGATATTGGTTGAATCTAACCTGCCACCCAAGCCTGTTTCTATTATGGCAATATCTACCTTTTCTTGCGCAAAATGGTGGAAACACAATGCTACGGTCCACTCAAAAAAAGAGGGTTTAATTTCTTCAAACAGGGTACGATATTTAGCCACAAAATCGACCACTTTTTCTTCAGAAATCATTGTCCCATTTACCTTAATTCGTTCTCTAAAATCAATTAAATGGGGTGAAGTATATAAGCCAGTTTTATAGCCTGCTTCTTGTAAAATGGAGGCAAGCATATGGCTGGTAGAGCCTTTGCCATTGGTGCCTGCAACGTGAATAGTTTTAAATTGGGTATGTGGATTATTTAATGCCCGGCACAATGCCACGGTATTGGTTAAGTCTTTTTTGATAGCAGCACTGCCTATTCTGGTAAACATGGGCAATTGCTCGTATAAATAACTGAGTGTTTCTTGGTAAGTCACTACGCTGTTGGGCTGGTTTAAATACTTTTATACGGGCTCAAAAGTAGCGAAATAAAAGAGAAAAATGCCTTATGGTTTAAATTTAAAAACAAAGGTCATGGTTCCGTATTGTTCGTCTGGACCATCAGATCTGGCAGAGAACTTAGTTCTTAGGGCGCCTTCTTTGGCTTTTTGTAATAAGGCTGTTTCGGTGGTTGTACTTCCTAAATGCCCAGGAACAGCTTTGATTACTTCGCCATTCTTATTAACTGTTATGCGAACCACCACTTTTCCTGTTGATTTGCTATTGTCTTCTACTACGGGTAATTGTTTAACTTTTCTGCCACTTAAATCAAAACTTACGCCATCTGGTCCGCTATCTCCTCTTCCAAATCCACTGTCTCCCCCTCCGCGTCCGTCTTTATTGCCATTCTCACTGCCATCTTCACTGCCTTCATTGCCTAATTCAGGACCATCACCATACCCACTTTGATTGCTATTTTTAGATTTTTTAAATAAAGCCTGTTCATTTACTTTTTTAGGTAATTCGAGTATTGGTTTTTTTTCTTGAACTATAGGTTTGGTAATAGCAGGTGTTTTAATTTCTGATTTAGGTTTAGTTTTATCTTTAATTTCTACACTTTCTTCTACATCAGAACTAAGCGTATTGGGGTCCTCATTTTGTTCGCTGATAGGAATGTATTGCTCTTGTGTACTAGGGTCGGGCACCGGATTTTCTGCTGGACCGCCCATGTTTTCTTCGCCCAAACTCATCATCATTCCCTTAAATTCTAAGGGTGGATCTGGCGGATATAATACATAGAAAAACAAGATGCTCACAATGATTCCATGAATAAGGGTAGTCCCAATTATTCCATAAATATTGTGTTTTCGACTTTTTCTTTCAATTACAAATTCTCCTGTTTCCATATTGCCGTAAAAATAAAGCGTAAACCTGTATTGTACATTTGAATCATTTAACCTTTACACATTTAGATAACGTAAAATGACTTCATTTAGATACACTTCTATTACTTTCTTTTTAGATCACCTTTTTCGAGAGCTTTAAGGAATTTGCCCCAAGCAAAGATATCAAGCACAGGAATGGGTTGCGGTTGTCCGTTATAATATGCTTTGTTGGCATACTCTGTAAAATTCCATTTGGCATTGGTGTATCCATCATTTGGCAAGGCGGCAGCCTCATCTGCCAGTGGTTTTCTGCGCAGGTTATTTTGGGCAATTAAATAATCGTCGTAGGGTAATTTTACCCGGGTAAACATATAATCTAATTGTTCGGCTGTAGGTTGAGCAATAATAACTGCTTCTTCCATTACAAATGAATCAATTTGAAGGGTAACTACGCTTTTGTATTTGGAAGATTTACTGGGTTCAGGTATTTTAAAATAGCGGGGAACATACCCAACACAGGTAAATAATAACACATCAGAACGCTTAGCCACAAATGAAAAATACCCTTGCATGTCGGAGTAAGTTCCGCGTGAACTTCCCATGATTCTGATTGTGGCAAAAGGTATGGTTTTACTGCTATCTGAGGTTAACACAAAGCCAGTAAACTGAACCAAATCTGAATCGTTTTTTGTTTGAGCCTGCATATTTTGGTTTAGTCCCAAAATGCATATTACCCAAATGATGGTTCTTATGATTGTTATGTTTTTCATTAAAAGAAATAGCCTCCAGCTAAACATGCCAACACAATAATAGGCGTGGGCACTTTCGTCGACAATAATAAGAATAATGTACCTAATAATACGAGCATATTTTCCTCATTTACGGGTACAGGTAAAAATAACAAATAGGCAGATACTACTACAAAGCCTGCTGATATTGCATTTATTCCCTCAATGGCATTGTAAATAGGTGCAAAATTTTTGATTTGATTCCAAATAGGAAATGCAAAAAAGATGAGTAAAATACCAGGCAAAAAAATACCTGCCGTAGCCGAAAGCATGCCTGCTATTTGCCC